>NC_013517.1:1262526-1893789 GCF_000024405.1 Sebaldella termitidis ATCC 33386 | reverse complement strand
GTATAACATAAACACAAAAGTTTATCAATTCTATATTTTTTAAGAGAACCATACTCATTATTAAATAATCTAATTGATTTTTTACATTAAATGAATTATAATTTACCTGTATTCAACGATGAATAAATAAATCAAAGGAGAAAAAACTATGAAAAAATTATTATTCTTTACATTACTGTTATTTGGAGTTTTGAGCGTCCGGTCTTTGGCAGACGGCTGTAATGCGCAAGTTTGTATGTGTCCTAACGGTGGATATGTTACAACCGGGCAGTATTGTTCTACCAGTAGTGGTGAATCATGGATTATTACCCCCATTATAGGCACAGTAGCTATTGATCCTGCTACGGGAAAATGGGCAAGCATCTCAAATACCAAAGATAGAAAAGAAGCTAAAAATGATGTGCTGGAACGCTGCGGTTCTGACTGTAAAGTCTTTATGGTGGACAGTAAAAGATGTGTCGGGGTTGCTTATTCCAAAAGTGATAAAATTATCGGTTCTGATTCTGCTACGGATAATTTTGGTGGAATCGGCTATAATACACGTGTAGAGAGGTCAAATGAAAAAGCACTGAAAAAATGCGAGAAAAACGGCGGAAAGGACTGTAAAATAATTGCAAATGTCTGTGCTGTCGAGGGAACAACTAAATATTAACTTATTAAATAAATTTATTAATATAAAAACAAACGGGAACATCTCAAAATAGAAATTCTTTAAAAATTTAACCGTAAAATATTTTAAAGATTTGTGTAAAGCTCTATTTTGATTTTCCCGTTTTTTATTTTGTTATTTTTCTTTCTGACTATTCTTCTGCTTTTCCAAAAGATCTTATTTTCTTAAAATTAATTTTATTTTCTGAAATTAACAGTCCTGCAAATGTAATAATTACCCCGCAGACAGAAATAATCGTCAGCTTCTCACCCAAAACCAATGCAGCACTTAGGACTGTAACTATAGGTACTATATAAATATACACACTTGTTTTTACAGCACCCAGTATATTAACAGCTGTATTCCATGCTGCAAAGCACAGAGCCGAAGCCCCTGCACCCAAAAACAATATATTAAACAAATTTACAGGATCTGCAAATCTGATAAATTCCCATTTAAAATCAGATATTAATATAGCCGGAATCATAAAAAACAAGCCGTAAAAAAATACCCGCTTTGTACTTTCAAGATTGCTGTATCCGAATTTACTGACTTTTTTCATTAATATCGAGTACAGCGACCAGAAAAATGCTGCCAATAAGGCAAGAAAATCACCTATCGGATTCAGGTTCAGATTCATCATTCCATTAAAGGAAATAAGTCCTATCCCAGTTAAAGCTATAACAAAACCGATAAAAAAGCTTACATCAAGCTTCTCGTCATCTGAAAAATAAAATGATAAAATACCCGTAAAAAATGGTGATAGTGATACAATTACTCCTGCATTGGAAGCTGTAGTATGCAGCAATGCTATATTTTCCATAAGAAAATACATTGTTATCCCGCAGAATCCGGCAGCTGCAAGTATCAATTCCTGTCTCATATTTTTCACCGATATTTTACGCGGCGACAATATAAAAAGTACTGTAAATCCTATAATAAAACGAAAAAATAATATCTCCACAGGAGCAAAGCTTTTTAGTAATATTTTAGTTGAAGTAAAGGTTGTTCCCCATACTAATATTGCGGTCAGTGCAAAAAGATGCCCTGATATTTCATTTTTTGTTCTCATTTTTTCTCCTGTTCAATATTTTCTTTAAATAATTTTTGATACTGTTTTGGTGTAAACCCTATAAAGCTTTTAAAAAACCTTGTAAAATGGCTTTGGTCCGAAAAACCAGTATTCAAAGCTACCTCTGCCGGAGTGTGCCCTTCTTCCAAATATGTTCTTGCCTTTTCTATCCTGATTGTCTCCAGATACTGATAGGGCGTCAGACCATGAACCTTATTAAAATTTCTGAGCAGTGTAAATTTGTTCTGCCCTGTTATTTTGCTTAATTCATCAAGAGTAAGCTTCTGTCTGTAATTATTCTTCATATATCTGCACAAATACTTTATTTCTTCTGCCGGTATTACTTCCTCTTCTAAAATCTGCCCGTTATATTCATCATATAATTTTTTTATAATTTTATAAAATTTTTCTTTTCTGGTTTTACTGTTTCCGGTACCCAAAACAATCATAGTATGCAATTCCTTTAATAACATCAGTATTTCTATATCTGATAAAACAGTTTTGGAAAAAGACGGCAGGTATTTTTCACCATAAATTTCCTCTGTTGCTTTCTGAATTACCTCTTTTTTTATATTAATACACCGCCAGTCAAGTGCCTCATTATTAATCTGCATGCATGTATGGCTATCAAAGGGATTCAAAATTACCAAATCCTGCGGATTTATTGTATAATCCTTATTTTTGCAGAGCAAACGGCGCTGTCCTTCTTCTACAAAGCCTATAACATAATATTCATGAAAATGATTGGGAAATTTCTGCATTATCCCGTAAAACCAGTATGCTTCTATATCGAGCTCTTTATCCAGATATATCTGCCGCTTCTCATATCCCATTTTATCTCCTTCCATTTATATATTTATAGCATGTATGTAAAAAAATTTATTGAACAATATTGACTTTTTTGTTTTTTCTCCTGTCAGGTATGGGATAATTCGGGGAATTTCAGTCTGTTATAGTCAAAAATTACCTTATCTCTGTTATAAACAAATAAAACATTATCCCTGTCGTTCTGCATGGAATTTTGAAACCCCTCTTCATCAGGTGTAAAGCCTAATACTGCTTTTTCTGTTTCAGCCAGTGACATTATGTTTATAATATTCCTCAATTCGATTTTTCGGCCGGAAAAAACATCATATATATGAAGTATATTTCCATCATACTCGGCAATAACTACAGCGTCAAGGTTTTCTATGTAATAAACAAAATTTTTCATAAAAGATGTGCAGTAAAACATAATGAGCTCAGAATTATTCACCATTGACACTTTAGATAGAGATAGACTGTTCTTGGCTTTTTCATACAAAAATTTCTTGCTCTCAATATCATTCATATCCAGTTTTTTTATCTTAGCTTCCGTCTTCACATAATTTATATCTTTAAAATAATTATACTCCTTTGTTTCTCTGAAACCGAATTTAGGATAAAAATCAAGAACATTTTTATTAGCAAAAAGATATATTAAATCACATTCGGATTTTGTATCATCAATTGCTCTTTTTATCAGATAGCTGCTTAGTCCCTGTTTTTTATACGCTTTATCTGTCATAACAGTTCCAAGCTGTATATATTCTTTTTCTTCACCCAAAACAGAAAATTTTATTTTATTTACAGAAACATTTGAAACAGCAGACTGTCCGTCAAACAATGTATATGGAATATGCCCTTCTCCCCAGTACCCTTCCTGATACCATGTTTCAAAATCAAATCCATAGGTTTTTTCAGTTAATTTATTATATTCTTTTCGTAATTTTTCATTTCTCCTGTAATTCTTTACAAAAGCATACTTTCTGCCATTTATAGACACATACTCCACTTAATTATTCACTTGCCTTTCTACTCCTTATCCAGAAGTCTTTTTACGCTCTCATTATGCCATGGATACGGAATTACAAACTTATTTATTTTATACTTTAATTTTTTACCATCTAAAAAGCTTATAATCAGAGTATGACTAAGAAGACCTTTTTTTAATTCAAAGCCTTCTATCTCATCAAAAAATTTCAAAATCTCCGGCTTTTCATTTTCCAATGCCCCCAGAGCTGTCACAGGCAGAAGGATTATGCTGTTCTTTCCTATACCAAATATCTGCATATCTGCAAAACCGATTAATTTTGATAATTTATATCCAAATATAAAATTATCGTAATTATTTTCTATATTATACTTTTTTAAAGTCTCTTCCAAGACTTCCATTGTTATTTTTGCCATATTATAAAACCTCCCTGAATATTTTTCCGGTATTGTTTTTTTTAGATAAAACAACATCTATTTTATAATAGCATTTTACTATTATTTTTAAAAGAAAAGAATTATTCACAACCCCGATATTTTAAAAGAAAAAAGCCCGGAAGGGCTTTCATATATGTTAATATCATTTTGATAAATCCGTATCAATATTTCAGGATACTATATTATCAAAATGCTAAATTATTTCCGTAACAGTATAATGTCCGGAACTGGTAATAATATTTTCTATCAGCTCATTATCAACATCTCTTGATAATTCAAGCGAAACAATACCCTCGGCAGGATTTATCTCTACCTTTTCAGTTTCTGTAAGACCTTTTAGTGCATTTTCTATTTTTGAAGTGCACCCTGAACAACAAATTCCATTTATTTTAATAGATTTTTTCATTACCTGTCTCCTTTATTTTGAAGTTAAAATATTATAGCATACAAAATATTTTTTTGTAACAAAATTTTTTTATATTATCAGGTTTAATAACAAAAAATAAGTTTTGGCAGAGTGCTTTGCCAAAACTTATTCCTGTTTAATCCCTCTCTATCAGCAGAAAAGTAAGATCATCTTCGAGCTTTTCGCTTTCTGTGAATTTATATAATTCTTTCAGAATAATATCAAGTATATCGTCAGAGTCCTTACTTTCCAAAAGTATTTCCTTTATTCTTTCAATTCCGAAAAATTCCCCGTCTGCATTCCGGGCCTCCACTATTCCGTCTGTATATAGAAGCAGCTTGTCTCCTTTGTTAAAATCAGTACTTTTCTCCTCAAAATTTACAATATCCGGAAAATCAATTTTTGAAAAAAGTCCTAACACCTGACCCTCCGTACTCAGCTCCTCTATCTCACCCGTTTCCCCTCTGAGCAGAAAGGCACTTTCCTGTGCTGCCTTACAAAATTTCATTCTATTATTATGAAAATCAATCATCAGATAAAACAGACTGATAAATTTACCTCTGGGAAATACTCGTATTACATCTTCATTCAGTGTTTCAGTGAGCTTGGCTGTATCTTTTATATCATAGCCGTAGTTAAGAATATATACTTTCAGCATAGTTGACAATAAAGAGGCCGGTATCCCATGGCCTGATATATCCGCAAAAGCTACTGCAAAATTATTCTCGTCAACCTCCAGAATATCACAAAAATCTCCCCCTATGTCCTGCGAGGGCTTATATATGTATCTTATGCGGTAATCACCAAAGTGAAGATCATTCTTAGGCATAAGGCTTTTTTGTATTTCCGATGCAAGAGTAAGCTCTTTTTCCAGGTTATTATAAAGTACAGTAAGCTCCTTCTCTCTTTTCTGGATCTCTCTGAAAAGTCTTTCATTTTCTTTTACCAATTCTGACTCTACAGCTACTCTTTTTACTGCATTGCTTATCTCTTCTCTCTTAAACGGCTTTCTTACTATTTCATTTACCCCGAGCCTTATAGTAGTAAGTGCCTGCTCAAGGTCATTATCATTAGAAAGCAGAATAACAGGTATATTTTTATCTAAATGCTTTATTTTCTTTATCACTTCAAAAAAATTCTTCTTTTCATCTTTATATTCAAGAATAACTACATCCTCATCTATTTTCCTTTTCATGAGAAAATCCTTAGAAGAATATTCGGTTACATTGAATCTGTCATTTGTCAGAATATTTGTAATCAGCTCTTTAACAAACTGTTCGTTATTTATATTAGCAACCTTAAATTTTATGAATCTTTTCAGATTTTCATATTCTTTATAGGTATTAAATATAGAAAAATATTTATTATACTTTTCAAGAAGAAGCTTTTTGAATGAGCTTTCATCCCCCACTATGAAAATCACGGAAATTTTTCGCAAAACAGCCTCTCTTTGTATAAATAACATAAAATACAAAATTTGGGGATCAATAAAATTATCCCCAAAATCTATTAATATACTATTGTCTGTCTCTTTTTCAAAAAGAGAAAATATTTCATTCTTTGAAGTTTCTATATCTTTAAATATCACAATTTCCATATTTTTCTCCGATAATCAGCTCACCAGATCTGCCAGTATCCCGTTTATGAAATCCGGTGTCTTATCTTCACCATATTTTTTCGCCAGTTCCACTGTTTCATTAATTACTATCTCGTGCCCTGTACCTGCTTCTGTAATTTCATAAAATGACATTTTCAGAAGCGTCTTCTCCACAGTTCCCAATATATCAAAGGACCAGCCAACAAGCTTGGATTTTATTTTATCTTCGATACTTTCTTTATGCTCGGTAACATTTTTTATGTATTCTCTCATAAATTCAATATCTTCTTCTTTTGTAATGTTATTTTCCGAAAGAACCTCTGCAAGTCTCACATCCATATCATTATCTATCAGTTCTCTTTCAAATAACAGTTTAAATATTTCTTCCCTAAGCTTTCTCCTACCCATTTCGGTCCTTTCTATTTTGTTTCCTGTATGTTGTCTATATTTTTATTTTCTTCCTCTTCTTCTTTCATGCCTGAAATTTTTAATGTAGACTCAAATTCAGGTTTTTCTTTGTAATCAAGTATCTTAGTATCTTCATTTTCAGCATAAAAGGTGTAAATTTCCTGATTTTGTATAAGCTTTTTTATCTTAAAATATGATTTTTTAAGCTCTACACCTGTAGAATTAAAAAGATACTCCACCAGTTCATTCTGCAATTCCTGAAGTCTGCTGTTCAGATTTTTTATCGAATACAGTTCCAGAACTGCATTTATTACTACTCCACGTCCTTTTTTGGCTGTTTTTGTTTTTATTGACTTTATAAACTTCTGTGCTCCGAGATATTCTCTTACCAGATTGTTTATAGTTTTATATGTTACTGTGATTTCACCATTTTTGCTTTTTATTACTTTATTTTCAGAGTATTTCGTCAGTCTGTGGACAAAATATAAAACGAAAATTATCAGATATACTATTATTAACAGTATTAACATTATTATTACCTGTGGATCAGATAAATCTATTCTTCGATGTATCACTTCCAAATATCCTGTCTTCATGATTAAATCTGACAAACCCAGTCCTATCACAATAAGACTCCCGGAAATTATCGATAACCAAGCTAAAAATACTAAAAATGTTATCATTTTTACCTCCCTACGCATGTCCAGTGCAGTAACCCGTTTTTTTTAGCCAGACGTGACACCACACCAATTCATATTTTGTTTAAATAACAAAGCTCTTGACACTGCCATATTTCGTTATCTTTAAATCATTGTTTATAATTCGCTTTCATCCACTATTTCTTCTGCATCCAAAGGTTTTACTTCTGCATTTTCCAGCTTTGGTACATCATCTTTAACTATTTTCTGAATATACACATTTACTTCCTGTACTTTCAGACCTGTCATTTCAGTTATTGCTTTAACTACTCTTTTTTGTATTTCTCCAGCCAGTGCCGGAAGCTGAAATCCCATTTTTGCTATTACATAAAGATCTATTGTACACTCAGTTTCTCCTACTTCTACCTCAATTCCTTTATTCCCGGAAGATGAAACAGATTTAAAAAATTTTGTAAATTCATTTTTCGGCTCTGCACCTGCTAAACTGTATACACCTTCCACATCTGAAGCAACCGAACTCGCTATTGTAGCTACTACTTCCGAAGAAATGCTTATATTTCCTAAATCATTCATATTTGTTCCTCCTAAATTTTAATTATTAAAATGTGTTTCAATAAAGTTTGTAAATATATCTCCGCTTTCAAAATCCTCATTTTCAAGGACCTTTAAATGAAAAGGTATTGTAGTTTCTATTCCTTCAATTATAAATTCTCCCAGTGCTCTTTTCATTCTTGTTATAGCTTCTTCTCTTGTATTACCCCACACTACCAGTTTTGCTATCATTGAGTCGTATTGCGGAGGTATTTCATATCCCTGATAAGAATGTGAATCCACTCTTACGCCTACTCCTCCGGATGTTATATATGTTTCAAGAGTTCCTACTGAAGGAAGAAAATTATTTGCCGGATCTTCTGCATTTATTCTGCATTCTATTGCGTGTCCTTTTATATGTATATCTTTTTGTGTAAAACTTAATTTTTTACCGGCTGCTACTCTGATTTGCTCTTTTATCAGATCTATACCTGTTATTTCTTCTGAAATTGTGTGTTCTACCTGTATTCTTGTATTCATCTCCATAAAATAGAAATTTCCGCTTTTATCTACAAGAAATTCCAATGTCCCCACACTGTCATACTTTATTCCTTTAGCAAGTGCCACAGCTGTTTTTCCCATTTTTTCTCTTATACTTTTGTTTATTCCTGCAGAAGGTGCCTCCTCTATAAGCTTTTGGTGTCTTCTTTGTATAGAACAGTCTCTTTCTCCAAGATGAACTACATTTCCAAATTTATCTCCGATTATCTGAATTTCCACATGTCTTGGCTCTTCCACATATTTTTCTATATATACATCCGGATTTCCAAATGCTGCCTGTGCTTCTGTCTGTGCAGCAACCATATTTTCTTCCAGTTCTTTTTCGTTTCTTGCTATTCTCATCCCTTTTCCGCCCCCGCCGGCAGTTGCCTTTATGATAACAGGATAAGTTATTTCTTTTTTGGCAAGAATTCTTGCTTCTTTTATATCTTTTATTATTCCGTCAGATCCTTTAGTAATAGGTACTTTATGCGCGATTGCAGTGGCTCTGGCAGTTGCCTTGTCTCCCATTTGACTGATAATTTCAGGACTTGGTCCTATAAATACTATATTATTTTCGGCGCATATTTTTGCAAATCCTGCATTTTCTGAAAGAAACCCGTATCCCGGATGTATTCCTTCAGCTTCTGTTACAAGTGCGGCTGAAATTATATTCGGTATTTTCAGATATGATTCTGATGCACTTGCAGGCCCTATACATATAGCCTCATCAGCAAGTTTCACATGCAATGATTCTTTATCTGCCTCTGCATATACTGCTACTGTCTTAATACCAAGCTCCCTAGCTGCCCTGATAACCCTAACAGCAATTTCTCCTCTATTGGCAACTAATATCTTTTTAAACATTTTTCCTCCTAATAATTATTCACTTATCTCAATCTCAAATAAATTTTTTCCGTAATCTACGATTGATTGATCTGCCACGAATATTTCCGTAAGTATACCGCTCACAGGAGCCTTTACATCGGTTGCTACCCCTATAGCTTCTATCGTGGCAAGTTTTGCACCCTCTTTTACTTCCATTTCTTTTTCAATATTTAAAAATTTAATTTTCCCAACATTTTTAGATTTTACAATTTCTTTTGCCGGTTCAGGCTCTTCAATAAAAACTACTTTTTCCTGAACACTCTGGAAATTAGTATTCGGACTCTTGGTATTTTTCAGATGCAGCTTTTCTGCCCCGATATTTACCTTAATTTCACCCAGGTCTTCTTCCTTTATAAGTTTCATTAACTCCTTTATTTCTTTTAATTCCATTTTTCCTCCTGCAAAAAATCTTTATATAATTTTATCACACAGTTGTTCTTTTTGCAATCTAATAGTTACAGACAGCTTAGAGAACTGTCTTTTCATAATCAGAATCTTTTTATTTTATTGTAAATTTTATCTTACGCAAACTATAAAATACCTGAAACTATTAATGCCGAAACTTCTGCACTCATCCCCCTGATTTTCGGTATAAACATTCGAGTCAGAATACCGCTGATCTCTGCTGCATAGATATCGCTATTTTATTTTTATCTTTTTATAACTGAATAATTGTGAAAGCTCCTCTATAAATTTTGCTGTAATGCTTACTCTGTATTTCTCGCTTAGTTTTATTATCTCTTTTTTACCGGCTTCATTTACTGCAAAATATACCTGATTCGGTCCTTTATTTTCTGTTATGACTTTTTTCACCTGAACCATTTGTCCTTTTGTTTCCTCATCTATCAGTATATACAGTTTCAGTCTGTGATTTTCATCTATATCCTTTAGAGAACTTATATTTGTCATATGAATGTTAAGCCTGCCGCTGTTGTCGGAAGATACTGTTCCTTCCACGATTACCGCATTCCCGTCAAATATTTCATGGCTGTAATTTATATAATCCCTCGGAAAACAAACCACTTCGGCTTTTGTACCATAATCCTCCACAAAAAATCTTGCCATTGGTTCTCCAGTTTTTTTGGTAATCATTTTTTTTATATCTTTTACAAGACCTATTACCCTTGCTCTTTTCCCTTGTTTCAGACTGTCCATACGGGTTTTGTCTATTGTTCTCATAAGAAGCTTGTAATTATCAAGAGGATGCTTCGAAAGATAAACCCCCAAAAATTCTTTTTCCTTTTCCAAAAGAAGACTTTCACTGTATTCTTCGGATTTTTCCATTGAAAACAATCCTATTTTCTGAGATTTCCCCCCGAATAATATCATCTGAAGATCCTCTTCGGAATTAAATTTTTTCTCACACCATTCCAAAACCCTGTCTATTGATGAAAACATCTCTTTTCTGTTATTATGTATTTTATCAAGGCTTCCGGAAAATACAAATGCTTCCAGCTGTTTTTTATTCAGTCCCTCTTTTTTCAGATTATATACAAAATCTTCATAAGAATCAAATTTTTCATTTTTTCTGACTTCAATTACTTTCTTTACTATGTTTATTCCCACATGCTTTATTGCCAGAAGTCCGAACCGTATTCCGTCTTTTTCTGCAAGAAACTCATATGCTGACAAATTAACATCCGGAAGAAGAACTTTCACTCCCTTATCTCTTGCCTCATTTATAAACAGTGAAAGCCTGTCTATATTATACATTTCCGTAGACATAGTCGCAGCAAAAAATTCTTTAAAATAATTAGTTTTCAAGTATGCCGTCCAGTAAGCCACCAAAGCATAAGCCACTGAGTGGGATTTTGGAAATCCGTATCCCGAGAATTTATCTATGAGGTTAAATATCTCCTCAGCCTTATCAGGAGTAATATTATTTTCTACAGCTCTTTTTATGAATACTTCCCTGTTCTGTGCCATTAATTCCGGAATTTTTTTACCCATTGCACGCCGGAGACTGTCTCCTTCACCCATTGTATAATTGGCAAGTACATTTACTATTTTCAGTACCTGTTCCTGATAAAGTATAACGCCATATGTTTCGCTCAACACATCTATTAAGGCCTCATGAGGATACTTTATTGCGGCTCCTTCATTCTTGCTCGCTATAAAATCATCAACCATACCGCTCCGCAGAGGTCCCGGTCTGTACAGAGCCAAAAGCGCCACTATATCTTCAAACTTTTCTATTTTCATCTTTTGCATAAGTCTTCTTATTCCAATGGACTCACACTGGAAAACTCCGAGTGTGTCTCCTGCGGTAAGCATTTTATATGTTTCTTTATCATCAAGAGGTATATCATCCAGTACCATGACTTTTCCCTGTGTTATTTTTATATTTTCCATTGTTTTTCTGAGGATAGTCAGGTTTTTCAGCCCGAGAAAATCCATCTTGAGTATTCCCAGATCCTCCAGCTCTTTCATCTGATACTGCGTAGACAGAAAAGATGCCCGACCGTCTGAATAAGTAGGAATTTCATCATCCAAAACATCTTTGGAAATAACCATACCCGCCGCATGAACCGAAGCATGTCTTACTTTCCCCTCCAGCTTAAGAGAATAATCTATCATATCTCTTACTTCACTGTCACTGTTATAAAGAGTTTTTAATTCGCGTACATTCTTTACTGCATCTTCCAGCTCGGAAAAATGCGGTATTAATTTTGCTACTTTATCTACTTTTTTCAGATTAATATCAAGAACTCTTCCTACGTCCCTGATTGCCGCCCTTGCTTTCAGAGTCCCGAATGTAATAATATGAGCTACCTTTTCATGTCCGTATTTTTTTACTACATAATCTATTACCTGTTCTCTTTGTTCCTGATCAAAATCTATATCTATATCAGGCATTGAAATTCTTTCAGGATTCAAAAAACGTTCAAAAATCAGGTTATACTTAATAGGATCTACCTCGGTTATATTCAGAGCATATGATACTATGCTCCCCGCCGACGAACCTCTTCCCGGTCCCACATAAATACCGTTATCCTTTGCATATTTTATAAAATCCCATACTATTATGAAGTACCCGTTATATCCCATTTTATTTATTATATCAAGCTCATACTCTGCTCTTTCCGTTATTTTTTCCTCCAAAGGCTCGCCGTATTTCTTTTTCAGTCCGTCATATACCAGCTCTCTGATATACTCTGTCTCACTTTTTCCCTCTGGAAGATTATATTCGGGAAATTTAAATTTATCAAATTCAAAGCTTACATTGCACTCTCTTGCTATTTTCAAACTATTTTCAATCGCTTTTTCATATCCTGAAAAATTTTCCTTCATCTGCTCCGCCGATTTCAGATAAAGATCATTATATTTTAACTCTGTATTTTCAGAATTTATTTTAGTTCCGTCCTTTATCGAAATCATTATTTTCTGGAGGATACTGTCACCGAAATTAGGATAATATACATCATTGGCAGCCACATATTCCGCATTGCATTCCTCTGCCATCTCTATATACAGCTTTACTTTATCCTTCAGCCTTTCAGCGGCAGGTACTTCTACATAAAAATATTCACCGAAATCCTGTACAAGCTTCGTTATTATATTTTTAAATTCACTGTATTTATAAGTCAGTATAGATTCGGTAAGCTCGCTGTTTATTCCTCCGGAAAGTATAAACAGACCTTCGGAATGTTTTTTTAATTCCTCATATCTTATTTTATTTCTGCTTCTGTTAAATCTGCTGAATGACAGTGATGAAAGTTTACACAGATTTTTATATCCTGTCTGGTTCCTCGCAAGCAGAGTAAGTGAATATTCTCCTTCGGAAAAAAAACCGTCCATAAATATTTCAAGACCAATTATAGGCTTTATTCCCTTTTTAAAAGCCTTTTCATAAAATTCGACCACGCCAAACATAGCTGTGTCAGTCACAGCTAATTGCTTTATATCCAGTTTTTTCGCCCTGTCCAGATATTCTTCTATTTTGCCTACGCCCTCCAGAAGTGAATACTCTGTATGCAGTTTCAAATGTACAAACTCTTCTCTCATCATCCAATCACCAATTTAGATTAATTTTTCCAAAATTTGCGCTACTCCGTCTTCATTATTAGCAGCTATAATTTTTTCCTTATCAAATACTTCTTTCAGATTTTCTGGGGCATTTCCCATTAAATAACCATATTTTACATATTGAAGCATCTCTTTATCATTCCAGTGATCCCCGAAGGCCATAGCCTCATCCTTTGAAACACCGCTTTCCTCTAATACTTTTTTTACTGCACTTCCTTTATTGACACCTTCCTGTAAAATTTCCATATAATACTCGCTTGAAAATACATACTCCACGCCTGAAAGCTTCTTTTGAAGTATTTCTTTTATCTCTTCAAGCCTTTTATATTCAGCTACAAAAAGAGCCTTAGTAGATTTTTTTCCCATAAAATCATCAAAATTTATAAGATTCCACTTAATATCAGTAAGATTAGAATAATATTCCGCTTCTCTTCCTGCATTTTCCACATACCATTTGTCATCTTTGTATAAATTCAGGTGAATCTTATGTTCACGTGATACTGCTATAAGCTTTTTTACAGTTTCCTCATTAAGCGGCTTTTCTGATATTACCTCTTTTGTTTTCAGATTGATTATTCTTGCTCCGTTATAATTTATCGCCAGATCCTCAAGACCCAGTTTTTCTACATATGATGAGGCTGATTCCCAGCTTCTTCCAGTGGATACATATATATTTATCCGTTTTTTCAGTTCTGTTACCACATCTGCAAGTCTTTTTGAAATAGTTTTATCATCATGCAGAACTGTTCCGTCCAAGTCCAAAAATACCGATTTCACATTCATATTTGATTTCTTCCTCCCATATATTTAATGCTTTATTTTATTAGTAACAATTATTATATCAGATATAGGTCTGCTCTTCGACGCAGGATTCTATATTTTTACAGTTATTCAGATAATCAAGTGCTATATCCAGAATATTCAAAAACAGGAAATCCGGTGATGCCGATACCCCGTGATCAAGTATTTTTGCATAAAAATCCAGAAAACTCATATTTTCTTTTTCTTTGTCAAAGCTTCTCAAAATTTCGATTGTTTTATAATTTTTTACAACATAACCCGTACCGGATAAAGTTTTCATATTTCTTTCCAAATCAAAGATAAACTCTTTCTCTCCGGTTATTTTCATTGCTTTTTCCAATTTTGAAAAAGTAGAATAAATATTTATTCCGTCATATTTATAATAAATTTTTTCAAATTTCTGCAGATTTTTTTTGGAAGTAAATTTTTTTTGAAACTCATCATATCTTTCATCTGTTAATATCTCTGACACATTATCCGTTCTGAATTTTTTCCCAAACCAGTTTAGTGAAAATATTGACTCCACTTCTTTTATTTTGGAATAATTCAGATTTTTTTTCTCTGATGCCAGTATTTTCTCATTTTTTAAAAGATAAAAATATTCTTTTTCCACTGTATAATAGACGTCGATGGCCTTAGCATAAGAAACACTGCTTTCTGCTATACCGTCAATTATATTTATATAAATTTCCACTATATAATTCAAAATGGTATTTTTCCAGTCGACAAGCCTTTCCTCGCCTTTATCGCCGTAATAGTAATGGAGTCTTCTAAAATTATATATTGATTCAAATATTCTTTTATCGTTTCCTGTGAACAGCTTCAGATATCTGCTGTATTTTTCGGGAAGCTTTTTCACTTTTATCAAAAAATATTTCAGGATATGTATATATACCTCTTCATACCATTTTTTTACAGCATTTGCAAAGGTCTCTATTTTATAAATTTTACGAAAATTTTCTATCATTTCATAAGTAAAATCATTGTATTCAAAATCTATTCCGGTTATTTTAAGAAGAATTTCATTGCCTTCTATCCGTTCACGCGGCAGCTTCATCTCCCTGTCAGTTTTACGAAGCTTCAAAAAATCTTTTCTTCTTTCATCAGGAATGATACATTTATTTGCCAGCGAGATATCCTCATTTGTCTTTACCATATTTACAAAATCAATGACAGCGTAAAGATACCCCTGATCACCCTGCTTTTCCCTACTTATAAAATATTTATGATCCAGTACAAATATAAATAGATCATTTATATTAAAGCCTTCATAATACTCTGTCATAGAATTAGATTCCAGAATACCTGTAATGCTTTTGAAAATATCCCTGTACCAATATCTTGCAGCTTCTTTATACGTACATTCCAAAGCTTTTTTTTCTTCAAGAAATTCCTTGTATGACTTTATCTCTGTATCCAGTCTTTCATATTTTCCATGTTCCGTAAAAATTATGTCCTGTATATCTGTTTCCTTTTCAAAAATAAACCTTTCCCTGTATACAAGATCTTCAGTATCCTCGCCGGAAGGAAGAAATTCAGTGACCTCTGCCTCTATAGTCGGAAAATTCAAAAATTTCGCCACTGATACACGGTGATTTCCGTCGTAGACATAGTAAGTATCTTTTATTTTATAAAGAATTACCGGGGGAAGAGATTCTTCCTTCATACAGGCCACATAAATTTTTGTCCATCTTTCCTTGATAACCTCATTTTTCGGAACAAAGTTTTTATCAAAATCCTTGTATTTTTCTACACTTCCTTCTATCTGCTCTAATCTTACATCCCTTATTCCGAGAACGGAACTGTTATACGCCTGTTCCTGTTTCTGTATACTCTTAAAAGACTCCAGTCCGCTTTTTTGTTTATTTATGCCAAATAATCCTTTTGATGACTTAATAAATTTCTTATATGCATTTTCCGCTTCTCTCTGTAAGTTTTCATTATACAGATCCATAACACGCTACCTCTTTATTTCTTCATTTTTCTAACTCAAGCAGTTTATATCCGAAAACATTCATTATCCTCGTATCATCCACATAAGTTTCCTGCACTGCAAGATAATTATGAAGATGAACATGACCATGAACCCATAATTTCGGTTTGAACCATTTTATTACTTTATTAAATATCTTAAACCCTTCATGAACCCTTTCGTCTATATCATGTATTCCTTTCGGGGAAGCATGAGATACTACTATATCTACTCCCCGCCATAAGCTTATAATATTTTTCATTACCTTGCATGTCATCTGAAAGTCAGTATACTGATGTTCTTTATGCGAGTAAAGCTTTGACCCGTCCAGCCCGAGAATTCTAAGTCCCTTATATTTCAAAAACTTTCCGTCTATATTCTTGGCAAATGTAATCGGATGGTCTTTATGATAAACATGGTTGCCGTTCACGTAAATAATATCTTTATCCAGTGTGGATACCAGAAAATCTATATATCTGTTTGAAACATCGCCGGCAGATATTATAAAGTCAATATCCCTGAATTTATTTTTCATTGATTCCAGATTCATATTAGAAAGAATGTCTATATCACTGACACATAAAATTTTATACTTTTTCTTCATCAATTCATTCCTTTTGATTCCCAGTATAGTTAAAACATGTTGTTGTTACTGTTTTTCAATAATGAAGTATATTTAAAATGAAAAATTTAAATTAATTAATGACTTTCAGTGCCAAATATCTGTATTTGCTTAATAAACCTTAACCATAAAATATCCGACAGCCTGTACCCTGTTATCTCCGTCTTATTTCCAATTTTCAAAATGCAGCTAAAGCACTGTGAATCTTACTCGTCATATCCGAGTTCCTTTAGAAAATCTTTTTTCTTTCTCCAGTTTTTCTTCACTTTTACCCATAAATTCAAAAAAACTTTTTTCTCAAGGAGATTTTCTATTTCAAGTCTGGCTTCTCTTCCTACCTTTTTCAGAAGATTCCCGTCCTTGCCTATAATAATTCCCTTCTGGGAATCTCTTTCCACGTATATGTTTATATCATATCTGGCTAACTTGGGAGTATTGTCTATATCTATTATTTCTATAGCTATACTGTGAGGTATTTCATCCTTTGTATAAAACAGAAGCTTCTCTCTTACTATTTCTCTTATCATTTTATTTATCGAAATATCAGTATACATATCTTCCGGATAGTACCAAACATCTGATGTAAGATATTCCCGAAGCTCGTCATATATTTTATGCATTCCTATTCCGTATTCGGCAGCTATTGTAATAATCTTATCAAAATCCCCCAGTTTTTCCTTTATTTCCAAAAGCTTATCCTGTATTTCCTGATCGCTCAGTTTATCTATTTTATTTATTACCAATACTACAGGAGTATTCACAGCTTTTACATGATCATTTACAAATTCATCGCCTGTGCTTATTTCCTGAGTCCCGTCCAGCAGAAACATTATTGCATCTACTCCTTTTAATGTTTCCAATGCTACATTAGTCATATGTTCTCCCAGAAGATGTCTGGGCTTGTGAATTCCCGGAGTATCCATAAAAATATACTGATTTTCTCCTTTATTCACTATTCCTTTTATTCTGTCCCTTGTTGTTCCCGATTTATTTGAAACTATTGCCACTTTCTCTTCAATTAGTTTATTCATCATAGTGGACTTCCCTACATTGGGTCTTCCTACTATTGCTATGAATCCTGAATGCATATTACACCTCTTTATTTAATATTAATTTTTTTCTGCCGATTATCTGGCAGTACCTTGAAGAAGCCTCTAAAACCTTGGTTTCTCCTGTTAATTTTATATTTTATTATTTCTTATATTGTACCATATTAAAAAGCACAGAATCAATAAAAACCGGAATTTCAAAAACTCTTATTCCGCCTTTTCTTTATAGCTCATGTACACTTCGTTCAGTTTATTAGTGCCGAAATATTTTTCATATAATTCTACAGTATATAAATCCATCATTCCTGACAAATAATCTATGATATTCCTTTCTTTGTCAGATTCCCAGTCTATCCGGTATTCTTCCGGAAGCAATATTCCGTTTCTGTTAAATTTTTCATCCATGAACAGCTCAAAAAGACCTCTTAAGATTATTTCACCCCGTTTTTCATATATCACAACATTACTTTCTCTGTTAATCAATTTGAATATGAGCTTTTTCAGCTCTAAAGCCAGATTACCGTATTCATTGAAGTATAATCTTCTTTCCCCGTTTTCCTCCACGCAGATAATATCCTGTATCAGATCATTTACTATATTTCCCCTTACATTTTTTCTGAAAATCTTGCTGTATTCTTCTGTTGTATTTGATTCTTCCGCTTCCTCGTGGGCATTTTCAAAAATGTTTTTTACAAGCTCATACTCTCTGCTGCTTAAATTCTCTTTTTTCAGCTGATTCATAAATTCTCTGTCATTGAAAAATTTCAGATTCAGGGCATCCTCCAGATCATGGCCTATATATGCTATTTCATCAGCAAGATCCATTATCTGTGCATCAAGCGTCATAGGCTTTATTCCTGTTTTATCCGCAATAGACTTTATTACTTCATAATCATCAGCATATAAAAATCTTTTCTGTCTTTCTGTAATTTTATTAAAAGACTTTACTATTGACAAAAGGCTTCTTTTAGACAAATTAAGGCCGTGTATTCCGCCCTTTGCCCGCTCAAGCCTTGTTAATATCCGCAGTGTCTGTGCATTCCCTTCAAAGCCCTCGAGTCCGTTTTCCACCGCAAGCCTGTCCAAAACCATCTCGCCGTAATGACCAAAAGGAGGATTTCCCAAGTCATGTGCCAGTGAAGAAAACTCTAAGACATAGTTATCCTTTATGGAATAGAAATTCTCATCCCCAAGCTCGTCAGGAAAAATACTTATAAAATAATCCACTATTCCTCTTGCTATCTGTGATACTTCTATACTGTGCGTAAGACGGTTTCTGTAATGCTCTGCATAATTAACATCCAGAAGCTGCATTTTCCCCTGAAGACATCTGAATGAAGATGAATGAATAAGCCGTGCATAATCTTTCTGATAAGGGTTTCTCTCTACTTTGCTGAGTGTCTTTTTCTTCTCTTTTTCAAGTCTCTCTTCCAATACCGGTTTATCTAACTCGGCATATTTTTCTTTCAGGTATTTAAGCAGTTTCCCGTTATTTTCCGAAGTTCTCGGCATAAATTCCCTCATTTCTGTATATAATAATTTTTTATAACTTTAAAAATTTCTCTTTTATATTATAACATAAAATCATTTTATATGCTTTATTTCGGTAAACGCTTTTTCCCGGTGTATACATATAGTTTTCTCCTTTTAAAAAATATTTTTTTAGCAATATATTACTCTTTGAAAAAACTTAGATTAACCTTAGATTTATTAGAATAAAAAATAACGTTGACTTTGAATTTTTTCCAGAGTATAATTTGTTAACAACTAGCAATTATATTCTTTTTAATCATATTAAAGACTGGAGGCTGATATTATGTCAGCAGAAAATGTGAAAAATAAAAAGGCATATTTCATAGGAGGAGGTATTGGTGCTCTTTCCGGTGCTGTTTTTCTTATCAGAGACGGAAAAATGCCCGCAGAAAACATTCATATATATGACAAGCTGAATGTAAGCGGCGGAAGTATGGACGGAAGCGGAAATGCCGATGACGGATATGTTATCAGGGGAGGCCGTATGTTTGACTATGAACAGTATCCTGCACTCTGGAATGTCCTTTCAGAAATACCTGCAATTTCAGATAAAAATATTTCAGTTTATGAAGAAATAAAAAACTTTAACGAAAGAATACAGACGAACAGCAAGGCCCGTCTTGTGGACAGAAACGGACAAATAACCGATGTTTCTTCCATGGGCTTTAATGAAAGCGACAGAATGACACTTATAAAACTTATGGCAAAATCTGAAAAATCTCTTGAAGATATAACCATAGAAGATTTCTTTTCACCTCATTTTTTCACCACTAATTTCTGGTATATGTGGGCAACTACCTTTGCTTTCGAGCCATGGCACAGTGTACTAGAGTTCAAAAGATACCTGCATATTTTCATTCATGAATTTCCAAGAATAAACAATCTTTCCGGTGTAAAACGCTCACTTTATAATCAGTATGATTCTATCATTCTGCCTGTGGAATTATGGCTCAAGGAACAGGGAGTTATATTTGAATATGACTGCGAAGTAAAAGATATAGAATTTGAAACTATTGAAAATAACGAAAAAAGTGTTTCAAAATTATATATTTCAAGAAATAATACAGATGAAACTGTATATATAAATTCTGATGATCTGGTTATTATCACAAACGGCTCTATGACTGCTGCCACTACTCTCGGCTCTATGACTTCACCTCCTGTTTTTTCCGAAACTAATCTTGGTACCTCATGGGAATTCTGGGAAAAAATATCTGCAGGAAGGCCTGAATTTGGTAATCCTAAAGTTTTTGACGGGAATATAGACCAGAGTTTTTGGGAATCATTTACTGTCACATGCAATAAAGACAATAAATTTCTTGATATGATGGAAAAATTTTCAGGCAATACCGCTGGTACAGGTGCTCTGGTAACTCTGAAGGATTCCAGCTGGCTGATGTCTGTAGTAATTGCCTATCAGCCTCATTTTCTGAATCAGCCTGAAGACGTGACAGTTTTCTGGGGATACGGCTTATTTCCTGACAGAAAGGGAGATTACATAAAAAAGAAAATGACTGAATGTACAGGTAAAGAGATACTTACTGAACTGCTCTGCCATCTGAAATTTCATGATTATGTTTCTGAAATGAAAAAAACATCAAATTGTATTCCGTGTATTCTTCCTTTTATTACGAGCCAGTTTATGCCGCGAAAAATTTCCGACAGACCCCGTGTAAGACCAGAGGGTTATAAAAATCTTGCTTTTATAGGGCAGTTTGTGGAGATTCCGGAGGGTGTAGTTTTTACTGTAGAGTATTCCGTCAGAACTGCTATGACTGCAGTTTATGATTTCCTCTCTATCGATAAGGAAATACCGGCTTATTTTAAGGGAGACAAGGACATAAAGGTGTTGTTTGATTCGTTTGTTACTATGCATAAATAAATATCTTAAATTTAGTAATACAGGTAAAAGAATATATACTTCTTTTACCTTTTTTAATTTAATTCCCATAAACCGGCTCCCATATAAAAAGAGCTGTTTTTCCAGCAGCTCTTTTAAATATCTTATTATCAAAAATTTTATTTCATTAAAACATCGTGAATATCATTGTTTTTGTCAAATATTAGTTTTGCAAACGGGCACAAAGGCAATATTTTCAGATTATTCTTTCTGGCAAAATCAACACCTGCCATCACCAGACTCTTTCCTACACCTTTTCCTTCCGCCGGAATTTCTACCACAGTATGGTCTATAATGAATTTATCATCCCCTATCCATGTATAAGTCATATGTCCCAGCATTTCATTATTTTCCCATGCTTCAAACTGTTTCTGTTCTTTTTTATGAATTATTTCCATAGGCACTCACACTCCGTTTTTAGTTTTTTATTTAAACTTCCAATGCTTTTTATAAAATTCTAATCTTCATATATTGTAATCTCTTTTTCTTAGTTTTTCATTATTTTTGTTCTTTTTATAAAAATCCCAGCATTAATATTAAAACTTCTTAAATCGGAATGATTTAAATTATTAACTTTATATTTTTATTATCTTACCTATTTTTATCAGTGTTTAAACATCATTTTTCAGAAGTACTGCTCATACAAAACAAAAAATTACACATTTTAAAAACAAGCATAACACTAATTATAATTTAATTTTTTAAAATACTGCTTTCAATGTTACTCCTGCTCTGTATTCATTTTCACTGTTATTTCCTGTTTTATATTCCCCGGTAAGAAAAATACCGTACCTGTCTTCTATTTCAACTCCTATTGTTGCTTTAGTAGTTAATATTCCTTTTTCTTCCTCTGGTTTTGATAATTTATGATAATCTGTTTCTATATTTACTAGTTTTGCATATTCTCTCTCGTTCAGATCTCCAAGCTCATAACCATATGCTACATCCAGAGCTCCTTTCAGTTTCCATTGATCCTTAAGCGGCACTTCTCCCTTTAGTTCTACTCCTGCTTTAGGTTTTACGCTCCAGGCGTCATTTCCTCTTACTTCTAAAGCCTCCAAACCATCTTCACTGAATGTCGGTCTAGTAATATACATTACATCAAGACCGCCATATGGTGTTATACTTGTATTCTTTCCTAATGTTATTTCTTTTCCAAGCTTATTATTACTTGATATGCTATACGTCTCATACATTCCTGTCATCTGTGATCTTCCGGTATTTATCCAGTCTATATTTCTGTCTGTATTATAAATACTTACCCTTCCTAATACATCATTTCTTAATATCCAGTCATTTGATCTGTATTTATTATGGAATCCAAGCTGTATCGTATCTGCATCTTCTTCACTGCTGTTTCCGTCATTCATCTCATAATTTGTATGAAAATATCCTGCCGAGTATCCGAATGTATGTTTATAAGTTCGTTCTACTTCCCGTAAAGCCTGTACTCCCACAGATTCATAATTATATCCTGTCACTCCGTCTGTATTTTCTGTCAGCTTGCCTTTTCCAGCTATTACATTTATTTTGACATTCTCTTTTGTATTATTTTTTGAGTCTTGCAGCAGATCAAGTGAATTTTCAAGTGTTCTTACTATATCATTTTCTCTCTGATTCATATTAGCATATACATTTCCGGCTAAACTCGACATTTTATGATTAAAATCACTCAATGATGTTATATTATCTATTTTATCATATATTTGTCCGGCTTTTCCCGCAGAACCATCATAATTTTTGTCCATAGCTCCGGAAAAATCCTCGAGCCATGTTCCGCTTGTATAGTCAGTATAATCTATTTTTGACATCCATACATCTAATCCCGACTCTGTAGTATCAGGAATTGCCTGCCAAGTAATAGATTCACTGATTACTGTCCCGATTCCTTCTTTCAGATTAAACAGATTCTCTAATTTATATACTGTAGAATTAGTTCCTTGTGTAAAATCTTTAGATATTGTAATATCTTTTATATTAAATCCATCCGCTATGTATTTCACTGCATCTGACACTAAAAATTTTGAATTTATATCTTCTGATGCATAGTTTTTACTTGTAATTTCTTCCTGTGTCGGTATCCTGAATGTGCTTGGCTCTACTTTTACCGCAACAACTCCTCCATACGGCACTTCAAATTTTCCGTCTACTTTTATTACTCCGGCATTAACTATCCTTGGAAGGCTGTATGTAGTCCCTGTAAATGAAGGATATATACCTGAAAGTTCAGAATAATCACTTCCTGAAACTACAGTTCCCCCAGACTGATCTGTTAATACACTTGCTGCTCCTGAACCCAAAATAATAGTCCCGGTATTTTCTAAGACAGAATTCGCTCTTAATATAATTCCGGCTGTTTGAGACCCTGAAATACTTATTGTTCCAGTGTTATATACCTTAGAATTTTTTTCTGCCAGTATTCCCACACTATTTTCTCCGGCAATAATTATAGAACCTGTATTTCTTACCACAGTATTAGTATTAGCTGCTATTCCGATTACTTCTTTTCCGCTTAATTCAATACTTCCTGTATTTTTTATTTCATATCCGTTTCCATTAGAAGCATAAATTCCCATTGCATAATCAGAAGAAGATTTTATTTGCCCTGCATTTACAATATCTCCGGATTGGTTATATGAATATATTCCGATTCCTCTTTCACCAATCTGAATATTTCCGGTATTTTCTATTTTTCCGGAATTACCGTAAATTCCCACAGCAAATCTGTTAGCCTCATTGGCTAAGTTATCAAGATCTGTTATTATGGAATTTTTTACTAAGATATCATTGTTATTAATAATATTCGTATTTTCTCCGTAAATTCCCACACCGTAATCATTTGTAGAACTGTCCAGTTTATTATTATTAACTATTTCTCCTGACTTACCATATAAAAATATTACACCATCACCTGTCGATGTTAATATCCCGTTATTTTCTATTTTTCCAGAATTTGTATAAAATCCTACATTTTCTGTACCAACGGTTAAGTTACCGTTATTTATTAATTTTGTACCGCTATTCTTAGAATAACCTAAAACACTGTTAGTTCCTGCGCTTACATTAGCTGAATTATTTATTAATTCAGCTCCGTTATCTGCAAATAACGCTACTCCTCCATTATCACCTACCGAGATATTCCCGGCTGTTACCGCAGTTCCCCCTGACTGATATACACCCACTGATTGATCCCCGAGTATTATACCGCCGTTAGTTATAGTACTGCCATTTTTAGAGTATAATCCAATTGAGTTAGTGCCGGCATTAACCGAACCGCTGTTATTAATAGTAACTCCGCCGGTTCCGTAGATCCCTATTGCTGCCGTATCAAGACTTGAAGCATTTCCTAGTTGTATACTTCCTATATTATTTACTGTTGTGCTTCCTAAAACGTTTCCTGCATTATCGGTTGTATTTATATATATACCCACTGACTGGTCTTTATCCAGAATTATTGAAGAATTATTGTTGATTACTGTTGATCTGCCTGATGTATTTAATTCTGAATAAATCCCCGTTCCTTTTTCTGTTCCTGAAATGGTACTGTTATTATTTATATTAGAATCAATTCCTGTAATTCCTATACTGTTTTCTCCGGTTTTTATTTGTCCTGAATTTATTATGTCTGTATTAACTCCATATATACCAGTTGCTCCTGTTCCTAAAATCAGATTATTATAACCTGTTATTGACGAAATTCCTTCCTGATACAGTGTCACTCCGCCTTTTGAAGCAGAGATATCAACACCATTAAAATTCATACTGCTGTTTATCAAATAAACAAGCGGTTCTCCGGAAGCCGTAAGATCAATCCCGCTGTTGTAATTAATAGTGGAATAATTCCCGTATACCATTGTCCCTGAATCTGAAATATCTATGTTTCCTGAATTTATATTTATTACAGAGTTCTCAGCATAAAATGCTACACCCATTTTACCTGTTTTTATATTACCTGTATTATTTATTACAGAACCCATCCCGTATATTCCCACTGAAGATGTTTCTGCCTTATTTCCTACAGCAATATTTCCGTTGTTGTTAATAACAGTATTTTCTCCGTAAATCCCGGTTGAATCATCGGATAAATTTATAGTTCCTGCATTTGTAATGCTGTCTGCTCCTGTTTTTATATAAATTCCTACATTACTATTTTTTGTGCTTTCAATACTTCCGACAGAAAGATTTGTAACCGACTTAATATCGTCCCCGTAGATTCCAGCTGAATTCTCACCAACAGAAATTAATCCTTCATTATAGATATCAGTATTTATATTTACCCCATAAATACCAATTCCATCATCCTTTATTTTTATTGTACCTTTATTCTGACCTCTGGCATTTGACAAATACATCCCGGTAGAACTATTGGATACTGATAAATCTATTGTTCCAAAATTATTTCCCTCATATGGATTTGATCCGGCTGTTTTCATTCCGTCTGCAAATATTCCGACTATTCCGTCTCCTTTGGAATTTACAGTAACTCCTGAATTTATGTTCATTTCCCCGTTTATAACATGACCAAGAATATTATTAGACGCAATAGTAGTATTAGCTGTGATATTTATCGTACCATTTAAGGAACGTACTCTTTCTACTACGTGACCATTTGCATTTATAGTTCCTCCATTGTCATTTATCACAGAACCGGCAACACCGTAATAGCCCACACCGTTTCCATAAAAATTCATAGTACTTCCTGTGTCAAATGTGAATGTAGAGCCTGATTCTATATATGTTCCTACTCCGTTATCTCCGTTTAAATTTATCTGTCCTTTCAGAGTGACAGTCGAATTACCGCCGATATATATTCCCGTCCCGGCTGTTATTCCGTTCCCTACATTAATTGTACCGCTGTATGAAAGGTTACTTCCGTTCGCAGCATATAACCCTACTGCATTTGATCCTCCTGATAAGTTAGTACTTAGACCTGGTGCCGAGATATTCTGCCCATTTAGATAAAGGGCAGCAGCATAGTTTGTTCCTACTGTATCACCGGTTTTTATTGTTCCGGTATAACCGTCTAATTTGGAATTTCCGACTAATGCCAGCGCTATTACTCCGTTACCATTACCGGCTCCGGCTGTTACGTCCAAGTCAGCCCATGAATCATCTATTTCAGCGTTTTTAGCATATACGCCTATCCCATAACCATTTATAGTACCTAAACTGCCTGTTAATTTCGTACCGTCATATGATGTTCCCGTATTTCCTTCTATATAATAGGCCACCTGATTTTGATTATTTGTATTCAGATCTATTATCCCGCCGCCGATTATTTCAGTACCCGAACGGCCGTATACACCCACTGAGTTCGTTCCAGTCAGATTAATATTACCATTTTGCTTTACTGTAGATTTATCAGCAAAAATTCCCACTGATTTTGTTCCTGCTACATTTATCGCATGGGTACCGGAAGATGTGTGATTTATCACTGATTCAGCTTTGCTGACAGCAGGATCTGTACTGTTGTTTGAAGCATAAATACCTAAACTGCCGTTAGAATTCACATTAATTGTCCCGCTGTTGTTTATAGCTAATTTATGTGTATCAGGTACTAATGTTTTATCTGACTCTGTTTTACCGTATATTCCTATACTTGAAACACCACTCTGTGTCAGTGTCCCTTTATTTTCAATAATTGAATTTTCCTCTCCAAACATACCTACACTACCTTGACCGGCTGCATTCACAACTCCGGCAGAATCATTTTTGGCTGTTCCGTATAATGTATACATTCCTACGGAATTATCAGAATTAATATTAATTATCCCTTTATTTATTGAACCGGTTTTAGTATTATCTATTACAACTGCTGTTGTTCCGTCACTAAAGTATTTACCATCTGCTGAAAACGATACCAATCCAGTCTTTTGCGCTGGTGTTATTGTTAATGTATTTCCATTCTCTAATGTTACATCGCTGTTTTCCGCTACATATAAATTAGTAAATAAAGACGGCTTTCCGCTTAATGGAAGCGTAATATCGCTGTCTATACTAATATGTGAATTATTGGCTGCATAAAGCATTGTGGAATCTGTTCCTAATGATGAAAATGCAGTTCCGTTCAAAGCTGTTAATGAGTCAGATATTTTCAATGTTGATTTTTCACCATATAAAAATATAGAATTATTTCCCATATTATATTGTAATGCGTTAATTTTTATTGAATCTGCTATATTGGTGTTTTTTAGCAGAATTCCTATGGAATCATTGCCTAGAGACAGCTTTGCACCTGTATTAAATGTTACTTCTGAGGTATCACCTTCTGCCAGTATACCGACACTCGTATTTGTACCTGTACTGTTACCCACTGTTATCGGACCGCTCACTGTTACAGTCGTCTTATCTCCTGCTGCTGCCGGATCACTTGAATCTTTCAGTCCTTTTGCATATATCCCGATTGCTCCGGCACCGGATATTATCTCTGACTTCCCAAATGAAGTAGAAAATCCTGTATGAATTATTGAAGCTCCATTTTCTGCATATATTCCAATTGTTCCGGCAGTATTATTTTGAATTAATCCATTATTTGTAAATGTAGAATCTATATAATCAGTACCGGCTGCGTTTTTGACTTCACGTTTCACCACCACTGCATGTGCATTTTTACCTGTTGTTGTTATCTGGCCTCTAGACTGAAATTGAGAAGCAACTACTGTATCTCTATTTAAATTTTCACCAGTACCATTCACAATATAAAATCCTATGGAATTTTCATTCTGAAGATTTGAATCATAATTTCCTAAATCTATATTTATTATTCCGGTATTAGCACCTTTACCACCTTTTAACACCAAAATACCTACTGATTTACCAGCTTTAATATCAATTAATCCCTGTTTTCTTGGTTGTCCGGCAACGCCATAGTGCAGGTCTGTACCATTACTACCAGTAGCAAATTCACTATTTACTACTACTCCATAATTTCCTTTACCAGTTATTTTTATATTTCCTGACTGATTTGTGACAGCTGCTAATGAATCTGCCGTACCTCCCTCTGATCTCACTCCGGCAACATTCAAAGCATATTCTCCAATATTTATGGTACCATAGTTTGCTAGAGCCCCGAGTCCGTATTTTTTTCCAGCCCCATCTATATAATAATCATTTGTTACCTGTGAATAAAGGCCCATTGCTCCTTCTACCAGATTGGGATTATTTCCCGGAATATTTCCGTCCCCGTTTTGATTTGGGTCACTCATTCCTATATTTATTATAGAAGTTGACTTCCAGTTAAGAGGATCCCTGATTTTATACTGCAATGAAAAGGCTGATGCCTCATCCCCCTGTACATTTATTGTCCCTACATTTTCAAGACTGCTTGAAGTCCCAGTCCCTTTATAAAACTGCCCTCCGCCGCTTATTTTATTATTTGGCACTGTCATCATTCCGTAACTTCTGTAACCATTGACATTAATAATCCCAGTTGTTGAATTACTTCCATATTCCAATATTCCTCCGGCATCAGGTCTGAGCTGAATACCCACGCTTTCAGAGGAATTTATATTTATAGTTCCGTTATTTATTATACTAATCTGTCTTGTAGAAGCTACTGTTTCATTATTTAATAAAAAAGCAGCCTGATTTTTTACAGTTCCTGTTCCGTCACCGTTTAAAATTATAGTCCCGTTATTAACAGCATTAAGTGTATTTGAAGATTTATTTTCTAATATTTCTACCCCTATATTTTTATTCCCGTTTAAAGTTAATGTCTGACCTGATCCCACCTGATAAGTTCCAGAACTGTTTTTGATACTTGAAACAGTACTGTCTGAAGTATTTACCGTTGTAGAAGTTATAGTTCCGCCTGTACTGACTCCCGTATAGTTTGTCCCTATAACTGCCGGATTATCTATCTTGAAATTTACTACTGTTATATCAGGAAGTATAATTTCAGGTACTTCTACTACACTTAATACATTCATATTAATCGGCGTAACTTCCGGAGCTGTCGGCAAAGTTATTGAATCAATTGTTATTTCAGGTAATGTTATACTTGATATGGTTACTATAGGTATTTTTATCGGTATTACACCAGGTGCATTTACCGTTATTGGCTGAACAGCTAATTTATCAATTTTTAGCTCCGGTGATATATTTAGATCTGTTATAGTTTTCATAGGTATTGTTACACCAAATTTATACTGTTTTGGTATTCTGGCCTGTGTTTCACTGTCAGTCATAATAATTTTTCCTATATTTTTTTGCTCGCCTTTTGAGTTTTCAGAGTAAAAACTGCTAAAAAATATCTGCCATTCCAGATATTCTGGTTTTACTATATAATCTCCCTGTAAATATAAGTCTTTTAGTTCTTTGTTTTTTTGCTTTAAGATATTTTCTATCAGCTTGTAATTTTCATTATTTGACTTTCCGGCTTGAACATTTTTTGTAATGTTATTATACAGTCTGTCTGTTTTAATTCCTGCTGCCTCTCCTGGTATTGCTGCTAAAGTATTTAATGCTAACAGTGTAAATAATTTTTTATTCACTTTTTCTCTCTCCTTCAATTATATCAATCTAAATGAACAATTGTATCCTCAAAATATTAAACAAACGTTCTATAGATAAATAATTATACTAATTTTCATTCTTTCTGTCAAACAAATTGATTATTTCTAGTATCACACATTTAATTATATAAATGTTTCATTTTTCTATACTATGTTTTACCTTTTTATATGATATTAAGCTTCAAATTTTTTTCTAAGTATGTTTATTATTTAAAAAAATTATCCTTCTATTAATTATAAAATCACAATATCTTTAAAAAATATTTCATTTATTTCAGCTATTGAAAACTTGACTGTAAAAATATTACTTTATATTATAAGGTCTCGATTAACATATTATAAACCGGTCTATTTTCTATACCATAATTAAAATTATGAATAACGTAAAAAAATTATTTGTTTTTGGCTTGAATTTTTCTGATTATGTCAAAAGCTCCTTCTCTATTTCAAAGATTTCTAATAATTTCCTGAAAATCTTCACTCATGACACAGCTGTCTCACCCCGACAAAAAACAGACATGCCGCACACATGTCTGTTTCCCGAAAATTAATTTTCTTACTCTCCGAAATTATTATAAAACAATCTTTTTATCTCCGTCATAGCTTCTTTCTCATCTTCTCCCTCAATAACTACTTTTATTCTGCTTCCTTTACTTGCCCCTAATTTTAAAAGTGATAAAATTCTTTTTGCATTAGCTGTTTTATCTCCATTATACAGCATTATCTCCGATTTGAATTTTACCGCTGTATTTACCAGCTTTCCGGCCGGTCTGGAATGCAGTCCTGATGCATTGTTAACTGTCAGTTCTATTTCCATTTTTTCCTCCTCTGTATGTATCCGTTTTTTTGTTTTTCTTCCATAATAATAAACTTATAAAAAGGGCAAATAAACTAATTATAATATTTCCTGAAACATAACCTATGATCAAAAGCAGAAAACTTAAAATAACCAGTACTCTCTGTTCAAACTTTGTCACTTTATTCCTCCATATTATAATTTAGTTTTCTGTCATCACTTAAATCAATATGCTCTGTTAGTCTCAGAAGCTTTGCCTGAATGTTCACATAAGCCTCGTACTCTATTCTCTCAAGCACATCATATGCCGCTTTTAATCCGCTCTTATCTGCAAGTATAATTCCGTGCTTATTCAAAAGTGCCGCTATCGGATGTTTTTCCAGTTCATCTTTTCTTTTTGTCATATAATCCTTTACTGTCTTTGCGAGCTCCTCTGTAGTAGCCGTAGAAAACGGAAGTGTTTCTACTTTTCCCAGTTTTACGGTATTTTCACACAAATGCTCTATTTCCAGCCCGAGACATGCAAAAACCATAGCTTCTTTCGGGTGGGCATGTATTACTGTTTTTACTGAATCAGAAACTTCATATATAGCCATATGCATATTTATTTCTCTTGTTACTTTTCCTCTCCCTTCTATTACATTAAGCTCCTTATCTACTACCAGAATATCTTCAGGCTCAAGTTTGCAGAGCTGCTGCTGTGCCATTAGAGTCGGTGTCATTATAAAATGCTCTTTATTCATTCTCTCGCTTAAGTTCCCGCCTGCTGCATTCGTCAAATCCCTGTCAAACATTACCTTTACCACTTCACACATTTCTTCTCTTTCTTTTTGATATAACATCTTTTCCTCCTCAGTTATTTTAATTTTTTTATTTTTATTTCTTTCAAAAACTCTTCTACTTCTTCGTTATTAAATCCTGAACTCATTCCACTTGCTACTTTGGAAGCACTTATTGCCGTAGCAGATTTTACCGCTTCAAGCAGATCGCCGTTTCCGGCAATTCCCGCTACTACTCCTCCTACAAATGAATCTCCTGCTCCCGTATCATTTATTTCTTTTATTTTTGGAGGATATACTCTGTATACTTCTCTGTTTTCCATTGCAAGCATACTTCCGTCTTTTCCCAGAGACAGCAAAACATTTTTCACACCGGAATCCAGCAACTTTTCCATATAAGGTATATATTCATTCTCATCACTTATTCCGCTTTTTGAAATAAATTCTTCAAATTCGTCTTTATTAGGCTTTATCAAAAAAGGAGTTTCCAGTATTGCTGTTTTCAAAAATTTCCCCGAACAGTCCACAAACAGCTTTGCATCCTTTTCATTGGCCGCCCTCAAAAGTCTTCTGTATTTTTCTTCGTCTATTCCCGGAGGGGGACCTCCTGCAAATACTGCTACATCTCCTTTTTTCAGTTTTTCATTTATATAACCGATAATTTTTTCATATGACTCCTCATTTACTGTAAATCCTTTTTCTGTAATCATAAAGCTTCCTTTTCCGGAATTATCCACAAGTACAAAGGATTCTCTTGTTTTTCCCTCCTGTACTATAAATTCTGATTTGACGTTATATTCTTTCAAAAGCTCCTTAAGCAGTCCGCCTTTTTCTGTCCCTATGAATCCTGCCGCAATATTGTCTATTCCCAGCTGTGACAGAATTATGGAAACATGTGTTGCTTTTCCGCCTACATCATATAAATAATGTGAAATTTTATTATTTTTTTTTCTTTCCAGCTCCTCTTCAAAGTAAATTATTCTGTCTATTGCCGTGTTCAAAGTGAATGTATATATCATTTTATGCCTCCGCCATTTCTGCGTTTAGTTCTTCTTCCCTTCTTTTCTTCATGCCCTTCACATAAAAAACCCACAAAGCCAGCCATATTGCCAGAAAAATAACTCCCGTAAAATTTCCTTTCATTACTCCGGAAGCATATGACCAGACAAATCTGAATACTGGGGCTTCCATACTTGACCAGGTTATCATTGAATTGGCAGGAATTTCCACTGTACCTACTTTTCTTGCAAGCTCAGTTATAGTCGGTGCAAAATAAGTACCTACATATAGAAAAACCGGTGTAGTTATTATTCCTATTACTATCATTCTGAGAAGATTTCCGCCTGTTACTATCAGCAGAGGAACAGCTATACAGATATTAATAATCCCGCCGAACGGAAGTACGTTATTTCCCGGCAGTATTACAGCAAATAATATTGTAATAGGTACCAGAATTATAGTAGTTACCCATAATTCAGAGGATCCTGCAAGAAACGGCCAGTCAAGCCCGATATAAAATTCTCTTCCGGGAAATCTTTTCTTCATAAATTCACTTGCTGCATCTGAAATAGGTGCAAGGGCTTCCATAAATAATTTAGCCACCATGGGAAATATTCTTAATGCTGTTGCAGCCTGTACACCTAATGTAAGTATCTGACTCACATCATATCTTGCAAATATTCCTATAAGTATTCCCACTATGAAACCCATCACATGATTTTCTGCAAATATTCCTATTTTATCCTTAAGATGTTCTGCATCAAGCTGTCTGTTAAAAAACGGAATTTTTCTCAAAAGCAGATCAAAGGGATATACTATTACATTAAACAGTGCCATAGAATGTGGACATGCCACTCCCGGAATCTTGGTTATTTTATATACCTCAGCCTGTGTAAGATCAGAGTTTTTCAGCTCAAAATATACTTCTACCGCACCAACCGCAAGTCCGGCTATTACACTTCCCGAAATTGCCGTTACAAATACTGCTGTAAGAATTTTATTCCATACATTCCATAAATCCACATTCAGGGTATTTGTCTGTTTTGTGGCAAGCATAATTATATTTATCCCTATCTGTATCGGAAAAAGAAAAAATGCATACGGCCATCCCCATGCGACAGAAGCCAGCGGAGACCATCCTGTATCAATTGCATTTAACTGCAGTCCTGTGTTTTTTACAAAGCTTTCGGATGCAGGCCCTATGGAATTAAACATAAATCCAAGAACCATTCCCATCCCCAGAAATGCCACACCAAGTGTTAATGCTGATGAAAATGCATCCTTAAATTTCATTCTGACTATCAGACCCACTATTATCATTATCATAGGCAGAAAAACATGCGCTCCCAAATCGTTCAGAATATAGTTGATAATCTCTTTCATAACTTAAATAACCTCCTTAGATATTTTATTGCTCTGCTGTTACTGCTCTAACTGTTTATTATTTTGATTAATTTTTCCAGTTCTTCATTTACCCCTACTCCTGTCAAAAAAGGTATTCCGCTTAATACGGGTATTCCCACCTCTTCCTTGGCCGGTACTATGGAAATATACACATCACTCTGCTTTAAATATGTTTTCAGTGATTTTATATCCACTGCCTCTACCTTTGCATTTATCTTTTTCTCCTTCAAAAGCTTTTCTACCTTTGAAGCTACTGTTTGTGATGTTGCTACTCCTGAACCGCATGCTACGATAATTCTTTTCATAATATTTCCTCCCGTTTATTTTATTTTTTCTCTTAATAAATTATATACTTCTTCCTCAGTCTCTGAATTTTTCAATTCATCCAGCAGCTTTTCCTCTGAAAGAAGATTCATCAGATTTTCCAAAACTTCTATTTGTTCCCCGTTCTTTTTTACCAACAGCACAAATATGAAATCAGTTTCCAGATCATTCAGATCCATTCCCATATCCCTGAATACTATCTTATTTTTATTCCTTACAAAAACTATGGCTTCTGTATTAATATGTTCAGGATTAGTGTGCGGTATTGCTATTTTATATTTCCCCAGATCCAGTCCAGTGGGAAATTCCTTTTCTCTCTCTATTATTGAATTTAGAAAAGAAAATTTTACATCGCCCCTTTCTTCAAGTATTTTGTAAATCTTACCAAAAAAATTAATTTGATTATCAGATTCAAAATCAAGAAATATAAGATCCTTTTTAAAATAATCAAATAAATTATGCATTCTCTACCTCCTTGTTTATATAGTTAAAAATATTATGAACGGTTTTTTATATTTTCCCGGAATTCCGGCTGACTGATGATTTCAAAATCTCCGTATTCCGTAAATATTTTCATTACTGGAAATATAAATAGAAAAAATACTAGCTCTCCACATTTGAAATAAATTTTATGACATTCTTCTTTCTGCTTTCCTTTTTCAAGTATGATCTTATATCATATTTCAGTATCAAATCTATTAATTCGCTTATTGCATTCAGATGTTCCTGCTTTTTGTAAATCGAAAATATAAAGAAAGTATCCACTGACTGCCCGGCAGGAAATGTAACGGGATTTTTCAAGGTAAGAAGCATCATTCCTGTTTTAAATACATTTCTTTTATTTTTGGAATGCGGTATTGCCACACCTTCGGAAATAACAATATATTCACTGTATTTATTTGACATTTCCAGCATATCATCTATATAAGAGCTGCTTATATATCCTCTGGATTCCAGCACCTTACCGCCGAATATAATAGCTTCCTGCCAGTTTTTCACCTCCTGGTTCAGATAAATATTTTCCTCCTTGAGAATTTCCAGTATTTCTACTTTTTTCTTCCCTATATCATTTATTATTTTGTTTTCAAGCTTCACACTCAGACTGTCAATAAGCCTTTCCCTGTTCAAAATTCTTGTTTCTTTTTCTATTACGTCTATTATTTCAGAAAGCAGTATGGTTTTATTGCTCTGCTCCAGATTTGCCTCATTCAGTATTTTGATATCATCCAGAGTAAATATCGGATTTATTTTTACCACAGGCACATTCTTTGGCTTTTTGCTTTCCTTTATATCCACAGTGGTAATTATAAGATCTATTCCCTTATACTCCTTTATTGATTCTCTTAAAGCATAATAAGGAAGTATTTCCATAATTTCCACTTCATATGTATCCCTTATATTCTGAGCAAGCAGTGTAGCTGTTCCGTATCCCAGACTGCATACCAGAAGTATTTTTTTTACATGCTTCGGCCGGTTTCTTTCTATAGATGCCTTAAAATGTATTATCAGCAGAAAAAGCTCATCTTCCGGTATTTCCTGTCCCAGCATTTTTTCCAGTTCTTTTGCTGCATCTTTTACATAATAATAGAAATCATCTTTCTTTATTTTCATATTCTCAAATATTGGATTTACTATTCTTACGCCTTTTTTTATCCTGTAAATCGTCGGTTTCAAATGATGTATAAGACATCTGAAAAGTATTTCGTCATTTGATATATCAGCTTCGATCTTCTGATTCATATTATTTATAAGCTTTTTAGCCAGAAGGTCTATTTCTATCCAGCTTTCATAAAAATCATTTTCTATATGAAATGAATTGCTCCCTAAAACCAGATCAGCGAGTTTTAATATCTGGGTATTTTTAAATTTTATTTCTTCTGCCATTTCAATTTCACTTATATGTTTTATTATTGACCGATATTCATCTGTTTCCTTCAGAAACCTTTCTTCTGTCACAGCAGGCTCCTGTAAATTCTCCTTTCCAGATTTATTGTTCAGTATTACTATAAGCATATAGCTGGCTATTATGCCGAATGGTTCGTCAGATATAATAATTTCCAGATTTTTTGCTACATTTTTTATAAATTTTTTCACCAGTCCCGGATTATTAAGTCTAAAAATATCTTTCATCATATTAAGTATAATTTTTTCAAAGGATTTTCCCGGTCTGTTATCCAGATAAAGCTGAAGATATTTCATAAGAAATTTGATCCGGAATTTTTCTATATCTTCATATTCCCCGCTTATCTGAAGCCCGCCTTTCTTCACCTGCTCTACCAAAAGCCCTGATTGGAAAAGCTCTCTTTTTACTTCATCAAAATCCTTTTTCAAGGTTGTTCTGGAGACCTCCAGTTTTTTATAAAGCCTGTTTATATTTAGGCCGTTCGGATCCAAAGCAAGTGTCAGCTTTAATATTTCCATCCTTTCATAAGGTAATAAAATTTCCAGTTCTTTTAGAAAATCCAGCATTTTATTCAGATTTTGATTTTTTGATAATGTAAGACATCCTTTCTTGGTTTTTTGTATGGTATTAAAATTGAGAAGCTCCAAAACCTGATTTATTTTTTCGATATTATATCTTATACTCCTTTCTGTGACATAAAACTTACCGGCTAATTCATTGATGTTTACTTCATCTGAAGAAATAAAAATATTAAAAATTTCGATTTCTTTCAAGTTAAGTATTATGACCACCTCCAATTTTTGATTCTTCCCTATAATAATAGCCTGAAAAAAGTATTTGTAAATTTTCAGCAAACTTCAATTTTTTCGGAAAAGATATTTTTATCAGTACTTTTTTTACTTCACTTATAAAATTTGACTTTTAGTCATTTTTATTATTATTTTTCTTTTTTTAGGAAATAATATTTCATAAAGTATTTTTTTATACTGGTATAGTATTATATTTATATCCGGTTAAACATGAATGGTTTCATAAAGAAATATTTTAGCTTATCTTTTCTTAATAAAAGATGGTATAATAAAAAAAATTCTCTTGTATTTTATAAATATTATTTTGGGAGAAAGGAGTGTAAGGATTTTGGAACATATCAGATATTTAGGTACTATTATGAGTTTTTTCTCCGGTGTAATTATCATCTGGGGAGTTATTATTTCTACCTTTCAGTTTTTCAAAAATGAACTCTCCAAAAGCAGCAGCAGCGAGAAAGCAGTACAGCGGGCTTATATCCGTACTTTTCTGGCTTCATATATTCTTCTCGGTCTGGAAGTGTTAATAGCTGCTGATATTATAGATACTATAGCTCATCCTGAACTAAACGAAATAATAACACTTATTGTAATAGTTTTTATACGTACTTTCATTTCCTACTTTTTACAAAAGGAGATAAAAGAGACAGCACGGCAGGGATAAACTTCTGTTTTTGCTTATATAAAAAAGGTACTGTATTGCAGTTTCTAACTGCTACAGTACCTTTATATTTATATTTTTTAATAATAAATGTTAATTAGAATACAGCCTTTAATGTTACTCCAGCTCTATACTCTTCCTGACTCTTTTCACCTGCTACATATTCGCCTGTCAAAAAGACTCCGTATCTTTCTTCTACTTCTACCCCTATTGCTGCCCTTGTTTTAAACTGTCCTTTTTCTTCCTCCGGCTTTGCAAGATCATGATAACCGTCTTCCGCTGCTACAAGCTGAGCTCTTTCTCTCTCGTTCAGATTAGCAAGCTCATACTCATAAGCAAGATCCAAAGTTCCTTTTACTTTCCATGCACTGTTTTTCCCAATCGGAACCGAAGCTTTAAGCTCTACTCCGGCTCTTGGTTTTACACTCCATGCATCATTACCCTCGACTTTTAATCTTTCCAAACCTTCCTCTTCAAAAGTCGGTCTTACCACATACATTGCCCTAATACCTCCATAAGGTGTTACAGAAGCATTTTTTCCTACTCCGAACTCTTTTCCGAGTCTGTTATCACTTGTAAGACTGTAAGTTTCATATGTACCGTTCATTTCAGATCTGCTGTTCGGAGACGGCCAGTCTATGTTTCTGTCTATATTATGAATACTTCCCCTTGCTGTAAGATCATTTCTCAGTTCCCAGTTATCTGCCCTGTATTTACTGTGAACTCCAAGCTGCAATGTATCTACCCATTCTTCGCTTTCATTGCCGTCTTTGAATTCAAAGCCTGAATGAAGATATCCTGCCGAATATCCGAAAGTATGTCTGTATGTTCTTTCTACTTCTCTCAGAGCCATTACTCCTGTATATGCAGAATCATACTCTTCCACACCGTCTGTCTTTTCTTTTCTGTTTCCTTTTCCGGCAATTACATTTATCTTCACATTTTCTTTTGTATTATTATGCGAGCTTTGCAGAAGATCCAGCGAGCTTTCGAATACCTCTGCTATATCTTCCTCTCTCTGGTTTATATTGGAATATACACTTCCTCCCAAACTTGCCATAATATGTCTTAGATCTTTTTCATTATCTATATAATCTATTTTATCGAAGATTTCTATTCCTTCTGCATTTGCTCCGGCATAATTTGCATCTAGCGATTTTCCGAAGCCGTCATACCAAAGACCGTTAGTATAAACATTATAAGGAATTTTCACCATCCAGAGATCTATATTTCCGTCAGCATTTTCATCAGGAATAACATCCCATGTAATAGATTTGCTTTTTACCCTTACTTTGCCTGAATTCGGTCCTCCGTCAGGAGTGGTAGGAACAAAAACATCTTCAAGCTTATATGCCAGTGCATTTGTATGCTGTGAAAAATCAGGCAGTACTACTACAGGCTCTGTCGCGGCAAAATATGGCGCCACAAAGCTTACTGCATTTGATATCAAATATCTTCCGTCGATATCTTCAAGAGCATAATTATCTGAGAATATTTCAGATGCAGTCGGTTCTCTGAATGAAGAAGGAGCCGGCTTTATTGAAATCTGAAAATCAGCAGGAACTTCGAATTTTTCGGATACTTTTATTATTCCGGCATTCTGTATTTCAGGTATGTCGTATCCTGTTGAATATGATACCTTCACAGATTCCGAAAGATTTGATCCGAGTACTATAGTTCCTTCATTCAAAAGTACCGAGTTTCCCTGAAGATGTATTCCTGTACTGTTATTCCCCAATACTTCAATAGTTCCCTTGTTTATTACCGAAGAACTTAAATTTGCAAAAATCCCTATGGAATTATCTCCATGAATTCTTATTGTTCCCGAGTTAGTAAGTACTGCCCCTGTTTTCCCTGCAAGCCCTACTGAATCAGCTCCGTATAAATCTATGAGACCTGTATTTTCTGCAGTACCGTTATCTATAAATATTCCGATTGCACCGTTTTTTACAGAAGTTACCGTCCCTTTATTTACTATACTTCCGCCTACTGCATATAATCCGGCAGAGTTTTCTCCGACAGAAACAGAACCGTTTGTATCATTTAAAATATCGGAATTTTCTCCATATATTGCTACTGAATATTTATTTACAAAAGGATTATATTCATCAACAATAACAGAATCTCCCATTATTATTTTTCCGCTGTTTACCGCACTGCTTTCTTTTACATATATTCCTATATTGCTTCCCTGAGTTACGCCTGCATCTATTTTTCCTGAATTAGTTACTGCAGAGCTGTTAACTCCGTATAAAACTATATTATCAGTACCTGTCAGGGTAAAATTCCCCTTATTATTTATTACTGCATTATCAGAATATGCGTATACTTTTCCGTTATCAAGCATGGTATTTGCAGCATAATTATTTAAAACTGCCCCTGAATTCAGTACAAATGCATAAGAATCCGACGGATATATTATATTAGAAGTATAGTTATCGACGATACTCCCGTCGAGTGCATATACTCCAGCTGCATTTACAGCTCCCAGATTCAGCCTTGCATTGCTGCCGAGATACACATTTGATCCCGAATCAGCATATATTCCTGTTCCGTTATCTCCAATATTTATTATTCCCTCTGCATTTATTTTTGTATTTTTTGCATAAATTCCCATTGAATTTATTCCGGCAGTAATTTTGGCATTTGTATTATGATTTATTGTCAGAGAACCGTCTACAGAATATATACCTACATTCGGACTGTCTGCCGAAGCTGAATCTCCTACTGATATTTCCCCGTTGTTATCAATAACTCTGATACCAGTTCCCGTATCGTAAATACCTATATTATTCTGACCGCTTAATGAAATCAGACCGTCATTTCTAAAGCCTGCTGTCTGATCATCCATATAAACCGCCACGCCATTATCCGAGCCGCTTGTTATATCTCCGTAATTGACTGCTGCAGATGCATTATTAAAATAAATTCCTATTGAAGAATCTCCGATGCTTATTTTTCCTCTGTTTACTGCTGATCCGGAATTTCTTGCATAAATCCCCTGTGAATTATCTCCTACATTAATGATTCCGGCAGTTTCATTTAATAATCCGGCACCGCCTTCTGCATAAATTCCTGTAGAAGAATCCCCCAAGTTGATTTTTCCTTTGTTTGTTATCTCGTCTGAAACCCCGAGAGAACTTAAAACTGCAGCTGAAGCTTTATTTTTAGCATATACCCCTATATTTCCCGTTCCTGCGGAACTAATATCCGAGCTTGTCCCCAGAAGAACAGCCGAAGCATCAGCAACTATAAGATTTATATTATCCTCTATACTAAAGGATTTATCAAAAGTAAATGAGCTGTTTTTCATATCTGCATATCTGTAATTAGAACCTGATGCAACATTTACCGTAAAATCATCCTTTATTCCTGTTGAGTCTTTTAAATGAAAAAGAATTACACCGTTTCCATCTATATTAAATGCAGCTCCTGTACCTGTAAAACTGCTTGTATCTATATTTTGAAGAGCCAGACCTATTGAATTATCTTTGTCTAAATTAATAGTACCGCCTGTTATACTTGTATTTCCTCCGTTTATATAAAAAGCTATTCCGTTTTCAGCGGTATTAATATTTCCTGACGAGCTTAAGTCTGTATCCTTTACAGCTACAGCCACTGCCTTGCTTTTATCCGCAGCAGAAATTTTGCTGAGATCAATTAACCCTCCATCGAAGTTTACCTCAGAAAATCCATATCCTTTTGAATTATTCGCAAAAATACCGTAGCCTTCTGTAGTACCGTCAGCTGTTATAGTTCCCGATGACATCGTTATATTTATTTTATTAAATGAAGAAGGTACTTTGGAACCGGAAGAAGGTACTTTGGAACCGTAAGTATTTATCCCGTAAATTCCTATACCGGAATTCCCGAAGTTTATATTTCCGGTATTTGTAACTTCTGCATTATTTGATGAAAAAATTCCTGTACTGCTGTCTCCAGTTGTTATATTTCCATTATTTATAATTTTTGCATTATTCCCGTATATTCCGGTAGTTCCTGATCCTGTAAGAATTATATCACCGGCATTTGTTAAAGTAACACCGCTGTTTTTGTAATCTTCCTGCCCGATTCCATACTGATCATTTTTACTTCCCGATATAGTCATGCCAGACAGAAGATTTACATTTGAATTTGCTATATGACTCTGATTTTTTTGGTATGTATCCGCAGAATCATCAAGATCAGAATCCTGATCTATATTAATTGTACTTTCTTCTGCATAAAATACATCGCTTCCTTTTAATATGACAGAGCCTGATGCAAGACCGCCAGTTGTTTTTATCTGCGAAACTTCATCAATACTTATAGTGGAATTTTTTGCATGAAATGCTGTTCCTTCTATATTAATAGTTGTTGTTCCGCTCTTTATATTCAAAAGACTATTTTTTACATAATCTATAAGATTTCCTGAATTATTTTTAAAGTCAAAAGCTATAGCCCCATCTTTTACATTAGCAGTAAAATTTCCGTCTATTACAAAAGTCTGATTTGGAACAGCTCCTGTTTTAAAGCTGCTGTCATAAAATAAGTATGACGAGTCTCCTGACACTGTTACAGCTGTTGTTGTCCCTGTATTCGGAGATATATTTATTTTTCCGCCGTCTGTATAAAATGCTGCTCCCTTTGCTCCGTCAAGTTTTATAGTATCGGCTTTTATATTTGTATTATCTGTTCCAGTACTATATACAGCAATTGACCCGCTTTTGGCTATATCAATATCGCCAGTTGATGTAAATTTCCCTTTATTATAAACAGCAACTGAATTGGTACCGTCCATTATTATATTTCCTACACTGCTTCCTTCAGAATTAACATCAATATTAAACAGGGATACTCCTGAAGAATTAACAGTCAAATCTGCACTATTAATGACCTTTCCGCCGTTATGTGCATAGAAGCCGCCTGTAGAAGTCTTTATTTTAAAATCATTGCTTGTATTAACTGCTTCAGCATTTTTACCCGAAGCAACCATACCCATTCCGCCTAAAACAGATATTTCCCCGTTATTTATAACTCTTGTTATTTCGTCACGTCCGCCTAAAGCGTACATTCCGGCTCCGGAAGTTACATCAATAATTCCGGAAGCTGTATTTACCGCATCTTCTAATCTTGCACTAGTTGACACTGGTGCCAGATAAACTCCGGTTCCATTTGTTACAGTGATTGTCCCCGAATTTTCCACAAAGCCTTCTCCGACGCTTCCGTTTACTACTGCTATACCGGCTCCGTTACTTATGCTAATTGTTCCGGTATTTGAAATTATTTTTTTAGTCTGGTCGTTATTAACAACGCCGTCTAGTTTCATTCCAAAATTAGAATATCCAGTATAATTGCCTGTATTTATATCTATAGTTGCTGTATTGAGCATCTGAACATCAGATAATCTGACACCGGCAGAAGTATACATACCTATTGAACTATAACCGTTAAATTTAATTTTACCGTCATTTTGTATGATTGTATTTATCGGATTCAAATTACTGTTTACAAACATTCCCACTTTATATCCGAGATATCCGCCTGTATATGAAGTAACGGAAGTTGTTCGTGTATAATCAATCGAATCAATTGTTGTCACAGTTGACGAAACATCAGGATTTGTCGCCGTCCCTCCATGTCTGTATACAGGTCTTCCATTTACATATATTATGTTTCCGTCTGGATGTTTAGATACTGTTGTTGTTCTATATGGATCATTTATTACTATATTCGGATCTGAAGTTGTTTTTTCCTGAGTATAAGTTATAGTTTCCCCGATATGAGGGATTTCATTATTATACCATGTATCGGTAATATCATTTTCCTTATCATCACTTATTATTCCTGTGGAATTATTAATCAAAGTATTGCTGTTACCACCTTCAGCAACCATTCCATAAGTAAACGGTCCTTTTAAATCCATCTGATTGCTGTTCGTAATACTGTTGCCAGTTCCGCCGTAAACTCCCGCTACCCGTGTTCCTCCTCCATAAAATGCAGGATCATTTGCAGTATTTCCATAAGAAGTCGTTATTGAATTCGTTCCCCAAGTTACCAGAGAATCACCATTTGTAAAAAGTTTATTCTCACTAAAAGAATCTGTTACAGTATCATAAGTTATATTTAAACCAGTATTTACATTATAATTTATTTTGTAAGAACTACTGGGATCTCCTGAATTTATAAGCTCTGTAACTCCGTCATCTTTTAGCTGGCTGTTTGTTTCTGACTTAAAAACATTCTCATAAGCCTCAAGAAAGCTTTTCATACTGCCGACAGGCGTATATTCCTTATAAGTACCCGAAGCAGCATCCGGACTTACGCTTGGGTTCACTTCCGGATTTACATCAAGACTGCTCAGATTTATTTCCGGAGGACTTACCAGTTTTAATTCTACAGGACTTCTTTTTATAGTACGCTCTGGAATATATAATCCCAGATCTACCTGCTTTGCTTCTCCCAGAGCTGTGTAAAATTTTCCGTTTACATTGCTCGGATCAGAGTGGTAAGTACCATTGGCAAGTGTGTTATCCCCCGATTCTCTGTGAGAATAAAAACCGCTGAAAAATATCTGCCATTCCAGATACTCGGGTTTTACGATGTAATCACTCTGCTCATAGAGATCCTTAAGCTCTTTATTTCTTTTTTCAAGTATTTTTTCCAATACTTCATAATTTTTTACGTTAGATTTTCCAGCTTCTATGTTCTGGACCATCCCGTTATAAAGTTTTTCATATTTTTCCGGACGTTTTATACTTTCTGCTGCTCCTTGGGAAACAGCAAAAGCATTTACCGCCAGAAAAAACATCAAAAAATTTTTATTTTTCATTCCTTCTCCTTACTCCTTCATGTATAATAATTTTATCTGAATTATAAAAAAATTGACTTAACAGGTGATTATAGTTCTCTGACACATTTTTACTTTCATATACAAAAACAAACAAAAAAATATAAACTATATATCCGGTTAAATTGTTACAAGAGATAAGCTTATATTTTTTCATTTTTATATAGAAATAATGTAAACTAACAAAGTTCCTGCAATATCAAATTTTTAAACACTCGTTTATTTAGTAAAATAAATAACAAATTTTATTTTCTATAAAATCATTTTACACATTTAAATTTAATTTGTCAACATTAACAAATATTTCTATTACAGCTGTGCAGACTTATATTCTGCTACTTTCACTGTAAAATTAATGCATTCTTTTGAACTAATTTTTAAATCTTATTTATCAATATATTTTTTATACAATAATTTTATTTTCCATTTATAAAAAAAATACAGTTAATAAAAACTGTATTTTCAGAATTTTAAAATATTAAAAAAATAATCCTGTATCCGCCATATAATACTACTGTTTTTTCATCTCTTCCACAAATCTGGCAAGTCCGCTGTTATTATTACTGCTGCTTATAAACATAGCCGTTTCTTTAGCTGCGTTATTCCCGTTTTCTACAGTTCCCGAAAAACCTGCTATTTCAAGCATGCTTATATCATTATAGCTGTCTCCTATAGCTGCTACTTCTTCAAGGCTTATTCCCAGTTTAGCCGCAATAGTTCTTACAGCATTTCCCTTACTGGCATCCTTATTTATAAATTCCAGAAAAATCGGTTTTGATATTGTAAGAGCTATTCTGCCGTCAAACAAAGGCTCCAGCATATTTCTGGTTTCCAGTACAATTTCCGGCTTTCCCACAAGCATACACTTTATAAGCATATCGAATTCTACATCCTGAAGATCCTTGAATTCCAGATACTCAAAGTTTGTTATTTTCAGCTCTTCGTCCACAAATATATCTTTTTCTTTTCCTAATACAAAATTATCTTTATATGTTATATATTTTAAATCTATGTTTTTTGATTTGTCATATATTTCCAAAAGCTCTTCCCTAGTCAGTCCTTTCCTGTCCAGCATGCTTCCCGAACTCATTTCCAGTATTTCACCGCCGTTATATCCAGCCACAAAACCACCGTACTTAGACAGCTCCAATTCTTTTGCTATACCAGTGATCGCCTCTGTGGGTCTCCCGCTTGCAAGTACGAATCTTACCCCGTTCTTCTGAAGCTCCATTATAGCCTCTCTGTTTTCCTTTGTTATTTCATGATCATCAGTTAATAATGTGTCATCCACGTCGGTAACCAGCATTTTATACTTCATTTTTCCTCCAGATTTAGTTGTTTGCCAAATTTTAGCATAATTATATAAAAACTTCCATAAAGAAATTGAAAAAGCTCTGTTTTATACTGATAAAATATATTGCAGAATCTAGTAACAGAGCTTTTTATTTCAGCCTCTTTCTTATTTTATATAAAAAATAAAACAGACAGAGTATGAATATTCTATATTTTCAAATCCAGATAACTAACCGGAAATATTTTATTATACCAGCAAAAGCTCAAGAAAGTCATTCCTCTTTTTTCTTATAATAAAATCTTCTTTAATTCCTCGGCTTTATTTACTCTTTCCCATGGAAGATCAATATCAGTTCTTCCTATATGCCCAAAAGCAGCCAGATCCTGATATCTGAATTTCCCCTCTCTTAATTCAAGACTTTTTTCTATTCCTCTTGGTGTCAGATCAAATATCTCTGCCACTGCTTCAGCTATTTTTTCTTCTGAAACCTTTGATTTACCGAACGTGTCCACCTTTATAGATGTAGGCTCTGCTACACCGATAGCATAAGACAGCTGTACTTCACACTTATCTGCTATTCCTGCTGACACTATATTCTTAGCTATCCATCTCGCCGCATATGCTGCTGATCTGTCTACCTTTGAAGGATCTTTTCCTGAAAATGCTCCTCCGCCGTGTCTAAAAAATCCGCCGTATGTGTCCACTATTATTTTTCTTCCTGTAAGTCCTGTATCTCCGTGAGGTCCTCCTATTACAAATCTTCCAGTAGGATTTATATGATATTTCTTTACCTTTTCCGAGTCCAGTCCGTACTTTTCAAGAACAGGTCTGATTACTTTTTCTTTCAGATCTCTTTTTATTTCTTCCTGAGTTACTTCTTCATCATGCTGCACTGATAAAACAACCGTGTCCACATATTCTACTTTTTCTCCGTTTTCATCATAAGCCAGTGTTACCTGTGCTTTTGCATCAGGTCTCGCCCATGCGAGTTCTTTTGATCTGGTAAGCACTGTCAGTCTGTTTATTATTGATCTTGCAAGTGTAAGAGCAAGAGGCATCAGCTCCGGAGTCTCATTTACTGCTCCCCCGAACATTATGCCCTGATCTCCTGCGCCTCCTGTGTCCACTCCCATGGCAATATCCGGAGATTGTGAATGAATAGTATTCAGTACACCGCAGTCAGAATCAAATCCCATTCCCTGTCTATATCCGATTTCTTCGATTTTTTCTCTTATTATTTTCTGTATATCGATATAAGTATTGGTAGTTATTTCTCCGCCGACCATTACAAGACCAGTTGTAGCAAAAACCTCACATGCTACTCTTGACTGCGGATCATCTACAAGACACGCATCCAAAACCGCATCCGATATCTGGTCACATATTTTATCCGGATGTCCCGGTGATACAAATTCTGATGTAAAAAACAAATTTTTTGACATTTTTACTGTCCTCCTTGAATATATAGTTTTTATCGGGATATCATCAATGTTATATTAAGAAAATACAGCCCGTTTCCCTGTTATTTTCTGTTAAATTTTCTCGGAAATAAAAAAATCTTCAATCCCGAAAGCAAAATTGAAGATAACTCATTTTCATCTTTCAGGAATTAGCACCACACGATTTACGTAGGTTGCTGGAACGTCACAGAGCCTGTCTCTCAGTTCCTCTTGATGATATTTTCTAATAGATACTATACTACATACTTTTTATTTTGTCAATATAAATTTTTATTTCAAATATTTTTATTATAAAACTAATTTTCGATTTGGATTATTTTATCAATAACCAAGAGATTTTTATATGAATTTCAAATTTATATATTTTTATTACAGGCTGGCTTTTTTATATCACATTACCTCATTATCCAGCCATATTTCAATATCTTTTTTCATTTCAAGCACTGAATTATCAAAAGGAATGCGAATCCCCTGGCAACCGCCCTGACAGGGTTCATTGCGCAGCTTTCTGTCACAGCCGTAGCCTTGTAAAATCTTTTCTTTTAGGACTAAAGGAAATCCTTCAATAATATCTGCATATTTATCAGCTTTTTTCATTCTTACTACTAAACAGAATCCGTATTTTACAGATAAACTAAACTCCCATACCCTTTTTTGAAAGATATCTCTTCTGGACAAGGTCTTTTTACTTTTCTTTGTATTCGCATAAGCAAAATGATTTGCATCATCATGAAGTTCTACGCAAGTCATTCCCATATCTTTATAACGCTGATGTAATTCCAAACCAAATTTCTGAAGTTTTTCAGGTAAAGACTGCAAAAATTCTTTTAAAATATCATAGTCATCAGAATCCTCTGCTTTTATAGCTCTGTAGTCACATCGCAGAAGATTATCAGCATTATTATAAAATCTTCTCCACAGCTCCTTAGCAGCGATCGAAAGAACCTTTAGACCTGTGAGTACAAGAGGATTGTCAGGATAAGTAACTTCCAGAACCTGACCTTCTGTAAACTCGATTTTTTTCCCGTCTAAATCAATACCGGAAAAAACAAAGCCGCATAAAGTTAGGAATTGCAAGCATTCTACTTGTTTAGAAAAAGGAACTTTAGGCTTTGGTAGAGTGAACAGCGGTATTTCAGTTATCAATAATGAATCCCCGTTTTCATTAAATTGGCTGTGATAACCTATTTCAATCAACAGGTGATTAATATTATTTATAAAAGGATAATCTTCCAGATTCTTTGTTTTGTGCGGCTTTGAATATAAATGACCGTCTGAAATCAAGCGTTCACAGAATAAGTATAAATAATCTCTGAATGCAATAATGCCGTTTCGTATGTTTTCTTCATCCGCAACATCTTCAAACATGGGATTCAACGCATAAGTTTCGGGTATATTTTTCGGTATCAGGCTTTTAAGATATAAAGCATATTCATTGATTGGTTTTTGCATTACTGTCTCGCCGTGACTTGAACTCATTATCTCACTCCTATACTTGGCGGCTCTCATTCCCTTTCTAATGTCTTTATTATTGTGTGTTCTCTCAGGATTTGATTTAGTCACACCCTTTTTTATATATTATAATTACTTCTCTGTAAACAGTCAAATTAAATTTCTTTATCTGTGGTTTTAATATAACATCAGCGGATTTATAATAAAAAATGAGAGATCACTGACTCCCACTCTCTATTTTTTATCTGTTTATTTAAAAATACTAATTTCACAAAAATCCTGACTTCCTTCTAAATTGTATACGCTGCAAATATTTACAGATTAAGTGTCAAAGCTGCCAGACTGCCTAAAAACAGCAGTATCATTATTATATTATATAAATTTATTACTGTTTTTCCATCAGTCTTTCTGTTTAACCTTGTTCCTATAACAGAACCGATTATAGCTGCTATTGCCAGAGGCAGAGCCTTTATATAGTCAATATTTCCGTCAGCCGCATGCTGTACCAGACTGAACAGCGAGCTTATAAACACTATAAATACACTGGTTCCGGGAATTTTTTTTATTTCTGTATGAAATACAAACATCAAAAGCGGTATGAGAAACGGTCCGCCGCCTATCCCGAGAATTCCTGCACAAAATCCTATTACAAGAGAAATTATCAGTTTAAAAAAATAATTTATTTCTATTTTATGTATTTTTTCCTTAAAAAACATTAGACATATCAAAATAAACAAAACAAATAAATATGTGAAATTTATAAAGCTTTCAGCCACATAAGCAATTGCAAATGTTCCTATATAGCTTCCGGGGACTATAAGCAGCCCCGCTTTTATACCTGTTCTAAAATCTATCTTTTTACTTTTATTATATTTATAAACACTAATAACAGCCATTATAAAAACCGTAAAAGTGGAAAGAGCCGCTGCTGATTTTGCACTTTCCCCCAGTAATTTTAAGGAAGGTCTTAATATTACCCCTCCTCCTATTCCTATCAGACTTCCCAGTGTGGAAGTTACTAACGATAAAATAAAATATAGCATTCTGTCTCCTGATTACAACAGTCCCGTTTATAATTCAGAAAGAGACAGCTTATCTGCCTTTCTTCTGTGAAATACAAAACTGCCGTATTATCAATTATAGAATTCCTTCTCCAGAATAAGAGCTACTGCACCTATATACTGCGGTATTTTATATATATCATTTTTCACAAATATTTCTCTGCTTATTTTTCTGTTGCTCAGTTCATAAACATAGTCAAAAAACAGTCTGTTCAGCGTTTCGTTGGTAAAACCGTAGCCTGTAATAAAAACTCTGTCAGGATCAATGAATTTTACTATATCCACCAATACAGAAGCTATGGCATAATACTTTCTTTCCAGTATTTCCTTTATCATCACTTCTCCCTGTGAATAAGCATAAAATATATGTTCTATATTTATATTTTCCTCTATCCCGTTTGTTTTCTCATATAATACAGGTGTTACCTCCTCAGAATATACTTCTTTTACTTCATTTATAATTCTGTAAAAATTTACAACCGCATCAAGACAGTTTATATCACCGCATGGGCATTTTACTATGGCAGGTGATTCTACTCTTATATGTGATAATTTTCCGGCACTGAAATGAATTCCGTCCTGTATTTCATTATTCATTATAAGAGCCGACCCTATCCCCGTTCCATACTTCAGAAAAATATAGTTTCCATTATCTGTCTGCATATTTTCAAACAATTTATATGCAAGAAAATATGAATGTATATTATTAGCCACATGAACAGGAATATCGAAATTCTCTTTGAATACCTGTGCTACCTCCACTTTCTTTTTCCATAAGCCCTGAGCATTCACGCTTATTCCGTTTTCCTGATCAACTATACCTACAATAGATATCCCTATCCCGAGAATTTCATTCTTATTGACTTTTAATTTTTTTAGTTTTTCTTTTATACCTTTTGAAATATCCTGAAAAATGTACGCCGGATCTTCATCCTTCTCATATTTCAGATTTATTTCATCTATAGCCTCGGAATTAAGATATGTTATTCCGATTTTTGCCCTTATGAACTCATCATCCCTGTATATATATATTCCGATTACCTTTTTATATTCATAATTTATACCAATTAGAATTTTTTTTCTTCCTATATTTTTCTCTTCTTTCTTTCCTATTGTTTTTAATATCCCCTCATCTATCATTTCATTGGCAATATTGGAAATAGTCATAGGCGTCATTCCGAGAACCTCTGCTATTTCCTTTTTTGGTATCTGACCATGTTTATTCACTACTCTTAATATTGCCTTAAGATTCCTCTGTTTTATATCCTGAAGATTTATTCCGATTTTCATATATAACCCTTTCCGGTATTTTAACCGGTGCAGCGTTCTTTTTCTTTTAATCTGGATAGATACTGCACCGGTTACCGTTTTTTTCTTAATTACATTATACTAAATATATAACATAAAAAAGCATTTTTTTCTATTTATATATGAATTTATATTTTAATCCGGAAACTTTTCGTAGTCATTTTTATTTTTAGAACCAGCTGACATACACTCTTTATTATTTATTTTTGCTCCTTCAGGTGCTTTTATTCTTCCTTCCAGCACAGGATCATCAGTTTGCTTCTGCCACTTTTGAAGCTTTATTCTCATTTCTTCAAGAATTTCGCTGTATTCAGCTTTTCCTGCTACATTATTGCTTTCACCCGGATCAAAGTACAGATCATAAAGTATTTCCATTTCTTTTTTCATATCCAAAAGACCATTTTTCATGAGAAATCCTTTTACTTCGGAATCATCCATATTGGAATAGTTATATTTGTCATATGTCTTATCAAAATACTTTATATATTTATATCTTTCATTCCTTACACATCTTGCAGGTTCATATGATGTGTGATAATTAATCTCTGCATATATCTCTTCCCTTACCTTTTTATTTTCATAAAGAAGGGGAACCAGTGATTTCCCCTGAAGCCACTCCGGCTTCTCCACTCCTGTCAGCTCACACAGTGTGGGGAAAATATCAATATGCGAAACCATAGCATCTATTGCTCTTCCCTGTTTCTTCTGATTCGGATCTCTGATTATCAAAGCTACTCCTATTCCGCTGTCATTCAAAAAACATTTGTCAAACGGATTGGCTACACCATGATCGGTAGTAAAGATTATTATTGTCTTTTCATAAAGTCCTGCATCTTTTAATGCCTCTATTACAGTTTTTATGCAATCATCTGCCATCCTTGCCGAATCCATGTATCTGGCAGTATCCGCCCTGTTATTTTCATTATCATAAGTTCTCGGCGGCAACTCTACATAATCAGGATCAGTATTATTTTCCGGAATGACGGGATATTTTCTGTGAGTACTGAACATACCAAATGACATAAAAAATTTCTTATCGGTTTTAGCAGCTTTCTTAAAGTATTCTGCTGTTTCGGCAGCATTATTTCTGTCCCAGTAAACAAGCTCTTCTTCATTGTCTTTTTCAGGCACAGTAGTAATATCACAGCTGTAGCCTATTACCTTTGCAGCTTTATCATAATTCAGCCAAGAATCTGCCTCATGCTGTACACCGGATAAAACAGTTTCATAATCATAATTTTTCAGGTAGCTTGCAAGGTGTTTGCTGTAATCATTTATTTTAAAACCTCTGTGAGCAAGCCCCAGCATACCGTTATTATGTGCATACATTCCTGTCAGCAGGACTGACCGGCTGGGCGAACATGTCGGTGCCCCGCAGAATGCCTTTCTGAAAACAACGGCATCCTTGGCAAATTCCAATAAATAGTCAGTCGGCACGTTATATCCGTACGGTTTCAAAAATCTTCCGGAATCATGTGTGTGTATGTATAAAATATTCATTACCTTGTACCTCCTTGTTATTCCACCCATATAGGTGATGACCATGCTATATTTCCGTCTCTCTGAAACACCTTTACCATATAAAAGTCTTTTTCTTTCTTTTTACCTGCTGTTACAGTTTCCCAGTGTACTTTATATCCTTCTTCGGGAGTTCCCCTGTGAATCAGTACTTTATAAGCATTATGATGAAAATTATCATTTCTGTAAAATTCATCAAATCCGAATCTTTCTTTTGAAAGCTTTCTTGCTTCCTCCTCAAAGCTGATAAGCTGGGTATTAGCAAGGATACTTCTTACTGAATATGTAAAATTTTTACCGTCTATTGTGAATTCTATGTCTGAATCAATATCTGCCTTGATTTCAAATATGAAGCTTTCCGTTGTTACAGGCGACGGCCCCATCCATTTTCCGCTCTGGGAAGTCTTATATGTAGCCAGTTCGAATTCACACTGATCCTTTTTATCCCATATCAGCTTTTGACCGTATGAGGTCCAGCATTTTTCTATACTTATTATTTCTCCGGAAGTATTCAGACTTCCTTTCCATTTTTTCATAGTTATATCTGGATAAATTCTCAAATCAGGACCCCATCCAAATTCTGCCCGAAATTTAAATGTCACTTCTCCGGTAATCTCTTTTTCTTCCCATTTTCCGGAATGTGTATATACTTTATCAAGTACTCCGTTTCTGATAAGCTCTATTCTGTCTACAGCATCCCCGGCTTCTGTTTCTATTATATGATCATAAGATGCTCTGCTGCTTATCTTATCCCCCATCATAGCATCACCTATGTTATACTTTAATTTTATCCTGTTTCCTGTAACACCGTAGACATGTTTTTTTTGCATCGCTTCCCATATTTTTTCCTTTGTATTATCCTCTGCATAGCATGCCATTAGTCCGTGACCATACATTGCCGGTACTGAATGATTATCTCCGGAAGCTATTATCCCTACTTCATGACCGTTTATCAATCCGTCGAATACCGATGTTCCGCCTGTTCTCGGCCCCATATGTATATGACGCTGCATATGCCGGTCTGTATACCCGCTTTCTGATGAGCCGTGTGATGAATATATTTCTATAAACGGAGAATAATCAGGATTATGAGTTCCCCAGTTTTTCCCTCTGCTTCCCAGTGCATAAGCAGGATGATGCGGTATGGCAATTGCTTCTCCCAAAGGAAGAATACTGCATAACTCCCCGTATCTCAAAGGAACAAAAAGCCCGTTATTATCTCCAAGATAAAATACATTATGATCCCCGTCAAGACCGGACCCCTGCCATTCATACCCTGCAAACACAGGAATATTTCCATTTTTACCGGCTTCGGAATTTTTTTCCTTACAGAATTCCAGTACTTTCTCCCAGTCAGCTTCTCTTATTTCCTTATCATAAATATCTTCTATACCCAATCCTGAATCGAGCTTTCTCATATAATAGGGATAATATGCTACTGCCCAGAAGTCAGTTACTTCTCCGGCAAATTCATACCATTTCTCCATTTCATTTATCTGATTGTGATGTATATTTGAGTGCAGATCCCCCCAAAGCAGTTTATAGTTTTTCATTTTTTGTCTCCTTGCTGTTCTCATATTTCAATACTTTTTATATATGCTTCCAAATCATTTTTTATTATATTAACAGTTGGTCCGTAGACTACCTGAATTGAATTTCCCTTGCTTATAATTCCTACTGCGCCTGTTCCCTTTAATTTCGGTTCATTTACTTTAGTTCCGTCTTTTAATGTTACACGAAGTCTTGTGGCACAATTATCAAGATCCACTATATTCTCAAGACCTCCAAGTCCGTCTATAATTGCCTGTTCTTTTTTACCGTCTGTAACATTTCCGCCTTTTCCGTCATCCATCATTACATCATCTGACTCATCCCCTCTTCCCGGAGTTTTATAATTAAATTTTTGAATCATAAATTTGAATGAGAAATAGTATACAAAAAACAAAGGTATTCCTATTAACAGAAGGTATAGATATCCGGTTTTTGCATTACCCTGCATTACTCCGAATAACAGAAATTCTATTACTCCAGCCGAAAAAGTGGAACCTATGGTAATATCCGCTACAGTGGTTATCACAAAACATAAGGCAAAATATACACAGCTGACAAGATATAAAACAGGCGATGCAAAGAGAAGGGCAAAATCAATAGGCTCTGTTACTCCTGTTATGAAAGATGTCAATGCCGCTGAAAGCAAAAATCCCATTGTTGCTATTCTTCTTTTTTTATCAGGTATTGCACGATACATTGCAAGACATACAGCAGGAAGTCCTATCATAATATGCAGATATCTTCCGCTGTTAAATTTTGCAAGATTTCCAAAAAACTTAGCAGTATCAGGATCACCAAGCTGTGCAAGAAATATTGCCTGAAATCCTTCTACACTTTTTCCTCCTACTTCAAGTGTTCCTCCAAGTGCTGTTGTCCAAAACGGAAGATAAAAAACATGATGAAGCCCCAGAGGCAGTAATAAACGCAGTATAAACCCGTATATAAATGCACCTAATATTCCTGTTTTATTTACCAGTACACCTGCTGAAGCGAATAATGCACCGAAGAAAGGCCATATAAAGAATAATACTGCTCCGGCTGCAAGAGCTGCCACCGATGTTACTATAGGTACAAATCTTGAACCGCCGAAAAATGCAAGATACGTTGGAAGCTTTTTCTGATAGTATTTGTTATGAAGATATGCTACCATTAACCCGATAACTATTCCTCCGAATATTCCGGTCTGTAAAGTAACCGTACCAAGTATATTTCCCTGACCGAACAATTTCGGATCTATATCTTTCGGGGCTATCTTTCCTGTAATAGTCAATAATGCATTTATAGTACAATTCATTATTAAATAACCTATTACAGAAGCTAAACCTGCTGTTCCTTTATCAGCTTTAGCAAGACCAACTGCTATTCCCACTGCAAATATTAACGGTAACGCCGAGAATACTCCGTTTCCTGCGGCATTCATTATCTTGAATACTGCCTGTATCGCCACATGATTTAATGCCGGATATGTTTTTACTATAACCGGGTTTGATAATGCTGCTGATACACCCAGCAGCAGCCCTGCCACGGGAAGTATTGCTATTGGCAGCAATATTGCCTTCCCAAGCTTCTGACCCAGATTAAAAGTTTTTTCCTTTATTCCCATATTTCCTCCACTTCTAATTAATAAAAATATTTTACCAAATTACTTGTATTTTTTCAAAAAAACATGTTTTTAGCTATATAACGTTATTTATATTCTTATATTACCTCGTTTTCAAAAATAGTCAATAGTATTTGATAAAATATTTTTATTAATTAAAATTAATTTCATAAACCATCTAATAAAAATCACTCTTGATAACATTCTTCTTATAATAAATTTCTATTTAAAAAATTGTAACAAATAATATTTTTTATTTTCTTTTCAAGAAAAAGAGCCGGATTTTTTAACTCCGGCTCTTCCCAAAAATATAATAAATACTTTTTATTTTATTGAACATATCATTTTCCGTACTTTTTATTGCTTAAAATACTGCTTTTAAAGTTACTCCTGCTCTGTAATCATTTTCCTTATCATTTCCTGTTGAGTACTCTCCTGTTAGGAATATTCCGTATCTGTCTTCTATCTCTACGCCTATTGCTGCTCTTGTTCTGAATGTTCCTTTTTCATCCTGCGGTTTTGAAAGTTTATGATACCCGTCTTCTATTGCTATCAGTCTTGCTTTTTCTCTTTCATTAAGGTCTGCAAGCTCATATTCATAAGCAAAATCAAGCGTACCCTTTAATTGCCATGCTGTATTAGCTCCTAACGGCAGCGCTCCTTTCAGCTCTACCCCGGCTCTCGGCTTAGCACTCCATGCATCATTTCCTTCCACCTCAAGCTTTTCCAGTCCGCTCTCACTGAAATCCGGTCTTGTCACATACATAGCTCTAAATGCTCCATACGGCATTATACTTGCTTTCTTTCCTAGTCCAAATTCTTTCCCTAGTATATTGTCACTTGTTATACTGTATGTTTCGTATGTTCCGTTCATTTCTGATCTGCCAAGCGGTGACGGCCAGTCTATATTTCTGTCCACGTTATGAATACTTACCCTTCCTGTCAGATCATTTCTTAATGTCCATCCGTTTGTTTTATACTTGTTATGTAATCCAAGCTGTACAGTATCCACCCATTCTTCGCTGCTGTTCCCGTCATTAAATTCAAATCCTGTATGTAAATATCCTAATGAATAACCAAATGTATGCTTATATGTTCTTTCTACTTCTCTTAATGCAAGTACTCCTGTTGTTGTGTAGTCATACCCTGTTACTCCGTCTGTTTCTTCTTTGTTCTTTCCTTTTCCTGCTATTACATTTATTTTTACATTTTCTTTTGTATTGTTTGTTGAATCCTGTAATAAATGCAATGAATTTTCAAATGTTTTGGCTATATCGTCTTCTCTCTGGTTTATATTAGCATACACATTTCCTGCAAGACTTCCCATTATATGTCTGAAATTTTGTTCATCAGGAATATATGCTGTTTTATTATATATTTTCACTCCGTCGCCTGTCGCACCCAAGAAGTTATTTTCCAATGCAGTACCAAAGTCTTCATACCATAAACCGTCTGTAAATTCCGTAAATGCTTTTCTTGACATATATATATCTGCACCTGTTCCTGTTGCTCTTGGTGTTGCTTCCCATAACAATGATCCGCTTACAAAGTCATACTGTCCTGATGATGCCTTTATTAATCCTTCCAGTTTATATACATCTGCTATTGTTCCGTCAGAGAATCCCGGAAGTATTACTATCGGCTTTGATGTCAATACTTCATCCGCTATTATCGAAGTTCCCGATAATGAAAAATCAAAATTAGGATCTGATGACGGCTGCGCTGTCGTAGGATCAGGCTTTACCATTACCTGTACACCATCTAATGCCAGTACTCCGTTTGATTTTATAATTCCTGCATTTATCAATGCCGGCAGAGCATGAATATTTCCAATCGAGCTTATCACATTTGCTGCTGTTCCTCCGTTTATAGTTGCCGTTCCTGCTCCTACTGTATGTCCGGGATCATCTGGATCTGATGATACGAATATCTGGCTGTTCTGTCCCGATATATCGATTGTCCCTGTATTTGTTATTACTGTTCCAAGATTACCATACATACCTATTGCGTCATTACCTGTTATATTAATTGTTCCATGGTTTATTATGTGCGAACCTATTCCTTTTCCTGCCATTCCTATTGTATTATTACCTGAAACATTTATAGTTCCGCCTGCTTCATTTGTTATTACTCCGTTTTCTGTATACATACCTGTAGAATAATCACCTGTAGTTGTTACTGTTCCAAAGTTGCTTGCAGTTCCGCCTTTTGCTACTATTCCATATCCGCCGTAGCCTGCTGATACATTAGCTCCCGCACGGTTTATAATCGCGGCATTCTCTCCGTAGATCCCGACTGAATACTTACTAGCTTTAACATCTACATTTGTAGTCCCTGTTATAAATTTAATATCTGAATTACCCACTGCCACATCGCCGTAGTTATCTACAATACCACCATAGTTATATATTCCGACATTGTTATTTCCTACAGTTCCAGAAATATTACCTCCGGCATTATTAATCATAACAGCTCCGCCAACTTTGCTTGTCGGATCCTGTGCCATATAGAAGCCTACATTATTTGCTCCTGACATTATCAGAGTTCCGTCATTAGTTACCGTTGTTCCTTCAGTACTATACATATATACCGAATCATCACCAATACTGCTGTTTGTTCCTGCCGCATTTGTCAGTGATCCGCCTTTTAGAATGTATCCATAGTTGCTGTTTCCTATATTAAGATCAGCAGAGTTATTTACAGCAGAATATACTCCGTATACTCCCACTGCTCCGTTTGTTCCCATATTAAATGCAGAACCTGAATTTAGATTAACAACTCCCCCGGTAGAATATATCCCCACTCCTGAGTTACCTATGTTTGAAGCACCAATATTATTAACAGTTCCTCCGTTACTGTACATACCTATTGATCTTACTCCTGATGTGACTGTTCCGCTGTTTGTTATTGTGCTTCCTGCCACTGCACCGTATATTCCTATACTTGGATCTGATGTATTTACAGAATCTCCTATTTTTAATGCTCCTGTATTATTTATATTTTGCGGAATTGTACCTATAGAATAAATACCTATTGATTTATCTCCTGACAGATCAATATTTCCGCCATTAGTTACATGCACCGATGCATTATTTGCATAAATACCTACTGTTCCGGCTCCGGCACTTAATATATTCCCTGTATTCTGAGCATAATCCCCGTCTTTCAGATAGATACCCTGAGAACCTGTTCCTACTGTTATTGTTCCGCTATTCTGAGCAAAAGCTCCTGCTCCGGAAGTCATTAATCCTGCTGAAGCATTATCTACTGTTATTGTATTTGTATTACTTATTCTTGAACCATTTTTACCGTATATACCGACAGAACTATCTCCCAAAGTAATAATCCCTGCATTTTCACCGTCCGTTCCCGAAGTCATTCCTGCGGGCAGCGGACTAAACCCGGTATATGGTCCGTCTAATACAACACCTGCTACATTTGTAGAGCCGGGAGATGCTGTTATTGCAGAACCGTTTAAATATATTGCTGACCCTGTTCCGGATACAAGAGTTCCGTTTGAAGCAAGATTACTGCTTCCTGTGTATTCAAATACTCCTCCTGTTATATTTCCTAATGTATATGTAGAACCCGGTGCAACACTTACTACATTAAATGAATTACTGATTGCTCCGCTTGAATTCATATTAAACAACACAACATTCTGTCCGTTTATATTTATATTTCCGCTTCCAGTAAAGCTTGTTGTTCCGTCAAGATAAAGTCCTAATGAGTTATCACCGAACAGATTTATTGTAGTTCCTGCCAAAGTTACAACACTGTCTTTAGCATAAAGAGCCACTCCGTTTTTACCTACTGTTATTGTAGAGCCTGAATCTGTTACAGTTCCTTTATCTACAAAAACACCAACTGCATTTTCAGAAGCTCCCAGATCTATCGTACCGTTTGAAAGATTTACGTGTGCATCTGCCGCTATTCCCGTACTGTTATTATTTGCATATATTCCCATTGCATTAGATGATGCCCCTGCCTGTATTAATCCACTGTTTACTATATCTATTTTCCCGTTTCCGAAAGTCTGTGCTATTCCTTGTTTATTACCTTCTGCATATATTCCTACTCCTGAACTGGAAATATTAATAACAGATCCTGTCTGATTATCTGCCAGAGTACCATTTGCCCCGTACATTCCTATAGATCCTGCCCCGCTTACATTAATTACTCCGGAATTCATATTTCTTAATTCCCCGTAATTCGCGTACATTCCCACAGAAGAAGCTCCCGATAATGTTATATTTCCTCCGTCATTAGTCAGTGATACTGTACTTCTCGGCAATGAAACCCCGAGAGTATCCAGTCCGTTTTCCTGTCCCATTGCTACTTGATTTGTAAGACTTCCAGTTATGTTGTATCCGTTATTATATATACTTGATGTTACTATTTCCAGATTATTATATGCATCTGTGGCTGTATCAAGAGCGATATTCTGATCTATGCCAAGCAGACTTTTATACATCATATATGTTTTATAATCAGAACTTCCTGTTACCGTCGGTCCTCCTGCTATAGAACCTAGAGGTGTTGCTGTTACACTCAGATCTATTGACACATTATCTACTATAAATAATCTTGATCCTGTCTCCATATTTAATGTTAAATTATTTGCCGTATTATTAAATACGCTTGCAAAATATGCTGATAAATCTGCAGTTGTCAATGTTGGCAGAACACCTGTTCCTACATAGTAAAAAGCCGTTCCTCTGTCATTTGCATTCGCAGCACCTTTTATTGTGGCATTTACATTATTCAGCTCAAAAGTTCCTCCGTTTTCATTATAGAAAAGCAGTGATCTCTGACCTGTTTCCATATTTACATTTGTCAGCTTTATTTTTCCTGTACTTCCTTTGGCGTATAAATTAAATGCACCGTCAGAAGTTTTTATTGTTCCGTTTGTAATATCAATTACTCCTGTATCAGCAAACAGCCCTGTAGATTCTTTACCAGATACATCTACTGTTACATTGCTTCCCACTCCTGCTGATGTAAATGTCGAACCTGCATCTTTTACTGCTACTCCCACAGATCCTGATTTATTATTTGAAGAATCAGTATATACTCCTCCTGACACATTAATTACTCCGGAATTTGTTATTGTACTTGCAGTATCTACGACTATTCCTTTTGTTCCTTCTCCGCTTGCATTTAATGTCCCTGCATTAATAACACTTGAACCTGTATTAGCATACACTCCTACCTGTGACTTACCATTTTTTACTTCTAATATAGTATTTGCATCAGTTGTTACAGATGAAGAAGAACCGATTCCTGCAATTAATATATTCCCTATCCCGCCGTCACTTATCAGCGAGTGTTTTGTTGTTGTATCCAGCATATTACTTCCCAGAGTCAGATGACCGTTTTCAATTCTCACTCCTATGCCTTTCTGAGAGTATTCTCCCAGTTTTATTTCATAGTCATCCAGAGTAAATGTTGATGCCAAATTAATATACATTCCAATTGCATTATCAGTATGCTGATCGCTATATCCTGTACTTGCTATATGACCGCTGTTTTCAAGTCCGTTTACTCCCGACATACTTGTTACTGTTTGTTTAGGATCCTCTGTTCCCACATCTACTTTTATTTTTGAATTGGCGAAGTTTAATACTCTTTCTATATCTACACCAATACTTTCATCACCCAGAACTGTTATCGGATTATATAATTTTATTTCTGTTCTTGTAAGATTTGTTGTTCCAGATCTTGTATATACCCCTACATTTTGTCTGCCGTAAAGCTTCATGTCCCCGTTATTCATAAGAATATGTTTTCCATTACCCGAAGAAGACGCACTGCTTGTCATTAAATAGATGACATTTCCCGGAGCTCTCATTTCTATTAAGCCTGTATTATCAAACCCTTCCTGTTTCTGACTGCTTGTTCCCTCAGTAAACATAAAGGCAACCTGATTTCCTACCAGATTATTATTTGTACTTGCTTCATTCAGACCTATTATTTTTCCCCTGTTCATAAATATACTGTTTGCAGCCTGACCACCGCTGTGTGCCTGCAGATTCACAGCTACTATGCTGGATCCTTTCAGATTCCATGTACTGTTATTTTCTACATATTGGAAATATCTGTTTGCAGTTGTATGACCCAGCACCGGATCAAGAAACTTATCTGCAAGCTCTGCTTTTTCTGCTGCTGTTATCCAGCCCTGTGCTTCAAGTCCGTCAAGTCTATATTGTGTCCCATAATAATGTTCGTCATAGTGAAGTATTTGTCCTAAAAATACCGGGTTTGGGTCATCCCCTTCCAGAGTTATTGACAGATCGTCAGGATTGCTTCCTACTACTCCATATCTTGTTAATGTATTATCCACGACTTTAAATATTCCCTGAACACTTGTATTTGTAGTAGAATTATATACTCCGGCAGGTAATGCCTGTCCACCGGCTGATATAGTCAGTCCTGCTGACGGCCCTCCTGTTAAATTAGTAAGCGCATAATTGTCATAAATTACTTTTGAGCCGTATCCGCCTGTACCCGAATGACTAGCTATATGTGCATAAATCTCACCTGTAAGAACATCCATCTGCGATATGATAGCATTACCATCTGGATCACTGTTTGGATAAAATCCTGTGTATCCGCCGTTACCGCCTCCTGCTCCACCGATTGTTATTATCGGAATCGGTACAAGCTGTGGTAACTCTACTATCGGTTCCAGCGGCTGGAATTCCAGAAAACTTAGAGACGGTATCGATACCCCTGTCGGTGCAGTTACTGTAAGAGTGCTCGGATTTATACTTATTTCACTTGCCGGAGATAATGATAATGTAAGCGGTTCCCTGCTCATTCCCTTCAAAGGAATACTCACTCCCAGATTAATGTCTTTCGGCTGCTGTAATGGCTGATAAGGTTTCCCCGCCATTCCGTTTATACTGCTGCTTGTCGTTACATAATTACCATTATCGTCATAATATCCGCTTACCTTAGTATGATAGGCCGCATTTTCTGAAGTATTATCTACACCCTTACCGTATTCATCATAAAATCCTGAGAAAAATACCTGCCATTCCAGATATTCAGGTTTTACAACATATTCTCCCTGTAGATATAAATCTTTTAATTCTTTATTTTTTTGATTAAGTATTCGTTCTATTATTTCATAGTTTTTCTGGTTAGATTTTCCCTGTTCAAGATTCTTTACCATACTGTTATACATTCTGTCATATTTAGATGATGCTGCTTTTTCTGCTCCGCTGGCATTTACTGATAATACTGCATTCAATGCTAAAAATGATACTAATAATTTTTTATTTGCTTTCATTGTTCCTCCTTAATTACCTTATGCTGTTCTAATCTGTCTGTTATTTATTTCAATAATAAATGATCTATTTTTGTATCCGTTTATACTTACGTACTTTTTCTGTCTTTACTTTTACTACCTGCTCTATTTTTGTCTGATATTCTGACTCCTGATGCCGTACCAGTGTCTTTTAAGCTCTAACATCAGTAAAATATAATAATCGTACCTCCTTTATAAATTTTATTTAATCCAAAATCCAGTTAATAAACTAAAGTTCCGCAGTACCTTCTTTCTGTACAATTTTATTTCTGGAAATATTATGTAAACTAATCTAATATTTCAGCGTTTGCTCTCATTTACAGAGTAATTATTTTTATCATAAAAATCCAGTAAAATATCTACAATTAGCTTCTTATTAAAACCATGCAAATAGTGTATCATTATAATTATAACATAATATTAGCTTTAGTAAGCACCTCTTGTGAGTTTTTTAATAAATTTGTTTTCATTTCCTGTTTATTTTATCAGACAAAGAATCAATTTATAAGTTTAAAACATTAACATAATGTGTATTGTTTATCTATAATAATTATTCTTTGTTTAGAAAAAAATATTATATTTTTTTATTTTAAATTAATGGTAAAATCAATTTTAATTGTACATACATTTGAATTAGGGGATATACTTGAAAATTATTTTAAATTATAATTCCATATAAAAAGACTGTAATGTCAGAAATCACTGCAATATCTCGTAATACTAGAGATTTACTGATTAATTACAGTCTTTTTTAGTTTACTTATTTTATATTTCCTTACGCCCTTCCAGTGATCTTGAAAGAGTAGCTATATCAGAAAATTCGATATTTCCTCCCATAGGAATCCCGCTGGCTATTCTCGATACTATTATCTCTTTTTCCTTAATAATTTTGGAAAGATATAAAGATGTTGTTTCTCCTTCCAGACTGGGATCCAGAGCAAGTATAACCTCTTTTACATTTCCTGTAAGTCGTTTCGTAAGCTTGTCTATATCCAGATCATCTACACCTATTCCGTTCAAAGGGTCTATTATTCCGCCCAAAACATGATAAAGTCCGTTATATGTTTTTGACTTTTCAAAAGCTATAATATCTCTTGAATCCTTTACAATACATATAATACTACTGTCTCTTTCTTCATCGGAACAAATTTCGCATATATCATTTTCTGTGAGATTTCCGCATATTTCACATTTTTTTATTTTTTCTTTCGCCTCTTTCAAAATCGTAATAAAATTAAGCAGCTCTTCATCTTCCATCTCAAGGACATGAAATGCTATTCTCATTGCACTTTTTCTTCCTATTCCCGGAAGCTTTGCAAATTCATCTATTATATTATCCAGTGATTTCATACCTATATTACTTCTCCTTACTTTATAAATTTTCTGTATTCTTCTTCAGAGCCATGAAAAATATTTAGATCAACAAAACCTTCTATTCCCTTTAAACGGCCTCTGTTCGCATACTGCCAGAATGTCCATTTTCTGTTATTTTCCAGTTTTGGCTTTGATATAATATTTCTTATCCATATGTCATATTCCTGATAATCATTTTCTATATAATCTTTGTAAAAAGAATCTGTCGCATAGAGCACAGGGGATTTCCCGTAATGATCTTTTACAGTTTCCAGAAAAATATATATTTCTTTTTTTACTTCATCCCTGCTTTTATCAGTCTTGCAGTTTCCTCCATATTCCAGATCTATAAACGGCGGAAGAGCAGTTTCCGATTTTGGGACTGTATTAATAAAATTTTCGGCCTGTTCATTCCCGCTTTTACACAATCTGTAAAAATGGTATGCACCGGTTTCATATCCCTCTTTCAATGATTCATTCCAGTTTTCCTTGAAATTGGGATCCTGATAATCTGCACCTTCAGTAGCTTTGATTATTACAAAATTGATCTCAGCCTTTCTCAGTTCTTCCCAGTTAATTTTTTTCTGATGATGGGAAATATCTATTCCTCTCACAGGAAATTCTTTTTTCCCCAGATAGTTTAATCTGAGCCAGCCATTCTCAAAAGCACTGTAAATACCAAAAATGACTATCAAAGGAACCAGTAAAAAAATCTTTTTCATATTATCCCTTTCCATAAACATAACTTATTGGCATATTATACCATAATATCAACTGTTTAGGAATATCCGCCTCTTTTGTATAAAAACCTGTTGTAAGAATAAGAAAATTATTTACTGTTAAATATAAAGATGAAAAGATTAATACTTAATACCAGCTGATAGATTTATCCACGTGTATATCTTCCTTTTTCTCGCTTTTAGTAAGCGGAAATCCTATTACACATCCTGTATAAGTGTATTCCCCGTGATTCAGCTTTAAAAGACTGCTAAATTCCTTGCTGCTGCTAAGACTTTCTATTATGGAAAAAAGGTGCATTCCCATATCCATTGCAGCTACTTTAAGCCACATATTTTCCAGAACATGAGCCAAAGATTGTCTTTCTACTGACGGCAGTCCCCGCTTTTCAGCAATTATAATCAGACATGGTACTTCTGACAGTCCGATAAAACCATTCATGGCAAAACTTTCAAGTCTTCTTTTATAAGACTCTGATTCCTCTTTTAAATCTGGTTCTTTTTTCAGATCTTTCTCAAGTTCTTCCAAATTTGCTTTTGCAGCTTCTTTTATATATGTATTTATTCTGTCCAGATATCCGTGATTTTTAGTAAAAACAAAAAAACGTCTGTACTGTGAGATATCAGTTATTGCAAGTGCTCCATAAGGTGCATAAGCTCCTGCTGTTATGATTTCCTTTATTATTTCCTTAGATGGTACAATACTTTTAAAAGAACGAATACTTCTTCTTTTACGAATAATTTCGTCAAACACATCATTTACATTTCGATTGATTAAATTTTTCACTATTGTTCTCCTTCCCGAATTCTTTATATATTGTTCTTGTTTCAGTGTTTTGCTGATAGTTTAATATATTTATCCACTACTAGTATAACAATCTATGCACTAAAATTCAACATTTTATATTTTTATTTAAAAAATTCATTTCTGTATGTTATAACTTGTCTATATTTAGCCAGATAATACAGAATATTTTAATATTAGAAAGAACTTCAAAGGATATTTGGCATCTGGCTGATAATAGAATTCACAGCGGCATCCAAAGTAATATAGTAGTGTACCAGATCAAAAAAAGAGGGCTGAAATATACCAGTCCCTCTTTTTATATAAATTATTCTCCTACTATTCCTACTTTAAATGTATTTGTAGTTCCAGTTTCAGATATTCCTGTAACTAATACTACTATATCACCTTTTTTGATAGTTGGCAATGTTACTACCAGTTCCATTGCTCTTGCAAAGAATTCATCTGTTTTATCCAGATTTTTATCAACAAAGCTTGTTACTCCTCTTGTTAATGAAAGCTGTCTTGCAGTTTGTTCATTATCAGTAAGAGCTACTATAGGAACTACCGGTCCGTATTTTCTTACCATTCTTGCAGCTCTTCCGCTTTTAGTCCATACAAGAATAGCCTTTGCACCAAGAAGATTTCCTGCTTCCACTGCACCTTTAGATACAGCTTCTGTTATTGTAATATCTCCGTCAAAAAGAAGATCTTTATATTTTTTGAATCTGTCTGTTCTGTCAGCTATAGCTGTCATAGTCTTTACAGTTTCCAACGGATACTTACCTTTTGCAGATTCTCCCGAAAGCATTACTGCATCAGTTCCGTCAAGTATGGCATTAGCCACGTCCCCTACTTCTGCTCTTGTAGGTCTTGGGTTTCTTATCATTGAATCCAGCATCTGAGTAGCTGTGATTACTACTTTTCCTTCTTCGTTACATTTTTTTATCATCATTTTTTGTGCAAAAGGCACTTCCTCTACAGGTATTTCTACTCCTAGATCTCCTCTTGCCACCATGATTCCGTCTGATAATTCCAGAATTTCGTCAAAATTATCTAGACCTTCCTGACTTTCTATTTTTGAAATTACTTTTATATTTTCTCCGCCGTTTGCATCAAGGACACTTCTTACCTCTGCCACATCTCCTGCTTTTCTGATAAATGAAGCTGCTATAAAGTCTACACCCTGCTCACATCCGAATTTCAAATCTTCTATGTCTTTTTCAGCAAGAGCCGGAAGACTTACAGATACTCCGGGAAGATTTACACCTTTGTGTTCCCCTAATTCTCCTGTATTTTTTATAAGACATTTTATTTCAGTTCCGCTTATTGCCTGTACTTCCAGAGCTATTAGCCCGTCATCAAGAAGTATTATATTTCCGGGTTTCAAATCATTGATTATTCCGGCATATGATACTGCAAATTTATCTTTATTTCCTACAAATGAGTAGTCAACTGTTACTATTACTTCATTTCCAGTTTCAAGAACAACATCTTTCCCGTTTTCCAGTTTTCCTGTTCTTATTTCCGGTCCTTTTGTATCTAATAAAATTGCTATATGCTTATTTGTTTCAGCCATTATTTCCCTTGCTGTTCTTATTCTTCCACCATGTTCCTCATAATCTCCGTGTGAGAAATTCAGTCTCATAACGTTCATTCCGTTATCTATAAGACTGGTAAGTACTTCCTTACTCTCAGATTTTGGTCCGATTGTACAAACAATTTTTGTCATTTTCATTTTTAAAATCCTCCTAAATATTATATCGATAAAAGATGAGTTAAGTTATAATCATCCAAAGAAATGTTAGTTTTATTTTCCCATGCGTAAGAGATAGCGTGAGTTACCATTTTGTTATTCTCCATCCCGACCATTATTCCGCTTTCACCTTCCATAAGAAGCTCAAATGCCCTTGCGCCCATTCTAGTAGCTAATACTCTGTCAAATGCAGTCGGCGAACCTCCTCTTTGGATGTGACCCAATACAGTTACTCTTATCTCTGTATTTATTTTTTCTTTCAGCTCTTTGGCGATGTCAAAAACATGACCTACACCTTCTGCCACGATAATAATGTCTGATAGTTTTCTTTGAGATCTTCTTTCTTTTATATCTTCTGCAAGCTCGTCTATTGATCTGTTAACTTCCGGTATTAATACCCCGTTAGCTCCTCCGGCCATCGCAGAATACAATGCTAAATCCCCGCAATCTCTCCCCATTACTTCTAATAAGTATGTTCTCTCATGTGAATTTGCAGTATCTCTTATTCTGGAAACCGCATCTAAAATAATATTTAGTGTTGTGTCATAACCAATTGTATAATCAGTACCAGCTATGTCGTTATCTATTGTTCCTGGAATACCTACTACCTTTATTCCGTGCTCTCTAAAAAGAAGATCAGCTCCACGATAAGAACCGTCTCCTCCTATTACTACTAACCCTTCAATTCCATGTCTTTTCAAATTTGCAGCTGCCTTTGCCCTTACTTCAGGCTGCTTAAATTCCGGAAGTCTCGCCGATAGCAGAATAGTCCCTCCTCTATCTGCTATACCTGATACGTCAAGAGGATTCAGCTTAAATATTTCATCATTAAGCATTCCCTTATATCCTCTTTTGATACCGTACATTTCACAGTTATAGTTCATAGCCATCTTGGTAACGGCTCTGATTGCTGTGTTCATACCCGGTGAGTCTCCACCGCTTGTTAAAATTCCGATTTTTTTCATTTTTCCTCCTACTCAAAAAATTCACCAATTCGCCTAAATTTATTATATCTGTTTTCCAACAATTTTTCAATTTCTATTTTTTCTAATTTTCTAAATTCCTTTACCACGGCATTTTTCAAATTTTTGGCAGTTTCGTCATAATCTCTGTGTGCCCCGCCGATAGGCTCTTTTATTATTCCGTCTATTACTCCGAGACTTTTTAAACTAAAAGCATCTATTCTCAGACTTCTTGCCGCCTCAGGAGCCTTTTTAGAGTCCTTAAACAGGATACTTGCACACCCTTCCGGTGAAATTACAGAGTAAATACTGTTTTCCATCATAAGTACAGAATCAGCTACTCCTATACCAAGAGCTCCGCCGCTTCCTCCTTCTCCTATTACCACAGCTATTACCGGAACCTTTAATCCGAACATTTCCGCAAGGTTCTTTGCTATTGCTTCTGCCTGTCCCTTTTCTTCAGCTTCCAGTCCCGGATATGCTCCGGAAGTATCTATAAACGTCAAAATCGGCACCTCAAATCTCTCAGCCATTCTCATGAGCCTTAAAGCCTTTCTGTAGCCTTCGGGACTTGCCATACCAAAATTTCTATATATATTCGCTTCCATATCACGGCCTTTTTGATGCCCTATTATCATAATGCCGTTTCCGTCTATAGAGGCTAAACCGCCTACTATTGCATGATCATCCTTTGACAGTCTGTCTCCGTGAAGTTCCACGAAATCATCCGCTATTCTTTCTATATAATCCATTGTATAAGGTCTCTTTGGATTTCTTGATATCTGGGTTCTTCCCCATGCATCTATCTCAGTTTTTGAATATTCTTTTATTTTCTCTTTCAAAACCTCTTCCAGTTCTTCTATCTGCTTGGAAAAATCTATCTTCTGTTCTTTTGAGAACTTTTTTAATTCTTCTATTTTAGATTCCAAATCTCTCATTTCAGCTTCTATACTCATATAACCTCCAGTTTACACTAATTTTTCAAGAACTCTGAATATTGTTTCTTTCAAGTCTTTTCTTTCAGATATTATGTCTATCATTCCATGTTCTAATAAGAATTCAGCACGCTGAAATCCTTTTGGAAGTTTTTGGTTTATTGTCTGTTCTATTACTCTCGGACCTGCAAAGCCTATTAATGCATCAGGTTCTGTTATTATAACATCTCCCAGCATAGCAAATGAAGCTGTTACTCCTCCGGTAGTAGGATTAACCGGTACAGATATAAAAGGTATTCCTGCTTCGTTTAATCTCTTCACGGCACCTGAAGTTTTCGCCATCTGCATAAGAGACACTATCCCTTCCTGCATTCTGGCACCTCCCGAGCTTGAAACCACAATAGCCGGAATCTTTTCTTCAAGAGATCTTTCCAGTATTCTCGTAACCTTCTCTCCGACTACTGAGCCCATACTTCCGCCCATAAAGTTAAAATCCATTACTGCTATGTTCACTCCGATTCCGTTTATTTTCCCGGAACCCGAAATTACAGCATCTAACATTCTGCTTTTATCAATACTTTCTTCCAGCTTTTCTTTATACATCGGAAAATTTAAAAAATCTTTTGAATTGAGTGTAATGTCCTGCTCTTCAAAAGTTCTCTCATCTATTAATAATTCTATTCTTTCAAATGCATTCAGCGGAAAATAATTCCCGCACTTCGGACAAACATTAAGATTGTTTTTCAAATCTTCATTATATATTATCTCGTTGCATTTTGAACATTTTTTCCATTGGCTGCTTTCTGTTATGTCTAAAGTCAGTTTAGATTTAGTTGTAACTTTAGCATATTGATTTTTCGTTTTTTTAGCAGAAAAAATTCCCATAAAATCACCTCTCCAGTATTTTATATTTTACTAGATTGTACTTATTTTTGCAAATAAAATTTCATCCTTACCATAAATTTCTTCCGGCTGCATCACGGTTTATACATTATTTACAATATATTTCAGTACATCTTTTATAGTTTTTGTTTTTATAATATCATTTTTTATTTTCTCTATATTTTCAAATTCCTTTAAATACCAAAAGATATGTTTTCTCATATCTAAATTAGCCCTTATTTCCCCTTTGTCCTCTATACAGTAATTTATATGCTTTATCAGAGTATTCTTTATCTCTTCTCTGCCTACTTCTGATTCATGGAATACTCCTGTTTTAAAATAATCTTTTGCTTCTTTCAGCAGCCACGGATTACCAAGAAGTCCCCTTGCCAGCATTATACCGTCAGGCTTTGCAGAATCAGTTTTTTCTTTTATTGTTTTCAGATCTGTTAAATCACCGTTTCCTATAATTTTTACATTTTTATGTTTCTGCTTCATTTTTTTTATTATATTCCAGTCAGCCTGTCCGCTGTAAAGCTGTTCCTGAGTTCTTCCATGTATGCATATCTGGAATAATCCGTACTCTTCGGCCAGCTTCACATAATATTCAGGATCGGAAAAATTCTTATATCCGGTTCTGATTTTCATTGACAGCTTAATATCATTTCTGAATTCTTTTTTTAGTTTCAAAAGTAATTCTTTCACAAAATCTGATTCTAAAAGCAGGGCCGAACCTTTTCCCGCCCTGATTATTTTCTTCACAGGACATCCCAGATTTATATCTATATGGTCAAATCCTCTTTCTATAAGAAGCTTTACTGCTTCTAAAAAATCTTCATTTTTATTTCCAAAAATCTGTACTGCCTCATTACCGGCTTTTCTCAGTATCTCATCCTGAGTTCTCTGATTACTGTATTTTAATGCATTTACATCTACCATTTCTGTAAAAATAATATCCGGAGAAAATTCATACAGTATTTTCCTGAAGCTGTAATCAGTTATCCCCGCCATAGGTGCAGTTATAATCTGCATATTTACCACCTTTTATTCCGCTGCTGTTTTATCCTACCCATGCATAGTTATTTATAACATGGCAGAAAGCAATTGATAATCCCATTAGAATAATTATCACTGCAAATGCTGTCAGAAATCTCGGAATATCTTCTTTTAATGTTCTAAGTCTGTCTCTTCCAAGAAAGTTATTCTTTACATAATATGTACCGAAAAGTCCTTCCTGCATCTGTATTTTTACATATGTTTTGTTTCTCAGCATTTTATATGCCCTGTTTGAAACCTCAAATTTATATTCTCCTACTCCGTCTCTCACATAAAGCTTACTTTGAATCATTCCGTGAAACATTCTGTATCTCATAGCTTTTATAATAAAAAACGAAGTTATTTTCTTATTTGGTTTTAATCTTGATAAAAATACAAGCATATACCGCGGCACTATTCCTAATACCAGAATCGCAAACACTCCTGTAATAAAGCATAAAATTACTGATCTGGGATTTAAAGTAAAATTATTTATAAAAGAATATGTATGAAGAATCCTAAAGAGAGGTACTGCCAGCACTGCCATACATATCATCCTTACGATCTTCTGCCGCAAATTCATCTCCATTATTCCCATTTCTATCCACATATCGATATCCAGCATGATAACAAACGAAATAATGCCTAAAAGAAAGAACCCCAGTGCATCAAGCAGGTATGCCTCTTTATTTACCGCTGCCAAAGATACTGTCATGCATAGAAACATTGAAACAAAGCTTAGTTTTTCCGTTATTATATACATAAACACTGAAAATGATAATAATAACATAAAAATTAAGAATATTTCATCCTGTATTCTTTCTATAATTTCTTCCATAATATACTCCTACTCCAAAAAATTATAATTTAGTGTATTGACTAGTCTGCCTTTAGTAAAACGCTGCTGAATATTTTTCATTCTGTGAAGCAGCTTACATAAGTAAGATAATAGCGCCCGCATTCACTGATAATAATACTGCAGACGTAAAAACAGGCAGCAGTATCTGACTGAAAGCAAGCTGGTCAATACACCAGTCTGTTCCTTATTGTAACAAATTTTCTTAATTAAAGTATTAAAAAACAAATAATATTAATTAATTTTTTCCAAATAAAATCATTTTTCTTTTTTCAGTCAAAAAAATAATCTGAAAATATACGTCAGATTATTTTACTATATAAAAGTTTAGTATTATACAGAGATTTCTTGCAAATAATATTTCCGGCAAATAAAATATTAAAATTTGAAATATTTTAAAATACTGAAATTATTTATTTCAGCAATTTTTCTATATTATTATATATCAGAATATTTTACTTCAAGAATCCTACAATTAATCCAAGGATTAATTGCGCCGAATTCTCTATTTTACATGTATGAAAATTATAATTTATAAAATCAGTAAATTTAAAAAGGCTGATATATAATAAAATTTCTGATCCGAATATAACTTCATGTTAATTTTTATTGCCTTATCAGAAATTTTATATATAAACAACCTGTTTTTTACTAGAATAAATATTCGTTCAGATTTTTGCCAGTCCTTTTTTTAAACAAAAAGTGTCATAACATATTCTGAAAATTTTTCTCCTGTTGTAAATACTTTATGTACCTGTGTATGATCAGATATATATTGCTGTAAAATACCGTCTATAGATCCTACGATAAATCTTGCGTGATCTATAGGTGATGTATTTTTCTTAAAATCACCTTCAATAATTCCGTCTATGAGAATTTTTGCTATTGATTCTTTGTAATTTGCATATATTTCTCTTATTTCTTCATGAAATTCACTGTCTTTATGCAAAAATTCCCCTAATAATTTAGATGGTATTACACAAAGATGTACATCACTTTCACTTTTTTCATAAACAAATGTTAGATAATTTTTTAGTTTTTCACTTGCAGAAAGGCTTTTATCATCACATATTTCACTGATTTTACTAATATACTCCAGTTCAATATATTTTAAAACCTCCATCAAAATATCATTTTTACTCTTGAAATGCCAATATAACGCCGCCTTAGTTATATTCAGCTCTTTACTGAGATTTGATAATGTAAAATTACTAAAGCCATATTTTGATATTTGCTTTATTGCTGCTCTGATTATATCCTCTCGATTAATTTGAAATCCTGCTCTTCTCGCCATTTTTTTTCCTTTCCTAGTTACATTTTTCATCACTTTATTATAAAGTAGCATATGAGTTAAGTTTTAACTATAAGTTCAATTTTTTCTAAATTAGCCTCCTATAAATAGAATGATTATACTACTATATTCAACCACAAAAATATAATACTGTCAAGTTTTTATTCATAAGATTTTAAAAAATTAATTGTTTTAATAGTTAATTTTTTTTAACAGAAATAAAAAATTCTAAACAAATCAAACATTTTAGAATTTTTACTCATTTAATATTATTACAATTTTATTTATTTTTTAAGCAAATCATTTCAGAAATTCTCTTTTTTTTGTCAAATCTCAAAAATTTATCTATTCCAAAGCTTAAGGCATATTCTGCTGCTTCTTTAATCATAAAACCGGCATGTCCCGGCTCATGTGCATCACTTGATAAAATTACCGGTATCTCATACTTTTTTACTAGCTTCATAAAATCTTCATAAGGACTTATCTCATTTATAGGGTATCTATAGTAAGTTCCTGTATTTATATCTATTGCCATGTTATTTTCTTTCAAAGCTTCGGCTGTTTTTTCCAAAAGATCATCTACATTTTTTTCGGGGAAATTATTAAATAATCTCAGATTAAACGGATGCCCTAAAATATCATAAAGACCCGATTGTGCGACATTTTCGATTTCTCTTACATAATCTTCCCAAATATTATAGACACTCTGCTTCTCGAAAATATCTTTTAAAGCTGAAAAATCGAATCCCCAGCCTTTGATGAAATGTATAGATACGATTATATAATCAAAATCATATTTGGATAATATTTCGGAAACTCTTTCCTGATTTCTGAAATTACACACTTCTATCCCAAATTTCACGGGATAGCCTTTTTGCTTAAGACTGTTTATAAAATCTCTGTATTCATCCAGAGTATGAACAAATTTTGATTTGACATTTCCGAGCCATTTTTTCTGAAATTCACCAATCTCACTGTTATCCAGTATCAGTTCATCATAATACAGATCCTTAAATTCCTTAAATCCATGTGAATGCTCTGTTATTCCGAGTTCTGTCACGCCCTTTTCATATGCTGATTCAAAGAAACCTTTTACCCACTCCTCATCATAACTTCCATATTCAAAATGCATATGGTAATCTGCAAGCATATTTTTATCTCCTGACTTTAGTAAATATATTTTCCATAAAACCGGGTTTTCCCTGATTTGCCTTATTGCATTTCACATTACCCGCACACTAATTTTCAAAGGCACCCTTTTCTTTAAGCATCCATTTCCCTGCTACTTTTTCAAATTCTATCTGCGTAGCTGCCACCTTTACTTTTTTGGCTTTATTAAGAAAATCTTCCACACTTAAAATATATTTTTCCATATCTATTGTTATTTCGCCGTTTTCATCTTCTTGAACAAACTGCTCTACATTCTGATCTATCATTTCGGCAATTTTACCTTCGTCATATCCGTAAACATCATAATTAACCACAGCCTTGCTGCTTCCCTCCATCTTAGGAGTATTTGCTTTTATTTCATACGGCTCTGCAAGCTTATTTCTGATTCCGTCCCATTTCTTTTCCAGTGCTGTATTGCCGCTGTTTTTCAAAAATCCCGCAAGATTATCTCCGGTACTGCTAAAGTCTTCTCTTGAAGCATAATTAAGAACTTCCTGCATTACCTTTCCGTATTCACTGACTGCTGTATTAAGGTTATCAAATGTTTTTACATTTCCTTCTGAAAATCCCAGTAATCCTATTACTAATGTCAAAATTAATATTACTTTTTTCATTTAATTCCTCCTGTTTTTATTACTTATTATTATTTATTTCAAAATTTGCAATTTTCATCTTCTTTTTCTCATACTTTAACTCTACTATTCCGTCATATTCTGTAACCTGTTTAAAATCAAGATTTTCTTCCGCTCCTGATGTAAAAAGAGGTATTCCTGTACCCAGTATAACCGGAACTATGGCTATTCTGTATTCATCTATAAGTTTCTTTTCAAGAAAAGCATTCACTGTTTCGGCTCCGCCCAGAAGCCAGATATTTGACTTGGATTTTTGCTTAAGCTCTGTTGTCAGATCCTCGATTTCATCATTTCTGAATTCAATATTCGGTTTTTCAGGTACTCTTGAAATATCAGAAGTCAAAACATATGTATCCTTTCCTTTATAAACCCACTCACCAAAAGTAAGTATCTGGTCATAAGTTTTTCTTCCCATTATTATTGTATCAATAGAGCTGTAAAATTTCAGATATGTTCCTTCCACTCCCTCACCTGTATCTTCGAGCCAGTCCACACTGCCATCCTCTTTTGCTATGTATCCGTCCAGACTCATAGCTGTATATAATATAACATTTGGTTCTGATCCCATTTTTCCTCCTTATATTCTGTTTCCGTCACTAATCTGACAATATCAGCGGACTTTCTATTACTAAAGATTTTTTGGCACCTTTTACCGCTTCTATAAGCAGTATTTTAGCAGGTGCATCTTTTTTGGTATGGCAAAATCTGATACGCTTCGGTTCCAGTCCGTATTTTACAAGAAGCTCAAGAATCTCTGCCAGTCTCTCGCTTCTGTGAACCATTGTAAAATATGCTCTGTTTTTTAATAAGACAGAAGATATCTGTATGATCTCCTCCAGTTTTATATTATATTCATGCCTTGCCACGGAAAGCTGCTCCAGATCATTTATCTGGTCATCATTACCGTCATATTTGAAAAACGGCGGGTTTGTTATAATCTGGTCAAATTCTGCCGGTCTGAAATAATCAGCCCACTTTCTTATATCGCCTTCTATTATTTTTATTCTGTCAGATAGATTATTTAGTTCAATATTTTTTACAGCAAGCTCTGCTGATATTTTTAATATTTCTATTCCTGTGATCTCTGCTTTCGACTTTTGCGACAGCAGCAAAGGCAGTATTGCATTTCCTGTACCAATATCAAGTATCTTTTTTACATGTCTGTTTATCCTGCAGAAATCTGATAAAAGCCTTGAATCCAGAGTATAATTCTGATGATCGTTTCTCTGTATTATCTTTAGTTTATTTATGCTGCCCAGAACTTCTTCTCCTGTTTTTTTCATTATATTCCTCTTTTTTTCTATTTATTATATCATTTTATTTTAAAAATTTCACTATCCTTATTTATTCTTTTTATTTATTTCTAAATATTATATAAAAAAATTCCCCATTTTAGAGGAAAAATAGTTTTATTTGATTTTTGGATTTTAGGGTAATTAATCAAAATGTTTGTGTTCTAGGATAGTTATATTAATACGATGAAACACAAAAACTAAAAAAAGGTGGTAATATTAATTTACATTCTAAGATAGTTATATTAATACATTAAGGAGATGATAAAATGATAAAAAATATAACATATTTACATTCTAAGATAGTTATATTAATACCTATCCCCTCAAAAACCTTTTATTTATTATACCTCAAATAAACATTTCTGTCGACCTCTTTTTTTCGTCTTCAAAAACTTGACATTTTTATGTCTACATTATAATAAAAACTCATCGAACATACTATGATTTTTACATTTGTCGATCTAGGTCATTATATTCCGTATATAAGATCGACAGAAATTTTTGGTACAATATTTATACAGTTTTTTTATCATCTCATATTCCCATCTGTAACCTGTCAGAAATTTACGGTTTTCTCTATTTTTAATATTTCGGAATTATAAGCCGAGTTATATAAAATAACCTGATTTAGGGCTATAATAAATAAAAAAAGGAGTTTTATAATGAGAAAGATATTATTTTTACTTATTTTGGCAGGATGTACAGCTTTTTCAGACTGTACTGCCAAATCTGAGATTGCTGTAAAAAAATTAGCAGCAGAATCTAAAAATGCCGGCGTTGAGAAAGCATATTACACTTTTGCGGGTATCATGCCGGAGGTTCCATATTTATACCTGTATAAGTTTAATATGGAAACCCCGCTAAAAAGCTTTAGTATACGATTCTGGGAGATGTAAAAAAACGGCATTATGGCAGCTAGTAAAAGCGGAAATTATGATGATATCGAGCTGATTGAAAAAGATATGAAAAATATAATATGCACTGAATATTAAACACTAAAATCCAAAAGGAACAGTCTGGAAAAAATTTTATCCTGCTGTTCCTTTTCGTATAAAAATAAAGCTGTCAGCCATAGCAGACTGACAGCCTTCCCAAATTTAAAACCTTTTGTAAAAATTATTTTTTAGCAAGGTATTTTCGTATATCCAGTGCAACAGCTGTAATTATTATTATACCCTTAACTATATTTTGTGCATTTGTATCAACACCCAATATTACCAATCCGTTATTTAACACTTCAAAGATTAGTACCCCTGTTATTATTCCCGAAACTTTTCCTATTCCTCCCGATGTAGAAACTCCCCCTATTGTAGCGGCAGCTATGGCATCCAGCTCATACATCAGACCGTAATTATTTGTGGCTCCTCCGGTTCTTGCAGCAAGCAATGTTCCGGCAAGACCGTATAATGCCCCGGCAAGAATATATATTTTCAAAAGATTGGCTTCTACTTTTACGCCTGATACCTCAGCGGCTATAGGATTTCCCCCTATAGCATAAATATTTTTCCCGAAGACGGTTTTATTCAGAAGAAACCATATCATTATCATTATAATAATTGCTATGAAGATAATATTTGGTATCAGTACATTTTTTCCCGTGGCAAGATTAGTAAAATCATCTCTTAATCCTCCTATAGGTTTTGCTTTCGTGTACATGCTTGAAGCACCGTATACTATTACCATTGTTCCCAGAGTTGCTATAAAAGGAGGTACCTTTAGAAATGAAACTACCGAACCGTTTATAAGTCCTATTACCATCCCCACTATTACAGCTGCAATTATTGCGGCTATTATAGGAAGCTGGGGAAGATTTTTGTACATTTTATCCGCATAATCTGCTCTCTGCATCAGACTTGCAGCCACACAGGCAGTAAGCCCCACTGTTCTTCCCGAAGAAAGATCCGTTCCCTTGGTAATCAGTATACCTCCTACCCCGAGAGCTATTATAATTCTTACTGAAGCTATCATCAATACATTAGTCAGGTTATTTATCTGAAGAAAATTTTTATTAAGCATTCCTATAATTAAAACCAAAACAACCAAAACCATATAGATCGCATTTTTAGCAAAAAAGTTTTTCATTTTATTTATTTGAAAAGTTTGATCCATCGTTTTTCCTTTCCAGTCTACATATATTTAGTAGCCAATTCCATGATTTTTTCCTGATTTGCTTCTTTCTTGTCAAGGATTCCGCTTTTCTTTCCTTCACACATAACAACTATTCTGTCGCTTAATCCTAAGAGCTCGCTCATTTCCGAAGTTATCAGGATTATACTTTTACCTTTTTGTGCAAGATCTATTATTATATTATAAATTTCAAATTTAGCACCCACATCTATTCCTCTTGTAGGTTCATCCAGTATGAGTATATCCGGCGAAGACAAAAGCCATCTTGCAAATACTACTTTTTGCTGGTTTCCTCCTGAAAGATTTCTTATTTGTGTTTTTTCATCGGGTGTTTTAATCTTCAGATTACTTATGCTTTCTTTTGTTATAACTTTGCCCAGCTTATCATCTACTGCAACATGATATTTTATTAAATCAGTATATGTCGTAATAAGAATATTATCCTTAACCGACAATACCTCAAAAATCCCTGTTGCTCTTCTTTCCTCAGTTACAAGTGCCATTTTATTTTTTATGGCTTCTGACGGATTATTTATGTTTATTTCTTTATTATTAAGAAAAATTTTTCCGCTCTTGATCTTACGCAGACCAAATATCGCTTCTACAAGCTCAGTTCTCTGAGCACCTACCAGACCCCCGAGTCCCAGTATTTCCCCTTTTTTTAGGTTAAAGCTGACATCAGTAAAGGATTTATCACTTATAGATGTCAAATTCTCCACTCTTAATATATCCTCTTCTTCAGGAACGTTATTTTTTTCTGGAAATCTCTCATTTAATTCTCTTCCAACCATTTTTGATATTATTATATCAGTGGTAAGTTCTTTTGCCGCCCAGGTTCCGATATACTTTCCGTCCCTCATAATACTTACCTCATCTGATATTTGCAATATTTCTTCCATTTTATGAGAAATATAAATAATTGACACTCCTTCAGATTTTAACTGCTTTATTATTTCAAATAATTTATCTACCTCATTTTCAGTGAGTGAAGATGTAGGTTCATCCATTACAATAACCTTGGCATTATATGATATTGCCTTTGCTATTTCCACCATCTGCATTTGTGAAACAGAAAGATCCTTCATTTCAGTTTTCGGACTCACGTCAAGCTGAAGTTTTTTCAGCAGTTTTTCTGTCTCGGCATACAGATATTTCTCATCTACTACCTTTAATCCGAGAAGTCTTTTTGTTTTGAACCTTCCCAGCCATATATTGTCTATAATATTTCTAAAAGGAACAGGGCTTAATTCCTGATGGATCATAGAAATTCCATTTTCCAGTGCCTCTTTCGGATTCTTAAAATTTACCTCTTCTCCTCTAAACAGTATTTTTCCACTGTCCAGTGCATAGATTCCAAAAAGACATTTCATCAATGTTGATTTTCCGGCACCGTTTTCTCCCATCAGTGAATGTACTGTCCCTTCTTTTACTTTCAGGGTCACACTGTCCAGTGCCTTTACCCCCGGAAATTCCTTAGTTATTTCTAACATTTCCAGTACATCATTGTTTTCCATATTTCCCTCCGGTTTACCATTCTTACTTAATAATGTGAAGTATAAAAACTTCACATTATCAGAGGTTAATTAAAATTTATCTACATTTTCTTTAGTTACTTTTTGATATGGAATCCATAAATATTTTCCATCTGTTATACCCTGTACTTTTTCTGCAGGATTTTCTTTTTTGGCAAGTGCATATGCTATGTCAAAGATACCTTTTCCCTGCCCTCTTGCATCATTCAGTACAGTTCCGTATAATAATCCTGCTTTTAGTGAATCTTTAGCCGGTGCTGTAGCATCTACACCTATAACCGGTATAAATTTTCCGTCTGACAGATACCCTGCTGCTTTTAATGCTTCTATTGCACCCAGTGCCATGTCATCATTATTAGCAAGTACTAATTCTATCTTATCCCCGAAAGCTGATATCCATGCAGCCATTTTTTCCTGACCGTTTGCTCTCTGCCATAATGCTGTATCGCTTGCAAGCTTGTCTACCTGGAATCCTGCTGCTTCAAGTGCTTTTATAGAATACTCTGTTCTTAAAAGAGCATCCTGATGTCCTGGTTCCCCTTCTAATATTACATATTGTATTTTTCCGTCTTTATTTTTATCTGCGTCTGGATTTGCTTTGAAATAGTCTGCTGCTACTTCTCCCTGAATTGTTCCTGATTCTTCCGCTTTCGCTCCTACATAGTAAAGCTGATCCCATTTAGCCATGTCTTCAGCTACAGGTTCTCTGTTAAAGAATACTACCGGAATTCCTGCTGCCTGTGCTTTTTGTATTATTACCGAAGCTGCAGTTCTATCCACCATATTTACTGCGATTACGTCATAACCCTGTGTTATAAATGTGTCCACCTGATCGTTCTGAGTTGCCTGCTGTCCTTGTCCGTCCACTGCGTTGATTGTGATTTTTTCTCCTGTTTCTTTTGACTTTTCATCCGAAATTTCATTTATTGCATCTTTTACTGATGATATAAAAGTATCATCAAACTTGTATAATGCTACTCCGATTTTTATCTCTTTTTTTGCTTCGCCTCCCGCAGGTGCTTCACCTCCGGCAGCAGGTTTTTCCCCGCCGTTTCCACAGCTGATAAGCAGCATTATGATACTTAAAATCATTGTCCATCTGAATTTTTTCATATAGTTTGCTCCTCTTCTCAATTATATTTTTTTATTTTCAATTGCCAAAATAATAAAAAACTCTTTCAAACTACTGTTACCTTATCCAAAAAACATTAAAAAAATTCTGCGACTATTAAACTTTGTTACGATCACGAAACTTACACTAAATTATATCTCATTTTTGGCTTTTGCCAAAAGAAATACAGGATTTTTATATATCTTATTTAACTTATTTCAAAAACTCCAAAAAAACATAACACTATCATTAAGATTTCCACAGTTATTTATTTAACTTTATCTCTTACATTTCATTTCCGGTTTTACTTATTCTATTTTACGGTTTTTTCTTAGTCATATTCTATTTCTATGGTTATATGATTAATTCCTATATATTTCAGATATTTTTTCAGTCTGTATTTTATTTTGAGGACTTCATCGGTAAGAATATCATAAGGAACGACACAATGAAAGGAAATGATATTATTTATTCCGTCAAGAGACCAGAGATGTATATCATGAATATCAAGAATTCCCTTTACTCTTATCATTTTTTTTCTTAATTTAATTATATTATATCCGGAAGGAACAGCCTGAAGAAAAATTCCCGCTGTTTCCTTAAAGTTTTTTATCACATTTGACAGAACAAATGCTGCTATCACTATTGATAATATTGTATCTATTATGTACAGCTCGAAAAGCTTTATGAATATACCGGCAATCAATACTGCCGCCCAGCCGAGGACATCCTCCATCAAGTGAAGCATTACCGCTCTTTCTGTTAATTTTTTGCCTTTTCTCAGTCTTAATACTGCAAGACTGTTTACTATTACCCCTGCCACTGCAAGAGCTATCATTCCTCCGCTTTCCAGCTTCTGAGGATGACTTATCCTTTTTAATGCTTCAGTTATTATTAAAACCGAACCGGTAACAAGAACAACAGTGTTTATCACTACACCTACAAGTGAGTATCTTCTGTATCCGTAGGTATATTTCTCATCATCCTGCTTTACCGAATATTCCTCCAAAAACCAGTTCATGGCAAGTGTTACACAGTCTCCGAAATCATGAACAGCATCTGACATAACAGCCATACTGTTTGTAAGGAAACCGCCTATAATTTCGACTATCATAAATATCAAATTCATGAAAAATACTATTTTTATGTTTTTAGTATCGCTTTTTTCTTCTCTTTCATGAAAATGCTTATGATTATGCATATCTGACTCCTTTCTGTCTTTAGTATTTTTTATTTAAATAAATTTATAAAACTCTCTCACTGTTAATTTACTAATAATTCCATGCAGAACAGGCTGCGTTTTATTTTACTCTGAAATACTGCTTTTCATGCAAAAAAGGCTGTCTTTCATATTAAATACTAAAAAACGGCATTTCAAATAAAATTAACATAAGCCAAGTAATGCTCAATATTAAGTTTTGTATTAATTAAGGATATTATTATTTATATAAAATTTGATAAAATAGTAAAGAAAAGATCATCATTAATTATTATAACATTTTTATCACAGTTATTTAATATTTTTATTTCATCTGCTGATATTTTTTTGCGGATATATCGCTGATACCTTCTGAAATAAGTACTGCTGCTTCCATACTTTTATTTTGTATAAATAAAAAGCCTTCTTTCTTTTCAAAATGTATAAATTATGCTAAAATGTCAATATCAAAGGAAAGTGAGGAATCATGAAATCTAAATATATAAAAATAGGGCTTCTCATTCTGCTGCTCCTGTCACTTTTTTCCTGTAATAATTCAAAAAAAGAAATCAGAGTCATCGTGGATAAATATTACTCTTCTTTGAAAAAAGGCGATTTAGATCAAATGTTAAATCTTTTTTCTTTTGATATTAAGCTGTCCTATGACAATCTTTATCAGCAAAATCCGGAATTAAAGACCTTTACGTCTGATACATTAAAGATCGTAGGATCTTCATTTGACTATGAAATAGAAAAAGTAAAAATAAAAGATAATAAGGCAGTTGTTACTATTAAGGAAACAGGGCTTGATAAAGAAATGCTTGATAAGAAAATTAAAGAATTGACATCAAAAGAAAGCTTTATCCCCAGCAATAACAACGACTTTGAAAAAGCAAAAAAAGAGTTTGTTGACTACCAGATGAATATCCTTTCACAGGCTGTAAAGGAAGTAAAAGAAAAAAAATCTTCTGCTACTACCCTGACTCTGGAAAAAGAAAAAAGCGGCTGGGTAATTACTACAAAAAATTTGTTGAGAGTTATTCCTAAAGACGAAATTTAAAAAGGGCTGAAAAAAGCCCTTCTTTTTATGTATAAATTTTTATTTCTCCGCACATTTTGCAGATATCATTTTGATATATTTTTATTTTTTTACCATTTTGCTCGTTAGTAAGGTAAACTGTTCCGGCAGAAATCTTCAGTGACAGAGTATCGGTTATACCTCCGTCTGTATCAAAAATTACAGTATCACAAATATTATTTCCTTTGTATTCAGGTTCTGAAAAAGAATCAAACTGCAATTTTTTACTCCTTCTTTAAAGCTCTTTCTGTTAATTTTATTACCTGAATTTCACATTTTGAATAACCCGCAATGTAATACTATGGAATAAGTACAAACTAATTAATATTTATCAAGATAACCGTATTTTTTACCGCCGATCTTCCATCCCAGAATTTTTTCCAAATTTACATTTTTGGTAGAGTTTAATATGTTTTTCTTTATGTTGGGGTTACTCTTGGCAAGCTCTCTGATGAGCTCTTTTGTTTCCCGTCTTTTTGACGAGGTTTTCCCCGCTGCTACTGTACACCCGCAGTTCATAGCCAGAATCCCGTTATTTGCAGTGAACTTTATTATATCTTTTTCCTCTACATAATAAAGCGGTCTTATTAGTTCTATATCAAAATTATCTGCTTTTAGTCTGGGAAGCATTGTTTCATATTTACTCATCTGAAACATGCTCATAAGGACCGTTTCCGCCACATCATCCATATGATGCCCCAAAGCAAGCTTATTACAGCCCAGACTCACTGCCTTGGTATACAGGCTCCCCCTTCTCATTTTGGCACACATATAGCAAGGATAATCCTTTGCCATTTTTTCAGCTATTTCAAATATATTATCATCATATATCTCACAGGGTATCCGTAGATGATCCAGATTTTTTTTCAGATTTTCCAAATTTTCAGAATTAAATCCGGGATTCATAGAAATAAAAACCAGTTCAAATTCTGTTCTACTTGCCCTTTGTAGTTCCTGCAGGAGCTTTGCCAGAAGAAGGCTGTCTTTGCCGCCTGATATAGCCACTGCTATTCTGTCTCCGTCTTCTACAAGGGAAAATTCTTTTGCAGCTTTTATAAAAGGCGACCACAGGTATTTTCTATATTTTTTTTGTATGCTTCTCTCTATTTCATCTGTGCTTTTTAGTTCAGTTACAGGTAATACAGCTTCACAGCTTATATTTGATAATGAATTCATTTGTTCTCCTTACTTTATTTTTTTTCGGCGGAAACTATTTCTTTGAACCTCTTTCCAGTTCACATCTAAATTGGACGACTACTGAAGCTGACCCTGTATATGACATATTAAGCAGCTCCTTATAAGGATATATCTGGTATCTTTTTATCCTGAATACTTCTTTCCCGCTTTCATTGTCTTCCACGATCATATACAGTCTCTGTCCATTTTCTGTATTTTTAGTACTGACCTCCATTATGTTTCCGGGAAATCCCTGTCCTTCGAGTGTTTCCTCATTATTTACATAAACTTTCCTGTTTATATCTGCTATATACATTCTGTATTTTCCATTTTGTACAATATCATCAAAGAATGCCTTTCTTAATTCATCATATGATCTTGAAAAGTTTCCATTTTCATCAATTCTGAGTTTTTCATATTTTTCTGCCTGTTCTTCAATTTTCTGTTTAGTTACACAGAAATTACCCGTATATACATTACTATAAGAATAATATTCTACAATTCCGTAAATAATTAATAATAATAAAAATAACAAAATATAAATAACTTTCTTCATTTTTCTTCTCCTTGGAATGCTCATTTCCCCGATTCTTCTGCTTCCTTTAAAATTTATTATACAATATTAAATAATTTTTGTATATATAAAAAGCTGCTCTGAAAAATCAAAGCAGTTTTACATATAATTTATTTTAAATGCTTCTGTACTATATTATCAACAATGGAATCTTCCAGTTTTCTGTGTTCCGTAGTACCTCCGTTTTTTACCATAAGTATCTCTGCAAGTATGCTCACTGCTATCTCTTCCGGCATCTGATTGGATATATTTATTCCTACAGGCCCGTAAATACGCTTTATATCTTCGGCAGAAAAACCGTCCTGCAGAAGCTCCTCCCGCAGAAATATCTGTTTTTTTCTGCTTCCTATTGTTCCTATATATCTTGCCTTTGTTTTAAGCACTTCTTTTACAAATTCAAGATCGGTAATATGACTTTTTGTAGCAATTACCACATAGGTATTTTCATCTATTGCCGCATCCTTCACTATATCCTTATAAAAACCGACTGTTATTTTATCAGCCTTTTGAAGACTGGGTTTATCTATGTAATCTTCCCTGTCATCAATCACCTCACAGGTAAATCCAAGAAATTTAGCCAGTTCCAGAACTTTTTCACCAACATGTCCTCCGCCGGCAATAACTATTTTTTCATTTGGTCTGAAAATTTTTATAAATCCTTTTACAGTACCGCCGCACTGCATTTCCAGATCACCGTCAGGTGTCAGACTGTGTTCAAAATTTCTGTCTGTATTCTGCTTCAAAGCTTCCACAGCTTCTCCGGTAACAAAATATTCTACCTTTCCTCCGCCGATAGAACCGTATGTCTCGCCGTTTTCCCAAACAAGCATAAGCGAGCCGGTATCACGCGGTGTCGAGCCCCCTACATCGGTTAAAGTTACCAATGCTACTTTTTTATGATTCTCCAGATTTTCCAGTATCTTTTTTAAGATTAACTCTTCCATCTTATCCTCCTGATTTTTTCAAATATTTCAGTATTTACATTTTTCTGTATTTCAAAATATCAAAACACTAAAATAAATGAAATCCTTTTTTCTTCATTGATGAAATTACAGCTTCCAATACTGCTCCGCCTATACTTCTTGACTTGTCGGAAATTGTAAAACAGTTTTTCTGCTCATCCTTTCTGGGATCTATATCCGCTATTTTAAATTTCTTGGTTACATAAAACCCATCTCTGATCATTCCTCTTAATACACCGTCAATAGATGCATAAACTTCATTACCGCCTATTTTCGCAAGAATATCACCTTTTTTCACTATATCGCCTATTTCGTGTATATTATTTATAACACCCTCATATTCACTGTAAATAACTCTTTCCTTTGTAAAGCCTCCTATATTTCCGGGAACTCCGGTATTAGTCATAGCTTCCCCCTCATATATAAGTCTTCCCAGATTATGCCCTCTCATTGTTTCTATCACTATATCTACATCTTTTCCGGCAGTAAATCCCGGTCCCAGCGCTATTGTTACTGGTGCCATTCCCCTGTTTGTTCCGTAATTTTTTTTGGCAAGTATTCCGTCTACCAGTGCCACAGGATTTAGTATCTGGGTACATTCCGCCATAGGATCTATTAGTACCGGAATTACTCTTTCCTCAAACATCTTATTTATCTCATCAAGATATTTTATCTTTTTTGATTTTATTCCCTCTATTTCCATTTCTCCAGTGTATACAGCCTCGCCATAGCACACTTTTCTTCTTATAGAGCTTGGATTTTCCACTTCCAAAACAAGCACGTTAAAACCGCATTTATGAAGCTTTTCTATTGAGCCGGAGGCAATATCTCCTCCTCCTCTTACTATCACCAGATTTTCATGCATATTTTTTCCACCCCTGTCTTCACAGCATTTCTACAAATGCCTCTAATCTTGTTTTTATCTGTCCGAAATCACTCAGGGAATAATCAGTTTCCAGACTCATATACGGTGTATCTGCACCCTGAACCACTTCTCTGATTTTTTCAGTTTCTACATTATAAGTGTGACAGGCCTGGAGAATAACATCTATTACACCGTCTACTTTATATTCTTCTATAAGCTTTACCAAAAGTTCCTCACGTCCTTTGTTCGGCGTCATTACAGAACACGGTATTTTTAAATATCGTTCGGCTATTGCCTCTACCGGATCTTTTTCGGTATTCACCATTCTGTCAAAGCTTTTTATTCCAATACAATTTTCAAAGCATACCACTACTGCTCCGCTTTCTTCCAGCGGCTTTATTATTTTTTCCACTATTCCCCCGCTCGGACATCCTGTAATCAGAATTCTTTTCGCACTTTCACTTACCTCGCTTTTTCCTTCCTGATGTTTTTGTATCAATTTTTCTATTACTTCGTTTATATTTTTTATCTGCTCGTTTTTATCAAATGTAAATGTAGTTCCATGCATAATAGTATGCATTTCAAGACCGCTTAAAGGCGGAGGCGTTAGTTTTCCAAGCTCGTAAAATCTCTGCATTACTTCTCTCTCGTCATTACACAGCTTAACAGCATCTTTCAGATCCTGTTCCGTTATTGTTACATCAAATTTTTCCTCAAGTACCTTTTTAAAATGGTGTATTTCCTCAGTCCACAGCTTCAGGCTTCTTTCATCCTGATTCTGGGGAAGCTGCAATACATGCACATCTTTTATTTCTCCTAAAAGCTCGTACATCTTCTTTTTGCCGTCACATGTAGTTTCCCCGACAACCAAATCTGAAAAATACATGTAAGGGCACTTATCTGTTGCTGCAAAGCCATAACTTGCTTTTATCAGCGGACATAAGTTTTTTGGAAGCTTCTTTTCAGCTTCGGGAATTGTTTCCTCACTTGTAGCACAAAGTCCTACAGGATATGCACCCGCAGCATAAATAAGTTCTTTCGGCGTATAGGTACAGAAGGTCCCTACTACTTTTTTTCCCTTATCCTTTAATTCTTTTACAGTAACAAATCCATTTTTTCTCGCATCTCCAAATGTTTCAAAAATTTCCGGAAGTTTATTTTCTTCCATAATTCTCACTCTCCCAATTTCAAGATTTTCCTCAGGTACCTCTTCCTATAAGTGCAGCTCCTATTGCTCCTGCATATTTGGCATTTTTATGTGTTTCTACCTTTTGTCCGAGAGCTGACTCCAGTTTTTTTAATATATATTTGTTGCTGCTTAATCCGCCGGTGAGAAAGTACAGACTGTTTTCCTGTTTCACACAAAGCTGCACTACTTTCTCAATAACAGAATTAATAATCCCAAAAGCAATATCCTCCCGTTTTGTTCCTTTTCCTATAAGGCTTATTATTTCCGATTCCGCAAACACTGTACACATAGAGCTTATTTTGATTCCGCTCCCGTTTACTGCCAGGTCGGTCAATTCATTCAGGCTTATTCCCATTGCATTTGACATTATTTCCAAAAATTTCCCCGTTCCTGCCGAACATTTATCATTCATTGAAAAATTTTCCAAAATACCGTTTCTTATCTTTACAGCCTTTGTATCCTGTCCACCTATATCAATAACCGTACAGTCTTTTTTCAGCAGATAATCCGCGCCTTTCCCGTGACAGCTTATCTCTGTTACGGTTTTATCAGCATAAGGTACAGAAACTCTTCCATATCCTGTTGCCGTAAAAAAACTGTTTTCTCTGCTGATTCCCTTCTCTCCGAGTTTTTCAAGAATTGATTCTGCTGTTTCCAGACTGCTCCAGCCGGTAGGCTGTGAAAAAAAATGTATAAATTCTCCATTATAAAAAACTGCTGTTTTAGCTGCTGTTGAACCAATATCTATACCTATATAATACATTTTTCCTCCTGTTTTCCCAGCATTAATTACTGCTTATTTTCACAGTATAGTTCATACTTTCCGTCTTTAAATAAATACACCTCTCTTACATCAGGACATAGCAATTCCTCTACTACATCATATTCCAGCCTGATGCTTATCCCGCAGCAGTTTTCCAGCTGTACGGGCGGAGGCATAATTTTATAGGATATATTTTTAGTTTTCAGAGTATCCTCAAATCTTACCGCCCCTCTTGTATTATGAAATAAAAACTGATATTCAGACATAAAGATCTCCTTTCCGTTAATTTGGCAAACTAAAATTTAAATAATTAATTTTGTTATTTTTCTTCTCTTTTCCAGACTCCGCTTTTACCGCCGAGTTTTTCTTCAAGCTTTATTTCTCCGATGATCATTCCTTTATCTATGGCCTTACACATATCATAAATTGTAAGACCGGCTACTGAGACCATCATCAGAGCCTCCATTTCCACTCCTGTTTTTCCTGTAGTCTTTACCGTAGACTTTATTTTTATAAGACTGTTTTTATCATCTGTTTCAAATTCTATTTTTGCACTGGACAAAAGTATATTATGACACATTGGTATTGCATTATAGGTATTTTTGGAAGCCATAATTGCTGCTACTCTTGCTACTCCGAGAACATCCCCTTTTTTTATATTTCCCTCCTTAATAGTTCTCAGTGTATCAGGATTCATTCTTATTTCTCCCGTTGCCACAGCTGTTCTTTCAGTTTCATTTTTTCCGCTTATATCTACCATTACTGCTTTTCCGTCTTTATCAAAATGGCTTAATTCATTGCTCATACTTTTTCCTTTCCGTATAATTTAAAATAATTTTGATTTTCTGTTCCGAAACATTGATACTATTCTTTTATTTCTATTTTATCATTCTTTTTTATGTGACCGCCTTTTATTACTACGGCAAAAACACCTTCTCTCGGCATTATACAGTCACCCATTTTTGTATAAATGCTGCATCTTGTATGGCACTCTTTTCCGATCTGGGTTACCTCCAGCTCAAAGTTTTCCCCCGCTACCCTTTTTCCTATAGAAAGTGACGAAAAATCAATCCCCTGTACTATAAGATTCTCTCCAAAACTTCCAAAGTCTACTTCTGCACCTTTATCTTTAAAATTTTCTATACTTTCATAGCTCAAAAGACTAACCTGTCTGTGCCAGTCACCGCCGTGGGCATCTCCTTCAAGCCCGAATTTTTCTATTAAATTTGTCTCTTCTATCTCTTTTTTCTGAATTCCTTTTTTTGTACTCATGCATATCGCTACTATTCTTCCCATATCTTCCTCCTGAATTCTACTGTATCACAGTCATTTTTCCAATATTTTACATTAATAGTTCTTTGGCTATACCAAAAAAATATTTTACCCCGATTATCATTGCTTTTTCATTTGGGGAAAAATAAGGATTGTGCAGTTTTGGATTCTCTTTTCCGTCTTTATCCGCTCCAAGCCATACCATACAAGCTTTAGCCGGATTTATATATTCTGAAAAATCCTCACTGAAGCTCTCCGGTCTTTCTTTTATTGCCAAAGCATCCTTCCCCAGCTTTTCTGTTATTACTTTTTCAGCAATATCGCATAATTCCTCATCATTGTATACTGCTTTATAATCATTTTCAAAAAATTTTATTTCACCCTCAGCTTCATATGCTTTCAATATATTTTCTACTATAAGTTTCATTCTGCTTATCACTATTTCCCTTGTTTTTTCATCAAAGGTTCTTACAGCGCCTGTTATATGGGCAGTATCAGGAATTACTCCGTATTCTTCGCCGGATTTAAAACTCGCGGTAGAAATCACGGCAGTATTAAACGGATCAACATTTCTTGCCACTACAGACTGGAGATTAGTCACTATTTCAGCCCCGATAAGAATCGGGTCTTTTACCTGCTGCGGCATGGAGCTGTGTCCGCCCTTACCTTTTACATATATATCAAAAGTATTTTTATTCGCAGTGGCAGTTCCTCTTTTCACACCTATTCTGCCTGTTTTTTCACCAGGCATTACATGAAGTGAAAAAATCATCTCTGCTTCATCTAAAGCTCCGGATCTTTTTAATTCTGCGGCACCGCCGGGAGCCATCTCCTCACCGCGCTGAAAAATAAATAAAACTTCTCCTTTCAGCCTGTGTTTATTTTCTGAAAGTAAACGTGCAAATCCTAATAAAATCGCAGTATGCATATCATGCCCGCATGCATGCATAACCCCGTTATTCTTTGATCTGAAATCACAGAAGGTTTTTTCTTCCAAGGGAAGCGCATCTATATCAGCTCTGAATGCAATTGTCCTCCCTGGATTTTCTCCCTTTAATCTGCCTATTACCCCTGTTTCTGCCGGCTGAATTATCTCAATATTCCCGAATGAAAGAAGCTTTTCCTTTATAAATTCTGTTGTTTCATATTCTTTGAATGACAGCTCCGGATTTTCATGCAATATCCGTCTCCATTTTATAATATCCTTTTCTATATCGTCAAAATCCATATCTTCTCCTGTTCAGCTTAACAAACCGCCGTGTCCCATTTCTATAATATCCTTTTTAGTAATAATATCTCCGGCAAGTATCCTTGGAAGCAGCAGATCAAAAACAGAATTTTTTGAAAAAACAACTCCCCCTGGAAGCCCCATAATTACTTTTTCCTTTACATATCCTAAAAGAAACATAGCTCCCGGCAGTACAGGGGTACCATATGTAACCATTTCACAGCCGGATTCTTTTATTGCATCAGGAGTCACATCATCAGGATCGATTGACATACCTCCGGTACAAAGTATAATATCCGTATCATCAGTAAGTTCTTTTATTTTAGCAGTGATTTTTTCTTTTTTATCAGGCATAAAAACCTGAACTATATTTGTAACCCCGTATTTCCCGAGCTTTTCCCCGAGTGCTTCCCTTGCTTTATCCTTTATTCTTCCATAAAATATTTCATTTCCCGTTGTTATTATTCCTATTTTTAAGTCCTGATTTATTCTTTTAATTTCCATAAGTACATTATCTTTCATTATTTCCTCAAGCTCTTCAAGCTGTTTTTTTTCTATACGCAGCGGAATTATCCTTGTTGCTGCTACTGTTTCTCCTTTTTTTACAGGAATATTATTAAATTTTGAAGCAATTATTATTTCGCCTATACTGTTTATCTTATTCAAAAGCTCTGTATTTATTTTATAAAGTCCGTCATACTCGGCTACAAAATTTATTTTCCCTTCCCTTACTTCCGAAGCAGACATACCGTTTCCCATTACCTGCTTTCTTATAAATTCTGCTGCATCATTTTCATGAACAAAATTTTCATCTTCCTCCCAGATATAAATATTTTCTTTTCCCAGCGAAAGAAGTACTTCTACATCATCTTCCCTTATTATGTGACCCTTCAAAAATTTTGCACCTTTAAATCCTCCCGGAATTATTTCTGTTATATCATGGCAGAGAGTCATTCCTACAGCTTCCTTGACATTTATTTTCTTCATATGCATTCCTTTCTGGTTTTTAAGTTTACTTTTCCCCGCACTCCGATGCACTTCCTAAAAGGATGTCTATTCCGTGAATCAGACTGTCTATTATATATTCCAGCTCTTCTCTTACTGCTTTTTTGCTTCCCGGCAGATTAAATATTACGGTTTCTCCTCTTATACCGCACACTGCCCTTGAAAGCATGGCTCTTTTAGTAATTGAAAGGCTGTAATAACGTGCTGCTTCAGCTACACCGGAAGCTTCTCTTTCTATTACTGCTTTTGTAGCTTCAGGAGTTACGTCTCTTTTGCTGAAGCCGGTTCCTCCTGTAGTCAGTACAAGGTTCAGATTCAGATTATCCGCCATATTTATCATTTCATTCATAAGCTCTTCCTTTTCATCGGGAAGCACTACATAACGCTCTACTTTCATATTATATCTTTCTACTATTTCTTTTATAAGCTTGCCGCTCTCATCTTCCCGCTCTCCCTTATATCCTTTATCACTGCTTGTTATTATTCCCACTGTATACATAAATTTCTCCTTAGAATCAAATTTTTGAAATAAAATATTCATAATCCTCTCTGGTATCTATGTCAAATCCTTCCAAAGGATCGTTTATTTCCACATATTCTATACTTTCCTTATGAGAATTCATTATTTGTTTACCGCCTGAATCTCCCTCAAGTTTCATAAGCTCATCAAAAAAATCAGAGCCGAAAGCTGTGGGCATTCCATTTTTTCCTCTATATTTTGGAATTATTATTTTATCTTTTCCTGCTCTACCGAGAATTCTCTTTATCGTTCCCAGAGTCAGCCCTGGCTGGTCTCCTGTAAAAAACATACAGACATCGCATTCTCTAAGCTCCTTTAGTCCGTTCTTTATACTCTCACTTAATCCAAAGGCAGGATTTTTATTTGTTACTATCATAAAATTATTGCTGCTTTTTACAAAGTCCCCAAGAATCTGCTCTACCTCTTTATGCGATGTTACAAGTATTATTTTATCAAAACCGTATTCCAAAGCTTTATCCGCTGTATTTTCAATAAATGTTTTTCCTTTATATTTAAGTAATAGTTTGTTTTCCCCCATTCTTCTGGAAAAACCCGAAGCCATTATTACTGCACCTGTTTTCATAGCCGCCTCCTGTTCCTATAAAATTAACAGATAATATTTTTTTTCTTTAAGTGAAGATATTATTATTTTATCAGGAAGCAGATTTTCTCTTACCAAAAGTCCGGCAAGATCCAGTGCGTCTTGAAATTCTTTTTCACTGTCGGCCTGATTTATAAGAAGGATTTTTTCCCCCTTAGCTCCTTTAAATAAACCGTTTTCTGCAATTATGACATTGAATAAATGCTGTTTTGTTACCTCTTCGCCCTCCTCTGCACCGGAAATTTTCCGGAATAACTCTATTCTGTGTATGTTTTCATCATTTACCTTTAATCCCAGACTTTTTATGGTTATTACACCTACAGTTCTGTCTGTTCTATCCACAAAGACAGGTTCCGTTTCTTTCCAGCCCTTAAGCGGTCTCATTCTGGAACCGTCCCCCTCTATTACCAGATAATCTGCTCTTTCCTTAAAGCTGTCTATCTCATCAAGACTGAAAGGAAGGAGCTTCCCCTGTCCATTTTCTTCTTTCCCTGTTATATATGCCCCGTTTTCTGTTAGAGTCTTATGTAAAAAGTCATTACCCACATATATTTTATAATTTTTTCTGACTTCTGGGAAAAATATCTTTGTAGTAGTAGTAAAAATTATCCTGTTATTACTTTTTAATTCTTCACATAATTCCAGACAAAAAGAAGTCTTTCCTCCGGCTCCCGTTACCACTACAGTATCATTTTTCTTCAGTCCGAGAGCTTTATATAAATATTTCATTTTCAAAGGTTCTATCGTTATACCCCCTATCAAAGCATTCTGTTTTGGTATCTTTCATAATGTATCGTTATTATTTTTTTACCCAACGATAATCGCAGAGCAACTCTGCCAAACCTATTTTCAAAGAGGTTTACTATATCTAAAATCTTACTAATTCATCGTTTTTATATCTTTTGATAAATTTTCCGTATCCTTCTTCACCTATGAATTCATTATCCTTAACTATTACCTTTCCTCTGACTATGGTCATTACAGGATAGCCTTTTACTTTCATTCCTTCATAAGGAGTGTAATCTACATTTTCATGAAGCATTGATTTCGTTATGGTAACTTCCTTATCCTTATCAATAATTACTATATCTGCATCACTTCCCACGGCAATTGTCCCTTTTTGGGGATACATCCCGTATATTTTCGCAGGATTGGTACTTGTTACCTCTACAAATTTATTTATAGATATTCTGCCCTTCATTACTCCCTCAGAAAAAATCACAGGCATTCTTGTTTCCACACCCGGAGCCCCGTTAGGACACTTTGTAAAATCATCCTTTCCCATTGCTTCCTTTTCTTTTTCAAAAAGAAACGGGCAGTGATCTGTGGCTATTACCTGTATATCTCCTTCTCTTACAGCTCTCCACAGCGGTTCCTGATTTGCTTTATTTCTTAGCGGCGGACTGATTACATATTTTAGCCCTTCAGTTCCCGGAAGATTATATTTTTCTTCATCCAGAACAAGATACTGCGGGCATGTTTCGGCATATATATTTTCCTGTCCCCTGTCTCTTGCCATTTTTATATAATCAAGACCAAGCTTAGCTGAAAGATGGACAATATAGATAGGGGCATCACCCACAAGGTGAGCTATATTCAGAATTCTGTTTATTGCCTCTCCTTCACATTCTTCCGGTCTGCTTTTGGCATGATATATCGGTGCAGTCATTCCGTTTTCACTGTAATATTTTTTCAAATAATTTACAGTATCGTTATTTTCGGGATGAACTGCAATAATCCCGCCTTTTTCCTTAGCCTTCTTCAAGACCTTTATGGAATCCTCATCATGTACCATCTGACCATAAGTCATATATATCTTAAAGCTTTCTATACCGTCTTCCAAAAGCTGATCCATTTCTTTCAGCCTGTCATCATCCACTTCATATGGAATTACCCCGTGAAAGCCGTAATCTATTACTGCTTTTCCGTCAGCCAGTTTATGATAATGATTAATCGGATCATGAAGTGTAGTTCCTCTCGGTCCCTGTCCTATATGATCTACAATAGATGTAGTTCCTCCGCACGCTGCCGCAATTGTTCCTGTTCTGAAGTCATCGCTGGAAACAGCTATTCCCACATCAAGATGAAAGTGTGTATGTACGTCAATTCCTCCGGGGATAACATATTTCCCGTCCGCATCTATAATTTCAGAATCCTCTATATTCAGATCTTTTCCTATCTCTTTGATAATTCCGTCCTCAATATAAATATCCCCCTGATATAAATCTCCTGCTGTTGCAATCAACCCGTTTTTTATTAGCATTACCCTAACCTCCTATTACACTCATAGTATTTTTTTCTTTTTCCTTCTCTTTATCTTCCGGGCTTCCAGTAAAATTATGCTGTTTATTTTTAAAATATATTTCATTTTTTATTTCTTCCATAAGTTTTTTATCACTTGTTTCTGTTCTCAGCATCTTCATCAGATCAAGTTTTGAATCATAGTAAAGACACTGCTTTAACTTACCTTCAGAAGTTATCCTTATTCTGTTGCAGGTTTCGCAGAAACAGCTGCTTAGAGGGGATATAAAGCCTATTCTTGTATTGGTTCCTTCTATTTTATGATATGCCGCAGGTCCCGAGATTGTTCCGCTGCTGTTCATCTCTGCTGTTTTTCTGTCTTTTGATATTATCTCAAGTATTTCTTCATTTGATACTCCTTTTAGATTCTGCCCGCATCCTATAGGCATTAATTCTATAAACCGGATATCAATATTTTTATCAACTGCAAAATCTACAAGACTTTTTATGTCATTTTTGTTAAAATCATCTATTATCACAGAATTTAACTTGATTTTTATTTTATATTCTATTGCCTTTTCAATTGATCTGACTACCTTTTCCAGTTCTCCGCCTCTTGTAATATAGTTATATTTTTTTTCATCAAGTATATCAAGACTTATATTCAGCGATGAAAGACCATTTTCCGCCAGCTCGTCAAGATATTTTTCCAGCAGGATTCCGTTTGTTGTCATAGCTGTTTCTTCTATATTTTCAAGATTATTTATGCTTTTTATAAGTCCGGGAATCCCTCGCCTTACAAGCGGTTCCCCGCCGGTTATACGTACCTTCTTTATCCCCAGATTTCCCAAAATTCTTATAAGTCTGAAATACTCATCTATTGTAAGGAGCTTTGACTCATCTATAAAATCTTTCGAAAATTCCGGAAGACAGTATACACACCTGAGATTACACCTGTCGGTAACAGATACTCTCAAATAATTTATATCTCTGTTAAATTGATCTATCATAATTTACACCTCTGCCAGTTTATTTATTTAGAGAACCTTCAGTATCTCTTTTAAAGATAAATTATCAAAAATATTTTTTATATTTTTTCTTTCTACACATTCGACGACTCTTCCTTTATCTATAAAGAGTACATAATCTGCGGTTCTTTCTACCTGCATTATATTATGTGTAATCAAAATAACCGTTTTCCCTTCTTCTTTCAGGTACATTATCAGCTCTTCCACTGCTTTTATGCCATCTACATCCATATTATTGGTCGGCTCGTCCAGAATCACCAGATCAGTATTTCTGATAAGCGCCCTCAGAAGAGCTGTCTTTGTTTTCTCCCCGCCGGAGAGCTTTCTGGCATTTTTATCAAGCAGCGGCTCTAAATTAAAAAACTTCATATATTTTTCCAAATTTTTTTGAAAATCTATCTTCTTTTTCGAGTATTTTACAGGAAGCAGTATATTATTTCTGACAGTATCATTAAAAATATAAAAGTTCTGCAGCATAAGAGAGATATTATCCTTCACTTCCTCAAACTGCTTTCCGTCATAAGTAATACTGCACTCACTAAATTCCTCCACACCTGCCATCCCGTTTATAAGAGTGGATTTCCCGCTTCCGTTCATTCCTACCACTGCATATATGTTATTAGATTTTATATCTATATTCTCCACATCTAATACTATTTTATCATCATATCTTTTTTTTGCATATTTAATTTTTATATTCAAATGTACACCTCTTAATTTTGAATTCAGCTCAGTGACCTATTTATTTTTCACAGAATATTCTGTCACTGTTCTAAGTATCCGAGAAAGAAATTTATGGAGAATGATATAAATAATAAAACCAGTCCCAGTATTATACTTTCATTGAAATTTCCTTTTCCTGTCTCCATTGCTATATATGTAGTCATAATCCTTGTATATCCCTTTATATTCCCGCCTATCATCATAGCAGCCCCCACTTCGGAGATACCCCTTCCAAAACCTGTGGAAACAATAGAGATCATCTGCGGCAGACTCTCTTTTATCATAATATAAACAGTGTGCTTTTTTGAGATTCCCAGAGCAGCACAATTTCTTCTTATATCTTCCTCTATGCTGTTCAAGTAGCTGTATGTCAGTGAAATAATAATAGGTAATATCAGGAATGTCTGTGTAATCACTATTGCTGTAGGTGTAAAAAGGAGTCTAAAGGACCCGAAAGGTCCTTTTCTTGATAACAGCAGATACATGAGAAGCCCCATTAATACAGGCGGCATACTCATAAATGTATTGGTCAGTTTTATAACTAATTTTTTTAATCTGAAATCTTTAAATAAAATGACCAGTGAGATCAAAACTCCAAAAACCGTAGCAGCCAGTGTAGAAATTACACTTACAAATAATGACAGTAATATTATTGAAATAATTTCATTCATTATATTCTCCGGTTATTTTTTAAAATTTGGCGTAAAAAGTGAATCTCCGTATTTTTCCACTCCGAAATTTTTAATCATTTCAAGAGCTTTGTCACTTGTCATCCACTCTATAAATTTATCAGCTTCCTCTTTATTTTTTATTCCAAGTTTATCATAGTTTAGTCTTATCAGGCTGTACTGGTTATATAATTTTTTATCGTTTTGCACAAGAATTGCCAGCTCGAGTTTATCCTTCATAGAAAGATATGTTGCTCTGTCAGTAAGGGTATATGCTTTTTTCTCATCAGCCATCTGAAGAACAGCACCCATTCCTTTTCCTGCTTCTACATACCACGGTGCCTGCGGAGTAATATTTACAGCTTTCCAGATACCTTTTTCCTTAACATCAGTTCCTGATTCATCTCCTCTTGATATGAATTCTGCTTTTTTCTCAGCGATAAGCTTAAAAGCTTCGTCTATATTTTCAGCTGCCTTTTCTTTCAGGTTCAGACTGTCATTCTCAGGTCCTACAAGTATAAAATCATTATACATAAATTCTATTCTTTCAGTCCCGAATTCATTTTTTACGAATTCCTCTTCTTTTGCTTTGGCATGCACCATTAATACATCGGCATCTCCGTTTTCTCCGATCTTTAATGCTTCTCCGGTACCTTTAGCTACTACACTTACTTCTATTCCTGTATCTTTTGTAAATTCAGGAAGCAGATAATCCAGAAGTCCTGAATCCTGAGTACTTGTAGTCGTTGCTAATATTATTCTTTTCCCGTTTTCTTCCTGCTTCTGCTCAGTTTGTGTCTCTGCTGTCTGCGGCTGTTCTTTAGTTTCCTCTTTTTTTCCGCATGACAGAACCCCCAGTAACAGCGTTATCAGCAGCATTGTTTTTAAATACAGTTTCATCTCTTTCCTCCTAATATATTAATTATAAAAATGCCTTCCCGGAAGTAAATCTGATCATCTGCAAAATACAGGCGTGACATTAATTATACCTTTTATATTTCATTTTTTAAAATTTATAAAAGTACAGAATTTTTTATTTTGTAATTTAATAAATTTCGGAATTTTTTTATCAGGGAAAAGTGTGTGCGGCACCTTTCCCTGTGCGGAATCCTATTCATAAACTGGATACCGCATTGTTTTTATAAGTTTATTATTTCAGACTCATTATTCAAAAGATCCATGAATAAGACCTTTTTTCTCAGCAGATCTCCACGCTTAATAAGCAGCTTTATTACTTCGGCACTCTGCTGAGATGCTGTATATGATGCAGTAAACGGAAGATTTCCCAGTATTTTTTCCACACCCTTTTCTTCTTTTCCTTTATAAATTTTATCAAGAGTTCTGTCACCGGGAAATACTGTAGCAACCTGCCCGTACCATCCTGCTATTGCCCCGTGAACAAAAGGTTTTCCCAATTCCTCACATACCTTCTGCAGAAACTTTTTGGTCTTTATATTATCAAGAGCATCTACTACTACATCACTGTCATTTATTATTTCAGAATAATTACTCTCATCAAAAAAATCATATATATATTTTGCTTTTACTTCGGGATTTATTTCCAGTATACGTTTATATGACGCTTCTGCCTTGCTTTTTCCCAAAAGATCTATTTTTGAATACAGCTGTCTGTTCAGATTAGACTCTTCAAATACATCGCCGTCCACTACAATAAGGTTTCCTACGCCTATTCTCGCGAGAATCTCGGTAATATACCCGCCTAATCCCCCGCAGCCGATTATACACACCTTTTTATCAAAGAGAGCTGCATTTTCCTCTTCGGATATTGCCTCGATATTTCTTATATATCGTTCTTTCAAATTTCTTATCCACCTCCCACCGGCGGAAACAAAGAAAGCCTGTCATTATCCTTGAACTTATAGTCTGTCTTACCGTCAATTCCGTTCACTAACAGTATTGCCACATCTTTTATGTCTATTTTCAATTCATCCAGAACATCAAGAGGAGTAGTATTTCCGTCTATGGGAAACTTTAATATCTTTCCTCTGCCTTCTCTGAAATATGCAAATAATCTTACTTCTATTTCCATGAATATTCCTCTATACCTAGTTTTTTTAATGTTTCATCTGTAGGAACACTTGTTGTTCTGTCCCATCCTCTTACCTCATAATATTCCGGAAGGAGTTCTGAAAGCTTATGTACCCATCCTTTTGACGGTCCGTCAGCTATTTCGTCTTCCAGAAGTCTTTTTGGAAGTGTGTCGTCATCTTTATCTATTCCTGCACGCAGATTATAAAGCTTTTCAAGCGTCCATATTCTGTCTCCTGCTTCCATAAGACTGTTTACATCAAATACTTCTTCTCCGTAGCAGGCATTTGCCATATCCACGAAATCCTGTGCCCCAAGACCAAAAGTCGTAAATATACAAAGCCCCAATGAATCAACCACAGCAGTAAGATCATGGAAAACCTTGGCATATGCAGGCTTCCCTTTCAGCTCAAATCTGTCAAGCTTTTCAGGCTGTCCTAGTATTTCAGGACTGATCATATATCCTTTTACGTGACAAGCACCTCTGTTACTTACTGCATATGTAATCCCGTGTCCCTGTATTCCTCTCGGATCATAAGCAGGAAGCTCCTGTTTCTTTACAGTCATTGAAAGCTCGGGTGCTCCGTGTTCGTCACACAGTCTGTATGAACCCTTTGCCAGCTCATATCCGAATCCTTCTCTTTCTCCCATTTTTCTTGTCCATTCCACGATTGCCTTACTGTCTCCCCAGCCAAGACTGAGACCGTCTCCGGCTATTTCTTCGTCCTTTATAAGACCTTTTTCTCTCAGTTCCATTGCAGCAGCTATAGTAGCTCCTGCTGAAATTGTATCCAGACCGTACTCATTGCAAAGCTCGTTTGCTTCATTAATAGATTCCAGATCGTAGTTATCACAGTCAGAACCAAATGCCCATATTGTTTCGTATTCCGGACCTCCTACTTCTCTTCCGTCTTTTAATTTTACCCATCTTCCGCACCCTATTGTACATCTGTAGCATGCAGAATTTCTTACCAGACTTGTTTCTCTCAGAGTTTCCCCGCTTATATCATCTGCTTTTGGTGCATATGATCCCTGAAAGTTTTTTACAGGGAGTACTCCGTTTTCATTAATAATGTTTACCAGTACTGCTGTTCCATATGTAGGAAGCCCGTTTCCTGCCACAGGATTATCCTTTAATATCTTTATTTTCTCCATTGCTACAGCTTTTGACTTAGCAGGATCTGCATATTCCAGCTTTTTAGTTCCTCTTACTACCACAGCTTTCAGATTTTTGGAACCCATTACTGCTCCTACTCCTCCACGCCCGGCTGCTCTGTCTACATCATTCATAATTGCCGAAATAAGCGATAATCTTTCACCTGCCGGTCCTATACACATTACCTTTGCATTTTTATCAGTTTCATTTTTCAGGATTTCAGTAGTTTCACTTACTCTTTTTCCCCATAAATGACCTGCATCTCTGATTTCTACCTTATCATCCTCTATATAAAGATAAACAGGTTTTTCTGCCTTTCCTTCAAAGATAATCACATCATTTCCGGTAAATTTGAACTCTGCACCCCATCTTCCTCCTGAATTGGCAAAAGCTAATGTTCCTGTAAGCGGTGATTTGGTCATAACCATATATCTTCCGCCTGTCGGCATTGTATACCCAGTACAAGGCCCTGTAGCTATAATAAGCTTATTTTCAGGACTTAACGCATCTACCTTAGGATCTACCTCCTCAAACATTATTTTGGCTCCCAGCCCACGGGCACCAATGAACTTTTTTGCTTTTTCAATGTCCAGATTCTCTTCGCTGATACTCGAGTCACTTAAGTTTACTCTTAATATTTTCCCAACATATCCTTTCATACTTATCCTCCTAATTAATTTTTTGTATTTATGTGAAATTTTAGTGTAGTGTCTCAATCATAATTAGTTAAAAGGCGCAGAATATTTTACTGTTCCGCAGAACACCCAACATAAATATTGACCAATAATGACACAGCAGCTGACAAAGCCGGCAATGTTATTTTATTAATTATAAGTGAGATACTACACTAAGTAATCAATCAGTTTAGGATTTTCCCGTAAATCTACAGGTATATCATTTTTCCTAATTCATCATAGGCATATCCCCCCATTTTATCAAGCTGTTTTTTATATTCATCACTTTTTATGGTGTTAAGAAACTCCAAAAATGATTCTAATCCGAGATACTTAACAGGCATAACCAAATCATAATGCTCGTCGCCTATTGGTATAAAATCAAGATTCATTATATTAGCAGCTGAATAAACACCAATACCGCAGTCAGCATCTCCATTCTTCACCGCTGCTGCTACTGCAAGGTGTGTCAGCTCTTCTCTTTCATAGCCTGTTATCTCTTCCGGATTTATTCCTGCTTTTTTCAGCTCATAATCGAATAAAAGTCTTGTCCCTGATCCTTTTTGTCTGTTTACAAAGCTTAGATTATTATTTTTTATATCCTCTATTGAACTCACAGAAAACTTTCTGTCTTTTCTGACCATAATTCCCTGTGTCCGCTTTACGAATTTTATAAGAACCAGTTCTTTTCCGGGAATATATTTTTTTATAAAAGGAATATTGTATTCCCCTGTTTCTTCATCCAAAAGGTGCATTGTGCTTATGTGACATTCTTCATTTCTGAGGGCAGTAATTCCTCCCATGCTTCCCACATGCGCTGATGAAAGCGTGTATCTGAAATTTCTGTTTTTCATCATATCAGATGCGGTATCCAGTATAGGATCATGGCTTCCTATAAGAACAAGAGTATTTTTTATCTCTTTTTGAGTTTTCAAAAGCTTTAATTTTACAGTTTCACCTTTTTCATATCCTTCATAATTCTGCGGTACTTCCAAAACACCGTCACAGTTTACCAGGGACATTGTAGTCCCTGCACCTCTCTGCAGCGGCGTGGCGATATATTTTTCATCTACAAGACCTATTTTTACTCTTATAAATTCGAGATATTTCAGTGAAGACATTACTCTTCTTGATAACACCGCTTCTATCTCTTCTTTTTCATCAAAAAAATTAATATATTTTGAAATTACCGGTTTTACTATGTTTTCCATTACAAAGTATGCCGATACAGGATAGCCGGGAACTCCTATCACAGGTTTTCCGTTTATTTCACCCAATATAGCCGGTTTCCCCGGTTTTATCGCTATTCCATGGATATGAACTTTCCCCAGCGCACTCACAGCATCATATGTATAATCTTCCCTGCCTGCTGAAGAGCCGGCATTGATTATTACCACATCACACTCTTTATAAGCTTTTTCCAGAGCAGCAATAATATCTTCCTTTTTATCCTTTGCGATACCGTAAACTTTTGATTCCATTCCCCATTCATTTACCTGTGCCGCAAACATCTTACTGTTAAACTCTATAATATCACCTATTTTCAGGTTATCATTCAATTCTACTATTTCGTCTCCTGTTGGAATAATTCCCACCAAGGGCTTTTTGTAAACATGTACTTTTGAAATGCCTCCGGCAATCATAGCTCCTATATCTACCGGTCTTATTTTATGGTTTTTTCCTATAATAAGGGTAGATTCCACTATATCCTCTCCAAGTGACCTTATATTTTCCCATCTTGCTGCGCTTTTATGGATTTTCACAGATGTTTCGCTTTCCTTTATTATATCTTCCACCATTATTACCGCATCAAAACTTTCAGGAATAGGATCTCCCGTATCTACTTCCTCGTAGTCTGTCCCTTTTTCCAGTATTATATGATTTTTTTCGTTTGCTCCGTGGGTTTTTACTGCTTTTACCGCAATACCGTCCATTGCAGAGCAATTATAAAAAGGATTGGATATTTTGGCATAAACGCCTTCGGCACTTATTCTTCCGAGACTGTCTTTAGTTTCTGTCTCTTCTGTACTTTCTTTTATATTTAATAATTTTATATATTTATCCAATGCTTCGTTTATATCATAATTGGTAAGATATGCCTTATTATTCATAAATACTCCTATAATTCATAAACTTTTATTTTTTCCCCGCTGTAAAGTCCTTCTTTATTCTTTTCTATAATCACAAATCCGTCCGCTTTAGCCAGTACTGCTACTGAAGATGATTTCACCCTCAGGGGCAGCGCGTATACTTCATCATCGCGTTCTTCAAGCTTTACAGGAAGAAATTCACTTCTTCCCATTGCCTTATGATAATTAGTATCAAACAGTGCTGTTACGAATTTTTCCTTTTCAGAAAATCTGTTTATATATTTTTCTATTATTGTTCTAAAAATCACCAGTACTGCAAAAGGATTTCCCGGAAGCCCGAATATCATTTTGCTGCCGCTTCTTGCTATAATTGTAGGTTTTCCTGGTTTTATGGCTATGCCGTGAACCAGAACCTCTGCTTCCGGTATACTTTCTACTGCACTTATCGTATGATCTCTTTCGCCGACAGAGCTTCCTCCTGATATTAAAACTATATCACACTTTGAAAGAGCTTCATTCAAAGCCTTTTTTACAGCCTCCTCATCATCTTTTACTATTCCGAAATTATACGGAACAGCCCCTGCTCTTTCTGTCATCCCGTAGAGTGACAGAGAATTACTATTTCTTACCTGTCCCGGTAAGGGCATTTCATAATATTCTATTATTTCATCTCCTGTAGAGATTATTCCAATTTTTAGTTTTTTAAGTACTTTTATATTTTTTATTCCCAAAGCTGCTAAAAGTCCCATATCATATGCCTTTATTTTACGAAATGCTTCTAATACTAATTCTCCCTTCTCTATATCTTCACCTGTAGAATTTACATTTTCAAGCGGACTAACGGTTTTCCCTATCAAAACATCATTTTCTGACAATTTTTCCGTGTACTCCATCATAACCACAGAATCCGCACCCTTCGGCATCATTCCTCCAGTGGGAATATATGAGCTTTCCCCGGTTTTTATTTCTTTTTCAGGAATACTGTTCATTTTTATTTTTTCTGTTATTTTTGTAATAATAGGCATCATTTCAGATGCACCATTCACAGATTTATGATGAACCGCGTATCCGTCCACTGTTGACCTGTCAAAGTGGGGAATATTAATATCCGACAATATATCTTCATATAGAATTCTTCCCAAAGATTCCTCAATTGTAATTTCCTCGCAAATATCTTCTGATTTCTGTTCTTTCAATATTTTCAATACATCTTCCAAATCAGCTATTTTGAATAATTTCATCTTATCTCCTGTATAGTAAACTTTTTTTTAGTTATTTTACATAATTATTGATCATTATAAGTTTACCACTATTTTGCAAAAAATCAAATTTTCTTTATTATTTAAAAGTACTCCCCAAGATGTATTAAACATACTAAGGGGAGTAATGTAAATAAAATTTATTTAAATGTGCCCTACTGCTTCTATCTCTATAAGAGCATTTTTAGGCAGTGTTGCTACTTCAAAAGCTGATCTTGCAGGATATTCTGTTCCTTCGAAGAACTCATTATATACCTCGTTCATTGCTGCAAAATCATTGATATCATTTAACAGGATAAGTACCTTTACTATTTTCCCTACAGAGCTTCCCCCTGCTTCTAAAACAGCCTTTACATTTTCAAGACTTTGTCTTGTGGCTTTCTTTATATCATCACTTACAAGTTCACCTGTTTTTGGATCAATAGGAAGCTGTCCCGAAGTATAAACCACGTCTCCTAATCTGATTCCTTGTGCATATGGACCAATTGCTGCTGGAGCATTTGGCGTACTTATTACTATTTTTTCCATTATTTCCTCCTAATTTTTGTAATTAATTAATTTTGAATTTTTTTATTTTATATATAGCTACTAAGCTTAGCATAAACTTTCTTTAAAATCAACTTTCTGACAGAAAATATAACAATTTTTATATGTATATTTTTCTTTCAATTGTCTGATTACAATAAGAAAAAATTACCGGTGTAATATTTGACAGATCCCTTTTCAAGCATCTGTGCTTTACCATATACACCCCAACTGTCAGATGTAACAGGATACGAATTATTTTCCGTATCTGAATTTTTAATTTCATTTACTATCCTAAAGCTTTTATTAAAGCACTACGGCAGTTATTATTTGTAATCTGCCGGGTGCCGGTTTTAATCTTCTATTTTCTTTTTATTATAAGGTGTTTCCCCTAAAGGAAGCTTTGTTCTGAATTTTTTATCAAACATATAGTAAGCATCCTGTACTGCCGGTGCTGTAGGTATACTTGCTATTTCTCCCACGCCTTTTGCACCGTAGGCCATAGGATTCTGTTCGTCCTTTTTTACTATAACGGCTTTTATTTCCGGTACCTGTGTAGCTCTGAAGAGCCCGAGAGTACCGTATTTTACCTTTGGCATAGAATCTACAAGCGGATAATCCTCTGTTAAGGCATATCCAAGCGACATAACCACACCGCCTTCTATTTGTCCTTCTACGTTTATAGGGTTTATAGGAGTTCCCACATCATGTGCGGCAACTACCCTTTTAAGCATTCCGTTATCATCAAGGATTACTATTTGTGTTGCATAACCGTATCCTACGTGACTTACAGGATTTGGAACATCTGTTCCCATAGGATCCGTTTTAGCCAGATATTCTGCATAAAATTCCTGACCTTCAAGATCTGCCAGTGTTTTTCCCTTATCCAGCTCATCTTTTACCATTTGTGTTACTTTTCTTACAGCCTCTCCTGTAACGAGTGTCTGTCTTGAAGCTGTTGTTGTTCCTGAATTTGGTGTTCTTGCTGTATCAGGAGCTTCCATTACGATTAGGTCGGTGGCTATATCAAGTGTTTGAGCAGCTATCTGCAGCATTACAGTGGCAAGCCCCTGTCCTATACATGCAGCTGCTGTTCTTACATGCACCTTTCCATTTTCCACAGAAGCCTTACATCTTCCGGTATCGGGTATTCCCACACCAAGACCGCTGTTTTTGATTCCGCATCCTATTCCTACATATTTGGCATTATCATATTCTTCTTTTACAGCTTCCAGAGTTTCTATAAAAGCTGTACTTTCATCTGCTATCTGACCATTTGGAAGTATATCTCCCGGCTTGATTGCATTTCTGTATCTCATTTCCCAATGTGATATTCCTACCATATCTGCCAGTTTATTAAGACATGCTTCCATGGCAAATAATGACTGCGTTACCCCGAATCCTCTGTATGCTCCTGCTGGAGGATTATTAGTGTAATATGCACTTCCCTGTATATTTATATCCTGAAAGTTATACGGTCCTGCAGCATGTGTACATGCTCTCTGCAATACCGGTCCTCCCAGTGAAGCATAGGCTCCTGTATCAGAAATTATAGTGGCAACCAGTCCCTGTAAAATACCATTTTCATCACAGCCCACAGTAAAGTCCATTTCCATCGGGTGACGCTTTGTGTGATACATTATACTTTCCTGTCTTGAGAATTTTACCTTTACGGGTCTTTTCAGCATATATGCCGCCAAAGCTGCATGGTGCTGAACAGACATATCTTCCTTTCCTCCAAAGCCTCCTCCTACGAGTTTACTTTGTATTCTTATACGATCAGGCTCTATACTCAGCATTTGTGCAATTTCTCTCTGCTCATCAAAAATATTTTGTGAAGCAGTATACATCAAAAGCTTATCGTCACCGTCAGGCATAGCTATTGCACATTCAGGCTCCATAAATGCATGGTCTGTAAACGGAACAGAAAAATGATCCTTTACCACATATTTTGACTTTGCTATTTTTTCTTCTGGATTTCCCCTGTACAAATCCTGATGAAATAACAGATTTCCTTTTTCATGTATCTTAGGAGCTCCTTCTTTCATGGCTTCTGCAGGATTTCTAACAGGCTCCAGCTTTTCATACTCCACGACTACCAGTTTTTTTGCTTCTTCAAGAATTTCTTCCGATTCAGCTACTACCAGTGCCAGAGCATCTCCCACATATCTTGTTTCCTCGCCTTCACCTATAAGTGCAGGCCAGTCCTTTACCAGGTGACCGAGATTCTGAAGCTCCGGAAGATTCTGCTTAGTAAATACTTCTACTACTCCGGGATACTCTTTTGCTTTCTGTATATCAATTTTTTTCACAAGAATTCTCGGAAATTCCGGTCTTACACATGAACCGTGAAGCATTCCTTCTATATGGATATCATCCACATACACTCCTGTTCCAAGTGTTTTTTCCACTGCATCCACTCTTTCAAGATTTTCTCCCACAAGACCTTTGCATTGTACCTTTGGAACTTCCCTGTTTTCTCTGAATATTTCCGCTGCCAGATTTACCGCATCAAAAATCTTGATATATCCTGTACATCTGCATATATTTCCTCTAAGGGCTGTTTTTATTTCATCAAGAGTAGGATTCTGGTTTTTATCAAGCAGCACTTTACTGCTTATTACCATTCCCGGGATACAGAAGCCGCACTGTACGGCTCCTGTCTTACTAAATGCGTAAGCATAAACTTCCCTTTCTCTTTCACTTAATCCCTCTATAGTTATAATACTTTTCCCGTTTATTTTTTCAGTAGTAAGCACACAGGCTCTCATTGCTTTCCCGTCCAGTATTACCGTACAGGTACCGCATGCTCCTTCGCTGCACCCGTTTTTTGTTCCTGTTAATTCTAAATCATCTCTTAAGTAATCCAATAAGTTCTTCTTTATCTCGGTTCCATATTCTTTACCATTAATATTAAAAGTATAAGTCATTTTTTCCTCCATCTTGCCAATTATTAAGATTATATAAAACGACTATCTTTAGTATACCTTGCTGTAAAGTGTTGATAATGTATTTATAAACCATTATTCATAGTACAGTGTTTCATAAACACTGTACCAGTGCCTTGACCGACTTATATCCAGTTTTAAATATCTGTCAATGCCGAAACACTTATACCCGATCCTGTATTTATATAAAACAGGTCAGAGTATCAGGATACCATTTTACAATTAAGCTCTATATACGATTCCATAATTTTTGTGCCAGTTCTACACTCTTTGCAGCTACTCTGTCTTCATCAATGTCTACTAGTTTTCTTTCGTCCATTACCACACGTCCGTTTATTATTGTAGTATCTACATTTCTTCCTGTTACGCCGAACAGAATATGACTGTTCAGATTTGTTTCATTCACAGGTGTAGGTCCTTTATAATCTACTATGATAATATCCGCATAAGCTCCTTCTTTTAGAATTCCTGTTGTTCCATCAATAAATCTGTTTACTATTTTTCTGTTATTATCAAATAACATTTGAGGCGGTTCAGTCCATCCCACGCTTGGAAGCTTATTTACATGCTTATGAATAATATTTGCTACTTTATATGATTCAGTCATATCAGCAGTGTAACCGTCAGTTCCCAGTCCTACTAATACTCCTCTTTTCATCATTTCAAGAATCGGAGCTATTCCTACTGCATTTCCCATATTTGACTCAGGGTTATGAACTACAGCTACATTGCTTTCTTTTAACATATCTATTTCATCACTGCTTAGATGGATACAGTGTACTGCTATACTCTTTTCATTCAGTACTCCTCTTTTATACCATCTTTCTATTACTCTCTGGTTATACTTGGCAAGAGAGTCTGCCACATCTTCTATACCTTCGGCACAGTGTACATGAAATCCTCCATTAACATTTGCTGCTGCAGCAAGGCTTTCGTCAAGTGTTTTATCCGATACAGTCATAGAAGCATGAAATCCAAAAAGTCCTTTTATCATATCATCTTTTTGCTCGTTGCAATATTTTATAAAGTCTGCATTTTCTTTAATTCCGGCTTTTGCTATAGCTTCCCCGTCTCTGTCCGAAGTTTCATAACACAAGTTGCTTCTGATTCCGAATTCACGTGCAGCATCAGCTATCTTAAAAAGACTTCCTTCTACTGCATATGCACTGGCATGGTGATCTATTACCGTAGTAACACCGCTTTTTATTTGCTCTATCATAGGCATAGCCGCACTATAATATACATCCTCCAGAGTCAGAGCTCTGTCAAGTCTCCACCACAGCCCTTTCAGTATATCGCTGAACATAGTTGCCGGAGGATTGTCCAAAAACATCCCTCTTGCGAATGTACTGTAATAATGCATATGAGGATTTATAAATCCGGGCATTACCAGATGCCCTTTTGCATCCTTATACTGGGCATCAGGATACTTGGCTTTAAGCTCATCAGTTTTCCCTATTTCTTTAATAACTTTTCCGTCTATTAACACCGCACCATTTTCAATATATGGATTATTTTCATCACGTGTAAAAACTCTTCCGTTACCGATTAAAATCATTTCTACCTCCTATAAACTCATCATATAGTATGAGTAGTCTTTTAGTATTGTATTTAACACTTCATTCATTTCACGGGAAATCTGACCGTCTCCCAATACATGATCTATTATGCTTCCGTCCTCTTTTCTGACTCTGAATGTATCATTTCCAAGAGGAAGGAATCCTTTGTTAGTACTGTCGACAAAGTCTTCCTCTGTCCAGAATACAGTTATTTTATCTTTATATGGATTTCCTGTATGCGGACAGAAAACACCGCAGTTTCCGCATTCATTACACATTCCGTCTAAATGGACTATCTGGTGTGTTTGGTTGAACGGACCGTTATTTATTCTTACCATTACATTTGCTCTGTTAGGACAAACATCACAGCAAAGCTCGCATACCTGGTCACAAGTCAGGCAACGTGCACCGTCTTCTTTAGTTTTAGTGTTTGCTTTTAGTATTCCTTTTCTTTCATATAATGTTTCTTCTTTCTGAACTACATTATATCTTTCAAAATCTACTGTTAATCCGGCTTTATCCAGAATATCCTTAGCTATTACCTTAGCATCTGCTATAGCTTTTACTATTGTAGATGTTCCCGATTTACAGTCACCGGCTATATAAACATCAGCAGAGCTTGACTCATTAAACTGGTTAATATTTACATAACCTTTATCATTTAATTTTAAATTATTCTTTTCAAATAAAGAAGTATCTACTCTGGCACCTACAGCACTTACCACTGTATCGAATTCCAGTGTTTTCATCTGTCCTGTACCTTTTATTCCTCTTCTTCCAGATTCATCTATATCAGCAAGTTCCATAACTTCACACACAAGATTCTTACCGTCATATGACACAGGCGATAATAATTCCTGGAATATTACTCCGTCACCCAGAGCCTGTTCTTTTTCTTCAGGTTCTGCTGGCATGAATTCTCTTGTTCTTCTGTATACTATAGATACACTTTCTACTCCCGGAGCTCTTTTGGCAGTTCTCGAGCAGTCCATTGCCACGTCTCCGCCACCAAGTACAGCTACTTTTTTACCTAAAGAGATATTTATGTCATTCTTTTTGGCATCTTCAAGGAATTCTAACGCATCACGCAGATTCTCCCCGCCTTCTTTTACAGGAATTATTCCTTCTTTCCATGCTCCGGTAGCTACTACCACAAAGTCATATTCCTTTTTCAGCTCTTCTATATCATAATTTTCATTTACATTATAAACAAAGTTTACACCCGCATTTACTGCAAGCTGATAATCTCTGTTTATCATTTCTGATGAAATTCTGAATTCAGGTATTATATATTCCACTATTCCGTAAGGACGATCTCTTTTTTCCAGAACAGTAACTTCCATTCCGTTTCTTCTTAAAAAGAACGAAATAGCCACTCCGGCAGGTCCTGCCCCTATTACTACAGCTTTTTTCTTAGTTACTATTTTTGCTTTTTTCATATTTGCCAGATATTTATCCTGCGCATTTAAAACTGCTATCTTTTTTGCATTTCTTATTTCAAGCGGAGAATCATAGTCAAGTCTCGTACATTTATGCTGACACTGATGGTCACAGATTGTACCTGTAACAGCAGGTGACGCATTGTCATTTACTATTACCTTAAATGCTTCTTCATAATTTCCTTCGCTTACCAGCTTCAAATACTCCGGTATCTGCTGCTCTATAGGACATCCTCCGTCTTTACAAGGTGCTTTTGCACAGTCATATAAAGGAAGTATTGATTTTGTTTTTCTTGATCCTACTGGTCTTGCACTTTTTACATGATATTTATTTATTGTAACGCTTTCAGCAAGACGTTCCAGACTTTCCAGATCTATACCATGAAATTTTCCTGCAAGTAACGGCTCTATTTTCTCTGCAAGCTGTGTAGTTCTTTCATATCCTCCCGGCTTTAGAATAGTAGTCGCTATAGTTATAGGCTGTATTCCTGTTTTTATAATTTCTTCTATATTAAAGAAATCAGCTCCTCCTGAGAATGATATAGGAAGAAGTCCCTTGAATTCCTGTGATAATTTATTAGCCAGACTTATAGTAAGCGGGAACAGTGATCTTCCCGACATATACATTTCTTCACCCGGAAGCTCTTTTCTTGCTATTTTTACAGGGAATGTATTAGTCAGCTTAACACCGAATTCAAGACCAAGCTCTTTTGAGAATTCTATCAGACGAGTAAGCATTGCTATAGCATCTCCGTACTGAAGGTCATTCTTAAAGTGGTGGTCATCAAATGAAATATAATCATATCCCATTTTATCCAGAATTCCTCTTGCGAATTCATACCCTAGAAGTGTAGGATTACACTTTATGAAAGTATGAAGCTTCTTCTCTTCCAGAAGATATCTTGCTATTCTTTCTATTTCAGCAGGAGGACATCCGTGTAATGTTGATAAACATATTGAAGGACAAACGCTTGATGAAATATTTTCCACATCTTCTTTTGTAAGTCTTTGAAACTTATCAATATTATTTAATAAATATTCCTTACATTCTTTCCATATTTCTGTAGTAGAGGCATCTTTCAGTCCTTCTATAAAAGCATCGATTTTAGGCGACTTTATACCGTCAAGATCATATCCCACACTCATATTAAAAGCAAAATCTCTCTTATCGCTGATCCCGAGTTCTTTTCCTACCACATGCAGTGCAAACCATGCTTTTATATATTCATTATAAGCTTCAGGAACAGTAAGCTCTGTTGACCATTCCACGTTATAACATTCATCCTCAGCATTTATACAAGGCTTTGCCACACATTTTCTCAGATCTTCACCATCCATCTGCTGTACTGTTTTCAATTCTACAAAACGTGATCCAGTCAGATATGCTGCCACTATATTCTGTGCAAGCTGTGAATTCGGTCCTGCAGCAGGTCCTATAGGAGTGCTTAGTTTATCACCAAACATTACTATATTGGTACCGCTGTTATTTTTATAAAATTTATTTTTTCTTACTCCGAAAATAGTTCCCTGTTCTTCATATTCCTGAAAAATCCATTCTACCATTGTACCAAACGGGATTAATCTCATTAAATCACTCATTCTCTTTATCCTCCAACATTTTTTTATTTATCTTCTTACAAAAATCTATAAACTTAAGTTAACTGTCCTTTTTTAGACTTTATATTTCAAAATCCGAACATAAAATCTAAAATTTTCAGGATGCTGTTTATTTCAGTTTTTATTCCTGCTCCTTTTCTCCTACACCGTTAAACAAGAGATTCAGCAGTATTGCACTTAAACTTCCGGTAGTTATTCCGCTGTGAAAAAGTGTTCCTACCCATTCGGGGAAATTGTCGTAAAATCCCGGCACTGCCACGGGAATCAAAGCTAGCCCTATACTTACAGCTACTATCATTCCGTTTTTAGTTCCGTCAAATTTCACCTTAGACAAAGATTTTATTCCATTTGCAGCTACCATTCCGAATAAGACAAAGCCGGCTCCCCCTAAAACGGGATATGGCACAGAAGCTATTATTCCTGCCATTTTTGGCAAAAGACCCAGTGCAAGCAACATAATTCCCGAAACCGCTACTACATAACGGCTTTTTATTCCCGTAAGGCTGAGCAGTCCGATATTTTGTGAAAAAGCAGTATGCGGAAACGTATTAAAAACAGCAGCCAGCATAGTAGCAAAACCATCTGTTCTTAATGATCTTGTCAAATTTTTATCATCAAGCTTTCTTCCGCTTATTTTATGAACGGCTATTATATTCCCGGTTGCCTCAGTCATAGTTACCAGCATTACCAGAAGCAGGGAGATAATAGCAGTGATTTCAAAACGGGGAAGTCCGAAATGAAAAGGCATCACAAAGCCTAGTGCTTTTGCTTCTTTTACCAGGGTAAAATCTACCATGCCGAATGCATAGGCTGCCAGAGTTCCTCCCAGTAACCCGAACATTATAGCAAGATTTCCTAAATTTCCCTTTAAAAATTTATTTAGAAGCAAAATGAAAATTAAGGTTCCCATTGCCAGAAAAATATTTGCCCTTCCGGCTTCTGCTCCATTTCCAGCTGACCACTTTATAGCCACCGGCAGTAAGGATACACCTATTATTGTAACCACTGTTCCTGTTACTACTTCCGGAAAGAATTTCAGAAATTTTCCAAAGAAAGGAGCCACCAGAAATACAAACAGTCCTGCTATTAGAACAGCACCAAAAATAGTGGTAATTGCTGTATAAGGATCTCCTTTGTAAGTACCCGCAATTGCTACCATGGCATTCACCGATGCAAAGCTTGTTCCTTCTATCATTGGTATTTTCCCGCCGATGAATTTTCCTATACCGAGTGACTGTGTCAGAGTTGCTATACCAGCTATTAATAAATCTGCATTTATAAGAAATAAAATCTCACTTTGTGAAAGTCCGGCTGCACTCCCTACTATCAGTGGTACTGCTACCGCTCCGGCACACATTGCAAGTACATGCTGCAGTGCAAATGCCAGTGTTTTTCCTAATGGAAGTTTTTCATCTACAGGTGCTGTTGTTTTTACGTCTTCATAATTTACAGTCTTGACTTTTGTTTGATCTAATGAATTTTCCATTGTTTTTTCGTTATCCATATATCTCCTATCCAAATAGTCCGCTATTATTATATAATTATGTGCCTTTTTATATTGTCTAATAATATCAACTTTTATATTTTATTTTCTTTACTTTATTAATATATTTGGTTTGAGCAATCAGCAAAAATAATAGTAACAAACTAAAGACGAAGATATATCGAAATAACTACTGTTATCTGATCGGTTTATTATGATTAAACCGGCCAAATATGGTACAACTGCCCTGACTTTCTATAACCAAATCAGAGCATTAATACCCTCTTTCATGTAAAACATTCCGAAAGAGGCTAATATCTTAGTATTTTTCCGGACATTTTTTTAATATCTGTAAAATATAAAATATTAGTTTTTATTTGATAGTATTTCCTCTCTTCTTCTTTCCACTAATTTTGATGCATGACTGTGAGCTTTTATTGCAGTTTCCTGCGTATTTATAGTTAAGACTATACCATTTTTCACTACTACTTTTCCATTGACTATTGTCATATCAACCAAACTGCTGTTTCCGCAGCATACCAAGGAAGTCAGCGGATTATGGCATCCCGCATACGCTATATCAGACAGATCGTATACAACAATGTCTGCTGCCTTATCTACTTCAAGTGTTCCTATATCATTTCTTCCCAATACTCTTGCTCCGCCTTTTGTTGCCATTTTCAATATTTCATATGCATTTAAACCGTTTACTCCATATTTTAAATGATTCAGCAGATACGCCCTTCTGACTTCTTCCCACATATTTGACCCGTCATTAGAAGCACTTCCGTCCACTGCTATTCCAATATTTACTCCTGCTCTGACTAATTCTGTAGTTCTGCATATTCCGCTGTTTAATTTCATATTTGAACTCGGACAGTGGGCTATTCCGCTGCCTTTCAATCTTTTTAATTCATCATCGTTAAAATATATTCCGTGGGCGAACCATACATCCGGTCCGATCCATCCGGTATCCTCCATAAGCTCTACCGGTCTCATACCGTATACTGAAATACAAAATTCTTCTTCATCCATAGTTTCAGCCAGATGTGTATGCAGCATTACTCCTTTTTTTCTGGCTAATTCAGCCGAACTTTTCATCAGGCTTTTTGTAACCGAGAACGGTGAACATGGAGCCAGAGCCACTCTTTTCATAGCATAGTCCTCAGAATCATGAAACTTATCTATTAACCTTTCCGAGTCTAACAGTATCTCTTCTTCACTCTGAACTACACTGTCAGGCGGCAGTCCTCCCTGTTCTTTTCCACGTGACATAGAACCTCTTGTCGCATGAAATCTTATACCTATTTCTTCTGACGCTCTGAATTGTTCGTCTATTAACGTACTTTTACTAGTATTCGGAAATACATAGTGATGATCCATTGTTGTAGTACATCCTGTTTTCAGTAATTCTGAAAACCCTACCATCGAACCGTAATATACAGTTTCTTCATTTAGATATTTCCAAAATTCATACAGTCCTTCCAACCATGGAAAAAGAGGCATTTCCTGTACCTCATCTATTCCCCGGAACATTGTCTGGTACAAATGGTGGTGAGTATTTACAAAACCCGGAAGAACTACTTTTCCAGTCGCATCGATTATCTCTGTATCGCCTGTTTCATCCGTCTGGATATCTTTTCCTATTTTTGTTATCTTATTTCCCTCAACGAGAATATCATAATTTCTCAAAATTTCATCTTTATCGTTAAAGGTTACCAGATAATCAACATTTTTTAACAGTAATTTTGACATGGGCGCTTCTCCTTCAAATTTAGTTTAGAAATTAAGAAGACCTCAATTTTAGCCTTTATAAGAATTTTTAGTATAGTATTTCTGCCTTATTAAAAAGCATGAACGAAACAGACAGCACTTTTTTTTATCGAAGTCTGGCTGTTTCATTTTCTGACATGCTTTTGGTATAATATCTCGTTCACATCTAATCAGATTAGTTTTTGAAAATGAGATATTATACTAGGCTTTTCCCCAAAACTGATTAAAAATTAAATCAGCTTATCCCTCAAATATTGCAATTTTTATTCCAAAACAAGAGCTTTCTCTTCCTTGATTTCTTCCTCAAGCATAGCTGCCTTGGCCAGTTCCTTATCCTCTTTGCTTGGCGGGAATATTAAATTCGCAATTATAGAAACTATACATACACATGCTACTGTATCCTTAAATATAAAGCTTATAAAACCTGGTAATTGTGCAGTTACATTTGGATCTCCCCCGAGTCCAAGACCAATACCAAAAGTTACACCTAAAATTATAACATTTCTTTCACTAAATCCTGCTTTAGCTATCATTTTTATCCCGTTTATCAGTATCATTGCAAAAACTGTAATTACTGCACCGCCAAGAACGCTGCTTGGCATTGCATTAAATATTGCACCGATTTTCGGGAAAAGAGCCGCACCCATTAAAACAAAAGCTCCCATAGCTATACACCATTTATTTACTACCTTAGTCATAGAAACTATTCCTGCATTCTGTCCGAAAGCCGTGTTCGGCAAAGCATTAAACAATGTAGCAGTTGTAGATCCAAGGGCATCGGCAAGTATTCCTCCCGAAGTTTCTTCCCCTGTAGCCTCTCTGTTAAATCCTGCTATTGTAATACCGGAAGTATTACCTATTGTTTCCAGTCCTGAAACTATATATATAGCTGCAAAACTCAGAATAGCCTCTAAATGAAATTCAAATTCCCAAGGCATTACCAATGGTACCGGAAGTGCAAGCCATCCTGCTTCGGTAATATGGCTGAAATCTACTTTACCAAGCGGTATTGCCACCAGATAACCTACTATCAGCCCTATTAATATTGCAGATATCTTCCACATTCCTTTTCCAAATCTTTGTAATGACATTATTACTGCGAATACTAAGAATCCTAAGAAAAGATTCTTCGGTGATCCGTAATCACTCGATCCTACTCCCCCTGCGAAGTAATCTACTCCTACTTTCAGCAAATGAATTCCTATAGTTATTAATACAGCTCCTACTACTAACGGCGGAAAGAATTTTTTCAGCGGTTTATAGAAAAATCCCATAACCACCTCTACCAAGCTTCCTAAAAGTGCTCCGCCCAGTACTCCTGCAAGTCCGTACTGCAAGCCTATGTTTTTAGCAGTCGGTACAAATGCAAATGAAGTTCCCATTACTATCGGCAGACCTGCCCCGATCTGAAATTTCCCGATTTTTATTGGATATAACTGAACAAATGTAGTTAACCCCGAAACAAACATCGCACACTGTATCATTCTCAAGCTTTGATCCTGAGGTAATTTCAGCACCCCGATAAGAATCAACACCGGTGCCAGATTTCCTGTAAACATCGCAAGCACATGCTGTAATCCTAAAGGAAACGCTACTCCAAAACTTGGTTTCCCATCCAACTGATAGATCAATTCATGATCGTTCTGATTTTTTTTACCCATAAAATTTTCCCTCCAACAATAGTTTTTATATAAAAATATTTATAAATGAATTTTTTAACTTTTGCTTTCGAACTTTTTACGTTCTTTTTCTTCATCAACTATTGTTGCTTTAGGTAAAATAATATTGAGCGTGAACGCTAATAGTGAAGAGATTACTACAGCCGAACTTCCGAATATTATTCTTATAGATTCGGGAAAGTGACTGAGAGATTCGGGTACCAGTGAAATACCCATACCTAATGCTAATGATAAACCGACTATTGTAACATTTCTATTTGATAATTCATCCTGAATAATTAATCTTATTCCTGTCATTGTTATCATTCCAAAGACAGTTATTGTAGCTCCTCCAAGAACAGACTGCGGAATTGTTGTCATTACTGCCCCTATTTTAGGTATAAATCCTGCAAGCAGAATTACTACTGCTGCCAAACCTAAAATATACCGGCTGACCACTTTTGTCATTGCTACTATTCCTACATTCTGACTGTATGTCGCTGTAGGGAGTCCGCCGAAAAACGAAGCGACTACGCTGGATAATCCATTTCCCATGATTCCTCCCGCGAGTTCCTCATCTGTGGCTTCCCTTCCCATTCCTCCTACCGTAGTAGCAGAAATGTCTCCCACTGCCTGTACAGAGTTTACAATATATATTATTGACATTGATATAATGGCATTTATTGGAAATTCCAAGCCGAAATGCATAGGTTTTGGTACAGAGAACCATCCCGCCTGACCTATACTAGCAAAATTAACCATTCCAAGCATGAATGCCACTACATATCCTACGACAATCCCTATTAATATAGAAGCAAGCTTCACATAACCCTTACCAAACTGGTTGCATATAAGCACTACTACTAATGTTAAGACTGCTACTCCCCAGTGTTTCAGCGAACCAAACTCTTCCGGAGGAAGATTGGCCCCGCCTGCCATATATTTTATAGCTATTGTATATAATGAAAGCCCTATCGTAAGCACTACGGTCCCGGCTACTATCGGCGGAAAATACTTTCTGAGATGTTTCAAAAATATTCCCACGAATATAGCTACTACCCCTCCTACAAGCTGGGCTCCAAAAATGGCTTTTATTCCATACTGGCTTCCCAATGTAGTCAGTGTCGGAACATATGCAAAACTAACACCCATTATTACCGGTAATCTGGCTCCGAATTTCCATACAGGATAAAGCTGAAGCAATGTTGCTATACCGGCTATAAAAAATGCACACTGTACTAATAAAGTCTTATCGGCCTGACTTAATTTACACACATTGGCAACTATTATTGCCGGTGTAATATTTCCCACTACCATAGCCAGCACATGCTGTAATGAAAGTGGAAAAGCTGCCTTAAATGACGGTTTGCCGTCTATGTCAAATACTGAATTACTTGCTGTTTTACTCACGTCTTTCCTCCATTCTACTTCTTCTCAAAAAATTAATCATTCTTAATTTTTAAAAAAAATAATCAATTTTTCAAAGTGCCATAAACTTCCGGCGAATCCTTCCTCTCCTTGCTGCATTTGTAAAAAATGACAAGCTTGGCAAGAGTACAGGAATCGCTGCAATATTTAATTGTGGAAGTCCGAAATAGAATGGATTTGAATTTATTTTCACTTGTCTGTTTATTAAATTATCTCTCTCAAATGGTAAATTCTCTTCTCCTGGACTTTTTCTAATCCTAAATGACTTAATTTTTTTTATCTGAAAATTTCTTTCACTCTTAAGTCTTCCTCTTACTTCACCATCGCTCATATTTCTACACCTCTTTCACCGGGTTTCCCCGGCTGATTTATTCGTGCCCTTTTTTTATTTCAATATACTTAAAAGTATATTTGATTTAGCCTGGAAGTATGTTGTATAAAGTTAAATTATATTTATTACATAACTTTTTATAACATTTTATTTTTCATCTACTATTACTGTTCCTGTTAATCCTGCTATCCCGTCCTTTGCTTTTTCCAATGATGTAACAAGCGCTCTTCTTCCCTGTTTTGACGCAGCAAAACCTAAAGCGGCTTCTACCTTCGGAAGCATTGATCCCGGAGCAAAATGTCCTTCTTTTATATATTTTTTAGCATCATCTATTGATAATTTATCAAGCCACTGCTCATTTTCCTTACCATAGTTAATAGCTATTTTTTCTACTGCTGTTAATATTATCAGATAATCTGCATCTATTAATTCAGCCAGCTTTGCAGATGCGAAATCTTTGTCAATTACTGCAAATTCCCCGAGAGTTCCTTTTCCTTCTACATATTTTACGGGAATTCCCCCACCGCCGACAGTTATAACTATTTGCGAATTATCAATTAATGTTTTAATTGTTTTCTTTTGTACTATATCCACAGGTTTTGGAGAAGCTACCACTCTTCTGTATCCTCTTCCGGCATCCTCCATCATAGTATATCCCTGTTTTTCCAGCTTTTCTGCTTCTTCCTTAGTATAGAATGCGCCTATTGGTTTATTAGGACTTTTGAATGCAGGATCATCCCCGTCTACTAATACTTCAGTAACTATAGTAGCTACTTCTTTATCAATATTTCTTCTTTTTAATTCATCTCTTATGAATCTCTGCAAATGATAGCCTATATATCCCTGACTCATTGCCACACATTCAGTTATCGGCATTTCTGCAAAGCTCGGAAGATTTTTTGTAGCAGAATCCATCGCCAGATTTATCATTCCTACCTGCGGACCATTCCCATGGGCAAGTATTACTTCGTGTCCTGCTTCAATCAGATCAACTATCGGTATTGCCGTTTCTCTTACTGCATCTCTTTGTTCTTTAGCACTGTTCCCAAGTGCATTTCCACCTAATGCAACTACGATTCTATTTTTCATTATTTCCTCCAAAATTTTGAATTAAAATAAGACTGCCTTTTTTATGATGTAAGATGTTGTGCAACTCTTTAGGCAGTCCTATGGATTTTATATAAAATGTGCGCTAACACCTAAATAATACTAAATATTCTTATTTTTCAAAAAATCTTGGTTTTTTACCTTCACTAAGAGCTTTTAATGTAGCCACAGGATCTTTTACTTTACTTAAGAACATCATTGCAGCTATGATATAAGGTTTATATCCAGCCTCTTTATATAAAGGTACTCTGTATCTGTCGAATACTGATGCTTCTACTTCTCCCTCTTTGCAGCTTACTCCTGTTATATCTGCTGGTAAACAGTGCATGTAAAGAGCTTTTCCTTCAGTTGTTGTCTTCATTAACTCTTCAGTACACTCCCAATCTTTATGGTTAGCATTTTGAGCTAATAATTCTTTCTCTAAAACATTAATTTCGTCGAATTTTCCTTCTCCGTAAAGATTAGTTCTTTTTTCCATAGCAGCAAATGGAGCCCAGCTCTTTGGATAAACTATATCTGCATCTTTAAATGCTTCAGCCATATTATTAGTTTTTACGAAACTTCCTCCAGAAGCTTCAGCGTTCTTTCTAGCTACTTCTTCTACTTCAGGCATTACTTCATATCCTTCAGGGTGAGCAAGTACTACTTCCATACCAAATCTGCTCATTAGACCTATGATCCCTTGAGGAACAGACAGAGGCTTTCCGTATGACGGAGAATATGCCCAAGTCATAGCTATTTTCTTTCCTTTTAAGTTTTCTACCCCTCCGAATTCATGGATAATATGTAACATATCAGCCATACTTTGAGTAGGGTGATCTATATCACACTGTAAGTTAACTAAAGTTGGTCTTTGCTCTAACACGCCGTCTTTGTGTCCTTCCTGAACAGCCTGTGATACTTCCTGCATGTAAGTATGTCCTTTTCCGATATACATATCATCTCTGATACCGATTATATCAGCCATAAAAGAGATCATATTTGCAGTTTCTCTTACTGTTTCCCCATGAGCAATCTGTGATTTTCCTTCATCAAGATCCTGTACTTCAAGACCTAAAAGATTACAAGCACTTGCAAAACTAAATCTAGTTCTTGTAGAATTATCTCTAAATAATGAAATTCCTAATCCGCTGTCAAATACTTTAGTAGATATGTTTTGTTCTCTTAAGTTACGTAAAGCGTCTGCTACTGCAAAAACTGAATTTAACTCGTCTGTTGATTTGTCCCATGTTAAAAAGAAATCATCATTTAACATATCTTTATAATCTAATTTTTCCAGTCTTGCTATTATCTCTTCAAATTGTTTCATTTTATCCATTATTAATTTTCTCCTTTATAATTTTATTTTATTATTCTTCATAATCCCGTATTTATTATATAAACACCCTTTTATATAATATTTCTGTTACTTTGTGTAAGTTGACGGAATTGCAGCGTACATAGCAGCACATACTACTAAGTCGTCTTTCCAAGTTTTTTCATTCGGAGCATGAGCCTGAGCTTCTGCACCCGGTCCAAAACCAATACAAGGTATTCCGTTACGTCCCATGATAGAAACTCCGTTTGTAGAGAATGTCCATTTATCTGTAAGCGGACGAGCTTTTCTCATAGCTTCTGTTTCTTTTGAACCTATACGTGTATCTCCGTAAAGACCTTTGTAAGCTTCTTCTAAAGCAGCTGTTACTTTATGATCTTCTGGTATTACCCAAGTCGGGAAATAGCACTCTATTGGATAAACAAGTCCTGTAAATGACGGACGAGAATATTCATACATAGAAACTTTTACATCATTTCCGTATTTTTTTACATTCGGCAGGTTACGGATTTCCTCAAGGCAGCTTTCCCATGTTTCACCGGCAGTCATACGACGGTCTAATGAAACTGCACAAGAATCTGCTACTGCGCAACGGCTTGGTGATGTAAAGAAGATTTCAGAAGTAGTAACTGTTCCACGTCCTAAAAACTGAGCTTCTTTCCATTGCGGATTATGCTTTTCATCAAGCATTTTTACAAGACCTTTTATTTCTTTGTCATCTGCTGCGTCATTTTCATTCAGAGCACGAATGTCCTGAAGAATATCAGCCATTTTGTAGATTGCGTTATCTCCACGTTCAGGAGCTGATCCATGGCAAGATACACCTTTAACATCTACACGGATTTCCATACGTCCACGCTGTCCTCTGTAGATACCTCCGTCAGTTGGTTCTGTAGAAACTACGAATTCCGGACGGATTTTGCTTTCTTTTATCATATATTCCCAGCATAGACCGTCGCAGTCTTCTTCCTGAACTGTTCCTGCTACTAATACTGTATATTTATCACTTAGCATTCCTAAGTCTTTCATAATTTTAGCACCGTATACTGCTGAAACTATTCCGCCAAGCTGGTCAGAAGTTCCTCTTCCACCGATACTTTCGTCATCTTCGTATCCTTCATACGGATCAAACTTCCAGTTAGTAATTTCTCCTATACCAACTGTATCTATGTGTCCGTCAAAAGCTATTAAAGTTTTTCCTGTTCCCATGTACCCAAGTACGTTACCCATAGGATCAATTTCAGCTTTATCAAAACCTAGTTTTTCCATTTCTTCTTTAATTCTTCTTGAGTGACCTTCTTCATCAGCACTTTCTCCGGGTATTCTTATAAGATCCCTAAGAAATTTAGTCATGTCAGCTCTGTAACCTTCTGCTTTTGCTTTAATTGCATCAAAATCCATTTTAATAAACCTCCATATTTAATTTAATTATTTATCTAAAATCAGATAGCCCGCTATCCATATTTTATTAACTGTTTTTATAAATCAATGCTTGGTACGTCTCCATCCCACACTATTGATTTGTATTTATCCGGATCTGTATCTCCTTCTGTACTAAATAGCAATATTTTTGAATCTTTATTTAAGTTCAGTTTTTCTCTTAATTCTTTATATCTTTCATCTTTCATAAGCAGTGCTACTACACCTAATGTAACTGCACCAGATTCACCTGATGTAACCTGCTTATCACCTTTCATAGGCGCTCCAAGCATTCTCATACCTTTCGCAGCTACATAATCAGGACATGATAAAAATGCACTTGCATAGTTTTTCAATATTTCAAATCCTATTATGTTAGGTTCGCCGCAAGCAAGACCGGCCATTATAGTCTGCATATCCCCGCCTACATTTACAGGTTTTCCGTCATTTTGAACTGCTGATTCATAATAGCAGTTAGCAAGATCAGGTTCAACCACTACAGTAACTGGTACATTATCTTTGAATACAGAAGCGAAGAAACCTTGTACTGCTGCTGCAAGCGATCCTACACCTGCCTGTATAAAGATATGAGTTGGTCTGTCTACACCGGCTTTTTTAAGCTGTTCTAATGCTTCAAGAGCCATTGTTCCGTATCCCTGCATTATCCACACGGGTATGTCTTCATAACCTTCCCATGCAGTATCCTGTACTACTACTCCATTAGTAGCCTCAGCATTTTTAGCGGCAAGTCTTACAGCATCATCGTAGTTCATATCAGTAATACTAGCATCAGAACCTTCTGCCTTTATATTATCAAGTCTTATTTGTGATGACCCTTTAGGCATATATACTACAGATTTCTGCTTTAATCTGTTGGCAGTCCAAGCTACACCTCTACCATGATTGCCGTCTGTTGCTGTATAAAATGTTATATCACCCAACTGTTTTTTAGTTTCATCAGAAATAAGCTTATTATAATCTAACTCTGATATATCTTTTCCTAATTTTTCTGCCAGGTATTTCGCCATTGCAAATGATCCGCCTAACACTTTAAACGCATTCAGACCAAATCTGTACGACTCGTCTTTTACATAAATACCCCCGACTCCTAATTCTTTTGACAGATTTTTCAGGTCTGCAAGCGGAGTTTCCTCATATTGCGGAAAGCTTTGGTGGAAGTTTTTTACTTTTATTATTTCTTCCTCTCCTAATATTTTTATACTTTCCTCTTTGTTTGATTTAGGCATTGTATTCATACGCCATCTGATTTCTTCCATTGTCTCTGGTATTCCCCTCTCTAAAAGATTTTTTTTTATTAACTTTATATGTAAACTCAGTATTTAAAAATACCGGCTATAAAGTACATGTTTGTACAGTAACTTATTCACATACCGCATATTTCCCGGCATGTCTTTCATTGTTAATTTTTTCTTTATCTTCATAAGAACTTTTTATGAAGATAAAGAAATTTATATATAAATCTAGTTTATAACTATTTGAATAAAATTGATTTTTCCTGCTTTTCTGCTACAGTTCCTATTATGTGCGATTTGATTTCGAGTTTATTTAATTCTTCCAGCATCTTTTCGGCATCTTCACTGCTGCATGATACCAAAAGTCCCCCTGATGTCTGCGGGTCAAATACAATATTGCTTAAGTATTCCGGAATGTCAATAAACTCATACTTATCTTTCAGGTATTCCATGTTATTAAACATACCGCCGGGTACAAGTCCCTGTTTTGAATACTCTTCCGCTTCTTTTATATATGGAATTTTTTCTTTGTCCAGTACTATCGTAACACCTGAAGAACTCGCCATTTCATATGAGTGACCCATAAGTCCGAATCCCGTTACGTCTGTACAGGCTGAGATATTATATTTTCTTACTATTTCTGAAGAATATTTATTTAGAGTTGTCATTGACTTAATAACAGCCTCTTTAGAATGGTCTGATGCCTTTCCGCCTTTCATCGCCGTACTTATAATTCCTATTCCAAGCGGCTTTGTCAGTATGAGGACTTCCCCAACTCTGGCACCATAATTTTTTAATACTTTGTCAGGAGAAATAATACCTGTTACTGCCATGCCGTATTTCGGCTCTTCGTCCTCAATGGTATGGCCCCCTACTATAATAGCACCGGCTTCTTTAGCTTTATCGATGCCTCCTCTTAAAATCTCCCCTAATACTGAAAGGTCAATACGATTTGGAAAACAGACTATATTTAATGCCGTTACAGGATCTCCGCCCATTGCATAAACATCGCTCAGAGCATTAGTCGCTGCTATAACGCCGAATGTATAAGGGTCATCTACTATCGGGGTAAAAAAATCTACAGTCTGGATTATTGCCATCTGATCATTTAATTTGTAAACTCCTGCGTCATCAGAAGTTTCTGTTCCTACAATTAAATTTTCATTGTGTACTTTAGGTAATTTTTCCAGCACTTCCGAAAGCTTTTTAGAAGAAAGCTTTGCTCCGCAGCCACATTTTCTTGCGTATTCTGTTAATTTTATTTCCAATTTTCACACCTCATTCTCTAAAATTAAATTCATTATCTGCTGTACACTGCAGAAACCCACGTTATTTAGCTCTTTTAAATATAATGCTGTATTTTTTTAATATGAATGATCTTTATTTCATTGTACCCTAATTTTTTTATTTGTCAATATGTTTTTTGTATTTTTTTTCATTCATTTCACTTTTTTTCATTTCTTAATATAAAAAAATACTATAAAAGCCTTTATTTATGTGTTTTCTACAGATAAAGCAAAAAAATATTTTTTGTTTCCAGTGAACTACATTTTATTCACTTCAAAAAATTTGTTCAATTATTTGAAAAAATCTGTTACAATTTTTCTGTAACTTTTTATATATTATATTTTCCACTTTTGAATGGGAACCAAAAACTGATATTCTTAGTAATTTTTCTTAAAATAAGCATTACTTTAGTTAAAGCGCTGTAATTTATATAAAATCCTCCTTTCCTTATGCTTCCCATCCTTAAAATATAACATGTATCTGCCTTTTAGTCAATTTTTCGATTAATAAATGAATTATTTTTTGTTTAAAAAAATAAAAAATAAATTTATTTTTTTTAATTTATTTTGTTTTTCATTTTGTTTAGATTTTCCGCTGTGTATTTTTATTTTTCATATACAAGTATTCACTTTAAATATAAATAAAAATAATGTATAATAAAAACAGAGAAAGATTTTCTTTCCGGAGGTGGGATTATGTTTGAATTATTAGTGATTATTAGCGTTTTTATATGGTTTATTATTTTAATGATCATAAAATTTCATATCAGAAATAAAAATAAACCTACTATCGTGGAATTAGCCCTCATATTTATGCTCACTATACCGTTAATCGGCTCTTTCCTTGTATTATGGTAACGTATTATTATAAATTAAAGGGACTGTTTGATATAAGATTTTACGACTGAGAATGTCATGTGAAAATCTGTTTTAAACAGTCCCTTTTTTCTTACCAAAGTATAGTAGATTACTTTCTATCACTGGATTTGCGTATTTCAGAGAAAAATGATATTATATCATTATATTTAATTTTAATGATTAAATAATTTTATACACAAATGTACAGGGGAGGTATTTTACTTTATGGATGAATTCAGGGAAAAAAATTTGCTGTTTCAATTTTTGGAAAGTATTTTTGAAAATAATACTGATAATTCCTCTATTAACAAAATTGAAAAGAAGCTTTTTGAAAAATTAAGTACCGCAGAGAATACTGATTTTGAAGCTGTCACTGATCTTATTCACGAGCTGTGCGGTGAAATAAAATACAGCTATTTTCTTTATGGTATCCTTGCAGGAAATGTTATTGAAGAATTTTCGGGATAATGCTTTGTTGCTACCTTCTTAATTAATATATATTATAAAAGAAGTCTTTATTCTGACTTCTTTTTCTGCTGTATAAATATTTCTTTCGTAATTAGTATAATTCAGTTATTATGTATTTTTTCCCCCTTTAATCTGATGTCTTCTTTAGATTCAATGACCACAGATTCTTCTTTTCCTTTCAGAACGAGATTTTTCCCGTAAAGAAGCAGATCCTCCAATGCCTCTATCCCCATGATACCGTCAGACACTGCAATATAACTCTGTATCCCTCTGTGTATTAACTTGTCAGCTTCTTCTGTAATATTCGGAGATTTCATCATATACGATTTTCCCGATAGTACATTTACTTCATTTCTATCTATTATCATATTAAAATCCCCTTCATTTATATGAAAGTTTCTTTTGCTATGATCACTGAATCTGCCGCTTCCTGTATTATTTACACTCCAGTTTACACGCACAAATTTTTCTTCCTCATTCGGAAAAAATACATCGACTGTATCATTAATTTCCGGTGTACAAAACAGACCTGTATTAGTAGTGCTGTAAAAAACACTATAAGGAATGGTATATCTCTCAAAACCGTAATCATCATAGCTTTTGCCCAGTTTTGCAAGTCCCTTGGAAAATTCCACGTGCATAACAGCTATATTGTCTCTTTGAAATACTTTTTCTACCTTTCCTTCTATTACACAGCCTTTTATATTTTTATTTCTTATTCTTTTCATTTTATAATCCATGTGAACCAATTCATATTCACCCAGAAAAACTGAGTGTCTCAGTTCTGTTTTACCGCTTTTTATCATAAATTCATTCTCACCCTCGGGAGTTTTTATATTTACACTTTCTCCGATATTAAATATCTGTGTTGAATAAATTTTATAAATCATCTGTTCATCTTCTCTGATCATTTCATAATCTGTATATTTCATATCTTCATTTTTGGCAATTCCGGCATTAACAAAGCCAAAAGTGAGAGTTCCTCCGTGTACAGACAGTATTCCCAGTCCCTTATGTGAAGCCAGACGCAGCAAAAATTCCCAGTCAGTTTCACCAAACTGCACTGTCAGTTCATTTATTGAAATTTCTGCTTCTTCTGAAAATAACATATTTATTCTTTCATTTTTATAATCTTTCAGCAATTCCTCGGCTACCTGTCTGAATGTCATTCTGATATCCTGAAATACTCTGTATTTTTCTTCTCTGTCCATTTTTTCACTTTTTGAATATGCTTCGGCTTCGAATTGTCTCCCTCTGCTGCCGTAGCTTATATATCGCGATCTTTTTATATATCCGCTGAAAACTATTACTTTTTCTGTTTTTTCATTTCCATTGTTTTTATCCATGCAGATTTCTATTTTACAGTCTTTTATCTGATTTAATTCTTTGTACGCTCCTTCATCTTCTTCAGCAGTTTCTATTCTTAATTTCAAAGTTTTATGTCTGTTAATATCCCCTTTCATAAGAAATTCCCTGATCATTCCTCCTTTTACCTCATTTTCGTTAAGTATAACAGTCAGGTCCTTTTTTTCATATCTTTCAAAATTCATTTTTACCCCCTATTCTATTCTTATTTTATTACCGCTGTAATATTTTTGCTTCAGCTCAAGAAGAAATTCCCCGTTTCCCTTTTCTATATCAAATTCCTGTTCAAAATTTTCCACATACATATTTTCAAACAGCAGATCCATTGTTTTTTCATTTCCAAGATTTATTTCCATTATTATATTTTTGTATTCACTGCTGCTTTTATAATCAAGTGCCCATTTTGTTAGATCCGCAATATTTTTTTTATTGTGTTCATAAAAATTATCAGTATCAAATTTTTCAATTCCCTGAAATACTTTTTCGTTCAAAAACTTCAGCTTCCCTGCATATTCTTTTTTCAGACCTTCCGTACTGCTTTCAAAATTATTGTTTTTATATTCCTCCAGCGCTGAGCTCACTCCGGAAAAAAGGGGTTCATCATCTGATCCTTTTAGTACTGAAAGCATCCTTCCCTTTATTCTTACTCTCACTTCACTGTCTGTATTTGCAAAATTTCTGTATTCTGCTGTTCTTGTTTTATATTTTACAGAAATTATTTCATCGAAAGTAAGGATTATCCCATCCTGATTTTCACCATCAGTATTGCTGCTGAATATACTTATTTTTAACTTCATTTTTTCACCCCGGTATTATAAAGATTATTATCAATAAACTGCCATATTTCCAATTACTAATGTTTCCCCTATTCCCAAAACACCAAAATGATATTCATAGAAATACTTAGGTTTCAGACCCAGAGGGATAAACAGTTCATTAATAATTCCCGTTATTTTTCTGGTTTTAATATCCTTTTTATGCCCCAGATAAATAACTATATTTTTATCTGAATACTTATTATCATACACAATAGATTCAGAGAAAAATTTTTTTACTATTTTCTTCAGACATTTTATCTGATTTCTGCCTTCGTCATATTCTAAAAATACCTCAGCTATAATAAGTTTTTCTTTCATATTCAAAAACAAAAGATTATTTCTCACCTTTTCTCCGACAGCTCCGCTTTCCATATCGCGCACTATTTCTTTACAGTAAAAATCTTTTTTTGTCTGTCCCGCATATAAATCAAAATTTCCCAATAAATGCAAAGTTATATTCAAAAGACTTTCCTTTAGATTTTTATCCTCTGCTTCTGCATCTGGATTTAATAAAAGACTGTAGATATTATCAAATCTGAAAAAAGGATTAGTTTCTATTGTATATCCTTTTTTATTTTTTTCTGTTATAACATCATTTATATTTTTCTGGTTCAGCTCAAAATAAGGTGATATCATGCGGCTTTTCACAAATTTTATTTTCTCTTTTTCCAGACCGTTATCATTCAGCAGCAAAGACCATATATACTGAAAATTTTCTTTATTAAACCGTTCTTCCATATTCCACCCCTATGCAGTTATATTCATGAAACTTAAGCTGGATATCTGAAATTATGAAACTGAGAAAATCCTCTGTAAGGTAATCCCGTTTATTTATTTCAAAATAAATATAAAGATTTTCACCTCTTCCTTTCAGCCTAAATTCATCTGTCAAAAAACTGTTCATATCATAGTATTCCAATGTATTCTCCAGCCTTTTATCCGTCATATAATAATCTTTATAAAGGATTTTATTTTCCAATGCCTTATAGCTTGTTATTATTCTTTTGATTTCAGCTTCACTTCTCATTTTTACTTCAGATTCCGCCCTCAATGAATTCAGGAAATTATAATTTTTTTCATTATTCAAAAGAGGAAATTCTGCATTTTCAAATCTTTTTTTATTTATATTTTCTTTGATTATCCAGGTTTTCCAAATACTGCCTTCTTTATTATCTGTTATGACATACAGCGTTTCCTTTTCTTTATAACTCAGAAATATATGCTCCCTCGGATAAATATACACTCCTTTTTCATTATTCAGTTTTATCGTATGTTCATAGTGAATTCTGTCTTCTGTGGGTCTCACAAGATGTGTACTTATTATATCTCTTTCCTCTATATTCCATACAAGCATATGCTCCTCATAAATACTCCCCTCCAGCTCTTCAAAGTCCACATAAACCTCAAAATCAGCAAACATTGAAATATCTGATTCCATATCAGGATTTTCCTCTGCCTGAACTACTTTATACATTTTCATTGCATATGCTGTGTTAAGCGTTCTCCATTTTATCCCGTTTACATCAAATACATCATAAAGCTCATGCATTTTTTTTATAAATCTTTCATCAGGTACCAGCTTTACATTTATATCATAATATCTTTTATTTCCTACAATGTTGGCTTCAAATATTCTACCCTCTAATTCTTTTAATTCTGAATATGATTTTTTTATAAATACTGTTTTAAAAATTCTTTCTTTATCAGCCAGCGGCTCCAGTCTGTCAGCTGTCAAAACAGATTTTTTCACTATTGGATACATAAAATCCTCATACAGATAATAATTTTTTTCCGGAATCAATGCTGTATATATTATTGTTTCTTTTTCTTTTACTCTCACTGAATCAAAAATTCTCTGTTCAAACTCTTTTTTTCTGTCTTCCAGTTCTTCGGCCAGCATCTGAAATGTTATCAGGGAAGTTTTTCTGTATGTGTCCCTCTCTTCTGCACTCATATCTTTTAATTCATTATCTATAAGCTTCTGAAAATATTTCAATTCCCTCCTCCTTATTACGCATTTTTTTATATTCTGAAAATAATTTGATCTGCTTACACTCTTAGTCCCTTCTCTTGACTTCATATTCTTCATTTTCAAGATTTAACCTAAGTCCGCAGTATTCTCTGAGATTAACAATATCATTATAAAATTTTCTTTTCTCTTCATATCTGTCTGTAAAATATCTCCAATATTCACTATTTTTCATATTTCTTTGAACAAAAAACCTAATTACTCTCAAAAGAACCCCCTCCAGTGAGTATTTTATCCTTTCTTCATTTAAAACTGCTGATTTATCTGCTTTTGCCAGTATATTCACATTTTGAACTGCTTTGTAAAACTTTTTTTCTTCAAGAAAAAATTTAGTTTCGTTTATTAATTCCAACAATTTTTCTTCTTTTATTTCAATTTCTCTTTTTAGCTTTTCATATTTTTTAAACTTTATATCGTTAAATACTAGTGGATTTTCTTGTGACTTATTATTTATGTCATTTTTTAATTCAGATTCCACAAAACCTAAAAAGCTATTCTCAGATAAATTCTTAATATTATTTCTTATTTCTTGGTCTATTTTTTCCCTTTGGCTGCTATTATTTATTTCTTCTATATTTTCTTCATATTTATGAGGATGCTTCAAAAATACATCCTCTGTATTAAATACAGAATTTTTTTGTTTTCCATATTTTGTTTTCAAATTTATAGCTTCCCCTGTACTTTCCGCATTACCATTCAGGTTATTATTTGTTTTTATTAGCTTTACTGGATCTGACTTCTCTTTAATATCAAAATTTTCCTCTGATATTTCTTCTATAAAAACACTATTCCCCTCTTCATATTTTTTCGCTAATAAATCAAAAAAATTATTTATTTCCGCATATTTTTGATTTTCATATTCTTCCTGTATTTCCCATACATTATTTCTGTATTCTTCGCCGAATATCTTTATCAGAAATAAGTTCAGTATTTTCCCTTTAAATTTATCTCGAGTAGCTGAGATAATTACTATTCTGTCGTCTAACTCTGATATTTTTATTTCTAAATTCATTTTTTCAATTTTATCATTTATTTCATTCAGTACTTTTTCTCTATCTGATTTTTTCTTATTCATCAGATTGATTAAAAGTTCTTTTTGTGTCTTTATATATTGAATAAATGCTTTTACTATTTTGAATCCTCCTTTCACAAAAAATCTGTGCCTTTTAATTTTGATAAATAAGCATCCACTAAAACTTTAATTTTTCTTCATATCGTCCAAAACCCATCTGCTTTTTGCTTCTTTTTTAAAGAATACTCTTTCCTCTTGTTCTTCTATTATTTCTACATTTTCAATATCAAATTCCATACTATTTTCTTCTTTATGCAAAATATGCTTCAAAGTAACCAAAAGACCGTCTTTTCTGTCTTCTATATGCGAAATATAAGTTTTTATTTCCAAATTTTTTTTCACTTTCGGAATGGTTTTAAACAATTTAGTAAAATCTTCCATATCCTGATTAATATAGTATTTATCATAGAGTGAATTGGTATCCCAATTATGAATACCATATAAATAAGCTAAAACAGCTTCATCATTTTTTGAAAATAAATATTTAGGTGACTTCTCCTCTTTTTTTAAAATATACTTTCCATTCTCAAAAGCATAATACTTTATTGTTTTTTTGAAAATAAATGTTTTTTCAGCTGCATTCTTAAGACCTGTATCTTCAATATAAAAGTTATTTTCAATCTTTAAATCATAATTCCTTTTTTCTCCCTCTTCACTGAATTCATAATTTTCTTCTGTTATTTCACATAGAAATGAACAATAAGAATATCCTTCCACAGAAAAAAGCTGGCTCATATTATTCTTTTCCAGATCAAATTCAAATACTGTTGAATTAGTATACTCACTATCCTTTGAAAATTTCATGCTTATTTCCATACCTTCAGTTTCTTTACCTACAGGAATAAACCTTATATTCCCATTACCTGTAAAAATATCTGTCCCTGCACCAAAAACTCCGATTTCTCCTCTTTTTTTCATGATAATATTTTTGTCTTTTGATATTTCTAAAACAGCATAATCAAATCCCCCTATATTTCCATTATAATCAAGAATTTTCCCATTATCAGCTGCTTCTTTGGATTCTAACAAAACAAATATTTTATTTCCTGTTATTTTATAATCTGCAATCTGTGTTCGTTTATATCTCTTTTCTTTATTTTTTGTCAAAATGAATTTTTTTGATTCAACATCTGTATAAATTTTTTTATCCTTATATATTTCTCTTAATATTATTTTATCATTAAATATAAAATCAGAACATACTTTCATAAAAAGTAAAATATGCAAAATCACAATAACTTTTCTCATGCTAACCTCCATTATTTATTATCTCTGCTTTTTCAAATTATTTATTGTTATAAATAATTATGATATTAACCTCATTATTGACCCCTTCTATGTTCTTTTATACTTTTTTAGAAACAGTTTTTTAAATTTACTTTATCTAAAATTTCTAATTTTGATTCTTTTATGTTGTAGCTGTATTTTGTCAAAGTAAAAATAATAATATTAAAAGCAGATATTTGTTCATAAAATTTCTTTCATTTTTTAACTCATATTAAATCTTTTATCTATTTTTTAAAAAATATATGTAATCTTTCTCATATTTTTCTATCTTCTCAGCTTCTATTCTCTCACTTGAAATCAAATTAGTTTCTTTCCAAAAAGTTTTCAACTTTTCATGTACCCCGTTAAATGTTTCTATTTTATATAATTTCCCTGTAGACAAATATACTTGATGTATTTGAAATTCTGGCTTAATTCTTGAAATTTTTGCTGTCAAATTACCGGCTTTACTGTATTCCTTTATAATTCCTTTTGGTTTCAAAGGTGTTCTTTCATCTATTATTTCGCTATTCACAAGATTTGTCCGTACATTTTCGTATTCTTCTATAATGATAAAAGTATCAGGGTATTTATAATTTTCCATCCTTTCAAAAGAATACACTGTAGTCTTTAATTCAAAATCATCATAATTTACATATTTTTCATTATAGGTCTTAAGAATTCTCACTAAAATTATTCCTTTATCAGAAGTCAGTTCAAAATCTGCAATAATATCTCTCCCATCTTTAGACTTTCCGTAGCTTTTCCTTACAAAAAATGGATGGATTCCATCAGCAACATCTAATCTTTCAAATTTATTTTTTGATATTTCCGGGGAATAATATTGCATTGTATAAACATTAGAATCTACATCTTCCCAACCACAATAGTAAAATTCTATTTTTTCATTATTCCAATCAATTTTATCACCATTAATAAGCTTGTCTTCTATTTTTTTTATATATATTTTTTTTTCTTTTTCAATACTTTCTGAAAAAGAAAAAAATACTAAGATTGTTGCAAATAAAATCATCAAAACATTATTTTTTTTTATTGTAATCACCACCAGATTAGAATTTTAATATTATGTTTCATTATCATATTTTATTATTCCATTCATAATACCTTCAATATATTCAGGAATTTTTTCAAAAAAAGTTTTTGTATCACTCTTTGTTGAAATAAAAAATGGTTCTAACATTATTGATGGTATATTTGGCATTCCTTCCATAAAACCACCACCACGTCCATTACTACAATCCTTTATTCCTCGATCTTTTAATCCTAATTTTTTTACAATTTCTACTTGCATACACTCTGCTAATTTTTTTGTTGGCTTTACTCCGCTATGATAAAGCATTTCAGTACCGCTACCACCAGATTTTGCTGAATTAAAATGAAATTCTAAAACTATGACTTTTCTATACACTTTTTTTAGTTCTATTGCTTTCTTATTTAACATTTGGGCATGATTAGTTATTCCATTTGTTCTGTATATGAGTATATCACCATTTATATTATTTGTTTTCATAGCTGGTATCAAATAATTCTTAAGTAATATATCATTAGTTTGAAACTCTGTAATTAAAGGGCTCTCAATATATTTCACCGATGAAGGTGGTGAATACTTAACATAAAAAAAACCATTCGTTATTTCAGTATTTTTATTCCATTCCGAAGAACTTCCGGGATCATATGTAGTTTTATTTTTCATCCCGTGCCCGACAGACAGGATAACAAAAATATCTCTCCCTTTGCTGCTATTCGGACATCTATCTTCTAAACAAGCAGCTTTATCTTTTTTCCCCTTCTTTTCAGGTTTTACTATCTGAGTATTATTTTCAAGATCAGGTATTTTCAAACCGCTTTCCTGCCCGCTTCCTTCTGCATTTATAGCAGTTTTACCAATAATATCTGTCAATTCACTCCCAACTATCAGATTTTGATATAAACCGGTATCAATTCGAGTTTCTGCTTCATCAGATGAATTCCTTCCTTTACTTTCATGAATATCAGATTTTCTGCTAGGAGTATCAGACATATGGTTATTACTATCCTCCCATCCCTGACGATTAAAATTCTCATGTTCATTTGAAGTCCTTACACGCCCGGTACCAAATCTATTATGACTGTCGTCAGTCCTTCTAGCTGCTGATATCTCACCATCACGTAATTTACTATTTTCGTAATTATCACCTTTCCCCAAAGAAGCTTCTGCCTCCCCTGTCTCCTGACCGAAAAAACTCTCTCCATGATTCGTCTTCCTTTCTACTTCTTCAAAGGGACACTCTGTTACAGGTTTTATTTTCTCTCTGATTTTCGCAAGTATCGAGCTGCCTGTAGGAACTTCAGATGTCAGCTGATACAGCTCATAGCCGATTTTATCAAGAGTCTGAACATCAGTCTTTCTCTTTATTTCCTGCCTTTTTTCTGCTTCTCTTGACTGTATTTTATCGTATGATTCATAATTTGATAATCCCGATCTGATATTCGGATAAGTATTTCTGACTTTTTTCTCTTCCGCTTCCTTTTCATTAACTTCTCTTTCTATTTCTTTCAATGTTTTCTCATCTGTTTTTTCACCCATTGCGGCTTTCAAATATCCGTAGACTATACCTCCAAGTGTAGCTGTAATGTAAAAATTTCTTTTCTCATAATCACAGGCTGAAATTCCATATTTTTTGTGAACTCCTTTACTGTCTTTTTTAGGAACTGACATATCTCCTGATTTTTTATTGGCTTCAAGCATAGCAAGCATAATCTTACTTAATAGCTGATTCTTTCTGCTGTTTGATGAATTTTTTGAAGCTATCATTGCTATTCTCTCATTTTTCTCTATAAATTTATCATATTTTTCTTTTGCGTTTCTTATATTTTCTCTTTTTATTCTGTCACCCAAATAATTTCCGGGTATAACGAATTCTTTCTCTGCCGTCTTTACTAAACTCTCAAGCCTTTTTCTCTCATTTTCCAAGGCTGTATGATCCTTTTTATACCCCTTATATTCCTGACACTCCTTTTTCAGCGGTGTCTGCATAAAATTTTTGTTTAAGGCACTACATATTTCCAAAAGAGGTCTGTAACCGCAGTCTACCTCTCTTTTTCCGAGCTTGGAATTTATATTATTTGTTTTGGCTGTTCCAACTGAAGCTGAAAAATTGCTGTTTTTCCCGTAACTTTGACTTTTGCCTTCTGCTGCCGGCTTTGTATCATTACCTTTTGAATCTAATTGCGACCTAGATTGTCTCTGCCCTGAATCATCTATACTTATAATCCCGCCGTATCTGCACTTTATTGTAGATATATCAAGAAGAGCAGGTGCTCCTCCGATCTCCACATCAGTATTTTTTTCCCAAATCTCCGAAAACTCCGGCTTGCATTCTGAAGAAACTTTACAGCTCTTAAACGGCAGTATATTAGTATCCTTTATGTTAGCCTGTCTGCCTCCCCTGAGAACTACACTATCCCTGTCCACATTTATTCTGCTTATATTTTCTCCGAGTGTACATTTCAAAATACAATTATCATTTACATAAAACTCATTATTTGGTGTAATAACATTTTTCAAATCATAAAATTCCCTGTAAAAAGAATATAAATTCATAGAGTCTTTTCCTGCCGCATAATCTCTTAATTCTTTCAAATCATAAAAGTGTCCTGTTATTATTTCCCTGTCCCTACCTGTCGTTTTCCCGTCTGTATAATCCCCATAATTATCAATTATCAGATTATGTATTTTTCTTATATATTTTATTTTACCCCTCTCTTTGGAATTTACCCATATATCAAGCATTGCTGTAATTCTCATATCTTTACCCAGCTTCTCAAGCTCAGCATACATTCCGCTTCCTTTCGGATGAGGCAGTTCTATTCTTCCAAAATTTTCATCATACCATAAAAGATAATTCCTCAATACATTACTATCACGATATTTATGCCCGTCAAAATACTTTTCTTCTTTTTCCTCCTTAAAGCCTGTTTCTACTTTTATGAACTCTATCAAAAGATTATCCAGAAATCTTCTTGTCAAAGGATATTTTCTCACACCGTTTTCGTCAACAGAAAAACTTCTCTTATGCTCTCCTGCCATTTCAAGCCCTCTTAATAAATTTTCACTTCTCATCTTATGAAAATCCTGCTTTGATTTTTTTGGAATTCTCAGGATAATTTCATCTATATCTTTTATTCCTTCCATATACTTGTTATACTTCTCCGGAAGGTTATATTTTATTACAGGTTCTTCCTGTTTCTTCCCCGCATCCTTTATTAATTGTGCTATCTGTGAAATTTGATATTCACCTGTTTTATTATTTTCAGTATAGTGAACATCAGGAAACTTTATATATTTAGCAGCAAATTTCCCAAATACATACTCAAGTGTTTCCAGCTGTCCCATTTTGGGAATGGGGTAATAATACATATAATATGCTATATCCTGTATTCTCAGTGATTCAGCTTTTTCATTCCGCCCTCTCAATATATCAAATCCGTACTGCCTCACAATATTTCCTGATTTTTTCCCTGTACCTGTAGCTTTATCATACAAGGTAAGCATTACGTTTATTTCCTCTTTATTTTCTTCAAAAACTGTTTTTCCTGTTTTACTTTCCACATATTTAATATAGTCACCACTGTATAAATCAGGATTTACGAACTTTTCTTCCAGTCTTTTTATCACAGCTTCCTCTGCTTTTACATAACCTGCAGCAGGCAGCTGTTTCCTTCCAGTCATATCCTGTTTGTAAAATTCGGTTTCCCATACTTCTTCATATTTCTGCCCTTTAAATTCATATATACCCTTTTCTTCTATTTCAGATGTTTTTGATGATGTATTCCCAGCACCTGTCTTATTACTTCCTTTGTTCATTTCCCCATTCAGAATGATCTCATCCTTGAATGAATTGTTTTTTATTACTGCTTTGCTGTCCAGCTTACAGTTGTCCTTATGACCGCATATCATTGATAAATCATGACCTTTTAATTCTTCCAGATACACTAAAACCATAGTACCGTTACCATCTGTGGGAATTTTTCTTCCTTCCGATGTAAAAAAAATTCCCATTCCTCCCTGACCGGTTAAATGGCTGCCGGCAAGAAGACCGGATATCGTTATAAGAAACTTCTTTCCTTTGGGATTGCCTAATTTTTTATTTTTACCGTTTTTCAGCACTTTTAAAAGATCTTTTCCATACTTTGGAGCACCACTGGTATTTGTGTATATTGCAGACGGACTTACTGTTATTTCTTTACATACATAATCCATAATGCCTTTATTTGTATGCTTTTTAAGATATGCATCCAGATAATCCCATCTTTTCAGCATTGATTTCATTATCAAATCATCTTGTGCGGCCGAATTTCCCAAGAAATCTTCCCTGCTTTTTATACCCCATTTTTTTCTGGCATCCCCGGTGTAGCCTGTATTTGAACTGTACCAATTCAAATCTTCCATAATATCTCTGCCTACCTGATATTTCCCCATATATCCGTAAGAATTCAACAGTCTGTAATTATTCGTACTTTCATGACAGCCTAATTTTTCAAAAAAATCTACTGCATCTTCATTAAGCTTTTTTCCCTTATATTCAGTGTATACCATACGCCCCCCTCCAGTACACCTTACTTTAAATCAACAATATAAAAATCATAACTTTTATAATTTCTTTCATTTATATTCATTTTAATAATTTTATCATAACTATAAATATATTTCAATTATTTTTAATATTAATTATCAATTTATTAGTTGAATAAATTATAGAATATTTATTCTATTTTTTAAGATATAAAAATGCAATATATAAAAATCACTAAAAAATCTGACAACACAATATAATATATGCACTGCTGTAAAACAATTTAAAAAACATAAATATGATTATTAAAAACTTTACTTTATTAAATAAACCAAATAAAAATTTTTTGCATTTTTATTCCCAAAGTTGGTGCAAAAATAGATTTTATCATTTCTTTACTTTGAAAAATTTTAAGGTAATATATTATTGTTCAAAATAAATACATAATTTCATTTCTACCATACAGAAAATATTAATAAAAAAATATTAAAATTTCAAAAAAATACATATCTGTCATATACACAATTACAAATAAAAAAAGTTTACAGTAAAATCACCGATATTAACAGGGCCCTTAATATATAAAAAAACTATTTTAGGAGGAATGATAATGTTAGTTAACATGAAAGAAATTCTGGAAACAGCAGAGAAAAACCAATATGCCATAGGATGTATAAATACACCTAATGTAGAAACTATAAGAGCTGTCATAGGTGCAGCGGAAGAGCTTAATACTCCTGTCATCATCGATCATGCTCAGGTACATGACTCGCTTATACCTATTGAAAGAACAGGACCGGAAATGATTGCATATGCGAAAAAAGCCAAAGTACCCGTTTGTGTCCACCTTGACCACGGAAGCGACTATAACTTTGTCATGAGAGCAATCAGAGTGGGATTTCCGTCTATTATGTATGACTGCAGCGAGCTCCCTTACGAGGAAAATCTCAAAAATGTAAAAGAATTTACAAAAATTGCTCATAATCTTGGAATTACTGTAGAAGCCGAGCTTGGTATCATGGCTTCTTCTGAGGAAGATTCACATGGCGGAAAAGCTCTTACGAATGAAGAGATCAGAAAGTATTTTACAGATCCTAAACAGGCGGCAGAATTTGCTGAAAAAACAGGATGCGATGCTCTTGCTGTATGCTTTGGTACTATGCACGGAATTTATGCCGAGCCTCCTAAATTAGATATTACAAGAGTAACAGAAATCCGAGCTGCCCTGCCTAAAAGCTGCAGAGTGGTAATGCACGGTGCATCGGGAGTGGAGTTTTCGGAAGTACAGAATGCCATAAACGCAGGATGCTCTAAAATAAACTATTATTCGTATATGGCCAAAGCTACTACAAAATTTGTTATGGAAAAAACTGCTGAAACAAATGGCAAAATCCCATATCACGAACTGCAGGAAGCAACATTTGAATTTATGAAAGATTATGCTAAAAATGTTATAAAAGCTTTCAAAAACGGAAAATAACTTATTTTTAAAGGAGATGTACATTTGTGAAAGAAATTAATTTATCAGATGTGATTCCGAATAATCTGGTTATTCTAAATCATGAACCATTTCAAAACAAAGAAACAATGTTTGATATATTATCCAAAAAATTTGAAAAATCCGGAATTGTTTCTGATGCCTGTGCATTTAAGCATTCACTGGAACATCGGGAAACTCTGGGATCCACATATATGGGAAATCTTATCGCACTTCCGCACGGCAGATGTAAAGAAGTCCTAAAACCAGGAATGGCTTTTTGCAGATGTTCTGATATATTTCCTTATGAATCTTATGACGAAAAAGGTGATGTCAGATATATATTTATGCTTGCCATATCGGAAAATGATATTTCTAACAATCATCTCCGCATTCTGGCAAAACTTGCCGGTCTTCTGGCAAACGACGAATTTGTAAAAGCACTGGATCTGGTAAATAATCACAGTGAGCTTATGACATTAATAGAAACTGCAGGTACTGATGATTAAAAATGAAATTCTCCAAAACTTAAAATTTTATGCATAATCCGGCTGACTATTCTGCCGGTTATGCCAAGGGAGGTATATTATGAAAATTATTGCTGTTACATCATGTGCCACAGGTATCGCACACTCTTATATGTCCGCTGAAGCAATTAAAAAAGCTGCCAAAGCAAAAGGACACAGTTGTAAAGTAGAGATTCAGGGAGCTCTCGGAATAGAAAACCAGCTCTCAAAAAAAGATATTGATTCAGCAGATCTTGTTATTCTGGCAAATGATGTAGGTCTTACTAAAGCTGAACGTTTTGAAAATGTTCCAAAAGAAAAAATCAGGAAGTTTTCGCCTCATGAAATTATAAAAAAACCTGATATTATTTTTGAATAGTTAATATTTAAAATTTTATATTTAATTTGAAAATTTAACCGCAAAATCGTCTGCAGTCTGAATAAATAAAATGAATTGTATTTTTTAAACAAGAAAGAGAGGGTAAATGAATGAAAGATAATGTTAAAGAAATTTTTCATGAATTAAAACAGTCCATGCTGACAGGTGTATCATATATGCTTCCATTTGTCGTGGCCGGGGGGATTCTTATTGCAGTTGCCTTTGCATTGGGCGGAATATATGTTTATGACAGTAAGGGATTTGTAGCTGATATGTTTTTCTGGGGGAAAAAGGCATTTGCCATGATGGTTCCAATACTTTCTGCTTATATAGCTTATTCTATAGCAGACAAGCCTGCTCTTCTTGCAGGACTTTTCGGCGGTATGCTTGCCGATGATATAGGTGCAGGATTTTTCGGCGGACTTATAGCCGGTATATGTGCCGGTTATCTGGTTAAGGCTCTGAAAAAAATACCTATCCCTATTGTGTTAAGATCACTGCTTCCTACTTTGATCATACCGGTTATAAGCGTTCTTGCCATTGGTATTTTGATGCAGTATATTCTGGGACAGCCTTGTGCTTGGCTTAATAAAACTATGGTTACTACCCTTGGAAGTATGAGTGGAAGCAGCCTTATTATACTTGGTATAATTCAGGGCTGTATGCTTGCCTTCGATCTTGGAGGACCTGTTAATAAAGCTGCTTATGCTTTTGCCATAGCTGCCTTCGAGGCAGGCAATTATGCTCCGATGGCTGCTAATTTTATAGCCTCTATGATTCCGCCTTTTGCAGTAGGTATTGCAATGCTCATTGCCAAAAAACGTTTTACCACAGCTGAAAGAGGTACTACTTCCGGTTGTATTATAGGCGGCTTTGCCATGATCAGTGAATTCGCCATACCATTTGCAGCAGGAAGTCCGCTCTTATACATACCTTGCTTTATGGCTGGAGGTGCTGTAGGTGCTACTCTCTCACATCTTTTCGGTCTTACTCTGAAAGCACCGCATGGCGGCATGTTTGTTATCTTCTTATGTAATAACATTCCGTTATTCCTGCTTTCTCTTGCAGCAGGGACGGCAGTAAGCACAGCTTTAATTCTTCTGTTTAAAAAGGCACCAACCGAAGACCCGGAAGCCGCATAACTTAATATCTACAGCAGACGGCAGCTTATAAAAATGTATAATTCATATTTATAAACTGCAGTCCGGCTTACTTAATCAGTTAAATTCATTTAAGAGAGGTAAATATGAAATATAAAGGTGTAATATTCGATCTTGACGGCACAATTCTGGATACTATTTATGATTTAGGAAACAGTGTAAACAGCACACTTGAAAAATACGGCCAGCCGCTCCATACCTATGAAGAATATAAAAAGAAAATAGGAAAAGGATTCAGGGATTTGATAAAAAGAAGCTTTCCCGAAATGACGGAAGAAATTATACTGGAGCAGGCTTTAAAGGACTTTCTTGAAATATATGACAGATCTTATATGAATGATACAAGACCTTATGACGGCATTTGTGAAGTATTAAAAGTTCTTACAGCAAATAATATAAAACTAGGAATCAATTCAAATAAAAGAAATGATTATACCAATAAACTGGTTGAAAAATTTTTTTCTGACATAGATTTTTTCGGGGTTTTTGGTGAAAGAAATAATATTCCGAAAAAACCGGCTCCTGACTCCGCATTGGAAATCGCAGAACTAATGAATCTGAATCCTGATGAAATTCTCTATATCGGTGATTCCAAAACGGATATTCTGACAGGACATAATGCTGGTATGGGGTCGGCAGGAGTTTTATGGGGGTTCAGAGATAGAAAAGAATTTGAAGAAAATAATGCCGACTATATTTTCACTGCTCCTTATGAAATTTTAGAATTATTTGATATTTAGCAGAAACTCTTTTTTATCATTATATAAACAGGGTTGTACAATTTTTAGTACAACCCGTTATTTTATATTTAAAACCAGACAAATTTCTTTTCCAGATATTTTTAAAATCATTTTATTTGATCAATCATCCCACTCCTCATATATATGACTAAAAGGATACTCTTCTCCTATTATGTTCTCCAGATATTCATCAAAGCTGTTTGCTATGACAATATAACTGTCAGGATCATGTAAATAACGTATTATCTGCCCTTTTACCCCTTTTCCTTTCGGATCAAAGTCTATAAAAAGACGTGATGTTCCGCCATTATTTATACAATCCGCAAAATTCAGCCATTTATTATGTGAAATATTCATTTTTATTCTTTTGTCAAAATCTTCGCTGTTTTCTTTAATCCAGTCTTCTCCGTATATTTCCTCTATACTTTGTTTATTGTAATTCTTTTCTGCTTCCTCTAATATTTGAACACAGGATTTTAGATAATAGGGATATTCCCCGCCCTCTACATCAGAACTCAAAACAGGAAGCAAAATATATACATCATCTATTTCTTCATGGTATGTTCCCCTCTTCATCCTCCATAAGTCCAAAAGCGACTCCGGGCAGTCAGGATAGAATTTTTCCAGCCTTGATATTTCATCTTCTGTTGCCGGCGGTATTATTTCAAATTTTTCTATCTGCTCATCTGTCATCAATTCTTCCAATCCTTCAAAATATCTGTCTGCTAAACTCATTTTATTCTCTCCTTTTGTAACTATTATTCAAAAAACATATTATCAAACAGCTCGTCTATTTCTCCAGAATTGCAGTTATCTCTGTATATCCCGTTAAAATAAAGATATACAGCTGTCCTTCTTATCAAAAGGTCTATTGTTTTTTTCCCTTCCTCGGCTGCAAAATTATTTTTTGCTTCATATGCTTTTTTTACATCCTCACCCAATATTTTTATCACAGAATTCAACTCCTCAGCTCTTCCTGTATAGTTCGCAGCCCATAGCTGCCTTTCTTTTTCAGGCATCATTTTACACCTTTTTATCTCACCGGCTCCGAGTTTTTTCGCTTCTTCCTTAATATTATCCATAAATTTTACATTTTCAGTATCTGCATTAACAGCCAAAAATAAGCATAAAAATATCAGAAAAATAATTTTCCTCATCATTCCTCCCAAAAAATCTTGTATATTATCCGATTCATTTTATTAAATAATCCGGAATATTTTAGTACTCTGCGAGGAAAAAAGGAAGCAGCTGTGCATTTATTGTGCTTCCCTATATCATTCGTCCAAGCAGGCTCTTTTTATATATCATTCCTAAATTCAGTTCTTTCATATTAGTATACCCAATATAACATGTGCATCTGGAATAACGGCATCCGTCACTGACCTTCATATCTTTAATATTTTCCTTAAATATGTTCCCCAGATTTTTCCTGTCCTGCCAGCATCTATGTATTATTCCGTTATATTCCATCCAGAATACATTTTCACCGGTTCTACATTCACACCCTCCAGATATGTAATTTTTCAGATTTATTTCAAAAAACGGATCTGCTTCTGTTAATAATTTTATATCTCTTTCAGAATAATAATTTTTCTCATCCTTATAAGCATTAATCCATAAATAAGGACTTGTATTTTTCAAAAGCTTCATTTTTTCTTTTAATCTGAAAATCATATCAAAATTTTCATGAACACCCACTGTCCCCACAGAAAATTTTATATTTTCCCTGTCAAGAAACTCTATATTCTTATAAAAATCTTCAAGTCCGGTTTCATCGGGATGATATGTCGTCCATAATATAACCTTATCTTTATTAACATTTTCCAGCCATTTCAGCTCCCCACTTAAATTAGTCTGAACTACAATTTCCATGATATTATCCAGATTTGCCAACATCAGAATTCCTGATTTATAATAATCGAAATTCAGTACTTCTCCTCTAGGTGCAATAAAAATTCTAAATTTATCCGTACTTTTTTTCAAAAAATCGGTAAATTTTCTAAAGTATATCTTATCCTTTTCCAGATCATTATTATTTAATTTATATTTTGAAAAAGGACAGTAAGTGCATTTATAATTACAGTATCTTAAATAATTTCTGTAATAAATTGTATATTCCATAATTACTCCGTAAATTCTTCCATTTTTCTCTTTATCCCGTCAGTTATAAACAATGTCCCTATATAGTCAGAATACTTCAAACCCTTTGCCGAAGGAAAAATCCTGTTTCCTTCCCTGATCAGATAACCCTCATTTATCAATTTCTCAAGCTCACTAAACTCCTCTAAAGGCTCAGTATGAAATTTTTCTCTGTAATCTTCAGTATTAAATCCGGTTATTTTTAATATTGATTTTAAAATATATTTTATTTTCTGTTCTTCTTCTGATAATTTATATCCGTACTCAGCAAAAGCAAAATTTTCTTCCTTAAGATAATCATCTATTATACTGTTTATATTTTTATCCTCCACTGCATACTTCCTTGAATAATGTACATTTCCTATGTATGACCTTGCACCGCATCCTATTCCGAGCATTTTATTTTCCTGACAGGAATAATCCGGGTATAATTTATCTTTCATTCCTTCTGATATAAAATTTCGCATGGAGGTTTGTATATATCCGTTTTCGCTGAGAATTCTCACGGCATTATCATACATTTTCCCCATCAGATCATGATCTGCCTTATAATTTTCAAATAATCTGGTTTTTTCCCTTACATATAAGGGATATATAAATATTTCCTCTGGTTTATGACTTATCACTCTGCAGAGCGACTCCTCCCAGCTTTTCATTGTCTGTCCCGGAAGTCCGTAAATAAGATCAAGATTTCTGATTTCTATGCTGTTTTCTGAAGAAAACAATATTTTCAAAGCGCTGTCTATATTCTGTTTTAGCTCATTTCTGTATATCGCTTTCAGTTCATTATCAAAAAAACTTTGTACTCCAATGCTTAATCTGTTCAGATAATATTTTTTCAAAAGCAGGAAATACTCATTTGAAAGTGTTTTTGGCGAAGTTTCCATTGAAAAAAAGGTATTTTCAAAGTCTATATCCAGATATTGTTCCAATGACATAAGAAGCTTTTCCATTAAACCTGTATCCAGAACAGTAGGAGTCCCGCCTCCTAAAATAACACTTGAAAATTCTGCTTTATTATTTCCTGCTCCTAATATCCCGGTTTCCCCGTATGACTTGATTTCCTCAATCAGCTTATTTACATAATGTTCCAGTCTTCCTGCCGAAAAACAGGTAGTAGACATAAGATTACAGTAACCGCATTTATTAGTACAAAAAGGAATATGGATATACAGCGATATATTGCTTTTATCCTTATTTTTCCAAAGCTCGGCAAGATTTTCAGGCTTTTCAAAATTCCTATAGGATTTTTTATGCGGGAATGAGTAAATATAGCTGTTATAAGGGTTTATCTGTGTCTCATTTATATTTTTCATTAACTAATCCCACCATAAAAATATACTGCTTGTACCTTCGAGACTTTCAGCAATGGAATTTATGTCCCCGGTTCCCTGATCCACTATATCAGGGCAGAATTCATATATATCCTTTGTCAGTTCTACAAGATCCTCCGGAAGTTTTCCGAATTCCAGAACCACAGTGTCTGTTTCGGCATGACTAATGCTTATTCCGTATTTTTCATCATATTCTTTTATTTTATTTATCAGATCTTCTGTCTCAAAACCAAAATTTATTGCATCTGATTCTGCCATTCTAAGCACATTATCCCATGTTGTTTTCTTTGTTATCACTAGCTCTGAGTATCTTTTCCCTTTTTTTATATCAGTATCATTTATCGGCGCAAGAAAATTTGTTGTTCCTATAAATACTGTGTAATCATCGCCTAAAGCAAATTTTATATCCTCAAAAAAATCATAAAGATTTTTATTTTCCACAACAGTGGAATACGTATCAGGAACAGTCTTCTCCTCACGTCCGAAATCAACTGTCATAAAATTTCTCAGTTTTTTCCCTGTTATTTTCTCTGCTTCTTTTAGTTTTTCCATCTTTATCCCTCCTGATTATATTTATAGAAAAAAATGTTTATACGGTACCGTCCATACCACTTCATGTGCAAGATTATGCCCTTCAAATCCGTCTTCTCCATAGCATGTCCCGTGATCAGACAGTGCTATACAGAATGTTTTATTTCTCTCCCTCATATATTCAAAAAGCGGCTCAAGACATTTATCCACATATCTTAAAGCAGCAGCCTGACTTTCTGTCCCGTCATATTTTGATGCAAGAACATTTTTTCCGGGATCATACTCATCCATCTTGTTCTTATACTCTTCCAGATAATAATAATTCGGTCCGTGAATGGCTGATATATTTAAAAATAAAAATATCCTCTCATCTTTCCCAAGACTTTTCAGAACCTTTAAAGCCTGCTTTACCTGATATTCCACAGATTTTGGATTGGTAACTCCGAATTTCGGATTCCAGTAGCTTTCAGCAAACATATTAGGCAATACGCTGCACAGCTCATTACTTTTATTAAAGAATATTACCCCGCCTATACAGACAGTCTTATACCCTTCTTTCTCCATAGCCTTCACAATATTCGGAGCGTCAAAATAATATATATTGCTGTGATTCTTATACTTTAACATGCTGTTTTTCATGGAAAACAAATATTCTCTTTCATTTAACGGCACATATTCAGACGGCGTCGGCAGAAAACCGGCAAAAAAACTATGATGAGAAGAATATGTGTAATCACCGGGGCTGTGCCTTTTTTCCCAGCCGCTGTCAGCACAAAGATTGGGAAGATTTCCCGCCAGATATTCCTGCTCTGCCACATCATATCTGAGAGTGTCCAGAGTAAGAAAAAGAATATCGCTTTTCCCTACTATTTCATTCATATTTACCTGCATTTATATCCTCTTTTCCTAAATATTCAAAAATACAGCATTTTATAAATACAGCTGTATTTTGATTCAGAGTTATTAAATTTATCTTTTCAAAGCTGCTTCTTTCAAAGCCTCTCTTATTTCCGCATAATACACATTTCTTGGTGAGTCAGTAAGATTATGAAACAGATCCCCGAAGGGATTCACATCAATAATATAAGGTTTCATATTATTCGACAACAGAACATCAATTCCGGCATATAGAGACTTTTCAAAAACACTCATTACACCTTCGGAAGCCTCACTGAGAAGTTTCAGCTGCTTTTCCTCCATAAATTCACTGCTTTCCTTCCTCATATTTTTCAAATGAAGATTTGTAATAGGGCCGGTACTGAGTCTTGACAGCATATACTCCGTCTTTTTTCCCGCTACAAAAACTCTTGTATCAAAACCGTATTTTTTATATGTAAGTTTTGGAAGCCATTTTTCTATATGGGCTCCGTTTTCTATAACCCAGTTTACCATATTTCTTATAACCTTTTTTTCAGTATATGTTTTTACCCTGTAAGTACTGAAAAAATCCAATCTCCCATTTTCTTCCGAATAATTCAGAGAAGTAAATATTTTTTCCTCATCCAGCTTTGGATTGTATGAATAAGCAAGTACCCCTGTACTGCCTGATCCGCATCTCAGTTTTATAAAATACTTTGCAGTTTTATTTTTGACAGTTTCAAAAAATTCATCATAATTCTGAAAATCTTTTGTTCTTTCGGGAAGAAAAAAGCTATTTTCTGCTCCTGAAAGATATTCATATGATGCCTTTTTATCCATCATAATCAAAAGCTCTTCTATATCACACATAAGATATGTATTTTTATAATTATCAAATATTTTCGACATTTTTCCGAATACATTTTTTACTCCGTCAAACCATACTCCCGGAGCTCTTATTATCTCACTGTTTTTCTTCCCTGTTTTATCCTCCCCGGGCAGAGCCGCTCCGTTTCCGAATTCCAGAAATTTTCTGTATATTTCAGTATTTTTTTCAGGGGGTTCTATTTTCACAATATTACTTTTTTCTAAAAATTCCTCAATAATTCCGGGATTTTCCAGCAAATCTGTCCAGTCAAGAATAAAATAAGGAAAATTTCCTTCCTTCTCAAGGCAGCCGGCAAATGTCTTTATTCTTCTTCCCTTATTATCCCCTATTATTAAAAAAGTATTTTTCATTAATTTACTCTGTTATATATGGATATCTGTAGTCGTCATCCTCGTCAAGGTCAGCCTCACCCTGATCACAGTGTGATTTTACCCCTGCCTTTTCCAGCTCGCCCTGAAGCTGTTTCAGAATATCCTCGGCAGCATAATTATAATGTATATTTAGTTCTTTTAGATGTGATATTTTATCAATATTGGCAAGAAGCATATTTACACCTTTATTGCCAAGTGTTCCATAAGAAAGATCAAGTATTTCAAGCTGCGGAAGAATATCCCCTGCTAATACAGCCTCACATATTTCATCTTCTATGTCACTGTTCTTTAATCCCAGATATTTTAAATTCGGAAAATTCTCTTTTTTTGTAAAAGGAATTATATCCTGAATACTTCCGTCAAAACCGTAATTATCTACTCCCATGTATATTTCCAGATGTTCGAGTGACGGCAACTCAGCGTTTATTATATCATTTAATACAGATTTCCCAGTTCCGCCTGAGATAATCTCAAGCTTTTTCAGTGAACTGCTTTTCATATCCTTGAATCTCAGACCGCATCCGCCTTTTACAGTTAAAGTCTCCAGATCAAAAGAATTAACTAAAGGTGCCAGATCAGTATTCTGTATCCAGGAAACCTCACACTCTTCCCATGAGATATCTCCAAAGTACAGCTCCTTTAGATTAGGGAACTTATCCTTATTTTCCGTAAGATATTTTACAAGCTTATCAGGTGTATTGTCATAAGCTGATTCCCACATTCCTATTACCAGCTTTTCCCTTTCATATGTTCCATATTCATCCAGATATGCCTTTACTTTATCTGTCAATGACATTCCCTGTTCTTCACTCTCTTCCCAGTCCAGATAAAATTTTTCGATATTTTTATCCATAACTCATACCACTCCTTTAGATTTAATCTGTTTTATATTATTTTACCATCATAAGTGCTTTTTAGCAATGATCTAGCTCTTATTTTTTTTCTTATCTTTTTTCCTGAAGTCCCACGGCGGAACCGGATTTTTTTTACTCCAGAGTCCTTTTTCCCCGAATTTTGCTTTTTGCTCATAGATTTTGTACTGAACATCTTTTTTGGAGTATTCTTTATACCACCATGCATATCCTTCCTTTACCATAGTTTCATTTATATTTTCCCCGTTTATATAGATAATGGAAATATCACGCCCGTATCTGTCTTTTGATATAAAATCTATATTTATATCCTTTCCCTGAATCCTGTCATAAAGATACTGCCTTGACTCCATTCCGTATTCCTGATCCTTTTCAGGAGCATCAATCCCGTATAGTCTCAGCTTCCTTTTTTCACCGTGGTCATTTATAGTCACAGTGTCTCCGTCACTTACGCTTAGAACTCTGTATGTATCATCAGAAGGCATCCCTTTCTGACCGAGATTATATTTATCCCCAAAATAGCTGATTAAGAAAACGATCACTGATACTATAGTTGTTATATATTTCTTTTTTATAAATTTCTTTTTCTTTCTTCTTACAGTTGTTCTTCTTTTTTTTCTGCTTCCAGCCACGTCCTCCTCCTGATTTTTTTAGACCGGTGTTTTTTACAGTATTGAAACACCTGTGCCTTTTAAGTATAGACCTTAGGCTGTAAAATGCCCGAGCAAAATAAAAAACTGCCTAAGTTCCAATATCGAAACCTTATTTCTATTTTTCAAAATATAAATAAAACAAGGCGCTAATACAAATATCTTATATAAAATATTTCTTTTTGTCAAAGCCTATTTTCAAAAATTTTTTGTCTCTTTTATTCTTGTAAAATGAAACTTTCAGTTATAAAAAAACTATTGTATTATTTTTTGTCAAAATACGTTATAATATGAGAAGCAACCTTTTAAATATGGAGGAATCATGAAAAAGACTTTAATATCCGTAATATTTTTAATTTTTTCCCTTACAGTCTTTGGAAACTATACTGTAACTCAGGGAGCCAATGTAAAATTAAGTGAAAAAGAACTAAAGGCCAATAACACGGAGATAGAAAACAGGGTAAAAACTGTTTTTGACATTAATTCGTATTCTACTGAAGAAGTAAAAAGCATAATCTGGAGAGAATATCCTCTTTTGACTTCAAGTTCCGCAGAAGAAGCAGATGTATTCATAAATTACATAAAATCTCTTTTTACCAATACTAAATATGAAATCAAAAGAATTAATTACACAGACAGCAATACTGCAAAATTAACCCTTGCAGTTTCTATTCCGAATCTTGACGAGCTTTCTGCCGATGAAAAACAGGCAGAAATAGAGAAGAAGGTAGAGAAAAAATTTACTGAAAAAACAGGAATTACTTACAGTGCTTTGGAAAAAGACAACAAACTTATGAAAAAATATGAATCTTTACTAATTACACTCTATATGGAAACTTCTTCCGAAGAAATAAAAAATATAAAAACCTATAACAAGGAAGAAACTGTTTATACCATGAAAAAAAACGGCAATGTATGGAATTTTGAAAATAATGCCGTAAATTTTTTCGGCGGCTAAATTACCAAAAATAACTATAATAATTCAGGAGGTACATACTATGAAAAAACTTTTAATATTATTTTCAGTATTTTTATTTTCATTTTCGTTTTCAGAAAGCACATATAAACTGACTATTCCAAAGGAACTTAAAATGAGTACTACAGAAGCTGCACTAAATAATTCACAAATTGAAAACCTGTTTTCAGAAACTTTTGGTGCCGATACTTATTCAGCGGCAAATATAAGAAAGGCCTTCGGCATTACAGAGACTACAGGTACAAAGGAAGAGGAAATCCTTATTTCCAGTGCTTCTGCTTTTCTGCAGAGCTATCTTGGAGCTACCAGATACACTATAAACGAAATTTCATATATTGATGCCAATACTGCTTCAGTAACTATTACTATAGTAAGTCCGGATATTGACAAATATGCCGGTGCCAATGAATCAGCCCTTATGAAACGTGCCGAGCAGTACTTCAAAGAATTTTCAGGAAAAACAGTTCAGCAGGTTGATAAAGATACAGCTAATCAGGATAAATACGTACCTGTGTTAATGGCTTCGTTTCTTCGGTCAATCTCTGATAATATGAAAAACATCAAGGATGTCAATACTGAGAAAAGCATTGTTGATGTACATAAGAAAAATGGTATCTGGATGTTAGACGAAAAAATTCTGGACCAGCTTATTTATTCCCCTTTATTTTAATCAGGAGAGGTGAAATTAATGCTTGTAGAAATAATAAGTACCACATTTGATCAGGCACTTCAGGCTAAAAAATACGGAGCTGACAGAATCGAACTGGTAAACGGAATGCTTGAAGAAGGGCTTACACCAAGCCTTGGTGTTATAAAAAAAATAAAAGAAGAGATTGGAATCCCTTCAGTCGTAATGATAAGACCTCATGGAAAATCTTTTGTCTACAGTAAAAATGATCTGGATACAATGGTAAGAGATATCCGAATTATCGAGCCTGTGGGTGTAGACAGCTTTGTTCTCGGAGCTCTTGATGAAAATAACAATATAGATGAAGAAGCACTAAAGCTTCTTCTTTCAAATATTGAAAATACACCTGTAGCATTTCACAGAGCATTTGAAGAAGTGCCTGATTACAAAAAAGCTATGGATACTCTGAAAAAATATCCTAAAATAAACAGAATTCTTACTACCTTCGGATCAAAGGATCTGAAAAAAGATGTTTCCAAAATAAAAGAATATCTTGATTACGCTAAATCAATCGATCTGAATATTATTATCGGCGGCGGCGTAAATCTTGACAATCTGGAAATTCTTGTTAAAGAAACAAATATTCAGCAGATTCACATAGGTTCTGCCGCAAAAATAAACAGAAATCCTATTCTGGATCTGGACCCTGAAGCTGTGGAAAAAATTATGAAGATAGTTCACAGCAGATAAAATCGAATTTTTTAAAGGAGTATAATACAGCTTATGAAAAAGATATTACTGATGTTTTTGCTTTTATTTACAATGAGTTTTTCAGCTGATAAAGTTAATATTGAAATATTTACACGTAAAGATTGTAAAAACTGTGTTCGTCTGGAAGAATTTCTGACAGAGCTTTCAAAAGACAGAAATGACTTTACTGTTACGAAATATGATATTAACGAAGATAAAAGCGCAAGAGAATTTTTTGACGAAGTTACCAAAAAAGGAAAGCTGGTAAAAGGGACTCCGGTTATCTATCTGAATGAAACTATTATTCAGGGTTTTGATTCGGGAGATACTACCGGTAAAGATATTACAGAGCTTATTGAATCAGGGAAAGTCAAAGACACTATTCCCGGACTAAAAGTTTTTATTGAAAATTATGACCCTGATAATATAAATACCAGTTATACACAAAATACATGTGAAGGTGATGAGGTCTGTGCTATTACACCGGTTGCCGATAAGAAATCCTATGTAGTCACGCTTCCGCTTCTGAATAAAAAAGTAGATGTTATGAAATATTCACTGCCAAGCATGTCTTTTATTCTGGGAACTATTGACGGATTTAATCCCTGTGCAATGTGGGTTCTGATTTTATTTCTCACTGCACTTATAGCTATAGGTGATAAGAAAAAAATGTTCCTTGTAGCAGGTCTCTTTATCCTTGCTGAGGCTGTTATGTATTACCTGATATTAAATATATGGATATTCACATGGGATTTTATCGGACTAAACAGGGTTATTACACCTCTTGTAGGATTAATAGGTATTATTGGCGGTATTTTATTTATAAAGAGTTATATTAAGAACCGTAATGAAATAGCCTGTGAAGTAGGCGATTTTGAGAAGAAGGCAAAAATTTCCGGAAAAATTCAGGATCTGGCTCATAAGCCGTTCACTATACTTACAGGTTTAGGTATCATTACTCTTGCCCTGTCGGTAAATGTAATAGAATTTGCCTGTTCTATTGGTATACCACAGACTTATACCAAGATTCTCGAGATGAATACAGTTTCTTTTCTCAGCAGACAGGTTTATAATCTTATTTATATTATAGGGTATATGATTGATGATTTTGTAGTATTTGCACTGGCTTTATTCAGTATAAACAAGATAGCCTCTACTGGTAAATATTCAAAGCTCATGAATCTGTTCGGCGGAATTCTTATGGTTATTCTCGGACTTATGCTTATCATAAAACCTGAAATATTAGTATTTTAAATATAAAAAATGCACTGTTTTCTCTAAAATGAAAATGGTGCATTTTTATTTATATTTTTCTTTTAAAACTGGATTTTATTCTAGGATAGTTATATTAATACAAAAAAATATCTTATGATACTTTATCTAAAGATTTAATTTACATTCTAAGATAGTTATATTAATACAAGCTATACAAGATTTTTATTTTTCTATTCCTATTCATTTACATTCTAAGATAGTTATATTAATACCTTACATATCAAAAACCTTTTATTTATTATACCTTAAATAAGCATTTCTGTCGACCACTTTTTTTCGTCTGTCCAAACCATGACATTATCATGTCTTATTTTTAACAAAATAATATTCAGACAGCTATAAAACAAAGCATTGTCGATCTCCGGCATTTAATTCTGTATCAAGGATCGACAGAATATTTATGATATTATTCATAAATTCTTTATTTAAAAAATACTAAAAAAGCCCGCCTTTCGGCGGACCTTCTTTTATTTATTCTCCCTCTGTTCCATCTGTAGATTTTTCATTTAACTCTGCGAAAGTAGTTATCATACTGGCAAGATTCTGATAATTGCTTGGTATTATTATCTTAGTGGCTCTTCCATCTGCTACTTTTTCGAATGTTTCCATTCCTTTCAGTGATAATATTTCGCTTGTAGGTGCTGCCTCTTTCAATAGTCTTATAGCCTCGGCATTTGCTCTTTGTACTGCAAGGATAGCTTCCGCTTCCCCTTCGGCTTCTCTTATCTTTTGCTCTTTTACAGCTTCTGCTCTCAGGATAGCTGCTTCTTTTTCCCCTTCGGCCTCTCTTATTTTCTGCTCTTTTACAGCATTTGCTCTTAAAACCACAGATTCTTTATCCGCTTCAGCTTTCAGGATTATTTCCCTTTTTTCTCTTTCCGCTTTCATCTGTCTTTCCATTGAATTTCTGATATCTTCCGGCGGCAATATATTCTTAAGCTCTACTCTGTTTACTTTTATTCCCCAAGGATCCGTTGCCACATCAAGCTCTGTTCTCATTTTTGTATTAATAATATCTCTTGAAGTCAGAGTTTCATCAAGCTCCATTTCCCCGATTATATTTCTTAATGTAGTAGCAGTAAGATTCTCTATTGCTGACATCGGTCTTTCTACCCCGTATGTATACTGCTTTGAATCAGTTATCTGAAAATAAATTACTGTATCAATCTGCATAGTTACATTATCCTTTGTAATAACCGGCTGCGGCGGAAAGTCCACTACCTGCTCCTTTGTAGATACCACTCTTGCAACTCTGTCAATAAACGGTGCTATTGTATTAAATCCTGCATGCAAAGTTCCGTTATATTTTCCCAGTCTTTCTACTATACACTCCTTTGTCTGCGGTACTATTCTTATACATGTCATAAAAATAACTATAAAAATTATAATTACTAATCCTAATAATACTAAAAATCCCATTTTCTTCCTCCTTATTTTTTTATTTATATTATGTTTGTTTCTACTTTTTTATATGCTCCAAAATTTTAAGTTATGTTTTCGTAAATAACTACCACCTTTTTTAATTCAGCCTTATTTATCTTTATTCCTAAAAAATCAGCCTTTTCATTGAATTCATTTCTCAAACCTTCATTTACAATATCTCTTGAAACTTCTAACTCTTGAAGCTTCTTTTTTGATATTACATCCTTAAACATGACAATACACAGATCTTCTAGTGTTTGTATAGGATTTTCAACAATATACACATATTTCAATGAATCGATTACCTGAAAATAAATCACAAACCCGGCTTTAACTTCCGCTTTGTCTTTAGTAACAGCAAAATGCGGCGGAAAATCAAGTACCATTTCATTTTTCCGGACTTTCTTCACTATTCTGTCAATGAACGGCAATATTAAATTATTACCTGAATATAAAGTTCTGTGATACCGTCCTAATCTTTCAACTATATATTCCATTTTTCCTGGTACTGTTTTTATAACAGAGAAAAAAAGACTTGTAAAAAGAACTAAAAAAACTATTATTATAAGTAAATCCAATCTCATCTTCCCCTGCACTATTTTTTATTTATCTTTTTTTCCAGTATCAGCCTGTTTCCTGTTATCCCTGTTATTATTACTTTTTCATTAACCTCAAGATTATCTGTGGAAATTGCTCTCCACATTTTATCATCAAGAGCTACTTCATATATACCTTCATCAAGTATTTTTGATATTTTTGTTTCCCTTCCCACAGTCCTGTTGCCAAAGCTTATATCATCTTTTCTGTTTTTATAAAGATATTTCTTCGCTATAGGTCTTGTAAGAAGAAGCAATACGAATGAGATTGCGGCAAATACATAAAACTCCACATTCACATCCCTTATCAAAGGTGCTAAAAAAATCATAACTATTCCGGCAAGTCCGAACCACACTGTTACCAAACCCGGAATTACCAGTTCCAGTACCAGAAATACTCCGGCAACTATAACCCAAAATGTTGAACTCATAAAACCTCCTTAAAAAATACAAACTGTCTTTGAGTAAATATCAGTATCTTATCCCATTAAGCAATAATAAATACAGCTTTTCTACACTGACAGGTATTAACTGTTGCTAGTCTTTATATAACTCCAGATTTTCCCTAAGCTTGGCAAGCTTATTTTCCAGCTCTTCCTTGATTCCATTTTCCTTATCCACTACATCCTGAGGTGCTTTGCTGAGGAATTTTTCATTGGAAAGTTTGCCAAGGACTCTTTTTAATTCCGTTTCTGTCTTTTCTATATCCTTTTTCAGTTTTGCAGTTTCTTTTTCAGTATCTATGAGACCTGCAAGCGGTACAAATATCTCAGTATTATCTGCAAGTCTGAATCCTGTGAGTTTTGGTATTTTTCTTTCATTGTCTATAGTATATTTTTCTACATTAGAGAGCTTATCAAGTATTTTTGCATTTTTCTCAAGAACATTTCTTTCACTCTCATTATTTGTTTTAAATATAACTTCTATTTTCTTTGAAGGCGGTACATTTACCTCACCTCTGATATTTCTGATAGCTGTAATTACTTCCTTCAGATAGTCGAATTCCTCTTCTGCTTCCTTATCCAGAAGAGCTTCGTCATACTTAGGAAAATCTGAAAGCATTATTGTTTCACCGTCAAGTTTTACTTTCTGCCATAATTCCTCTGTTATAAACGGCATAAAAGGATGAAGCAGCTTTAATCCGTTATCAAGTATATGTCTAAGCACCCACTGTGCAGTTTTCTTATCCTGTTCATCTCCGCCGTATACTCTTGTTTTTGCAGCTTCCACATACCAGTCACAGAATTCACCCCTGAAAAATTCATAGGCTGTTTTTGCAGCCATATCAAGCTCATATCCATCAAGTGCATTATTTACACCTTTTGCTGCATTCTGTAATTTTGACAGTATCCATCTGTCTTCCAGTTTAAATTCAAGATCTGATATTGATGTTTTATAATCAAAATCCTCCAGATTCTGAAGAACAAATTTTGATGCATTCCATACTTTATTAGAAAAATTTGCTCCCATTTCCAGAAGCTTTTCAGAGAAGAAGATATCCTGCCCCTGTGAAGTATTATACAGAAGGCTGAATCTTATCGCATCTGCCCCGTATTTGTCTATAAGATCAAGCGGATCAGGCGAATTCCCCAAAGTTTTACTCATTTTTCTACCTTTTTCATCCCTTACTATTCCGTTTAAGTATACATATTTAAACGGGATTTCATCAAATAAGTATTCACTTATCATTATCATTCTTGATACCCAGAAAAATATAATATCTGCAGCTGTTACCAGTGCATCTGTAGGGAAAAACTTCTCAAAATCTTTTGTTTTTTCAGGCCAGCCCATAGTGGAAAAAGGCCACAGCTGTGATGAAAACCATGTATCAAGTACATCTGTTTCCTCTCTAAGCTCCACTTCTTTTCCATATTTTTCCTTAGCCTGCTGTTTTGCTTCTTCAAGTGATTTTGCTACAAATATAGTCCCGTCCTCGGAATAATACGCGGGAATTCTGTGCCCCCACCAAAGCTGTCTTGAGATACACCAGTCTCTTATATTTTCAAGCCAGTTATAATATACTTTTATCCATCTCTGCGGTGATATTGTTATTTCTCCGTTTCTTACCACCTCAAGTGCTTTTTTGGCGAGAGGCTGCATTCTTACGAACCACTGGTTAGAAACTCTGGGCTCTATAACAGTACCGCATCTGTAACAATGTCCTACTGAGTGATGGTGTTCTTTTACTTCCACAAGAAGTCCCAGCTCTTCCAGATCCTTAAGAACCTCTCTTCTGGCAACAAATCTGTCCAGCCCTTTGTATTTTCCGCCGTTTTCATTTATGCTTCCGTCTTCCTCCATTACATTCAGCAAAGGAAGATTAGTTCTTTTAGCTACTTCAAAGTCATTCGGATCATGTGACGGAGTCATTTTTACCGCACCTGTTCCGAATTCCATATCTACATATTCATCTGCTACTATTGGTATCTCTCTGTTCATAAGAGGAAGTATCACACTTTTGCCAATCAGGTGCTTATATCTGCTGTCATTTGGATTTACGGCAACTCCTGTATCCCCCAGCATAGTTTCAGGTCTTGTAGTAGCAATAGTGAGAGATTCATCACTGTCTTTTACAGGATATTTTATCTGCCATATTTTTCCTGTTACCTCTTCATGCTCTATCTCATCGTCAGCAAGCGCCGTTTTATCTTTCGGACACCAGTTAACTATATATTCGCCTTTATATATCAGATCATCATTATATAATCTTATGAAAACATCCTTTACAGCATCAGAAAGACCCTCATCCATGGTAAATCTTTCTCTTTTCCAGTCAAGTGACGAGCCAAGCCTTCTCAGCTGCTTTGTTATTATTCCTCCGTGCTTTTCTTTCCATTCCCATGTTCTTTCCAGAAACTTTTCTCTTCCTATTTCTTCTTTTGTAGTACCCTCTTCCATAAGCCATTTTTCCACTTTATTTTGTGTTGCTATTCCGGCATGATCTGTTCCCGGCATCCACAAAGCATCGAATCCGGACATTCTCTTCCATCTTATCATTGTATCCTGTATTGAATTATTCAGTATATGCCCCATATGAAGAATCCCTGTTACATTTGGCGGCGGTATTACTATTGAATATCCCGGCTTTTCATCATTATGCTGGGCACTGAAATATCCATTTTCTTCCCATACCTTATACCATTTTTCTTCTATTTCCTTAGGTGAATAGCTTTTACTCAATTCTGACATTTTTAACCTCCGTAATTATCTATAAACAAATCTAAAAGTCCCGCGCTGATATTTCTCCATCTGATGAAAGAGAAACAAGAAGAAAGCCTTCTTTTGTTCCTTTAGGATATATCCTTATTTTACCGCTCACTTATATTTATGCCCTAAGCTGTGGAAATCAGGAACGGGTACAGGTATTCCGGGACGGCAGTTAATTTATCCGCCGGACAAAATACCAGTTTAAATTTAACAATACATTTATGATTTATATTTAAAATTCTCCCTTGATTTAGATTATTCTTTTCTATATAAAATACCATTTTTATTAGATTTTGTCAATATTTATGATTGCATGGGCACTAAAAATCACCCTGTCTGATTATCAAAAACTAAAAATTATAATTTAATAAGTTTTTATTTTATTAATCATAAAAAAAGTTTTATGATTTTTCAGTTGTCTATACACTCAAAACAGCTGTGCAGAAATTTTGGTTAAAAAAATTACCGTTATTTTTTCTTTCATGCTATTGACATTATTAATAATCAAATTATAATTATATAAAACAATATATGACATACCCGTTAACTATAAGGAGTACAAATGCATGATATTCTGATTATCGGTGCCGGTGTAACAGGGGCCTGTATAGCAAGGGAACTATCGAAATACGATTTAGACATTTTGGTTTTGGAGAAAAATAACGATGTTGCTGATGAAACAACCAAGGCAAATTCCGCCATTATTCATGCAGGATTTGATGCACGGGAAGGTACTCTCATGGCTGAGCTGAATGTTCTGGGAAATTCAATGTTTGACAAATTGTCGAAGGAACTTGATTTTCCTTTTATAAGAAACGGCTCCCTTGTGCTTGCTTTCAGCGATGAAGATATGGAGTCAATAAAAGTTTTGAAGAACAGGGGGGATAAAAACGGAGTTTCAGATTTAAGTATTCTTTCAAAGGAAGAAGCTCTCAAACTGGAGCCTGATTTAAACAATGATATTAAAGGCGCACTGTATGCCAAAACAGGCGGTATTGTCGGTCCGTGGGAAATGACCATTTCACTGTTTGAAAATGCCGTTGATAATGGTGTGACCTTACTGCTTAATAATGAAATAGTCAATATTTCAAGAGAAGAAAATCACTTCCTTGTATTTACAAAAAAATCATGGTACAAATCTAAAATTATCATTAATTGCGCGGGTATTAATGCAGATCTTATCCAGAATATGCTGGCAGAGCCGTCTTATGAAATACATCCGCGAAAAGGCGAATATTTTGTAATGAGTAAGGATGAGGGGACAAAATTCAGGCATACTATATTTCAGCCTCCTACTAAGGTGGGAAAGGGTGTTCTGATCACTCCTACTGTACACGGGAACCTTCTTATAGGACCTGATGCTGAAAGTATTCACGAAAAAGAAGATAAGTCTACATCTCGTGTCAGACTGGAATTAATAAAAGCCACAGCGGCAAAATCTTCTCAAAGTATAAATTATCTTGAACAAATAAGACAATTTTCTGGTCTTAGAGCTGAATCGGACAAGGACGACTTTATCATAGGAGAAAATAAAAAAATCCCCGGCTTTATTGATGTCGCAGGAATTAAATCACCCGGATTATCTGCAGCACCTGCCATTGCATTAAAGGTAAAAGATATCCTGGCTGAAAAAATCATACTAAAAGAAAAGAAAAATTTTAAACCTGATATAGAAAAACATATTATTTTGGACAAATTAAGCTATGAAGAGAAAAACAAACTGATTGCTAAAAATCCTAAATACGGACATATTATATGCAAATGTGAAAATGTTACAGAAGGAGAGGTTATCGATGCGATCCGCAGAAAAGTGGGAGCCAGAACTGTAGACGGAATAAAAAGGAGATGCAGACCGGGAGCGGGACTCTGTCAGGGTACCTTCTGCGGACCGAAAATCCAGGAAATTCTTGCTTCTGAGCTTGCTCTTGAACTTAATGAAATTACACTGGACTCAGATTCTTCTTATATCCTCACAAAAAAAACGAAAGGAGATAAATGATGGAACTGGAATATGATCTTATTATAGTGGGCGGCGGCTCTGCCGGATTGGCTGCTGCTAAAACTGCCAAAGAAAACGGTATTTCCAAAATACTTATTCTGGAAAGAGAAAAAGAGCTGGGCGGAATCCTAAGACAATGTATCCATAATGGTTTTGGGATACATAAATTCAAAAAAGAATTAACTGGACCGGAATATGCTCAGGAATATATAAATGAAATAAATCGTCTTGGAATTAATTATAAAATTGATGCCACTGTTATTTCCATGGAGATCAGCCCTGATGAACACAGCAGTAAATTCGTCTATGTAGTCTCCGAAGAAGGCTATCATGTTTATGAAACAAAAGCTGTTATACTTGCTATGGGTTGTTATGAGCGTACGAGGGGAGGTATTGCTATTCCCGGTGACAGACCGGCAGGTGTGTTTACCGCAGGACAGGCACAGACATTCATAAATATGAACGGATATATGGTAGGAAAGGAAATTGTCATTCTTGGTTCAGGCGATATAGGTCTAATTATGGCAAGAAGACTCACTCTCGAAGGTGCTTTGGTAAAGGCCGTTGTAGAATTAATGCCTTATTCAAACGGACTGAATAGAAATATTGTTCAGTGCCTGGAAGATTTCAATATACCTTTACTGCTTTCACATACTGTTGTCAGAATCAATGGTAAAAACCGTGTAGAATCTGTAATTATAGCAAAAGTTGATGAAAATAGAAATCCAATTCCCGGAACGGAGCAGGAGATAATCTGTGATACTCTTCTTATTTCAGCAGGTTTGCTTCCTGATAATTCCCTGTCAAAAAAACTTGGAATACGAATTGACTCTAAAACAAAAGGTGCAGTCGTAAATGAAAAAATGGAAACAAATATTAAAGGTATCTTTGCCTGCGGAAATGTGCTTCATGTCCATGATCTTGTGGATTATGTAAGTACCGAAGCCGAAATAGCCGCACTTAGTGCTGCAGAATATATAAAAAATCAGTTTAAAGCAGAAAATGAAACAATTGTTCATATAGAGCCGGGTTCCGGGCTTATTTATGCTGTTCCTCAGAATTTTAATATAAACACTGAATCAAAAACTCTGAATATATCTTTCAGAGTAAATAATGTTTATAAAGATAAAAAAATCAGCGTGAAATGTCAGGATAAAGAAATAGCGGGATTCAAACGCAGTCATCTTGTCCCCAGTGAAATGGAGAAAATATCAATCCCTACTGATTTGATAAAATCTAATTTAATAATTTCTATTGAGGGTGATGGCTTATGATAAAAAATCTTACATGCATCGTATGCCCGGAAGGCTGTAAACTGGAAATAGATATAGACAATGATTATTCCGTAAAAGGATCAAAATGTAACAGAGGGAATGATTACGGCAGGCAGGAATTGATAAATCCGCAAAGAATGGTAACCAGCACTGTTTATATAGAGAACGGAGTATATGCCAGACTTCCTGTCAAGACCAGTATTGCTATACCAAAAGAACTTATTTATAAATGTATGGAGGAGATTAACAGGGTAAAAGTAAAATCTCCCGTGAAGCTGGGAGATGTAATTATTCATAATGTGCTTAATACTGGTGCCAATATTGTCGCATGCAGGAATATGTAAATGAAATATATATAATAAAGCCTTTCGTTAAAATAGAAACAATGAAAGGCTTTTTTTATAGAATTTACAAAATATAAAGAAAGATGCTATAATACTTCAAAAAATATTTTATTCCAACGGAGTTGATTTTTATCAGTCTATTTAATTACGAACTCAAGTCTGTTACTGAGTGTGCTTTTCCAATTAATAAAAACGGCAAAAAAAATATTTGCTGGTTCTGGCTTACAGACAGCAGCTATTATATTAAATTAGGAGAAACCAAGCTTTTTGAATTATCTTCTGAATTTATGAAAAAACATGACATCAAGTCTTGTTTTGATGACTATTATTATATCAGACAACTTGAAGATTTATTTGAGATTCTTCCTGTAATTTCAAATTCAATACCGGAGGATCTGTATAAATATATTTATAACGAGAAAAAATATAAGAATCTCACAAAGTGTTTTGATAACTGGATTGACGAACAAAAAGTTTTTTCTGATAAAGATGAAATTCTTGATGAAAATATATGTAGCTTTTTATCTTACGGCCGGCTTGATACAGGTTATTTAAACGTAAAATGCTGCTGCTGCTTTTATCATGTAAGTGATCAGATAATCATTCATTATGACTTTGAAGATTTTGATGAAGAAAACAATCCTATATGGACTGCAAAATCAGGCAGGTTTACCCTAACATACAAAGAATTTCTTGATGAAATTGAAAATCTTTTAAACAGATTTTTCTGTGATATGGAAAAACAAATTTCTAATGCTGCAGCGGAGCTGAAAGATGAAGTATTCTATGATATTTTTGTTCAAAGAGATAAAAATACAAAACCGGGAACTGCTTATCTCTTTGAAGAGCACGAGGAAAGGAAAATTTCTTTTTATTCTGTTTTGAGATCATTAAAAAATAATAACTGCAAAAAAATAAACTGGGATGAAATCAGAGAAAATATAAAATTTATTACTCTTAATTTTGAAAAAGCATAAAAATAAGCCGGATTAAAAACCGGCATTTCTTATTTTAAATTATTAATAAAATCTCCTTCTTCCCATATTCCTGATTTAACAGCTGAAATCTTTCTGTTTTTGTCCAAAACTATATTTGTGGGAATAGACTCCACACCAGTTCCCTGAAGTATCTTTCCGCTGTAGTCAAAATATACGGGGAAAGTGTAGTTATTATAGCCAACATATTCTTTTACCTTTGCCTCGGAAGAATTTTCCCTTATAAATATTACTGCAATATTATACTTAGTTTTATTGCTTTCATAAAATTTAGCAAGCTGTCCCATCTCCCACTGACACGCAGGACACCATTCGGCAGCCAGTACTATTAATGTTTTTTTATTTTTATCAAAAACCTCTGTACTCAGTTCCTTCGTTCCGCTTAATTTTTCCAGCACAAATTCCGGAAAAACCTCGCCTTTTACAAGCTTTACCTTAAAATCCACAGGTTCCGCCGAAAACGAAAAACTACAGATGAATATCATTAATAACAACAAATATTTTTTCATGTTTTCTCCTATATATTGTTTTTTTGTGAATAAATTGCTGTATATCTAATTTTCCACTGTGGTCAGACCCTCTGCTTCTTTCGCTAATCCAAACCAGTAATTAGCCTTGGCTTTATTTTTGTGACGCATATAGTAAACACCAAGATTAGAAAATGCTACAGGATATCCTCTTGAAGCTGCTATAAGATTCAGTCTTCTCATCTCTTCGGAATTTTCTTTAAAATAAGTACTTAAATTAATCATTGAAGCATAATCACCCTGTTTGGCAAGATTCTCATATACTTTTTTAGATACGTCATTTCTTCCTAAAGCTTCTATATCTATATTTTTGGTATTTCCTGTTTCTTTTTGAAGTCTCTTTTCTTTCTGTATATCGGATACTGTATAGGCATAATTATAACCGGAAGGTATTGAACCAAGTTTATAGCCTGTTTCAAAATATTTTTTTGCTTTTTCCAGATCTCCCTGGTCTCTGTAAAGCATTCCAAGATAATAGATAGCATCTATATCCTTTAGATCCACCGCTTTTTTGTAATTTTCCTCAGCCTTTTTATATATTTTCAGCTGTCTGTAAATATAGCCTTTATAGGCATAAATAAGACTTTCATTGTAATTTCCGTCTTCCAGATATAAAAGAGCTTTTTCAAAGTTTTGATTATTTACTTCATAAAATGCCATTTCAAAAGTTCCCAGATAATATTTATTCACACTGTATAGTTCATTAAAGATAGCAAATGCTTCCCCTGCCTTGTCTTCATTCTGAAGTATTTTAGCCTTTGCATATAACGCCGGGGGATATTTTTCTGCTACGAATTCCTTTAATATTTCATATGCTTTATCATAGTTGGAAAATTTTTCCAGTACAAGCTTTCCCATCTCTTTTTTTTCATCGGATGTTATTGTCCCGTTTTTAAACTTTTTGCCTAAGGTTTCTATTTTATTTATGCTGTTTTTATTTGCTTTCAAGTATTCATACGCATAAAGCGAAAACATATCGCCTTTTTCCCGCCCTTTTTCGTAGTAATTCATTGCTGTGCTATAATCAAGATCATTTTCATATAAAGTTCCGAGTGAATAGTATGCATTGTATTCTCCCTGCTTTACCGCTTCTTCAAAGAGCTTTTTTGCGTTATCTTCATTAGTATTTGCACTCATCAAAATAGAAGCATAATAATACTCCGCTTTTCCGTCAGACTTTTTGAAATTTTTTTCCAAAAAATCCAGGGCAGAATACCCGTAATAATATGTTACTATACCGTAAACCTCCAGATTACCTTTTCTAGCTGCTGCACTAAAATCTGTTATTCCGTCTTTATTATCAAAAATTTTTATTATTCCCTCTTCCAGTTCTTTATAGCCTTTGCTGTTACTCCCCGAAAATTTGCATGAATTCAAGGATAATAACAATAAAAATAATATAACCAGACTTCTTCTCATAAGCTATCATCCAATCTAATAATTTATTTTATATCTGACCCCACTTTCACCTGTTCATCAATTACTATCAGCTTTAATCTTTTCTTTTCCTCAGTTGTTAAAAGCATTCCTTGAGACAGCTCCCCTCTTAATGTGACAGGGGCTAAATTCGTGACAGCTAAAACCTTTTTCCCTATTAATTCCTCCGGTTCCGGATAATACTTTGCAATTCCGGAAACTATCTGTCTTTTTTCAGTTCCTGTATTTATGATAAATTTCAGAAGCTTATCAGCACCTTCTATTTTATCTGCTGCTAATATTTCTACCACTTTTATCTGTACTTTTGAAAAGTCCTCTATTCCTATAGGATTTTCCACTTCAAGATTTTCATTAAATAAAGCTTCTTTTTTATTTTCCGGTTCTATTTCTATTCTCGGAAAAATAGGCGTTGCTTCTCCAAGTATATTATTTACCGGATAAACTCCCCAGTGCTTAATATCATCAAGTCTGATATTTTCTATACTGTCATTTATCCCGAGCTGATTCCACATTTTTTGTGCGGTTTCAGGCATAAACGGAGATATCAGAACAGCAATTTTATATAACGACTCCACAAGGTTATACATAACAGTGGACAGCCTGCTTTTATTTTCGGGATCTTTTGCCAGTATCCACGGAGCTGTTTCGTCTATATACTTATTCATTCTTGAGATAAATTTCCAAACAGCTTTCAGTACTTCAGAAAACTGTACCTTTTCAAAGTAAGTGTCTATATCCTCGACAGTTGTTTTCCACAGAGCATAAATTTCTTCTTCCAGTGCAGTTTCTTCCTTTTCAAGTACTACTGCCGAATCAAAATATTTTTTCTGCATTCCTATTGTTCTGTTCAGAAGATTTCCCAGATCATTGGCAAGATCAGCATTTATTCTCTGAATCATCCCTTTTTGCGAATAATCACCATCAAGACCAAATGTTACTTCTCTCATTAGGTAATATCTGAAAGGGTCAAGTCCGTATTTTTCCACTTCTTCCAAAGGATCTACAACATTTCCCTTTGACTTTGACATTTTCTCGCCTTCTACAGTCCACCATCCGTGAGCTGCTACAGTATCCGGAAGAGGTATTCCTGCCGACATAAGCATCGCAGGCCAGATTATCGCATGGAATCTCAGTATATCTTTTCCCATAAGATGCATAACTTTACCGTCTATCCATATATCCTCAAATTTTTTCTCGTCATCACCGAACCCGGCTACAGTTATATAATTGGTAAGAGCATCAAACCATACATATATTACATGCCCTTCTTCCAGCTCAAGAGGTATTCCCCAGTTAAAAGTCGTTCTTGAAATTGACAGATCCTGAAGTCCCTGATTTATAAATGATACTACTTCGTTTTTTCTGTAAGACGGAAGTATAAAATCAGGATTTTCTTCTATATATTTTAATAGTCTGTCCTGATATTTTGATAATTTAAAAAAATATGAATTTTCCTTTACCTCTATAAGATCTTTTCCGCAATGAGGACATTTATTACCTTCAAGTACACTGTTATCAGGTACGAATGTTTCGTCCGATACACAGTAAAGCCCCTTATATTCTCCTTTATATATATCACCGTTTTCATATACTCTTTTTATCATCTTTTTTACGCTTATTTTATGACGTTCTTCTGTAGTACGTATAAATTCTGTATTTGAAATATTTAATTTTTTCCATAGTGCCTTAAAATTTTCCGCCATTCTGTCTACCCATTCCTGAGGAGTAACATTGTTTTTTTCGGCTGCTTCCTGAATTTTCTGTCCGTGTTCATCCAGCCCGGTAGAAAACTTTACTTCATAACCCTTAAGCCTCATATATCTTGCAGTTACATCTGCAATTATAGTGGTATATGCAGTTCCCACATGAGGCTTTGCATTAGGATAATAAATTGGTGTTGATACATAAAACTTTTTTGACATTTAACTTTCTCCTTTATCTTATCTATACTCTTTATCATAATATTCTTTTGCTATTCTGTTAGCTTCATGCAGCTTTGACTTTATCAGCTCCATACTCGCATCTATGTCGGAATCCTTTGTAAAATAGAGCGGTTCCCCGGCATAATAACAGCTTTTAGAAAAAAATTTGGGAAGTTCAAATTTATCCCATGCTTTTTTAAATATTCGTTTTTTGTTTGTATAACCTCCGATAGGTATCATTGGCAGGCCGGTTTTCATAGCTATATATAATGCTCCTGATTTCGGCTCATATATGGGACCTCTTGGTCCGTCTATGGCTATTCCTATTGAAAAACCGGTTTTTATCAGTTTTAGGATTTGCTTCAGACTTTTTACATTATCTTTATTTGATGAGCCTCTTACTACCAGATTATCAAATCTTGTCAGTACCTCCTCCAGTATATCCCCGTCCTTCGAGGAGCTTACAAGCGAAGACTTTTTCTCTACAAAATCTGTGGACAGCATTGTCGGGATAATTTTTCTGTGCCAGAAAATAATTATTGCCTGTTTTTGTTTCATTGCTTCCTCAGACTGAACAACTTTATATTTAGTAGTTTTTATTAAAATTTTTATAAAACCGCTTAATAATATGCCGGTTAATCTGTATTTATTCATATAAATTACACCTGTCTATTTTTAAAAAATTATAACATATATTAACTAAAGTAGCAATTTATATATTAATATTTTCTTTGAATTTTTTTTTATTTTACAAATAACTTTTTTGGATAACTTGCGGTCTTATAGTTTCTAATCTTTTGGGTTTCCCAGACATCCATATTTATCCTGCCTGTCAGATAAGCCTTGATATATCAATTATTTCACCTCTTTGTTTTATTTTACAATTTTTTATTTTCTTCTTTAAAGTTAAAGTCATTAGTGCTATAATAATTGTATAAGCACTTTTATAGCTTACATTTTCTTAAAGAAGGTTCTTATCATAACATTAAATAAATTTAAATTAATATATAAACATAAAATTCTTTGTACAGGGTGATTTGTATGTTTTTGAATAATATTTTTAAAAGGGTTTTTCCCGCTTTATATCATAAAGACTTCAGGTATTTCTGGTTTGGACAGGCTGTCTCTGTTATAGGAGGCATGATTCAGGTTACAGCTTTAAGCTGGTATGTCTATAAAATAAGCGGTTCTCCTTTTCTGCTCGGACTTATGTCTATTTTTGAATATGGACCGGTTCTTCTTTTATCCTTATTCGCAGGTGTTTTTATCGAAAAATTTCCAAAGAAAAAAATTCTGATTTTTACACAAACCTTATTTATGGTTCAGTCACTCATGCTTGCAGTGCTTGTATGGCTGAAATCAGAGAATTACTGGTATTTCGCCGCACTTGCTGTAGTGGCAGGAATAGGGAACAGCATTGACCAGCCTACGAGACAGTCATATTTTATTGACCTTGTCGGAAAGGAAGATCTTCCTAATGCTATTTCACTGAATTCTACTACGTTTAATCTGGCAAGAATTATAGGACCTGCTGTTTCAGGTATTATAATGAAATATATAGGCGTGGCAGAATGTTTTTTCATAAACGGTCTGAGCTTTGTTCCGGTAATTTACGGTATTACCCTTATTTCAGTACCTGGATATACAAGCAAAAAAAGCTCCAGAGAGATCAGCACACTTGGTAATATCAGGGCAGGAGTAAGATATATTCTCAGACACCGTATTCTGCTTTCCTCGTTTTTTATGATGGCTATTGTATGTACTTTTTCTATGAACACCAATGTAACACTTCCGGTTTTCGCCAAAGATGCACTTATGGGTGATGAAGGAACCTACAGCTTTCTTATGTCGATGGTAGGTGTAGGTTCGTTATTCGGTGCTTTGTTTATGGCTGTAAAGGGAAAGGAAATCACTTATAAATATTACCTTATTCTTGTAGCAGGTATACTTGGAATTATACAGATGCTTACACTTTTTACATCTTCTTTAACTGTTATATCTGTATTGCTCATTCTTATCGGTTTCTTCAATCTTTGTTTTTTAAACGGAGCCAATACACGAATACAGCTTCATACGGAAAATCGTTACAGAAGCAGGGTTATGAGTATGTATACCATGGTAAATACAGGAAGCACCCCTATTGGCAACTCATTCACAGGCTTGGTTATGTCATTGCTTTCTGCACGGTTTGGTTTTTTTATAGACGGACTTGTTACAGTTCTTCTGATTCTGCTTGTATTTAATATTTACTACAGAAAAAATAAAGCCGAGAAAAAAATACATGTTAATATATAGAAATTTATTAAATCTAATTTATAACCTAAAATAATAATATGCCTTGAAATATGTCAGGGCATTTTTTATATACTTATATTTGACTTTATTTACTATATTAGCTATAATTTTTTATTAAATATAAAAAAGGAGAATTATAATGAATAAAACTACACTAGAAGTACTTTCATGGGATGAACCTCTTATAGAGGATTTTTCTGCTGAAAATGCTGTTAACATTGCCAAAGCCAAATATAAATCTACCGGATGGATGAGAGGAACATTTACTTCTGTATATCTTATTCATTATACAATTTATAATCCGCAAAAACTCCATGAAGTCCGTTCTACCTTTACCGGCTACACAATATTTTCCGGAATAATCAATGGTAAAGCCGGTTCTATAACATTTCTGGAAACCGGAGAACACAGTAAAAACAGTCTCATTTCTAGTCTAAGTATTAAACCTGAGGCTGCAACAAATGATTTTATGGGACTGGAAGGAAGTGGAAAATACACCTTTGAAAACGGACAGATTATTTTAATCACTGAATTTTAAATAATAAAAAAACTGAATCAGAAACTTTGATTCAGTTTTTTAAGTATATAAATAATTTTTTAGAAATCCAGATCCAGCTCTTCCAGCTCTTTATCTACTTCTGCCACTTTTTCTTCCTCGGCCAGTACACTTTTTTCATACATTTTAAAGAAAGGATAATACATAATAATTCCCAAAATAACAATGAACACTGCATAAATCGGTGCCTTCCAGTCAAGCGTAATCAGATACTGCGCTATTGGACTCGGCATTCCTCCCACATTGACTACAGGTTTATTAATAAAACCTAATTTGAATACATAAAATGAAAATACACTTAATATAGGTGTCCCGATTACAAACGGGATAAACAGATATGGATTATATGCTACCGGAAAACCATATACTACCGGTTCGGAAATATTAAATATTGCCGGTATTATAGAAGCCTTTCCTGCTGCCTTCAGCTCTTTTGACTTACTCATAAGTCCCAGAATTGAAATAGCACCTGTCACTCCCGAGCCTGTACATGCCATAAAATATCCCCAGAAATTCTCCGTAAAAATATGTGTCGGTACTCCGCCTGATGCAAAAGCCTGGGCATTTTCCGTAAGATACTGTGTCATAAACGGCAGTGTAAAGCTTACAAGTATTGCGTAACCATTTAATCCCAAAAACCAGAAAATCATTTCAAACAATGCTACCAAAAATACGGCTACCGGTGTATCGATTCCCTGAGTTGCAGGTCCTAATACTGTTACAAATACCTCAGGAAGTGCTTTTCCTCCTGACATTTCCTGAGTAAATATACTGATAAATACACTGATGCATATTATTATAAGCAGCGGGACAATAGCCTCGAAAGTCTTGCCTATCATATCAGGCAGTCCTTTTATTCTTATAGTCACTTTTTTCTTAATTAGAAATGCCATTATTTCCACAGATATAAGTGATGCGAAGATAGCTATAAAGAGTCCTCTCGAATCCATAAAGCTAAAATCAAAGGCACCGTCAACTACTTTTACATTTAGTATTGCCGTGGCAAGCACTGCTCCCAGAACACTGTGCAAAACCGGAATTTCCATTTTCTGGGAATGTGCATATGAGATAGTTATTGCCGCATATATGGAAAGCAGTCCGTAAGTAAACATAAACGGAAGTCCCAGTACATCGTTATAATTATCAAATAGAGTTTTTATACTTGAACCGTCAGGAAAAAAATTCCCCAGTCCCATTACTATCAAACTTATCGATCCAACCATCAAAATGGCCATAAGACTTATCATCCCGTTTTTTATCGAAGATATATGTCTTTGCGCTTCTATTTTTTCCGCAACAGGCGTTATATATTTTTCAAGCATTATAATAAAGCCGTTCATCTTTTTTTCTTTCATAAAAAATATCCTCCGTTATACATTTTTTTTATCATGTTTTACTTTTAGCAGAATTGCTGCTTTTAATATTGCCGCCCCGTCCACCATTCCGTAATCTTTTGAGTTTATTATGGCAAAAGGCTTATCCAGCTTGTCACATTCCTGCTGTATCTCTTTTTCCTTATGCTTTATCTGAGGCCCAGCCAGTATTACATCATAATTTTTTATATGCTCTTTCAAAGTACTTACAGGATAAGCATCTATTTTTATATCCACGTCTTTCAGCTTTTCACTTTTTTCTGCCACTTCGGTCATTTTGCTCACCATAACACTAGTAGAAGCCCCTAAATTACAAACTAATAATATATGAAGTCTGTCAAAATCCATATTCACTCACTCCTTATCTTCCTTTGCTTTATATAATTCTATTATTTCACTTAATAATGTTTCTGCCAGTATTGTATTCATCAGTGTATCCTGTGCATGAGACAGAAGTACGGAATACTCCTGCTTATTTCCCTGTGCTTCGGAAACCAGTATCTCTGTATGCACATTATGCGCATCATCAAGTGATTTTTTGGCTTCCTCCATTAATTTTTCCGCTGATTCAAAGTCTTTTTCCTTTGCTTTCCCCAAAGCTTTTAACATTGTAGAGAAACTGTCTCCTGCAAAAGAAATTATCTGAAAACTTATTTGTTCTATATCCATTTTAGTATCCTCCGTTAAATTTAAAGTCTGCTGCTGCTTTCACTGTCTAATATCAAACAGCTGTTTTTGTGTAGTTTTGCTGATGTAGCAGGTATTTCCACACTTACTTCCTCTTCTGCCACTTTCTTGGCTATATCCGCTTTTTTGCTGCCTGAAATAATAAGAACTTCTTTTTTAGCTTCCAGAAAATGTTTTATTCCTAAAGTTATTCCTTTTTCCAGCTTTCTCTCTGTTTCAAAATATTTCTTCGCTACTTCCTTGGTATTTTCACTCAAATCTACTACATGAGAATATTTATCAAAAGATGTCCCAGGCTCGTTTAATCCCAGATGTCCGTTCATACCTACACCAAGAATCACCAGATCGAGTCCTCCGTTCTCCTCTATGAAAGCATCCATCTTTCTGCATTCTTCTTCAAGATTATCTGATTTTGCATTAAATTCCACAAGCTGATCCGGTCCTAAATTAAGCTTTCCGAATAAATCCCTCTGCATATAATCCTGACAGCTTCCCTTATCGTTTTTATCCATTCCTGCCCACTCGTCCAGCCCTACGAATACAAAATTATACTTAGATAAATCCTCGTCTTTTAGTGCTTCTGCCACGTAGGTATACGCTCCCTGCGGTGTATCTCCCGAAGCCAGACATATCAATGTTTTTTCCTCGCTTTTTATCTCTTTTAGTATTATTTCCCCTGCATATTTAGAAAGCTCATCATAATTTCCGGTCTTAATTATTTCCATCTTCTCACTTCCATTCTCCGATATATTCTTTATATAATTCCAAAAATTCATCTGTTATCTTTTCTGCAATATTGTAAGTATTTATAAGCGGGTGTATCATCAGTGCCTTTATTGCCTTTTCCTTATTTTTTTCCTTGATTGCTTCTACTGTGAGTCTTTCAAACATCTTTATTGTTCTTATTATCTGCATTTGCGCATCAGGAATATTATCTATTTTTCTTTGCTTTACCCCGTCTTTGCTTATATCACATGTTATCTCTATTACATCCTCATCATTGAGTTCCTTTATACTCCCGTTGTTCGGTACAAGAAGAGTCATGGAAATATCTCCTTTTCCGTTAACAGCTTTTATGAAGTTCAGTGCTATTGAAGAATACCCTCCTTCGTCAGGTGTATTTACATATTCTTCAAATGTAGGAACAGGAAATTCCTCGGGTCTTACCTGACCGGACTCTATGGCAAAATAGCTTTTCTCTCTTTCCATAAGATGTCTCATATATATTTCAAATATTTTATCTGTATCATTTATATCTGTTCTCTTTATTTCTTCCAGCATTCTCTTATTGATGTCCTTTATGAGCTCTCCTCTTGCAGAACCGTTCTTTTTTATAGAATCTACCACTTTATCGTTATAGTAGAAAAAATACAGATATTCATTCGGAAGCTCGTCATGAAGTATATGAAGAAGCTGTCTGTCAAACAGTCTCATCTCTGTTTCGCTGAATAATGCAGGGTGATTCAGGATATCGTTCATAACATCTTTTCCGTCGGCTTTAGCATCTCTAAAATATGAAAGATGATTTAATCCGTAGCATGTTATATCAAATTTTTCCCTGTCAGCCTTTATAAAATCTGCGAGCTGCTGTGTAAAGTGGCTCGGTCCGTCACATATTCCATATACATTATCAAAGCCTTCATTTCTTAACGCCTGTGTTACAAGTCCCGAAGGATTTGTAAAATTAAATATAATTACCCCCGGAGCAGATTTTTTATTTATTAACTTACAGTATTCCACCAGTACGGGAATAGATCTCAAAGACATTGCAAATCCGCCTGCACCGGTAGTTTCCTGTCCCAGCACCCCGTATTTCTGTGCTGTTTTTTCATCCTGATATCGTCCTTCATCCTGCCCTACCCTCAGCGTAGTTATTATATAATTAGCATCTGTTACAGCCTCTTCCGCATCTGTGGTAAGTTCGAATATTACATCTTTATCCACAGCTGCTGCTACTCTTTTAGCAATTCCTCCGTATATTTTCAGTTTTTCCTCATCATTATCCATAAATACCAGTTTTTTTATTCCAAGCTCTTTAGCTTTGTTTGTTAATGATTTTGCCAGAAAAGGAGATCTTACTCCTCCTCCGCCCAGAACTGTAAGTTTCATTTGTTTTCCTCCCAGATTTATACTTTTTTATTTATTAATTATTTAAAGTTTTAAAAAACTTATATAACTCCGCCGAATTATCTATTTTCTTTATTTTTTCCAGCAAATCTTTTTTCTGTGTCAGGTTTATTATCTCTTCTATACTTTTTACGTGTTCCGTAATATTGGCAGCTCCTATTAGAAACATCAGAAATACCTTTCTGTTTCCCGGAAAATCAACCGCATTTCTTATACTCAGCACGCTTATACAGGATTTATTCACATTGGTAAAAACTTCCCCGTGAGGTATTGCCACATTATTTTCCAGTATAAAATGTACTCCGAATAACTCTGCTATATTTATTATTTCCTCTATGTAGTCTTTTTTTATCTCATTTTTTTCGATAAGCGGTCTGCCGCATATTTCTATTGATTTTTGCCAGCTTTCCGCACTGTCTATTATCTGTACCCTGTCTTCCAGAATAAAATCAGCCAGTCTCTTTTCTTTTTTTATCAAAACAGTATCATCTTCATCTATTATCAGCTTTAATTTATTCTTGAGCTCCCTGTCGTTCTTGACAATATCGGTTTCCTCGATTAATTCCAGTACTTTATTCATTTTTTCCTTATAGGAATTCTTTTTTACCAGATATATATTCAGCTTTTCCTGATCCTCCACCGTAAAAAAAGCAGTTATTTTTACTATAGGTTTATTTATCTTTTCTGTCAGATGTTCGTTCAATGTCAGTGTACTGATTATCAAATCTACATTTTCGAGATTATAATCCAAAAGCTCCATATAAGATAATGTTGCAGTTATATTTATGTCATAATTTTCCTCCAGCTGCTTTCCTACAAGCATTGAAGTACCGTAGCCTCCTCCGCATACCAGAAGGATATTCCTGTATTTATTTCTAAAATTTCTGTTTCTCTCTATTGAGGCAAGAAAATGTATCGTAAATAAAGCTATTTCAGAATTGTCTATTTTCTTTCCTATCAGATTTTCCAGACCTTTCAGAGCATTTTTCACAATATCAAATAATTCAGGGTAAGCCTTTATAGCCTCATAATAAATTTCCTCCTCTATTCCCAGACTGTTTTTCATTCTGTAGATCACCGGCTTTATATGATTCAGAAGTCCGTTGAACAGCTCCTCGTCAGAAGTAATATCCAGATCTGTATAATTATTTACTTCGCTTATTATTTCCTGAACTAAAAGCTTTATCTCTATCCAGCTTTCAAATATTGAAGTATTATAGCCGTATGAAATAAATCCCAGAATATAGTCTACGAGCTGGAGTACCTCATTCTCGGCATAAGTGATCCCAAAGCTTTTTTCCAGTATTTTTATCTGTCCGGATACAAGGATATATTCATTTGTATTTTTTAAAAAACTTTTATTTTTCATATTTTCTATCAGATGACCTCTTCTTATTCTCATATAGGCAACTATCAGATAGGAAAATATATATTCATAAAAATTATTATCCTTATTTTCTATCTCTTCCGATATTCTGTTCAAAAACTCTCTTATCATATCCATATCTGCCCCGGAAAGCTCGTTAAAAACCAGAGTATCTATAAGACCGCTCTCTGTTTCTTCCATATAGAAGAATTTATTTATATTTTCCTTGTAGTTTTTCAGGATATAGTTTCTTATGTCGGTTTCCTCATTATCGTGGTTATTATTATTAAGCTTTATACCGTCCTTTTTTATTTCCTTTTTTATTTCCTTTTCTATTTCACTTACATCATTTTTTACAGTAGTCCGGCTTACATCCAGTTCATCGGACATACGGGAAAAATTTATTTTTTCATCAAGCAGAATTCTTAATTTTATGTATTCCTTTCTGTCATTTTTTGTATTTTTATTTATAAGCTCCAAAAATACTTTTTCATCATATGCTGCTGAAAATTCACGGCTTATAAGCCTTCCCTTAGACTCCTTTTTTATCTCGGGGAATTTATTTACTGCCAGTATAAAATTCAGTTTATCAATTTCATATCTTACTGCCTTTTCAGATATCTTTAAGGCTACGGCAGTTTCTTTTATCGTTGCTTCATCTTTATTTTTCAAAAATTCTATTACTTTTAATAATCGATTATTTATATACACTGATATCACCCATTATACATATTAGCTCATAATTAAAAAAAAACAATCTTCAACTTTTAGCCGTATTTTTCCAAAAAAGTTTCACTTGTTTTCTTTAATATGCTCTAATTCTGGTTTTATATGTAAAATATTTATACTAATTTTATCTTTGGCTTACATTTTCCAATAAAATACTTTATACAAAAAAACTGCCTTAAAAAAACTAAGACAGTTTCTGCAATTTCTCTTTATATTACTTAGCTGATTTTCTTTATTTAACTAATAAATCACCAGTTCCCCCAAAACCATAGTTTCATCTACATCCATTATCCCGAAATGATACTCCCATGTTTTCCTGCACTTTAAACCTACAGGCAGAAACAGCTTTTCGATAAGTCTTTCTTTTTTTCGGTTTTCCGGTGTTTTTTTCTCATTTAATACAAAGAAAGATTCTATTACTGTCACAGAATATATAACCTATATTATAAAAAATTTTTCAAACAAAAAAAGAGGCAGAAAAATTCTCCTCTATTTTTATTAATTATAGCTGTCAGTTTCTTATCCAAAGCATCAGAAATAAATATTGTTGCTACTTCCAGTATTTTATTTTTTATCTCTTCATCAGTAGGATTCTTAATAAACTCTGTACAGACAAGAGTAGCATAACCATGCAGATAATACCAGATTTTCAAAATTATATTCATAGTTTCATTTCTGTCAAAATGCTCAAATCTTTCATCATCCCTGCTTGTTTCCAGTATTTTTAGAACAGCTCTTTCAAATATACTCTTAAAATCTGCATCAATTAAAAATATAGATCTGTAAAGCTCTTTCTGTTCCCTTGCAAATATTACCACACCCATAGCGGTATTAAGCATCTTTCTGTCTGTGTACATCCTCTCCAGATAATTAACCAATACATCCTTTGCCATATTTATAACTTCTTTTTTCAAAACAGCTATATTTTCAAAGTGTGCATAAATAGGTGCTGTAGATGACTTCATTTTTTTTGCTATATTTCTGGCACTTATTCCTCTTATTCCGTCATTTTTTAATAATTCAAAAGTAGTGTTTATTATTTCTTCCCTGTCAAACTTTACTTTAGGCATATGATTCCCTCCCATCACAAAAAATTCATTGTATTTTTTCTAATATCTTAAAGCTCCAAGCTTCATAATCTCTTTCTTCCATAATTTTCCAGTCTGAAAAATTAATCTTTGGAAAAAATGCATCTGCCTCAGTGTCCTCATTTTTTATAAATGAAACATACAGCTTTTGAAAGCTGTCAAACATTTCACTGTATATATCTGCTCCGCCTATTATAAATACCTCTTCATTGCTTTTCCCAAATAAGCTGATTACCTCGTCCAGCGAATGAAAAACCTCAGCTCCCTCTACCTTATCCAACGTTCTGGACAAGATTATATTTCTTCTGTTCGGAAGCGGCTTTCCTATGCTTTCAAAGGTTTTTCTTCCCATTATAACTGTTTTTCCTGTTGTTATTTTTTTAAAATTTTTCAAATCGTCTGAAATATGCCACAACAACTGATTTTTTTTTCCAATTTCATAATTCTTGCCTACTGCTACAATTGCACTAAACATATTCCACCTCTTCTATTATTTTATACTGCCACTTCAAATTTTATCAGCGGATGGCTCACGTAATCCACCAGCTTTACATCATCAAATGTAAGCTCATCAAACGGCTTATCCGCTATCTCTATCTTAGACAGCTTCAGCGGCTCTCTTTTCAGCTGTTCCTTAAGCCCCTCTATATGATTTTCATATATATGTGCATCAATTATAGTATGGGCGAATTCTCCCGGTTCATATCCGCACTCTTTTGCTATCATCATTGTAAGAAGAGAATAACATGCAAGATTAAACGGTATTCCCAGAGCTATATCCCCGCTTCTCTGTGTCAGATGACAGTTCAGCTTATTCCCAAGTACATTAAACGCAAATGTATAATGGCACGGCGGAAGCTTGCTTATAGCGGCATTTCCCGGGTTCCATGCAAGAACTATCAGTCTTCTGCCGTTTTTATGATTAGGATTTGTCTTCATCTCTTTAAGAGTATCTATCACATATCCAATCTGATCAAAAACAAGCTGTCCGTTTGACTCTCTTGTTACCCACTTGCTGCTCTCGTCTGCGAATACTTCACCGTCAAGATGTGTTTCAGGTACGGGATATCTTCTCCAGAATCTTCCGTATGCTGTTTCCAGCCTTCCTTCCTCATCTGCCCATGCATCCCATATTTTAGTATCTTTTCTCAAATTTTTTATATGCTCTTCACCGCTTAAATACCAGAAAAGTTCTTTCAGCATTGAATTAAAATACATTTTTTTTGTAGTAAGGAGAGGATAACCCTCACTTAAATCCACTCTGTAAAAATATGCAAAATTAGAAATAGTATCTACCCCGGTTCTGTTTTCCTTTTTTATCCCGTTTTCCAACACATACTTAACCATATCCAAATACTGTTTCATCTCATCTCTCCTCTAATATTTTTTCATTTTTAAAAACTTCACTGACAAGTCTTATGTTTTCCTGAGAAACCCCCTCCTGAAATACAGTAATTTCATCATTTTCAAAAATAATACTGCTTTGAAGAAACTGTGTTTTACCTACACTGAAAATATATGAATTTCTATGCACAGTTCTTTTTGTCAGAGTAATCTTGCCTGTATTGTTTTCCATTATTTTTTCTATTAACGGCTTATATTTCCCGTAATCCTTCATAGCCTCCTCTTTCTGATCCTGCCTTCGCCTGCTTGGTATATCTCAGTACAAAACATTAAAAATACAGGTCTCTTTCACCATTCTTGATTTTTTCGAGTTTTTCTATTACGTCTTTCTTTACTCTCTCATCAAGCGGTGCAGTTTTTATCTCCTGTTTTATAAGGTTATAGCCTGTTTCCTTGGTTTCCTCTTCTGCATAATCTTCCAGATATTCCGCCAGTGTAAGATAAGCATTAGGTGAACAGAAATTATGAATAAATCCGGGTTTTGAAAATTCCATAAAATGCTCTCCGGTTCTCCCGAGTCTGTAGCACGCTGTACAAAACGACGGCACAAATCCGTTTTCCATCAGATCCTGCATTACTTCCAGAAGTGATCTGCTGTCTCCTATTGTAAACTGTTCCTTTGCAAGATCCTGTTCTTTCTCGTTTTTTGTATATCCCTGAAGCTCTATCTGGGTTCCGGCATCTATTTGTGAGACTCCCAGATCCATACACTCTTTTCTCATCTTGGCACTTTCTCTTGCAGTAAGAATTAATCCTGTGTACGGCACTGCCAGTCTTAATATTGCTATTATTCTTTTTAATTCGTCATCCTTTACTGTGTAGTCCTCATGTCTTACTATTCCTGTGGCTTCTGTAAGTCTCGGGAAAGAAATTGTATGAGGTCCTACCCCGTAATTCTCTTCTAGATGAAGCACATGGCTCATCAATCCCAAAACCTCAAATTTCCAGTTATAAAGCCCGAAAAGAGCTCCGATTCCCACATCGTCAATCCCGGCCTTCATTGCTCTGTCAAGACCGAAAAGTCTCCATTTGAAGTTAGCCTTTTCACCTTGCGGGTGGACATGGCTGTATGTAGGCTCATGGTATGTTTCCTGAAATATCTGATATGTTCCTATTCCTGAATCTTTTATTTTTTTAAAGTCTTCTACAGACATAGGCGCCGCATTTATATTAACTCTTCTTATTTCACCGTGTTCACCTTTTACCGAATAGGTCTTTTCTACTGTTTTAGCGATATATTCCGCAGTATAATCAGGATGCGTACCGTAAACAAGTATAAGTCTTTTATGACCCTGATCTATTAGTGTATTTACTTCTCCGTCAATCTGATCCAAATCAAGGGTAAGCCTGTCTATTTCAGTATTTGTAGCCTTAAAACCACAGTATGTACAAAGATTCATACATTTATTTCCCAGATACAGCGGAGCAAATAAAACCACCCTGTGTCCGTAAACTCTTTCTTTTATTTCTTTAGCTGTTTCGAAAATTCTCTCAATTCTTTCTTTCTGTGGTGAGTTTAGGAGTACCGCCACTTCTTCAAGTGAAAGTGTATCTTTTCCTTTTTCGGCTTTTTCCATTACTTTGTTAAACTCTTCATCACTTGGTATATTTTCAGCTGATATGAGTTTTTCTATCAAATCCGTATTAACAAAACTCTGCTCCAAAACTTCGTCTTTCCATGTTTCCATTTTTTACAACACCTCTTTTATATTTTGTACTTTAGTCTGAACTTATATATCGGATATACAAAATTCAGCTTCTGCACATATTTAGTAGTTTCCTCTATCTGCCTCCACTTTTCGTTTTTTAATCTTCCAATTCCTGCATTATACGCTATCCATGCTTTCTCCACATTTCCGTCTGTTTTTTGCAGTAAATAATTAAAATATGCTGTTCCCAGCATTATATTATCTCTAGGGTCATGAAGATCATAACTTTTTATCTTTTCTCTTTTAGCTATCCACTCTGCTGTAGAAGGAAGCAGCTGCATAAGTCCCTGAGCATCTTTATGTGATTTCGCACTGCTGTTAAAGCCGCTTTCAGCTTTTATAATAGCATAAATCAGTGCCTCGTCTATGTCATATTTTTCACTTGCTTCTTTTACATATTCCTCGTATTTTATCGGGAAAAGTGTATTCATCAGATAATATGCACCACCTGTAAGTGCTGCAATGAATAAAAGAAAAAAAATAAATTTTCGCATCATATATCCCTCATTCTAAATTCATTCTGCCTGAGTGCTTCATACAATATAATTGCTGCTGAATTAGACAGGTTCAGTGACCTTCCTTTTGGCAGCATCGGTATTGTAATGCAGTTTTCCTTATTTTCCAGAAGAATCTCTTCCGGCACCCCTCTTGATTCAGGACCAAACACAATATAGTCATCTTCTCTATAAACAGGATCAGTATATTTCTGTCTGGTCTTTGTCGTGGCAAAATAAAATTTCGCATTTTTGTTACTTTCCATTAACTCTGTAAGACTGTCCCATACGGTAAGCTTCACATCTTTCCAGTAATCCAGCCCAGCCCGTCTTATCTGTTTCTCATCAAGCGAAAAGCCGAGCGGCTTTATCAGATGCAGTCCGGTTCCGGTCAGTACACATGTCCGTGCTATATTCCCCGTATTATAGGGGATTTCCGGATTCAATAATACTATGTTCATTTTTTCAGCCCCATTAACTTTTTATATTCTGAAACACTAATTTTATTACCTTCAAGCTTTCCAAGCTTTTTCGATAAATTATCTCCTCTGCTGAAGCTTCCAAATCCGGCTTTGGAGTTTATATGAGTAATAGCAATGGCCAAAGCATCGGCAGCATCATCAGGCTTTGGTATTTCGTCCATTCCCAGAATAACTTTTACCATTTCCTGTATCTGCTTTTTATCAGCTCTTCCATAACCTGCTATTCCCATCTTTACCTGTAATGGTGTGTAACTATACAAATCCAGACAGTTTTTCTGTCCGCAAAGAGTTATTACCCCTCGTGCCTGCCCGACTTTTATTACCGTTTTCTGATTTTTAAAAAAGAAAAGCTCTTCTATGGCCATATCCTGGGGTTTCCAGATTTTTATAATTCCGTCCAGCCCGTCATATATTTTTTCCAGCCTTACAGGCATATCCTCATCTTTATCTGTATAAACACAGCCGTAATCCAGTATCCTGTATTTACTTTTCACATATTCGATTACCGAGTAGCCTACTATTGCTGTTCCGGGATCGACACCTAGTACTATCATCTCTCTCCTTTAATTTGTATATCTACTTATTAAATAAATTGTATCATAAATACACTATTTTTTCAATTTAAAAACCGCATGTTATTTTATCTGTACAGCAGGTAATACTTTACCTGAAATCAATTTTTCCTTTTGCTTTCTTGTTAATCGTTTTATGGCATATTCCCTTTTCATTGCTTCTGACTTATCTTCATACTCTTCAAAGTATACCATCTCTACCGGAAGCCTGTTTCTGGTATACTTGGCACCTTTTCCGGCATTATGTGCCAAAAGGCGTTTTTCAAGATCATTGGTATATCCGGTATAATAGGTTCCGTCAGAACACTTTACTATATACGCATAATGCATTTTTTCTCCTTAATTTTTTACAAAAAATCCCTGTTTTCATAAACATCTATATCACATACATCAGTAAATCCCATTTTTCTGTAAATTCCCGCTCCGTCAGACGACGCCTGTAAAATACAATATTTTGTATTATTTTTCTTTGCTTCACCCATCAAATGGGCAAACATAGCAGAACCAAATCCCTTTTTTCTGCAGTCTTCTTTTACAGCAACATCATAAATTCCGGTACTTTCCTCTGTTACATAAACAGTTCCGCAGGAAACAGGAGTTCCGTCAAAATACCCCACAAAAAATGTCATTTCAGTATCTGTATATATCTTTTTTTGCCCAAGAATATCATACTGCCTCTTTACATAATGTGCTTCTTCTGTTTCTCCGAATATAGAAGCTATTACCTTGGAAAAATCTTCCATTTGTTTACCGGAAGAAACCTTTTCAATTGTAAAGCCTTCATATTTAAGATCTTTTTCCTTAATTTTACAGGTATCAATATACATGCCTTTTTCTATTTCAGAAAGACCAAAACCGCTCTCTTCCATTCTTTCTTTGGAAGCACAATTGTCATTCCATAGCCAGACTGCAGCGGGAAATGACTTCTTATTAAAATACTCTGTTATTTCCTGAAAAACTTCTACTTTTTCCAAAGAATTCTTATTTTTTAATACACATATATTAAATGTATCAGAGGGAAGCATTGAATCCACTCTCATGAAATCACTGTTTTCACTTATTTTTATCTCACTGTTGTATTTTGAAAAATATGAAATTTTTGATATAAAATTCTTTTGTATAATTTCGGAAATTTTATTGTTAGTTTCCATTTATCTACCTCTTTATCTAATATTTATTTTCTTAAGTGAATCCTATCATAATTTTTTTATTATTTCAATTTTTTTAACTTAACACTGTCACTCTAAACTGAAGCTTTCTTATATGTACTGCCATATCCCAAAGCTTCAGACATGTTATTTTTCACTCTTATTATTTCTGTTATCTGCATGCTCCTATCTGATTTCAATACTTCACAGGATAAAAAATAAAGGAGAGTATAACGGCACATAAAAAGCAAACAGGTCAGCATACTGGTTTTTTCTTGCTTTCACCAAGAATTTCCATATTGCTAATTCAAAAGAATTATAGTATAATTAATGATTATATTTAATAAAAAAGGAGCATGGAAAATGGACTTTAATTTTAACGGGCTTAATGAAGAAGAGGTAACCAGAAGCCGCGAACTGAACGGAAATAACGAAATCATCGAACAAAAATCTGAAACATTTTTGAAAAAATTCCTTGGAAATTTTAATGACCCAATGATTAAGATACTTAGTGTCTGCTGCATCTTATTATTGGTTCTCTCACTTTTTGGAATTATCAAAATGATCGAACCTGTAAGTATCGCGATGGCAATATTTGTCGCCACTATTGTTTCCACGCTTAATGAATATTCTTCGGGCAAAAAATTCAGATCATTACAGGAAGAAGCAAATAAAATTCTGGTAAAAGTGTATAGAAATAATAATGTCAAGGAGATTCTTATTGATGAAATCGTAGTCGGAGACTATGTACTGCTGAATTCCGGAGATAAAATCCCCGCAGACGGTATTGTGGTTTACGGACATTTTAAAGTCGATAACTCGGTTCTAAACGGTGAATCTGACGAAAATCCCAAACAGCCTGTTACTGACGATACTGTGCTTGACGATAAAATAGACTTTACTCACCCCAATAAAACTTACAGAGGCGCTGTAGTAAGCCATGGTGAGGGTGTAATAAAAATTGAAAAAGTCGGTATGCAGACTGTCAACGGTATTATGATGCAGAACATGAATATTGAGGATACTCCATCTCCTTTGCAGATAAAGCTTTCAGATCTTGCAGCAAAAATTTCAAAAATCGGATATATGGGTGCAATACTTATTGGTATACTGAATTTTCTTTATACTTCACTTCATCTGAATGATCCGTCAGTATTTTTTACAGCTGCCAATTCTCTTGAAATAGCAAAAACTGCTCTTAATTCACTGATTTATGCAGTAATTATTATAGTTATGGCAGTACCTGAGGGACTTCCTCTTATGATCGCCATAGTTCTTTCGCAGAATATGCAGAAAATGCTTAAGGACAACGTCTTGGTGAGAAAACTCGTAGGTATAGAAACAGCAGGTTCATTAAATATCCTGTTTTCAGATAAAACCGGAACAATCACAAAAGGACGTCTTGAGGTTATCCTTTTTCAAAACGGAAGCTTTGATTCATATAAAGAGTATGCAGAAATACCTGATGAGCTGAGAAAGCTTGTAAATACTGCTATTTCCAAAAATACTTCCTCAATGATAGCTGAAAACGGAGCTATTATCGGAGGAAACAGCACTGAAAGATCTATACTGGGATTTATTGACAGAAATGAAATTGATGATAATATTGAAGTAAAAACCAAACAGGTTTTTAACAGTACTAATAAATACTCTGCCTCAGAACTCGACAGTAATCTCAACCTTACTTTCTATAAAGGGGCACCGGAAAGACTTCTTGAAAAATGCACTACATATTATGATAATGATGGAAATAAACAGGCTTTTACAAAAAAACCGGATATTACAAAAGTAATTGACGACCTCGCTAAAAAGTCAATCAGGGTTCTTGCCCTTACTGTAAGTGATAAAAAGCTTACCGAAGATGTTGTCCCGGAAGAAATGACTTTTCTCGGAATTCTGGGAATAAGGGATGATATCAGACCGGAGGCTGTAAAAGCCATTGAAGAAGTTATGACAGCAGGAATTCAGGTTATTATGATAACCGGGGACAGAAAAGAAACAGCTATGGCAATAGCCAAAGACAGCGGGCTTCTTACCTCTGACAAAGAGGTTGTTCTTACTTCAGATGAGCTTCAGACAATGTCTGATGAAGAAATCAAAAAAGTACTTCCTGATGTAAGGGTAATAGCAAGAGCACTTCCAATGGATAAATTCCGCCTTGTGGGACTGGCTCAGGAGCTGGGACTTGTAGCAGGAATGACAGGAGACGGTGTTAACGATGCACCTGCACTGAAAAGATCCGATATCGGATTTGCAATGGGAAGCGGTACCGAAATAGCAAAAGAAGTCGGGGATATTATAATTCTTGATGATAATTTTCAATCTATTGAAAAAGCAGTATTATATGGAAGAACCATTTATAACAATATAAAAAAATTCCTGAAATTTCAGCTGAACATTAATATTTCAGCTGTGCTGATATCAGTTATTGCACCATTTACAGGAGTTCAGAATCCGCTTACGATTCTTCAGATTTTATGGATCAATATGATTATGGATACTCTGGCAGCTTTAGCTCTCGGAGGAGAACCAGCACTTTCCGAGTATATGAAAGAACGTCCGAAAAGCAGATCAGAAAAAATTGTTTCTAAAAGTATGAGTACGGCTATTTTCTGGACAGGTATCTGGACCACTATTATCAGTATATTGTTTTTAAAACTGGATATATTCAGGAATTTGTTCGCTGATGAAATTCATCATCTAACAGCTTACTTTTGTTTATTTGTATTCAGCGGACTTTTTAACGGATTTAATGTAAGAAGTGACAAAATCAATGTTTTCAGCAATCTCAGCCTAAATCCGAATTTTCTGAAGGTATTTGCCCTGATTTTTATTATCCAAATTGTTTTAGTATATATAGGCGGGGAAATATTCAGGACTGTTCCGCTTTCAGTTTCTGAATGGCTTGTTATTTTTGGATTATCAGTTCTTATAATCCCTGTGGATATGATAAGAAAACTTATCTTTCCTGCAAAAACCTACAATAAATAATATTATTACAGAGAAAAACTATAAATTTTAAAATAAAAAACGGCTGTGGGATTTTCAAAATATATTTGAATTCTTACAGCCTGTTTTATTCTCTTTGTATATTTTTTATTTTAAATAATCCGCTGCAATTGTTTTTAGAAATAAATTGATTAAAATAATCTCTAAAATCTGGTATAATAATAAAGATTTTATAATAAATGAATTTTTTAAAATACTAAAACAGGACAGTTTTAACATAAAAATTTAATTTTATACATAAGCAATATTATTAAAAATTGTTTTTACAGGATTTTTTCTGTATTTCCTGTTAAGTATATGTTATAGTAAATTAGTGTGTGGCAGCTTATCTGCTTTTAGCCAAAACTAAACGCATCACCACACTAGGAGGAGTGATTATGGCAATTTCATTAACAAAAGGTCAGAAAACAAATTTGACAAAAGAAAATCCCAATCTGAAAAAAATAATTGCAAGCCTTGGCTGGGATGACGAGAGCATAGATTTTGATCTTGATATTTCTGCATTTTTATTAAATGCAGAGGAAAAAGTAACACAGGATGTGGATTTTATCTTCTACAATAACATGGAATCCGAGACAAAAGCGGTAATTCATACAGGAAGCAGCAGAACAGAAGAGGGACATAATGAAACTATAATGGTTGATTTTTCCAAAATACCTTCTGACATAGAAAAAATACCTATTATTGTTACTATACATGAAGCCGGTGAAAGACAGCAGAATTTCGGACAGATTTCCACTGCGTTTATCCGAATAATAAACGAGGATGACAACGAGGAAATTTTAAGATATGACCTTGCTGAAGATTTCAGCATAGAAACTGCTATCATTATTGCCGAACTCTATAAGTCAAGCGGCGAATGGAAATTCCGGGCTGTAGGAAGCGGTTTCCGGGACGGACTTAATGCCCTGTGCAGAAATTTCGGAGTAAATGTATAAATTTAAATACTAAAGAAAAGGGAAAGAGGTAGATAAATTGAAACGAATTCATCTTTCTAATTTAATAGAATCAAATGATATTTTTCAGGATATTTTCAAAAAGCAATCTGACAGGACTGCAAAAACTGATAATTATTATGTTTATTTTGCCGGTATTACAGGAATAAACGACATGCGTATTTACTGTGATTTTTTAGCTAATATCAAAGATAAAACATCAAAATATAATTCGCAGTATCTTCTTTTTAAGGAAAAAATTCCGTTTTCTGCTGTTCCTGACAGGGTTAACGATATTCTGGCTTTAATTAATGATATTAATTTTGAAGAAATACAAAACAGTTCTTTGAAGATTGTTGATAATGAAGAATTAAATACAAGATTAAAAAATGCACTTTCTGTCATATATGAACTGGCTAAAAAAAATAATCTTTTGAAAACACCGAGTATCGAAATAAATTTTGTGGTAAAAATGATTGTCTGGATTCAGGATAATCTGAAAGATATTGTCTGGAAGCTTGAAGATAATCCGAAAGTTTTTTACTTTGGAAAAATAAAAGAACATGAGGCATTATTTCTTTTTCTTCTGCTGGCTGTCGGTTTTGATGTAGTTTATCTGAATCCCGCAGAAGATCCTTTTGAAAAATATACTTTTAAAATTCCTATACAAAAATTTGTATACGATATTCAAAATTCTAATATTAATGCTACTTTTGACTTTTTTGCAAATCAGGGGAAAGTCGTAAATAAAATTACTTCGCCTACAAAAATAGCCAGTGAAGAACTCAAGGAAAGTTTTTTTACACCTGAATCAGGAATATTCAAGCCCTTTCAGTTTGTGAAGGGAAATACACTTCCGCTTTTAATTAACGGTACTATTGAGGATCTGGAGGTCTACTTTCACCAGCCTGCAAAGGTAAGACCTGGATTTCATATACAAAATGAAAATACAGTAGTTATTCCTAATTTTTTCTTTAAAATAAACGGTGTAAATCTTGATCGTGTAAAATATTTTTCTTTGATTAATGATCTTAGAAAAAGCAAAAATACTCTTTTTGCCGGTACTGTAAATATTGCTCCTATTTCCATTGAAAAATCACGTATACTTTCTCTGGATTCTGCAATAGATAAAAATAAGAAAATCATAAAAGAAGAACTGCGTTTAAATCCATTATACAGAATTAAAAACATCAGATTTGAACTGGAAGAATTCATATTGTCTAAAATAGAGGAAACTATAAATACTCCTATTTTCAAATTTAAACTTGAAAATAATAATATACTCCACTTTATTGCTTCTGTAATTTTTATGGATTCAAAGGTATTAAGCTCTCTGGAAACTTTTGATTTTACCCAGAATATACCTAAAATAGTTATTTATACAAGTCATCTTGAGGATATGAATGTCGAATCTGCATTTTTATTTGCATTTCTGAACAGAGTGGGATTTGACATAGTTATTTTTAACACAGCAGGAGGCGGAAGTATAGAAAATTATATTGACGATCATTATTTTAACACAATATTTTTAGAAGAATTCGTAAGAAATCTGCCGTTAAAATCTGAATCAGAGCTTAAAGAGCCTTCTATTATCAAAAAAATATTTAATATTTAAAAAAATAAAAACAGCTTTACTGCTATGTTTTTAATAAAGGAGATAAATATGATTAATTTTGAAAAGAAATTCGAGTTATCTTTACCAGACGAGGACAGCCCTCAGGAAGAAAAAGTTTTGCTTGTTATGCCGGAAGAAATTAAGGAATATTCAAATGATTTTAAGCTTAAACTGCGGGATGATCCGGAAGTGCAGGCCCTGACTTCAGAAATTGTAGTTAATGATCTGAATACTATTTTATTCTTCGGCGATTCTGCTTCAAAAGGGATTTCCAATGTTTCAGACAGCCTTTTATTGCAGATGAAGGAAGTGAAAGCTGAGGAGAGCGGGGAGCTTATTGTCAAGCTTACCAGAGTAATGGACAAATTTGATCCGAAGGAATTTGAAAAATTCAATACTTATAAGGAACAGGGAGTTGTCAGTAAGCTTTTTAATAAAGCCAAAGACACTATTGACAAATTATTTACCAAATATGAAGATCTTGGAACAGAAGTGGATAAAATCTATGTTGTTTTAAAAAAATATGAGGCTGAGACAAGACAAAGCAATATGAATCTCGAGCAAATGGCAAAAGCTAATGTGGAAACTTATGAAACACTTGAAAAATACATTGTAGCTGGTGAGCTGGCAAAAGAAGAAGTGGACAAATATATTGCCGAATATGAAGTAAAGGCCCAAAATCCCGATGATCAAAAAGCTGCACTGATTTATCAGTCACTTCTTCAGGCAAGGGATATGCTGGATCAGAGAATATACGATCTTAGAATTTCTGAAAATGTGGCAATGCAGACTATACCTATGATACAGATGATACAGCTTGGTAACTACAACCTGATAAGAAAAATTAACTCGGCTTTTCTTATTACGCTGCCTATCTTCAAGCAATGTCTTACACAGGCCATTATGCTGAAAAGACAGGAGCTGCAGGCCAGATCAATGCAGGTTTTGGATGATAAAACAAATGAACTGCTTATCAGAAATGCGAATTCTGTTTCAAAAAATGCTGCTACTCTGGCAAAAATGGCAGGAACGAGTTCTATAAAGATAGAAACTATCGAGGAAACTTGGAGAACTATTACTAATGGTATTAGTGAGACTAAGAAGATTCAGGAAACTAATAAGAACGACAGAGAGAAGAATACTATTAAGCTTGAGGAATTTAAAAAACAGGTTACAGGGAGTAAATATTCTCCTAAAAAATAAATATGCCGCCGGAATGGGCGGTTTTTTTTAGCTTCACTATTATTATTGATTATATTTTTATAAAATGTTAAAATATTTAAAATTAATTTATATCAAGGGGGAGATATATGATAAAATCAAGACTTAATATTCTTATGGCTGAAAGAGGAATCAGGAGTATTGCTGAGCTTGAAAGACAGCTTATAATTAGTAATTTAAGTGTTTCGAGACCTGTTTTACATAAAATATATTATAATAACAATACTAATAAAACTTACATTGAAACTATTTTAAAATTATTAGACTTTTTTAATTGCAGTATTGAAGAATTAATAATTTATACTTCTCCAAAGAAGTGATTACTATAATCAACAGAAATAAGCATATCTTTACAAATATATATTTACATTTTTCTAATATATGTTACAATATTATTATAAAATATTTTAATTTTAGGGGGATGTAAATTTATGAAAACAAAAATTGAGAGTTTCATTTTTAATTTTTTGGAAGAAATGCCTGAAGTTATTTCTCAGGAAGAAAAATCACTTGTCATGCTTGATAAATTGGCTGAGGATTTTCCAGATTTAAGCGGAAGAATTGCAGAAATTTCTGATTCTTTCATTCATTTGAATTCTATACTTAGAAATCAGTTTTTTGGATGGGGAATTTTATTTGGAAAAACATGGCAAAATTATGAAACGGATTGACAAAAACAGGGCGTAAAACCCTGTTTTTTTAGAATTTAATATTCATCTCTTTTTTCCATTTAATTTTCTCAGTTTCCAGATACTTTTCCCAATTATTATAAATACGCTTTATATTCAACTCTCTTGAACCAAGATCTGGTTCATTATTAGAAGCATATCGTACAAATTTTGATATAATTTCTGGATAACCAAAGTCTGCATAAATACATTCTACTGCTTCAAGAGGCTCTAAAAATGTACTCTGATTTTTATAAACCCATTTTAAAACTGCATATAAATATTTTTCTTTAGCATGTTTTTCATCATATTTATTTTCTTCTTCAACTAATTCATCAATAAGTGGATAAATTGACTCATTTCCATGTAGAAAAGCCATATCTAAAACTCTTTGAGAAGAATTTTCTTCTTTTTCTATAATATTATAACTATGTTCAACAGCAGCTTTAAAATCTAAAAATCCTTCATGTATTCCAAATAAAATATCACCCCAAGTTATTGGAAATAAATTGTAAATATAACTGTAAGAAAGTAAAATATTCAATGAATTCATTTTTTCCCTTTCAATATCTTATTTAAAGTTACAAAACATTTTTTGACTTCCTGCCCGCTGAGCTCAGACCATCTAAGCATTAGCCATGCAACATACTTATCCACTGCCAGTCCATAATTTTGAACTGAATAAGCATCATTTACCTCAACTAAATACAGCTTACTTTCAAATAGTCCTACATCCAATGTATAAGCTACCGGAGCTGATACATAAGTTTCAGCCATTTCCAGAACAATAGAATAATCTATTTCCCCCACTGCATAACCACGATATTTACAAATTGCCAATGGTTTTTTATTGTATATATAACATCTAAATTCACTTTCAAATTTCATATATTCAGAAATCCATATTTTAGTTTTTTTATCAAAATGTTTTAATCGTGCCAAATCCTGAAGATATTCAGCTATAAAAGCATCGAACTGTTTATCAATCACCGGCTTAATAAAATATCTCTGTTGTGAATTTTCATTCATAAAAATTTCTGCATTATTTATTGCTATTTTTTTTATCTTTCTTCCTAAATACTTTGTCAATTCTTCCGGATAATCAATATCCGGTGTTGAAATTCCAAGCTGTGCCAAGTATCCCCGAACCTCATTTACAAAACCTACTATCATATTTCCCTTAGATAAAGGTACCTGTGAAATATGTGTAAAAGTAGCAGTTGGAATTCCTAATATATCAAAACCTTCTTTGGCAAAAGCAATACTTTGTGTCGCAAATTCTCCATTTTCTCTGATTCTTAAATACGGTTTCATTTTTTAATTTATCCTTTCATTCATTACCTTACACTAATAGTTTATCTATACAAGAAAATAAAAGAAAAATTCAAGTATTAATTTCATTATTTTTTCTAAAAACTCAATATAATTTTTCTAAATTTCATATTCCTTAAAATTTTTCTCAAAAATATTAACTGAACCTGCTACAAACACATTATAATGTCTCGCCAAAATTTATTATTATCTTGCTTTGTTTAACTTTCTTTATACAATATCTACCATAGAAAATCCAAGACTTTTCTTACTGCCTGCGCCGCTCTGATAAATTTCATTAAGAATGTACTGCTCTCCCTCCATTTCAAAACTTCCTATGGAAGAAGCCATTTTTATCCCGTAAGAGGTTACAATTATTTTTTTCATATCTACCTTTCTAATAGATAAATTCTCCAAATCTTTTTCTATTTTTTCAGAAAATTTATCCTTTAGCTGATTATATAAATTTCTTTTCAGAAATTTTTCAAAATTCATATCATTGCAAGAATAATACCAATCTTTACCACTTTCAGGATGATGGTCACGAACTATGAGCGGTGACTGAGTACGGAAAACCACCTTATTTGAAACTATTTTTCTTTCCTTTTGTACGACTATTCTTGTTATTTTTATACTATTTAAATTTGAAAATCTTATTTCTTGATACAGATTTTTGACAAATGCATTATAAAAATCAATTCCTATCACATTGTCTGAAGTGGAAAAATTAATGATGATTCTTTTGTTCGGTATTTCTATTGTTTCTTTTTTCATAATAGGTTTTTGAAAGTAATTAGAGAATGTAAATTCTTTCTGTATGGGATCTCTCATATGGTAATACTTGTTGTAAACATCTTTATCGTAGTTTGTTAAACATCTTTTGAACATTGACACTATTTTTCTCCGGTAATCCAATGGTATTTCATTTTCTTTCAATTCACAATGTAATGATAATCTCAAGTTTTTCCTCCTTTACTGTACTTTTCTTTAATTTATAAAACTAATTAATTATAACCTATTTTTTTATTTTTTCAAATATTTTTTATTTTTTTCTTTCATTAATTAATAAATTTATTAAACAATAATATTTGTATATATTATTATATTAATAGCATATATTTTATATTTTTTTATTTTTTTATATTATAAAAATAAATGTAAGACTCTTTTTATTGCTTATACTAGAATGCAAATAAACCAAATAAAATTGAACATTTATCATCAACATTACGATTAAACCCACAAAAAAAGACACCCGTAAAAAGTGTCTCTGGCCTGTCAGAATAAACCTAAAAACAGCCTATTCCTGATTTCCTTTTCTTTCATTTTCTATCTTCTCAATTTCTTCTTTTAAACGAGCTAATTTCTCATCATCCATAGATTCAAAATTCATAGTTCCAAATTCATTTTCTGCAGCACCAGTTTCTTTATCAGCAGTTTTCAATTGTTCAACAATCTTTTTCCCCTGCTCTATAGTTATTTCACCCTTTTTAGCAAGTTCATCTATTATCTCTTTCCCCTGCTCAGCAGTAATTTTACCTACTTCCTGAAGTTCAGTAATACTTTCACTGATCTTTTCAGCTGTCATTGCCAGTGCACCGACACCTGCTAAGATAAGATTTTTAAAAATATCCTTTTCATTATTATCAGCCATGCAAAATTCCTCCTTTATTATCTCTGGTCTTAATGTCTATATTTTATCATATCCAGTCACCAATTACGAGAACAAAAATAATTTCCCGATTTACTAAAAAACTTCCTGTAATGATCAATACTACAGGAAGTTTTTAATTTACTTTGTGAATATCATTGTATAACATCTGTGATTGCTCTGCTGCTCCTGCTGCCGGTCTACAATAACACAAAGCTAATTATCCCTAAGCGCTAGAATACTATTTTCAAATCAACCCCGGCTCTGTAATCCTCTTTTTCACTGCCATCCGCAGAATAAGCCCCTGTTAAGAAAATCCCGTATCTGTCATTCATTTCTACGCCTATTGCTGCTCTTGCCGCGATTCTTCCTTTATTTTCATCAGGCTTAGCCAGTTTATGATAATTTTCTTCTACTGCGAGCAGTTTTGCTGATTCTCGTTTATTTAAATCTGCAAGTTCATATTCATAAAACAGGTCTAAATTTCCTTTTAATTTCCAGCTTTCATTTGTTCCTAAAGGAACAGATGCCTTCAATTCCATACCAGCCCGCGGTTTCACGCTCCATGCATCATTACTCTTCACTTCCAGAGCTTCAAGCCCGCTTTCTTCAAATGATGGTCTTGTTACATACATTCCTGCTAATGCACCATAAGGCATTACACTAATGTTTTTGTTAAGCTGAAATTCTCTTCCTGCTATATTATCAATTGTTATACTGTATGTTTCATATGTTCCGTTCATTTCAGATCTTCCGGATGAATCTGTCCAGTCTATGTTTCTGTCAGTATTATGCAAAGTTGCTCTTCCTGTAAGATTATTAATAAATTTCCAGTCATTTACTGTGTATTTATTATGAATTCCCGCCTGTAATGTATCTGCTTCCTCTTTACTGCTGCTTCCGTCGTCAAAATCAAAATTCGTATGCAAATATCCAAGTGAATATCCGTATGTATGTCTGTAAGTTCTCTCTACTTCTCTCAAAGCCAGCACTCCGACACTTTCATAATCATAAGAAGGTACACCGTCAGCTTTTTCACCAGTTTTCCCCGCACCTGTAATTATATTTATTTTTACGTTTTCTTTTGTATTATTAGAAGAATTCTGAAGCAATGCAAGAGAATTATCAAAAATTTCCGCTATGTCTTCCTCTCTCTGATTTATATTGGAGTATATATTTCCTCCCAAACTCTCCATAATTCTGTCAAAATCTTTTTCCTTTGTTATTTTGTCAATTTTATCATAAATTTTCAGTGCATTTCCACTGGCATCTTCATATTTTGAATCCAGCACTTCTGCAAAGTCATAGTACCATTTTCCGGCTGAAAATTCTGTATAATCAAGCTTCTGCATCCAGATATCTACATTTCCCTGACTGTTTATATCAGGAATTGCATTCCACGTCAGTGATTCTGACAATACAGACAGCATACCGCTGTTTATTCCTCCTGATGTTCTCGGGTTAAATACATTTTCCAGTTTATAAACAGTACTGTTTGTCCCCTGTGAAAAATCACTCATCACAGTAACAGGCTCGCTTACGCTGAAGCTGTCAGCCTTGAACTGCACCGCATCTGATATCAAAAACTTTGCATTTACATCCTCTGCTGTATATCCAAAAGCAGATATTTCAGATACTGTAGGTGTTCTCACAGAAGACGGGTCTACCTTTATATTTATTTTTATACCGTCAGCTTCAAATTTTTCTTCTACATTTATTACACCCGCATTTGTTATGCTGGGAAGTATATAGCCTGAATTACCGTCTGTTATCAAAGCCTTATTTGTAACATTTCCGTATAAATTAATTGTACCGCTGTTTATAAGCTGAGAACCTGACTCCATCAAAATACCTGTGCTGTTATTTCCGTGTAATTCAATAGTGTTGTTATTTTCAACGCTGGAATTTGCTATTGCGTAGATTCCTATACTGTCATCTCCTGTTAAAGTTATTACTCCGTTATTTATCAGAACAGCATCTATTCTTCCGGCCATTCCTATTGATTTATCACCGCTGAGTATTATTGTCCCGTCATTTTGAATTGTTCCGTTTTCTGCAAACATTCCTATTGCACCATACTTTGAAGATTCTATAATACCGTAATTAACAGCAGCTGTACTGTTATTTTTACTGTATATCCCCACTGCATTTTCACCGGCAGTTATTTTTGTCCCGGCACTGTTTTCAATTATTGAATTATCCCCGTATATTCCTACTGAATAATTGTTATTTGCAGGAATTGACAAATCTGTTATTATGCTGTCTCCCATTATAATATCTCCTGTATTTAACACCGCTGAATTCTTAGAATAAATTGCAGTTACCCCGGAATTACCCTGAGCATCCAATACTCCCGAATTACTGATTCTGCTGTTTAATCCGTAGAAAATTACTGCTTTTTCTCCATTTGCCAGAATATTACCCTGATTATCCGCTTCTGAATCCTTTAAATAAAATACTGTACTATTTTTATTTGCACTTAAATTCGAGAAATTTGTTATCTTTGAACCATTGTCCTGTATATAGAAGCTTACACTATTTTCACCTGCATTTACATTACTACTGTTATTTGTTATTACTGAACCGTTTACTGCATATACTCCTGCTGCTCTATTATTTCCCACAGTAATTTCAGAACCGGCTGCTATATTTACTGTTCCTCCGGAAGAATAAATTCCTGTTGAAGCATCTCCAAATACTATTTTACCGTTTTGTACTGTCGCAGCACCGTCGCTGTATATTCCTATTACACCGGAAGCACCTAATATATCTCTGTTATTATTTATTATTACTGCTTTATCCCCGTATATTCCGGTTTTGGCTTTATTCGAATCAAGACTGCTGCCAAGATTAATTTCACCATTATTATTCACAGTTATCTGTCCTAAAATTCCCAAACTGCTGTCTTCACCCACAGCATAAATTCCTGTTGAATTTTCTCCGCTTACATTTATTTTCCCGGTATTTACTGTATTATTTACTGCTCCGGATGCTGTCAGCACCGAATAAATTCCTGTTCCGCCTTCACCGTTTATATTTATATCTCCGGCATTGGCAATATCCGTATTCTCTCCTGCCGCTCCCCATGCTTTCTGTCCGTTTAGATTTATTACATTGCTGTTTGTATAAAGCCCGGTATTTTGTAAATATATCCCTGTACCATTATCCGCAATATCCAGAGATAAGCTACCGTTTATTCCTGCTGAAGAACCTGCTGCAAATATTCCTGTTCCATTGTCAGATACTGTTATCTTTGTCGGTGAAATAAAGTTTATCACACTGTCATTAAGATATATATACGGATTTTCTCCTGTTGTACGGTTCCCAAGACTGTAATTTACCACAGAACCATTCTCTGCATAAACAAGACTTCCCTTAGTATCATCTATATTACCGCCGTTTAAGTTTACTGTTGTATTATTTGCCGCAAAAGCAATTCCGTTATCTTTTATACTAATATTACCATTATTCGTAACAGTACTGTCTTTGGCGTAAATTCCCGCTGAAGTTCCCAAAGAAGTCAGCGAGCTTCCTGTTACAATACTTCCGTTATTTGTAATATCAGAATTCTCGGCATATATTCCTATACCATTATCTCCGAGTATTATTGAAGAATTGTTGATTATTGCTGTTATTACAGAAAGTGAGGAATTTTTTCTCCCGTATATTCCTATATTTCCCACACCTGCCGCTCCTCCAGTGATCGCACCGTTATTCTCGATATAGGAAGCACCTTTACTGTAAATTCCCGCAGAATTATTATAATCTAGAGATATTGTTCCGTTATTTCTCAATTCTGTAAGATCAAACAAAGAACTTCCTTCTCCGTATATACCTATACCTTTTTCTCCTGCCTTTATCAGAGCCACTGTGTCATTATAGGCCCTTGCATTTTTTACGCTTATTCCTATGGAATTTACAGCATTTGTTAAATCTATTGTCCCAAAGTTATTTGCTTCATAAGGATTAGCTCCTGTTGTTTTATAATCTTCTGCAGCTATTCCTACAGTTCCGTCAGAGCCGCTTACAGCTTCTATCAGTGAACCGCCCATATTATTTATTTCCCCAGATACTACATATCCTGTGATACTGTTTCCTACTGTAGTTACAGGACCAACTATATTTATTATTCCGTTTGCTATTCTGCTTCTGATTACTGTTGCTCCAGAATCCAGAGAAATTACAGTTCCGCCGTTATCATTTATAACAGCTCCATTTTCTCCCCATATACCTATTCCAGAACTGCTGAATGTCATACTGCTTCCGCTTCCGAAGGTGAATTCTCCGTTGCTTTCCACATATGCTCCTACACTTCCGAAACCGTTAAGAATAATATTTCCTGAATTAAGATTTACATTTGATCCTTTATTTACATAAATCCCTGTTCCGCCTTCAGTTCCGCCACCTATTGTTATCTGACCATTATAAATAAGTATACTTCCGCTTCCGGGAGTTCCGTTTCCGCCTGCTGCATACAGCCCTATCCCGTCAGCTCCGGCATATAGATCATTACTTATTGCTCCTGCTTGACCGTCTGTATAAAGAGCTACTGCATAATATTTTCCGGTACCGGTATTGACCGTATCTCCTGTTTTTATGTCTTTTGCATATGTAAGCCCAGATCCGCCCTTTACCACAAGAGCTATCTGTCCGTCAGAAGCAGTTATGTCAGGTGTAGTATTGTCAATATCGCCTCCGCTGTAAACCAGCACCCCGTATCCTGTAATTGTTCCTAAACCTGTTCCTCTTAATTTGGCTCCGTTTACCAGATAGTATGCTATATTTGTCTGATCTGCAGTTCCGAGATTGATAGTGCCTCCTCCTGTAATCTCTGTGTTATTTCCTGTACCGTATACGGCTATTCTGTTTCCTGATGGTGAAGAGCCCAGAAGGCTTACATCATTCAGATTAATAGTCCCTACGCTGCTGACTTTGACATTATCCGAGTATATTCCCACACTTTCTGTATTGCGTATATTGATGATTCCCAAATTTTTTATATCATAAATTTTTGCTCCGGATATAGGAAATGTTCCGTTATATTTTGCATATATTCCTGCACTGTCATTTCCTGAAACATTTATTATTCCAGAATTTTTTATATTAATTCCGCTTGCTCCCGATATAGGGCTTGAACCTGTATCATCAGACAAAGCATAAATCCCGGCTGAATTATTTTCCTCTGCTGTTACTGATCCGTTATTTATCACATCAGATTCTTCCACAGCAAAGAGTCCGGCTGAATCAGCGTCAGTCAGAACGACGTTTCCATTATTTGTCACTGATCCGTATTTTATATAAATTGCCGTTGCTCCGGCTAGACTATTTTTCATAGTTATTATTCCGTTATTTATTACATTCGTATTTGCTTTATTCACACTTACACTTGTACCGGTTTTGGAATATACCTTCATTCCGATGTCAGTATTTAATGCCAGTCCTTCTGTGCCTGTGGTTACCTGATTTTCTATTGTTCCGTTTTCTGCAAGATAAGCCATTGTTCCGGTTCCGACGGTCACAGCTCCCGGAGACATCAGAAAATCACTGATTTTTGTATCATTAATTAATATACTTCCGTTATTTGATACAAATGTTAATGTTGTATTGCTGCCCAAACCAGAAATATGTATTCCTCCCAGTGTATTTGTAGTAATTTTTCCTCCGTTTGAATAAGCCATAACAGAATTATCATCCATATTAATTTCCAGATCCTGAATATCAAATGTTCCTCCTACCCCTGCAAAATTTACTGCTGAGCGTGAATCTGCCTCGCTAATTTTATAATTTTGTAAAAGTGCCACTGCATTTTTTCCGATTCTTACAGCTGCTGTGTCATTTGCATAAAGTGTAGGATTAAGATCGTATTTTATTCCTTTTTTAAATTCTGCTGTTGCTATCCCGTCCGAATAAACTCCTACACTTGTATACTGACTGGTACTGCTGCCTGTTATTACCGGTGCTGCTATAGAAGCTCTGGTTAAAGCCAATCCTGAAGGATTTGAAACAGAAAAAGCCGTATTTGACTGTTCCAGCCATAATCCTGTTGCACCGTCAGCCGCTTTTATTGCTGCATTCTGTGCCCAATTACCATTTACAATTATATCTCCGGGGGTATAATGACTTTCCTGTTCATTCAGATTTTTCATTTCTGCCAGTGAGCCATTCACTGCATACACTGCAATAGTTCCTGCCTGCTTTGTTTCAATAAGTCCGTTATTTATCAGAACAGCACTTTTTTCATCTTCATTAGTAAGAAGTACACCGTTTGTCCCGGCTGCATTTACAATAATCTGACCATAATTATGATTTTTAGGCTGATTGGTTCTGTCTGAATTCAGTGCATTTCCGCTTTTGATATACAGCCCGGAAGAATTAATACTATTTACTATAATTTCGGAAGCATTTTCAAGATTTCCTTCATTTTGTACAAAACCGCCCACTGATGAACCTGCTGTAGATTCAAGTACAATTCTTGCCTCTCTTCCTGCCAGCGGTGCGACATACGAGTCATTTCCCGGAATAGAAACTGCCTGATTATTTCCTGTATAGGCTACGAAGCTGTTACTATCGGCAACTACCATTCCGTAGTTGTTCTCTCCTTTTATGATTATTTCTCCTCTGTTAAGTATATATCCGTTTTTCTCTGCACGTATTCCCGAACTGTAAACAGCATTATTCCACAAAATTATTTTTGCTGAATTTTCCGCAAGTCCGAAAAGTACATCTGCACTATATCCCGGAAGAGATGCATAATCATAACTCTGCGAGTATGCGATCAACGGCTGGTTTGTATACATTCCCGTTGCTCTTTCTACCAGTGCCTGATTTCCTGTTGATACAAGATTGCCATTTTTGTCATAAATGGTATTCCCATTGTCATTATCCTGTAAAAATGAAGAATTATTATTTCCTACATTTATTTCTCCTTCATTTGACCACAGATGGATTGCCTTTTTTATTGCAAATCCTGTTGATTCATCGCCAAGTACATTTATTGTTCCCTGATTGGCTATGCTGGAAGTATAGGCTGATTCAGTGCTTATCCCGAAATTATATAAGCTGGTATCATCTCCGGCATAGGGTGAAGTCATAAATCCGTAACTTCTTGATCCATATACATTTATTGTTCCAGATTGTGCATTAAGTGCTCTCTGACGTACATTCATCTGGTCACTGTTATTAAAAATATATGCATACTTTGTATATCCCGAATCATATGTGGCAATAGCCGTACTATTTACCATAGCAGTGCTTCCTGGATCTATATCAATATCCGGCATCAGAAGAAAGCCTGTACTATTCGGTGACAGCATAGTTATATCACCAAAATTCTCCATCCTTACCTGTATATTTTGCGCTGTATTAGTTGGTATGTAGCCCATTCCCACCTGCTTTGTAAATACTCCGTTAGCAGGAGGCACTGCCAGCCCTATCAAAGCACTGTATTTTTGTCCGATTATCGCATTTTTTTCTGTTCCCCAAAGATATTCCGTATTTATCAGCGAGAAATCCGTAGTTTTGTCAAAGCCCACTATTCCCCCAGTGTACGGCTGTATTACAGCACCTGCAGTATTAGAATTTTCAAGATTTATTACTGACAGGTTACCGTAAGTCCCCACTAATCCTGAACCTCTTACTACCAAAAGGGCAACTGCATTTTTCCTTTTTATTCTGCTCTCCAATAACCCGTTATTTACAAGGGTATTTGTACTATTCCATATATCGTTAACTCTGTATATAATATCATCAGGAGAAGTTTCACCCAGTGTAGTTGAAAAAACCGGTCCCAAATATGCCGAAGAATAAGGTGTAGTCATATAATTCATCTGTAAGTTAAAGACCTCCACTTCATCCAGAAGTATATTCAAAGGTGTCGGCTCAGCCTGTAATTTTATTGTTTCAGATTCTTCCGCGTTCAAATTCATTGACAGTGAAAATGGATTTACATTTAAATTGATATCGGGCTTCACTGCTGAAAACATATTTACATTTCTAATTCCGGGATCATTTAAAGTCAAATATCCGGCTGTTAACCCTGAATTTTTTTCCATATCAGCCGGGCTGACCCCCAAAACGTCCTTCATAGGAATATACATTCCCAGATTCACGCTCATCGGTACCTTGCTGTACCCGTATTCATAATCGTTTTTATCTGTAAATTTTTTATTTTTTACATTATAAAAACCACCGAAAAAAATCTGCCACTCCAAATATTCCGGTTTGACTATATAGTCATTCTGTTTGTATAAATCTCTTAACTCTGAGTTTCTTTTATTCAAAATCTCTTCAATGGTTTTGTAAAAATTCTGTTCTTTCTTTTTGTCTGATATATTTTTTACTATTTTTGTATATAAGCTGTCATATTTTTTTATAAAAGTATTTTCGCTAGATTTTGCATTCCAAGCTAAACTAAGGGCTAAGAAACTAAATAATAATTTTTTATAATCTTTCATAAATATCCTTCTTTTTTTAAATTACCTTTCATTTTATTTTTTTGGTAGAAACATATAGTTATATATTTAAGATTACAATATTATTTAGAAAAAATCAAGATAAAAAATCAAACATTCGGATAATCAAAAAAATGTAGTACATTTTCATCTTATTATTTAATACTTCTCATAAATTTATTAATCAAAAAATTATTTTTATATACAATTGTTTAAATCTTTCTTTTTAAAAAATTGGTTTATTTGAATAAATATATTAGAAAACCGGATTTTTTATCTTCATTAATCTGAGCTTCAAATTCGGAAATATTTGTTTCTTTTTTATATTGTTAATTCCTGCTTCTATTTAATTGCAAAATCTACTTTATTTTCTTATTAAAAAACAAAGCTAATCTTCTTTCCATAAATGCGGAAATATACTTTTATCCTTTAGATAATATTCTATCGGACTGTCAGTCAAAGCGCTGTCAAAAAAATTCAGTCTTTTAAAGTCTTCAAAATCAATATCAAATTCTGATAAAACCTTTAAAAGATTTGAATTTTCATTGTTTCTTTCAATAAAAAATCTTTTTATTCTTGTATCTTTATCCTCAAGAACATAGTCATAATCAAGCCCCCATTTAGTATCTGTATATTCTTCTTTATGTTTTATATATCTTACTTCGTAAGATGCTATTGGAAGAAGATTATTTCTGTATATTTGTTCTTCTTTTTTTTCTATCGGAAAAATTAATACATAAGCCTTCATTCCAGGTTCTGCACCTATTATCTCAAAGCCGACTCTGACCTTTTTCCTGTGAAGATATTCCAGTAATAATTCAGGCAGTTCCATAATATTCCTCCTTCCTAAATATCAATCATTTTCTGTATCCGGATCATGAGATTTTACTTTCCATGGCATCCTTATCTCAGGGAACTTCTCCCGTTCTTTCCGGACTATCTCATCCGGAAGGTCTCTAATCAAAATCGCAGTAAGATATTTACACATATCAGAATATGTTACTGCTGTTCGACCTCTTGGAATTAGAATAAATTCTCCCTCAGAAACCTGATATCTTTTATTTTCACGGAAAAATTTAATCGTCCCGTTTTTCATAAATATCATTTTGCTTATATTGTGGCTTGGACATGTGAATTCATATGAAGAAGAACTATACGACATTCTGAATAAATCATTTCCCAGTAATTTTATAATTCTTCCTTCAGATACAGGCTTATCAAAAAAATCTTTCCATTCATATACTTTCAAATCTTCAAAGATCATATTTTTCCCTTTCTGAAAATAAAAACTTCTATTTCATGTTCACACATATGTATAAAATAAACAGAAAACACTTTCTGACAGTTTTTTATCAAAAAGTGTTTTTATAGCTTATAATAAATTTATTCCGTTTTCTTTACATATTTTTTCTGTTTCCTCGCTCCATATAGATGCCTGAACCTCTCCTACATGAGCCTTTCTCAAAAAATACATACATATTCTTGACTGTCCGATTCCTCCTCCAATGGTAAGAGGCAGAGTATTTGATTTTACCATTTGGTGATACTGCATATTTAGTCTGTCCAGCGCATTTGATATATGAAGCTGCTTTTCAAGAGAGTCGCTGTCTACTCTTATTCCCATTGATGAAAGCTCTATAGCACAGTCCAAAAGCGGATTCCAGAATATAATATCCCCGTTCAGATTCCAGTCATCATAGTCCGGAGCCCTTCCGTCATGCTTTTCTCCTGATTCCAGTACACCTCCGATTTTTTTCAGAAATATTGCGCCGTATTCTTTTGCAGCAGCACCTTCTCTTTCTTTCGGAGTAAGATCAGGATATTTATTTTCCAGCTCCTGTGTAGTTATAAATGTTATTTTTTCAGGAAGCCATTTTTCTCCAAGCTGTGGATACTCTCCCAAAGTAAATGCTTCTATAGATTTAAATACATCAAACAGCTTTTTCACGATTCCTTCAAGAAAGTCCTCTGTTCTGTCTTCCTTTTCGATAACTCTTTCCCAATCCCACTGATCCACATAGATAGAATGCAGATTAGATGTTTCTTCTTCACGTCTGATTGCGTTCATATCAGTATAAAGTCCTTCGCCGTTTTGAAACCCATATCTGTATAAAGCCATTCTTTTCCATTTTGCAAGAGAATGTACTATTTCTACATTAAGATCAGTAATATTGGGTGCCGTAAAGCTCACCGGATGCTCCTGACCGTTCAGATCATCGTTTAATCCTGTATTTCTTATTACGAATAAAGGGGCTGATACTCTTGTTATATTCATTTTTTCACTAAGCTCTTCCTCAAATCTATCCTTGAGTTTTTTTATTGCCACTTCAGTTTCCCTTATGTCTAAAGGCGTTTTATAATTTTTTGGTACTATAACTTTCATTGATTTTTATCCTCCTGATTTAATTTGATTTATTTTTTAAAGAAACCTTTCATTCCGCCAGAAATCAAGGAAACCGTATTACTTACTATTTTAAGCGGGTTCCCGTAAAAAGCCACATATTTCGGCTTCCATTCGGGATCAAATTTATTCTTGAATTTTTTCAGCCCGTCAAAATTATAGAAATGATTGCCATGTTTATATATAAATATCCCGGCTTTATTCCACAGATTAACTAATCCTGTATTTTTATCCTCTATTCCCGACAAGGGTGCCATTCCGAGATTAAAATATTTAAATTCGTTTTCTTTACCATGCTCCATTATTTTCATAAACAAAAAGTCCATAATACCGTTTGGTGCCTTATCTGCATCATATCTCATAAGATCAATGGATATCTCGTTTTTATCTCCAGAATAAAATAAATTGGCAAAAGCATATATTTCATTATCCTTTATTATAACTGCCGTATCAAAATTACGCATATATTCCTTTGTAAAATTACCCAGCGAAAAGCTTTTTTCCTTTACACTTTTAGTCTTGAGCCAGATATCGGATATTCTTTCCAGCTCATCAAGATATGGTTCTATATCTTCCTTTTTGATTATTTTCATTTCATACTCTTCTTTTGTAAGCTTATTATACGTATATCTCAGAGTTTTCTTTTTATCGCCCTTAAGTGAAAAATTCTCAAGGTTAACCAGTGCTTCCTCGCCTATTTTTAGTATAGTCAGTCCTATATCCAGATAATAGTGGAGGTTTTCTTTTCCTACCTCATAAAAAATAAGAGATTCAAGACTGTTTTTCGTTTCCAAAAAATAGTCCCATATGATTTCGGATATTTCACTTTCATTCCCTATAGGATCACCCATTACAATACGGGTATTCTGATACTTTCCGTACATAAGAAAAGCTTTTTTATTATCGCTGAAATATATTCTTTTATCATTTAAGTAGACAAGGTTTGACTCAGAATCAGAAGATGTTTTCATAATTTCATCCACTGCTTCTCTGGAATCATTTAATACTGTGTATTTTTCCTGTGGTACAGGTCTTAAAATTTTTATTACGGAAAATATAAATGTAAATAACCCTATCGCAAAGATCATTCTCAAAACTCTGGGAGCTCCTTTATGAAACTCGAACTGCCACCATAAAAGACTGCTGTAAGGCGTCTGCTTATAAGAAAAAAGACCAAGCCAGATAGATGATATAAGTACCATTATAATTAAGACTGTCCATTCCGGATTTATTCCGTTATGAAATAAGGAGCTTTTTCTATAAAAAAACTTTTTTGACGGAATAAGAAGAATCAGAACGAAGATAAGAACCATTACTGTCCCGTATCCTGCACCTTTGAACAGGAGAGAAAATATACCGAAAACCAAAGCACACACTGAAACTCTGTATGCCAGATTTATCCTGTTCTTAATTGCATAGCTCAGTAAAATCAAAACTATACCAATTATACTTCCCAAAAAATGAGAAATCTCCAGCACACCCAAAGGAATAATTTTTTCAAGAAAAGTTATTCTGCTTATTGCAGGCGGTATCGCACCAGATATTAAAAGTATCATTCCGCTGGTAAAGCAAAATGCCGCCAGAAGTATCGGAATCAGAAATTCATAAGTTTTCGTTATTTTTTCAGCTTTCTTGGTAAATTCCAGTACCAGATATGTAATTATAGCACCGAGTAAGGGAACTAAATAATATATAACCCTGTAAAGAAAAATCGCTGCAAGTATTCCGTTACTGCTGCCCAGAAGCTTTAGAAAAACAAATTCAAATGTTCCTATTCCCCCAGGAAGATTACTTACTACACCTGCAAACTGTGCCAGACAAAAAATTCCTAAAAACAGAAAAAAATCAGGTCTTTCCGGCAAAAAGATATATAGTACAAGTCCTGCTGCAGCCCAGTCAATAAATCCCACTATGAGCTGTTTTAATACTATACTTCTTTTTATACTCAGTTTTTTTATATCAGGTATTTTCCAGCAGTAAATCATAAGCAGGATAATCAGCGGAACTGCATATATTTTCATATTGACTGCTGCCGAAACAGCAGCAGCCGTTATCAGTCCCACCCAGAAGGAAACCATTGTAAATAAAGATATCTTTATTATTTTTCCCTCTGGTATCTTTAATGCTCCATACAGTCTGAGCCTTATTGCCGAGGACGAAATCCCGGAAAATCCCAGACTGTTTCCGAATGCAAAGGCTGTAAACGAAACAGGAATTATTTTTTTGAATGAAAGCTTTTCATCTTCATTGCGTAAAGCCAGCAAATCATAAAAAGTCAGTATAAAATAATTCAGTCCCGCTGTAAGAAGTCCCAAAATTATCACTGATATACTGTATTCATTTACTACTTCTATAATATGCCTGATATTATAATTCTTCAGTTCTCTGTATAATAAAAAGAGAATTAACACAAAGAATAACAGCTTTAATATCAAAATAACCTTCTTTTTCATTACTACCTCTTTTGGTCAGACCGGATTTTTATTAAAATTATAGTTTTTTCAATTCTTCTGTTACTTCCTCTACATGGTTCTTTACTCTTACATTTCTCCACTCTTTTACGATATTTTGATCTTTATCTATAAGAAAAGTACTTCTTACTATCCCCATATATTCTTTTCCGTAATTCTTTTTCAGCTGCCATACTCCATACATTTCACATACCTTATGATCAGGATCGCTTAACAGCAGAAACGGAAGATCATTTTTTTCTATGAATTTCTCGTGACTGTTTATAGAATCCAGACTTATTCCCAGTATCTCGGCATTTCCTTCTTTTATCACACTGGAATTATCACGGAAATCACAGGCCTCTGTAGTACATCCTGGTGTAGAGTCTTTGGGATAAAAATACAGAATTACTGCCTTCCCTTTATAGTCACTCAGACTTACATCCTTACCGTTACTTGCCTGAAGTGTGAAATCCTTTGCTTTCATATAAGCCTCCCTGTCTTGTTATCTTTATTTAGTTTTGTATCTTATTTGAGTATTCAAATAAGATACGGCTGTTTTTCCGTTCATTATTAAAACTGATACGTTAAAGAACAGCACTAGTCGTACATATAAATTTTTAATGCTATTGCTTCATCTGTAGGTATCGCAAGTGCATAAAGCTTCTTTCCCGAATCTACAAGTCTTGCAAGAACTTCACTGTGTTCTTTCGGCACATAGCCCACTTTCTCTTTTCTGTCATTATATGCCGCTACCATATTTATATATGTTCCGGAAAATTCCCTGAACAGATCAAGTGTAGTCATATTCTTTATTTTCCAGTTAAAATTTCTTATATATTTTGTCCCGTCCAGATATGTGTCCAGAAGGAATACCCTTTTTGTACTTTTCATATATTTGTCCATAAGCAGCTTTGAATACTCAAATATCATATTCTTTCCTACTTCTATGGTTTCTTTTCTTCCGTTTCTCTGTAATAAAAGAAGACTATTCCCGAATCTAAATTCAGTAACAGTATAATTCCCCTGTTTTTTTAATAACTCAAAATGCTCCATCAGCTCTTCAAACATCATTACTTCTTTTTGTAAAATCTGAAAACAGCCTCTTTGTATTTCTATAGATTCATTTTCTATAAATGAATAATAAAACCTACCATCAGAAAAAATTTCTATCTCATAACTTCCTCCATAAAACAACCCTTCAAACTCCAGCTTTATTCCCTCAAATCTGTTAGACATCATATTTTTTCCTCCTAAATACTTTAGTATTCATGAAACAAAGTTTTCAAAAAAATTTCAAAATAGAGACTATTTTGTTTTTTTATTGCATACTTAATAATAGCATTAGACTTCCCCGAAATGCAACAGGATTTATTTACTGTACCTTAACATGAGAATCCAGACTGTAGATGACATCCTTTCTTTCTACTATTATCTGTATTCTTTCAGACAGCTCCTTATCTTTTTTTATTTTTTTTATCAGTCTCATAGCAGGATTTATCGCTACAGGAAACTTCACATTCTTAAACATAGTAAGATCGCCTGTGGTATCCCCGTAAGCATAAGACTTGGAAAAATCTATGCTGTACTTATCACAAAAATAATTAATAGCTTTCTTTTTGCTTTTAGCATCCCACATGGGTACCACTTCTCCTGTGAATATATTATTTTTATCCACAAGATACTTTGAAGCCATAAAATCATCCACTTCATATTTCAGCGCCATTTTTTCCACAAGAAAATCCGGACTACCTGAAATTATAATTATTTTATGTCCTTTTTCCTTATGCTCCATTAGTTTCTGCCTTGTGTATCTGTAAACTCTTTCCCATTTCAAATCAATTACTCTTTTCGCCAGAAACTCCACATCATTTTTATTCAGATTTTTTAATGCATCTACGTAAGTTTCTACTAATTCCAGCAAATAGTCGTCATAGTTGCCGTTTCTTTTTTCCCAATGCTCAAATTTCTGCTTTACACGACCTGTCCATGAAGACATATTAATAAATTCATATTTTACGAGCATCTTAAAATGTTCTATTAAAAGTGAATCTCTGTAAATTGTACCATCTATATCAAAAAATGCACCTATATTTTTTTTCATAATATTCACCTCCTTTATATAGTATCTTAAAATGACTATTTTTTCAAGAAAATATACCATATTTTTGAATTTAAATTAATATATTATAAAATTTAAGGTTCTTTCAGTGGAATATAAAAAACAGACAGTAATTCTGAGATAACTCCTCTGAAACTGTCTGCTTTTATTATTAAACAAACTATAAAATTACATGCTCTGCTCTTTTTTCTTTTTCATCACGCAGTGTAAAGATACAAATTCCCAGAATTACAAGAAAAGCTCCAGCTTCTGCAAACGGCATCGAAAGCCATATTCCAAGGCTTCCAAAAAACACTGGAAGTGTCATAAGGGCTGCATACACAAATACAGTACTTCTTATTACAGCTATTACAGAAGCTGTTTTCACTTTCTGTACCGACTGAAATATTGAAATTGCCAAAATATTTATACCTGCTAAAATAAAGTTAACGGAGTATATTCTCAGACCATATACAGTTACAGCTGTTAATTCTGAATTATTCCCCGAGAAAATTTCTGTTATCGGACGGGCAAATACTATTATCACTGCTGTACTAACTATTCCTATAATTCCTGCAAATATAAAGGACACTCTGGTATAAAATTTCAGCTCTCTGTCCTTTCCTGCACCGTAAGCCATACTTATCAGTGGCTGTATCCCCTGAGAAATCCCCAGATAGAATGTGAGTACTATAAGAGCTACATAACCTATAATTCCATAAGCTGCCACTCCCTGCTCACCCAAAATTCTTATTATCACAAAATTATGAAGATAAGTTACTATTCCTAGGGAATATTCAGTAATAAAAGCGGGAATCCCTGCAGTCAGTATCTTTTTACAGTATCTAAAGCTAAAAGCCGATAAGCGGAAATATAAATCCCCTTTTTTAAGAAAAAAATGCGGCATCATGATTAATATGCTAAATACAGGTCCTAATCCGGTAGCAAGTCCTGCACCTTCTATCCCCATATTAAATACAAAAATAAACACATAATCCAATATCCCGTTTGCCAAACCACCAAATATCATGGCAATCATTCCGAGACCGGGTTTATTGTCATTTCTCAAAAATGTCGCCAGTGCATAACTGAGAATAAGAGCAGGTGAAAAATAAAGCAGATATTTCAAATAATCACACACTAATTCTGTCATAGTTTCATCTGCTCCCAGTATACGAGCCAAATCTTTTAAAAATACTATTCCTGAAATACTGATTACAGCCGAAACCAGAAACAGTAATGCCAAAGATGTATTTAATACTGTATTTGCAGTATTTTTACTGCCTTTCCCCAAATAATACGAAATATAAATTCCTGCTCCTACTGACAAAAGCATACTGACTGCTATCAGTGCTTCCAAAAACGGCACACTCAGAGTTACGGCAGCAAGGGCCTTTTCACCTACACCTTTCATTACGAAAAACCCGTCTACAATTATATAAACAGAATTCACCATTAATGCTGTCACACTTGGAATTACATATCTCAGCATATTCTTTAGATTCTTTTTTCTTTCCATTTTTTTCCCTCCTGAATAAAAATTTTTGAATAAAAAAAAGAAAAGCCCGGGAGCGATATTGTTAATATCCTCCTAGGCTTTTCTCCTTCCGTGTCCGGTATAATTACCGTGTTTTCTCTCGGACCAGACTAATTTATATATTACGGAACCCTAGAAAATCTAAATTTATTCAATTTATAGCTATAATACTAAATTCTCAAAAAAAAATCAAGTTTCTCAATATTCTATTTGACAAGAAACAAATATAGTTATAAAATTATGTGTAAAGTAAAAAAATTCTAGGCAGGCTATTATGAAAAAGACTGAAATAAAAAAAAGAAAAGTTATTGAAGAAAGCGCGAAGCTTTTTTATTTTAACGGATACGTAAATACCGGACTGAAGGAAATCCTGGAAGTTTGTAATATTCCAAAGGGTTCCTTTTATTATTATTTTAAAAATAAAGATGATCTGCTTATTCATGTCATTGATTATCATACTAACAATATAATACGTTTTTTTGACAGAACTGTAAATGATCTTTCCATTCCTAAATTTAAGGTATTTTTTCATAATTTTTTCTCAAATGTGGAGCTGAACAGCTACCACGGAGGAAGCCCTCTCGGCAATATTGCCAATGAACTGTCCGATGTAAATGAGGATATAAGACAGCATCTGCTTTTATCATACAGAAAAATAGAAATGAAGTTTTCTTTCTTTTTATCCATGATGAAAAATATAAATCCCAACTACAAGACACTTCAGGCAGAGGAAGTAGCAAGAGTTCTTGTTTCTCAGATGGAAGGAACTATGCTTAAAATAAAGCTGGAGAAAAAAGAAAATGCCATTACTGACTTTTTCTTTATATTCGATAAGCTTCTGAAAGCCAATGCAGGATAATGAAATTATTTATAAAATAAAAAAGATGTTCTCTCCTTTATGTGAGAACATCTCTTTTTTATATTACATATTTTGCCCTGTCCGTATACTCAAATTTCTTCCTTGGAAGACATGTACAATTCTTCTATTTTACATAGTAATGCCTTCATTTTATATTACCTTATTCTGTTATAAAATACCATAACCAAAATCTGTAAAATATTAACTACTTAATGATTTCCTTTATTATTCCTCCGCCAAGACATTCTTCATTATCATAAAGCACTACTATCTGACCAAGAGTCACTGCTTTTTCAGGCTTGTCAAATGTCACCCTGTAACTGTCTGTCCCGGCCTTTTCTACTGTAACTCCCACATCTTTCTGTCTGTATCTGAATTTTGCAGTACATTTCAAAGGAAGCTCCCTTTTATTTATAAAATTAAAATTATCCGCAATAAGAGCTTTTGAATAAAGTTTTTCATGATCTCCGCCCTGAACAACTATAAGCTCATTTTTTTCTAGATCCTTGTCAGCTACAAACCACGGTTCACCGGAACCGTCCTTTGTATTTCCTATTCCGATTCCTTTTCTCTGTCCGATTGTATAATGCATAAGTCCTACATGGTTTCCCAGATTTTCTCCATCAGCAGTTACTATTTTACCGGGCTTTGCAGGAAGATACCTGTTCAGAAATTCTGCAAAATCTCTTTCCCCGATAAAGCATATTCCGGTACTGTCTTTTTTCTTTGCTGTCTTAAGATTATATTTTTCTGCTATTGCCCTTATATCCTTTTTATTATATTCACCTATAGGAAATATGACCTTGTCCAGCTGTTCCTGACTAAGCTGGCATAAAAAATATGTCTGGTCTTTATTATCATCAAGTCCTCTGAGAAGTCTGACTTTCCCGCTGTCTCTCTCAATTCTGGCATAATGTCCTGTTGCTATATAATCAGCACCTATTTTCACGGCATAATCCAGAAATGCCTTGAATTTAATTTCCTTATTACACATAACATCAGGATTAGGAGTTCTTCCGGCCCTGTATTCATCCAAAAAGTACGTAAAAACCCTGTCCCAGTATTCTTTTACAAAATTCACCGAATAATAAGGAACATCAAGTTGCTCCGCTACGGCTATCACATCTTTATAATCCTCGTCTGCCGGACAGACGCCGTTTTCATCTGTTTCATCCCAGTTCTTCATGAATACTCCGATAACCTCATATCCCTGTTCTTTTAATAATATTGCTGCCACAGAAGAGTCTACTCCTCCTGACATTCCTAAAACTACTCTCTTTTTCACATTAATCACCTAAACTATTTTAACAAATATCAGATGTATTTACAACTTTTTACTTTTCCTGATATTCGCCGTCTGTATATTGATATTTAATCTTATTCTCTTCTCCGTCTTACTGCTTATTTAAAATATATTTTCCATTCCGCTTCAGTTACACTTTTATCTCTAAAAAAGAAATTATCTTAGCTCTGTTATATTTTTCAGAAATTCCATATACAGGATCATAAAATTTCTTATCAAAATAAACAGCCATATGACTGCCCTTTAAGCTTTTTTCATCCCTTATATTCAAAATACAGCATTTCGAAAGCTCAATATCTTTTTTTTGTGTATAAGTTATTTTTTCAGAATGTTCTATTCCAAAATAATTCAGTGTTTCAATGACCCTGCTAAAGCTCGCCTGCCATTTCCCGCATTTCATTATTTTTATTATTTCCTTGATGTCCGCCCCTGATAACATCGCAAGACACGCCTGTCCGCATAAGCCTGCTTCCGGCTGCAAAACCAGATCTATATTGTCTATTTTTCTAACCGGCTCTTTCTTTGTATACGGACTTCTGCTGTTAATTCTGCTTAATTCTTCTATTATTTCAAAACTTACCTTTAATTCCCCTGTTTTACCCAGTTTGTCTGAAAAAGCTTTTAAAACCGGAATATAATAATTTCCGTGTCCTTTAGGAACCAGCTTACACTCAAAAACAACACTTTCAATATCCGCCTTGACCGGAATCATCCCTTTTTGTCCGCATGTCTCCCATACATTAAAAGGAATTTTTATGTAATTTCTGTTTCCATCCCTGAATATTTTTCCGATAAATGAATATTTCATACATAAACCTCCCTAATCTCTTATATTATAAAAAATTATTCTTCATAATATAAATTATTGGTAATCAATACTCCAAATATTTAAAAAATATCCGGTTTCCACGGATATTTCTTATTTTATTAATTAAATTCATTGAATGTAATCTTTCATCTCTACACTTTTTATACTTCCATCTTCATTAATCAAAACAAATATAGGATTCGTAGGACTATACAGAACTATTTTCCATTCTCCGTATCCGGATTTGAATATTGCCGTATTTTCCTTGTCTATGTCCAGTCCGTATACTCGCTTTACTTCATTTATTCCTATTTCCAGTATCTGATCTTTTGTGTACACGGAAGTTTTTGGTACAGTTACAGCTGTACACGATATAAAAAGCAGCATTATTAAAAATATCAGTTTTTTCATAATTGCCTCCAGATTAGTTTTAACGGGAAATATCAAGTATATCAGCAGACATTTCCCTGTCTATGCTGTAATTTTGAAATATTTCAGGATTTCTTTTTTCTACCTGACGGGTATCAAGAACTATCTCATTTCCGTCAATATCTTCAAATTTCATAAACTGCTCGTCTGATGTCTTTACTATTCTTACAAAATCTCTGAAATCGGTATAGCTCTCTCCGTTAACCCGTGTAATTATCGCATCGTAATAATTGTTATAACCTATATTTACATCATCTGAAAGCACCCTTACCAGCACTACCAGTTCTGTTTTATTTTGAAGTCCCTGTATGCTGTCTACGTCTTCCGGAAGCTTTATCGGAGAATTATTAATATAAATATCGGTAAGCGGTTCAAAAATCAATCCCCCGTATATAAAATATGTGGGCGGCTCTTCAAATGAGCTGTTTTTTATAAGATCAAAAGGAATTTTGTCCTTTGTCAGCTTTATTTCTCCGGAAACCTTCTTTCTGTCTCTCATTACTTCATATCTGAGAAATTCCCCAAAATTCTTATTTTGTACTACATAATTAAAATCTGTTCTTTCATTTTTTCTGAACTCCACTGTCCCGTCATATTCTATCGGATAATTATCCAGCTTCAAAAGGACATCTCCTTTTTTCAAAATATCCTCAAACGGAGAATTTTTCTTTATTTTTTTTATTAATATCCCAGTTGATGTATTTTCCACTCCGAGCATTTTTCTATGTGACGGGCTTTCAAGCTCTGACCAGATAATACCCAGTTTCGGCATCCCGTCATAATTTCCGTCTTTTATATCATTTAAAAAATGTTCCACGATCGGCGTAGGTATAAAATATCCTATATTATCCGCACCAAGCAGTCCAGAAAAGGCCACTCCCACTATTTTCCCCTTGGAAATCACCGGTCCGCCGCTGTTTCCGGGATTTATTGCCGCATCTGTCTGCCCTATAAGAAACTTTTCTGTTGTCAGAGTATACTTGCTGTGCTCTATTCTGGATACTATCCCTTCTGTTATACTCAGCTTGTCCCCGCCCATCGGATAGCCGTAAATAGCTACTTTATCCCGGTTCATCGGTATTCCTGAGAATTTTAACGGAACAGTGCCGTTAAAGAATCCCGGTTCCTCTACTTTTATTAATGCCAGATCATACTCTTCGGAAATGAATTCTACACTGGCCTTATATTTTTTTGACTCTCCTTCTTTTCTAACCTGAAGAAACCTGTTGCTCAATACTGCATGAGCATTGGTAAGAATTCTGTTTCCGTCTACTATAAAGCCTGTCGAAGTGGAATTATAATCAGACCCGTTCTGCCAAGGACTTCTGTAATCATACTGCTGATGTGTAGAATAAATCTTTACAATCGAGGACTTTATTTTATCAGTCCCGTAAGATATCTGCAGTAAAACTAAAAAGAATAACATCAGAAAAATTTTTTTCATATTTTAATTCCTCTCCCCGTAAATTTTTACCCCTCTTCATTTATAAGAAATTTTTTACCTACTCTCTGCTCAAGTATTTTCAAAAATTTTATCGAATGATTTATATTTAGGTTCAAAATGTATTCTTTTTTGTCATTGCTTATTATTTCCAATGCTCTCCCCACTCTTGAAGCTGAAATTCTTCCTATTGTCAGTGTGGCTGATTTTATCTCATTCAGTTTTATTCTGTGCTTGCCGTATTTCAATGTTTCTCTGTCCAGTGTTATCCTGTAAGCCAAAGTCCTGAAAAGTGAAATCAGGGCATATAATATCAAAAGAATCGAAATAGTCATTTTTATATTATAGTGATTTTTCAGGGAGTCTGCGAGAGCAATCCCTCCCAGTATCAAAATAGCCAAAAAAAAGAAGCCTGTCCGCAAAAGATACGTATAAGACAAACCAAAAGAGTATTTTTCCCTGTTGTCGGAAACCTCTGCATTTTTAAACTCATTTACGTAATTTTTCCAGTTATACATCTTATCACCTGTCCTAAATTTTAGAATTAACTGTAAATAAACAGTCTTTATACCCTGTAAAAGCCACATGAAAATGTGGCTTATATCTATGATTATTCTACTACTTTATATACTGTTTCTCCTTTTTTATGTAAATCGAGCCTGTCTCTTGCAAGTCTCTCTATTTTTTCATTTTCTTCTATTTTCTTTATTTCTTCCTCAAGAGTCTTCCTTTTCTTCTCTAGTTCATCTATCTTAACCTGTGCATCGCTGACTTGTCTTTTTAGCCCGTTCCTTCTTATGTTAAGCTGTATTCCTTCAATTAATATGTTTAAAACAATAAATAAAAATATTATATTAAAAAATACCTTAAATATGTTCTTTCTCTTTATCATAAAATTCTCAACCTTTATAACTTTTTTTTATAAACTCAAAATAACTTCCTGAAAAATATTATATCATATAATCTAATTTTTTATTACTGATAATTTCAAAACCAAAAATCCGCCTGCTATAAAAAAGAGAATATCAAAAAATAAATTCCCTATAGTTATCGGCGATGGTATGATTCTTACCGTTGAACCTATGATTATTCCCACTGCCGCAGAAATTGTTTCTTCCCTGTATCTTTTAAAAAAGCTGTCCATGACTTTAGACAAAAGTAAAATCCCAGTTATTGTCCCGAATATCATTATGAATATCGCAAAAAAATTAGTTTCTGCAAAAAATTTTGATATGTTGCCGTATTCTCCGAATATCAGCAGCAGAAAGCTTACGGATAATCCCGGTAAAATCATTGCTCCTGCCGAAATAAAAGAAATCAGAAATAATTTTATTATGTAAAAAATATTACTTAAGTCAGGGAGCATATTAAAACTTTTATTTTGAAGTCCTATTATCCAGATAATAATTAATCCTGAGAATCCAAATATAATGTCTTTTGGTTCTATCTTCTGCATTTTTTTATTTAGAATTCCCGGTATTGAAAATAGTATCAAACCTAAAAAGAAAAATCTCAATATTTCCTCCTGAGTTTCAAAAAAAACTGCTAAAATTTTGAATGCGGCAAATACGCCGAGGATAATTCCAAACCCGACTTCCGCAAGCAGATAAAGTCTTTTTGTAAATTTCGGACTTTTAGTATCTGCTATATTACTAAGAGCATCTATAAATTTTTCATATATACCCATCAAAAAAGCTATTGTACTGCCCGAAACTCCGGGGACAGCACAAGAAACACCAATAAAGAAACCATTTAGTATATTTTCCAACGCCTTCATTTTTTCCCACTTTCAAAATTTATTTTTTCTATTTCCTTCAAAAAATTTTCCAGGCTGTTAAACTTTTTATATACTGATGCAAATCTTACGTATGCTACCTCGTCCAAATCCAAAAGATAAGACAGGGTCATATCTCCCAGCTCGCTTGACTTCACAAGACCGCTGTATTTAGTCAAAATATCACGCTCTATTTTTTCCAGTATTTCTTCCACTTTTTCCATGTCTACAGATCTTTTTTCAAGAGCTCTCATGATACCGTTAAATACTTTTTCTCTAGAATAAAGCTCTACAAAACCGCTCTTTTTTTCTACCCGCAGAGAAAGATCACCTATTTTTTCATAGGTTGTAAATCTTTTTTCACAGTTTTCGCATTCTCTTCTTCTCTTTATTGTAGTTCCATCAAGATGATTACGACTATCAACTACTTTTGTATTATCGCTACCACAAAATGGACATTTCATAAGAACACCTCTTAACTTTCTTCGTTATTTATTATCTCTATAATTTTTTCCGGTGTATCTGCTGCTAAAAGACTGTTTCTAAACTTATCTTCTCTTATTAATCTTGATATTCTAGCCAGAATTTTCAGATATTCCTGATTACCGCTAAGAGGAGAAAGGAATATAAAGAATATTTTTACAGGCTCCTCATCCATAGAACCGTAATTTATTCCCTCCCTTGAAATACCAAAGCCTACAAGAAGATCTGTTACAGCGTCAGTCTTAGCATGGGGAATTGCCACACCTTTCCCTATTCCAGTCGTACCCAGTTCTTCCCTTGCAAAAAGACCGCTTAATGCACGTTCAGGGGCTGTTACTTTTTCAGACTCCTGCATTGTTTTCATTAATTCTTTTATTACTTCATTTTTTGTTTTTGATTTCAGATTCAGATTTATCAAATCTTTATCAAGGTAATCTATTATTTTTATACTCATATCATTCCCTCCTAAACAAAAAATTTGTAGTTCAAATTTCTGTTTAAATTATAATTTATATATTTTTCCAGAGAAATTATCATTTCTGTTATTTCATCTATTGTATATAAGCTGCTGTTTATTACTTCTTTAGCCGAGCTGTTCAAAATATTCAGAAGCTTTTCCCTGTTATCTTTTTCAGTAAGATTCAGAATATTCTCATGTTCATATATTCCCTGTGTAAGTATAATATCCTTCAAAAGATAAAGTACCAGATAGCTGAGAAGGATTTCAGTTTTTTTCTCATCCTCGGATAATGTATTTATGTACCCAAATAAATTTTTTATCTTTTCGTAAAATTCAATATCTTCCGAGTTATGCTCATAAATTTTATCTATAAGGTGAAGCAGGTAATAAGAATATTTCAGTTTGAGAAAACTGAGCTGTATTTTCGGGAAAAAAGCCGTAAGTGTAAATGAATTCGAAGAATATTTCGAGTTTTTCTCATATATCAGAAAATCCGTTACGGACATTAATTCTACAGCCAGTTTCTCTCTTCTTTTTGATTTTCTTATTCCGTTTATATAAATATCTATTTTTCCATATTCCTTTGTAAATACCTTCAGTACAAGGTCTGCTTCCTTGACATTTGTCTTTTTTATTACAATTCCTTCAGTTTTTAGTATATCCATAAACTATTTAAAATTAGAAAGATTAAAAGTAATTTTTGTTTTGCCGTTTTCAGAAATTCTTACTGTTTTGGGGTATGTATTCCCGCCTGAACTTGTATATCCCGAAAAGGATGCCGTATATTCCTTTGTTTCTATCGAAACTAATTTGGAATCACTGAACACGAACTTATTATCTCCTTTGGTAACAGTATTTTTTCCGTTTATAGATTTTAACATGTTTATTATATTCAGAAAATTCGCCTCGTCACTGTCTACATTCTGGGTAACCGTCTGCTTCAGCGACGGATAATATATTGTTTTCTGGCTTCCCGAATAAGTATAAACCTCTCCCTTATTTACAGACGGTGAATTGATTGTTACTTTTAGTGTCCCGCCTTTATACACCATTGTATATGCTTTTGATTTTCCGGAGCTTGTCGTTTCATTTACATTTACGCTGAAATTACTTAACTCCCAAAAATCTTTTGAAAATGCTAAAATACTCATAAAAAACATTGTCAGTATTATTTTTTTCATATCGATTTCCTCCAAAAGTTAATTCTGCTCTTATTTAATTATTATTTTGTATGTTTTGTGTATCTGCTCTTTCCTGCTCTTTGATCTCTTCATGCAGAAGCCTGTCCCGATCCACCTTATATACTATCACTTCTCTCAGGTTATAAACATTAAATGACGGTTTTGTACTTATCTCCTTTGTCTTTTTCAAGACCATAGGATTAACTACATTATATGTCCCTATATAAATATCTTTTGGAAAAATATCGCTTATTCCCGAAGTAGTTATTCTCAGCTGTTTTCCTTCTGTTCCGTCTACATCTCCGTTATAATTTTCCACAATAAGCTTATCAGTACCTGTACCTCTGAGAATCCCCGTTTCCTGTCCGTCTATAAGCACACTCACATTTGACTTTTTGCTTGTGAGGAGCATTACTTCGGAGTAATTGGCGTCAGCCTTGACTATTCTCCCGATAAGTACACCCTGGCTTAATACAGGCATATCTGCATCAAGTCCCTGATTGGTACCTTTATTTATATATATTTTTTCATTTGCATTAACACTCTCAAGAAGTATTACTTCCGAAATAATATATTTCACGCCTTCCTGCGGTGCTAATTCCAACAATTCCCTTAATCTTACATTCTCAGCTTTTTCCTGTTCTAGTTCTATAAGCTTTAGTCTGAGTATCTGCAGATCCAGGTTATCCTCTCTGGACTTATTAATAAACCTTTTCACATATAACATATCATTAAAACTGCTTTTTATATATTCAGAATATACATAAACCTTTGACTTTACCTTAACCAGCTTGAAGTTAATAAACTCCCTTGCGCTGTCGCCGAGTCTAAGTATGTTCTGACCCTTGAAAATGAGAAATATAACTAACAAAATAATAAAAAGAACACTTTTTTTTATTCGAAAACTTTTCACATTTCTCTCCTCGATGTTTTTTTAAACTTTCATCAATTATACACTATAATAACAAATTTGTAAATTAAATTTCTCAATAAATCCAGCATTTTTTCAGCATTTTGAATATCATTTTATTTTCAAATTTAAAAATTATATTATTTTTTATATATCAAATGATTATTCATTCTTGTTTTTAGCATTAAAATCAAGCCTTTTTCATATAAAAACATATATGAATCCTTTGACAAAAGAAAATTTTTCTATATATTGAACATACTTCACCTTTTGTGATAAAATTTAAATAAAAAAGGAATGTCTTGAAATTATGAGCTTACAAAAAACACCCAGTTCAAACCGTCTTCACATAGCTATCTTCGGGAAGAGAAATATGGGAAAGTCTTCTCTTATAAATGCAATAACAGGACAGGAGCTGGCAATTGTTTCTGAATTCGCAGGAACTACCACAGATCCTGTATATAAAGCAATGGAAATACTGCCTATAGGTCCTGTTACCCTTATTGATACAGCCGGAATAGATGATGAGGGAAGCCTCGGAAAATTACGTGTGGAAAAAACACTGACCATCATAAGGAAAACCGATATCGCTCTTGTTATTACAGATGCTGACGGTCTGAGCAGCTTTGATAATTCTGTAATAGAACTGCTTAATAAATCAAAAATTCCTTTTATTATTATAATCAATAAGATTGATTTATCCGGCGATACGGAAAAAGCAATACTTGACCTAAAAAATAAAAACTATCATTATCTTGAGGTTTCTGCCAAAAATAAGACAAATATTGATAAGCTGAAAGATATGATAATAAAATATTCTCCGAAAGAATTCGAACAGCCCGGAATACTCACTGATCTTATTCAGTCCGGTGATCATATTGTCCTTGTAATTCCTGTAGATACAGGAATGCCTAAGGGAAGGCTTATTCTGCCGCAGGTACAGGTAATGAGAGATATATTGGATAATAATGCTGTTTTCACTGCATGTAAAGTGGAGGAATTAGATAATACCCTAAAGAATCTGGTAAAAAAGCCGAAGCTTGTAATCACTGATTCACAGGCTTTTGAGGAAGTATCGGCAATTATTCCCGAAGATATTGATCTGACATCATTTTCAATCCTGTTTGCAAGGTACAAAGGTGATCTGCCAAAGCTCATAGAAGGAGTAAAGGCTCTGAAAAATCTTACCGACAATGATAAAGTTCTTATTGCCGAAGCCTGCACACACCATCAGCAGTGTGATGATATAGGAACAGTAAAAATTCCGCGCTGGATCAGACAGCATATAAACGAAAATATACACTTCGATTTCTGCAACGGACGTGATTATCCCGCTAATCTGAAAGAATACAAGGCAGTTATTCACTGCGGCGGATGTATGATTAACAGAAAAGAGATGCTTACAAGAATAGATATGAGCTATGAACAGGGAGTTCCCATAGTAAACTACGGTCTGACAATTGCTTTTGTCAACGGAATTCTGGACAGGGCGGTAAAGCCCTTCAAAGAAGCTTTTGATATCTGGATAAGCTGAAACTATTTTTATATTTTTAAAAACTGTTTTAAGACTCATATTTCTCTGACAGCAGAAAATTATTCCGGTATTTTTCCGTCAGATTTTTATTACTCTCTTAAAGCAGTTTTTTTGTTATATTTAATAAAAAATATCTGTATCAGGGTATTGCTCTTAATACAGATATTTAAAAAAAATTCTAAAATAAATAATTATAATTGTCGATTATCACTTTTGCCAGTTTTTCTTCATTATGCCGAACATATTCACCGTTAAATTTAAGAAAATTACCTTCTATAATTTTTATTTTCATTTTCTCAAGCTCATTTCTCTGATCTTTAGTCAGATAAAGCGACTCAGAATTTTGCTTTGCATATTTCTGAATCAGGTAATCTGGTATTTTTTCTTTGTTTACTATTACCAGATCCACTATTTTTCTGTCATTACAGTGATTTAATATAGCTTTTACATGATCTGCTATATTTAATCCGTCAGTTTCGCCTTCCTGAGTCATCACGTTGGCAATATACATTTTCTTTGCCTTTGATTTCGCAACTGCCTCACTTACCCTGTCAGTAAGCAGATTCGGAATTATACTGGTATAAAGACTGCCCGGACCTATTACTATAAGATCCGCACTTCCCAGTGCAGATATGACATCCTCATACGGCTCCACATTTTCTGGCTGCAGATGTATTTTTTTTATTCTGCTCTTGGTTTTCAGCACTACAGGGGCTATCTTGGATTCTCCAGTTATTTTTTCGCCGTTTTCCAGTTCTGCTACTATATTCACATCTTCAAGAGTCACAGGCAGTACACGTCCTTTTACTGCCAGTATATTAGATATCTTCGTAACAGCGAGCTCGAAATCCTCATATGTACCGTTTAAAGCTGCAAGAAAAAGATTCCCGAAGCTCTGATCCTTCAGACTCCCTTCCTTGAATCTGTACTGCATTATTTTCTGCATTTCGGGCTCTGCATTGGAAAGAGCTATTATACAGTTCCTTATATCTCCTGGAGGAAGCATTCCCATTTCTTCCCTGAGTATACCGGAACTTCCGCCGTCATCTGCCATGGTTACTATTGCCGTAATATTGTCAGTATACTGCTTTAATCCCCGAAGCAGCATGGACTGCCCTGTTCCTCCGCCTATTACTACAATTCTCGGCCCTTTTTTATTTTTTTTCAGTCTTCTGTTTTGTCGGTATATATAGTACAAAGTCATTATATTTGCCAGTAACACTATGATTATCAGTACTTCCAAAGTAATAGACATATTTAATCTCACCTCTGAATATTATTTGCCTGATGCAGTGATCTATCCGCCGTCAGCCGAAGAGTCCACCGCACTAAATTATGCCTAAAAAAATTATATCACATTATCATCTTATTTTCTCTAATAAATTTTGTCAAAAACAGCTATTTTCTGAATTTTTCAAGCAGACTCAGCAGTTCCTCCTTTTCATTTACGGAATATCTGCTGAATATTTCCCCTATATTTTTTAAATGAAACGGAAAAATCCTGCTGATAATCCCAGTTCCTTTATCTGTAAGGGATATCATATACTTTCTCTGATCTATCCCTGATTTTTCTTTTTTGATATATCCGTCTTTTCTAAGATTTTCTATTACTACTGTCATATTCCCGCTTGTGGATAATGTTTTTTCAATTATATCATTAATACACAAAGGCCCCTTATGATACAAGGCTTCCAAAACTCCAAACTGCGGCATAGTCAGCCCGTATTCGTTTATTAGTCTGGACTGCTTCCTGTTAATTACCTGCATTGTTCTGCTGAGAGCTATTACCATTCTCAAATCCAGCTGTTCTTCCTCACTATACATAAATTTCTCCTTACCAGTGTTTATAAAACACTTATTCCTTTTCAGTTCCCAGATTTACACTAATCATCAAAACTTCATACTTAAAAAATACCACTAATTAGTGACAATGTCAAGAATTAAGTTTTTACGCCGAATAAAATCAAAATGTATATTAAAAGCAGCTAAACATATTACAATGAAAACGGAGCATTAGCAGTAATGGACAAATATATCAAAGGTCTTAAATAATAATATATTCAGGAATTTTTACCCCTGTCTTTTATTATTTTGATTGATAAACAGCAGATTCATTTTTACTGTTTATTGCTTTCCAAGCAAAAAAGGGAATGTATCAATTTTTTTGTATTTTGATATATTCCCATTTACATTCTGTATTATATATAAAACATTCCTTATTCCCCGTCTTCGTCCATGGAAATCAGCCCTCTTACAAAATCCTCAAAATTATCAGCCAGATAAGTTCTCTCATAATCCCCTTCCTGATGAATATGAACAACACATGGCTCTCCCTCAGGTCCACAGTCGGAATAATCCAGAAAAATCATATCATGTCCGCCGCTTGGGCAGTCACAAACCGCTACCCCGATATCGGGATAGCCCCATTCTGTAATCCAAAATCTGCTTCCTCTGTCTCCAGTCAAAGAATACATTTTATCACTGCTGATTCCATAAATACTGCTGATCCCGAAAATTTGCGGTTCCCATTCTCTTTGCAAAGGATTTTCAAAATATTTATCGAGAAGCAGACCGCCGTTATGAAGTCTGACAAGTGCTTTATAAGATTCCGGCAGGCGGTAGCCTAGTTCTGCTTCCGCTTCTTCAATCTCTGTATCAGCAGGTGTATTCCCTGTATATTTTTCAAGAGAATAATCGCAATCATCCCAAAAACCGGAAAAATCAAAATCCGTAAAATCAGCATGCTGCGGCTCCCTGCTTCTTTTTATCCTGCACTCTGCTTCAAATGCATTTTTTTCGATACGCCGCGGTGCCCAGCGTTCTGCAAATATTATCCATTTTGCTATACTTTTAGGATGATATGTACCGGGAGTCTCATTAATCTCTTCAAGCCCTCCTGCCTGAGCCTTTCTAAACCAGTCAAGTGCTTCATGCTCTCTGTGAAGCTGATAAAGAGCAAAGCCGTAACGCACGCAGAAAAACGGATTATCGGAATATCTGTTCCGAATGCTGTCAAGTACTTCCAAAGCACCGCAAAAATCATCCTTATTATTCAAAGCCCGTGCAAGAAGACAGATCAGCTCGTCTGTCTGTTCCTGCTCCGGCAGGGCAAGAACAGCCTCACAGATTTTATTATGCTCTCCTGCTGCATGCCAGCCGGCAATTTGTTCCGCTAATAATTCCTTTGACAAAATAAATCCCTCATTTCTTTCTAAAAACTGCAATACATTAATTCATAATTTCCGTAAACTAAACTATGAAAAATCCGCCCCTTCCAGAGGCGGATTTTAAGTTACTTCTTCTATTTAATGTGTTCCTTTTTTATTATGGTCTTTTAATTTTTCTTTATGCTGTCTCACTTTTCGCTCCAATACATCAGTCGCTTTATCTATTGCCGCATACAAATCTTTGTCTTCCATTTCCACTTTTAATTTTAGTCCGTTACCGAACAATAACACATCTGCTCTATGGATCTCCCCTTCCACTTTACTTTTTTCTACTGAAAGCGTAACGTCAATTTCAGTAATATGATCAAAATACTTATTCACCCTTCCGATTTTTTCTTCAGCATATTTTTTGATAGGTTCAGTGACCTCAAGGCGTCTTCCACTGATTATTATATTCATGTAACCACTTCCTCCCTGTGTATTCTAATTATATTATAACCTTATTAATGAAAAAGTCAACTTATAACTTTTCTAATTTCCCCTTTTTTATTTCAAATTTTTCCTTTGTAATCCCTGCCAGTTCCAGACTATGTGTAACTATAATAATAGCCTGACTCTTTTCTTTATTTATCTTAAAAAAAAGATCATGTATTGTCTGACTTGTGTCCACATCGAGATTTCCTGTGGGTTCATCCGCGAGTATCACTGCAGGATCATTTATCATTGCTCTTGCTATTGCTACTCTCTGCTTTTCCCCGCCTGAAAGCTCCGACGGCTTATGCGTAAGTCTTCCGCCGAGTCCTACCATATTCAGATAATCCTCTGCTTTTTTTCTTACGATTTCCTTGTCTGCTTTTTTTCTTACAAGTGCAGGAAGCATCACATTTTCCAAAGCTGAAAATTCCGGAAGCAGATAATGAAACTGGAATACAAAACCTATTTTCTCATTTCTCAAAGTATTTTTCAGATTTTCTTTTTTAAAATCAACATTTATGCCGTCATAAATAACCTCACCGCTTGTAGGTGAATCAAGAAGCCCCAGAATATTCAAGAGTGTTGTTTTTCCGCTTCCTGACTTTCCCTGTATAGAAATAAAGTCTCCGGTATTCAGCTCCAAATTAATGTTTTTCAGTATTTCCAGCTTTTCTACCTTTGTTTCATATATTTTATTTATATTTTTTAAATCTAAAATTCTAGTCATGTTTTAGCGCCTCCACAGGATTTAGTTTTGAAGCTCTGTAAGAAGGATAAAGTGTCGATAAATATACAATTATAATTGTTACCAGATAAATAATCCCTATTTCCTTTAATGTAATAGAAAGCGGAAGTTTATCAAGATAATAAGTATTTGACACTACTTTATTAAAGAGCTTGTCCAGTACAAACAGTACAAGCGGCACCAGCGCAAATGTGGAAATAATCCCCAAAACTCCTATTATCAGACCTTCTATAGTAAAAATCTTTTTCACCATTTTTCCGCTGTATCCTATAGAACGCAATATCCCTATATCTCTTATTTTTTCTCTTACTACCATATTCAATATTACCGAGACTGCGAAACATGCTATTATCACTATAAGCAGCAATAATGACACAAGTACGAATTTCTCGAATTTTACTGCATTAAGCAGCTGCTGATTCTGCTCTCCCCATGTATTTACCTGATAATTAAAGCCCAGCTTTTCTATTTTCTGTTTTACGGCCTCTGCATCTTTGGGATTATTCAGCATGACATCTATTTCGGAAATAACTTCTCCTCTTTCCTGTAATATCTGCATAGTCTGCAGCGGTATCAAAAGAAGATTTCTGTCATATTCATAATAACCGGTTTTAAATATTCCGCTTATTTTGAATCTTACTTCCTTATTTTCCGTTGTAATAACTTTTATATCGTCCCCTACCTTCAGTCCGCCGAATTCATAAGCCATTTCCTCACCTATTATTGCGGAATCCAGTTCAGGAAGAGATTTCTTCCCTGCCACCATTTTCAGATCAATGGTTTTTTCCAGATCTTCATTGGGTATTCCGTTTGCCAGCACTCCTTTGGCATACTCATCGGTCTTTATGATAGACTGTGCTGTATACTTGGGAATAACACCTTTTACCCCGTTTATCTCCTCTATTTTCTTTTTTACATCCATGTAATCTTCGGAAACATCCCCGTTTCCTTTAGTAAGAACAATATGCGGATTCAGAGTAAGCAGGGATTTCAGCATATTTTTCTCCAGTCCGTTTGACACTGTAAGTGAAACCATAAGCACCGTTACCGATATTGCTACTCCCAGTATTGAAAATATACTTTGAAATTTTCTCTCCTTTAAGTGTCTGACCGCTATAAATAACTCTACCATTTATTTTCTCCTCTGTTTATTTTAAAAATAATGTTTTTTTCTGTTTCCTTTTCAGCATCTTTCAGAAGCTCATAAAGATCCCTGTAAAACCCGTTTTTATTTTTATTAAAATTGGTAAATGAAATCGTAAGAGGAAAGTCCAGTTCCCCGCTTGTAAGTACATCCCACAATGCATCAAGATTATCGCCAAAATATTCGGGAAGCTCACATTTTTTTCTTAACTGCAGATAAAAATCTTTTCTGCTGTTTATATTTTTAAAATCAATAACTATATTATTCATATTCAAAACCTGCACTTTTATTAAGCTATTTTATTTCTTCAAAATTTTTGTAATGATCATGGGTAACAAATATTAATCCGTCATTTGAATAAACAACTCTTCGGGCATTTCTTCTTCCGCAGTCGTAGTTTATATCTGCTTCATACCAGATTCTTCCCTTTTTTACAGGAAGAGTTTTTTCTCTGTTAGTAAAGATGTCACCGCCGATTGCCCTTCCCGGAAGCACATCGCATAAATTTCCCTCTTTGGCAACCCAGCCTTCTCTCTGTGCTTCTTTTTTTGTTATATAATATTCAGGAAGCTCTCCGTTTTCTTTCAGATAATCCGTTACTATTTTTTCTTCTGTAAGAGCATCTATGCTTTGGTTATTCTGTATGCTCTTTTTTTCTGCCATATTGTTTTTTGGCTCAGTTTCTCTTTTTATATTTTCTTTTATCTCCTCTTTACTCTCCTCCGCTGTTTCTTTGATATTCTTCTTTTCAGCATTGGTATTTTCAGCCTGCTCTGTTACTGCTGCTTTTATTTCAGACACTTCATTTCTCAAATCCCAAAAATAAAAACCTCCTATAAGTAAAAGAAGCAGTGCACTTATAACTAAAATTAACTTTTTCATTTTATCTCCTCAATATAATGAATTTTGTCCTTTTTCTGAATTTTTTTTCTTATTCCGGCAGTCTTAATTTTCCGGCACCGAAATATTTAAATATTATAAATTATAATATATTCAGAAGGAATTGTCCAATTTTTATGCTGTATTCTCTGGAATGATCAGTACAGAAACAAACATGTCAAAAGAGAAAAAAATACGTTTAGCAGTAATATATGAAAAAAGACCGGAAATATACCAGTCAATTCTTATGAAAAATTTATTATAAAAAATCATTTTAGTTTCAAACCGCTTAATTTTTCTTTTATACGTGCATATTTATCAGGCATATCCTCTGTTTTCATATTCTCAACTGCATCAACTGACCCGATTTCTTTTGCTGTTTCATAATACCAGCACTTATATTCCAATACTTCGCGAATTTGGTTCAATTCCTTTATTTGTCTTTCTACTTTTACACGCTGCTTTTCAAAAATATCCAGACGTTCTCCAATGCTTGAATCTCCTTCTGCTATCATATCCATATATTTTTTAATATCTTTTATAGACATTCCGGCTTGTTTCAGACAATGTATAATAGAAAACCATCCGAAATCCGATTCTCCAAATACACGAATGCCGCTCTCAGAGCGTTTTATAAACGGAAGTAACCCTTCTTTTTCATAATAACGAAGTGTTGAAGGTGCAACATTCATCATTTTTGATATTTCCCCTATACTATATGACATGCTAATTTACCTCCTTATACAAATTATAAAAAATTTTGTTGACTTAAAGTTAACTTTAAGTTGTACAATTATATCAAGCTTCAAATATTGTAGCATATTTAAGTAAATGCTACAAACAAGAAAGCGTCAATAAAGAAAAATCAGGAGGAAAAAATATTATGTTAGGAAATTTTACTTATTCAAACCCGACAAAACTCTATTTTGGAAAAGATTCTCTTAATGGTCTAAATGAAGAGCTTCCTAAATATGGAAAGAATGTACTGCTGGTTTATGGCAGCGGGTCGATCAAAAAAAACGGCATTTATGATGAAGTTATAAAAATTCTTAAAGCTAATAATAAAGAGATTTTTGAAGATGCCGGGGTTATGCCTAATCCTACCGTTGAAAAACTATACGAGGGCTGGTTAAGAGCAAAAAAAGGTAATGTTGATTTTATTTTGGCAGTGGGCGGCGGCTCTGTCTGTGATTATGCAAAGGCTGTTTCTGTTTCTGTTTACTGCGAGGATGATCCGTGGGAGAAATTTTTTCTTCGTATGGAAGATGTTGATAACAAAATTATTCCTGTGGGCTGTGTTTTGACAATGGCAGGAACAGGCTCTGAAATGAACGGCGGTACTGTTATCACCAACCATGACAGTAAGCTGAAAATAGGTCATGTATTTGGCGAGAATGTATTTCCAAAATTTTCTATTATGAATCCGGTTTACACATTTACTCTGCCAAAATATCAAATGACTGCGGGATTTTTTGATATTATGTCTCATATTCTTGAGCAGTATTTTTCCGGTACTGATGATAATACCTCTGATTATATTATGGAGGGTCTGCTGAAATCGCTTATTCATTCTTCAGAAATTGCGGTGAAAAAGCCTGATGATTATGAAGCAAGGAGCAATATTATGTGGATTTCTACATGGGCATTAAATACTCTTATTGCCAAAGGAAAATCTACTGACTGGATGGTACATATGATTGGTCAGTCAGTGGGTGCCTATACTGATGCAACGCATGGAATGACACTTTCAGCAATATCAATTCCTTATTATAAATACATTATGCCTTACGGTATTGAAAAATTTAAGCGTTTTGCTGTAAATGTATGGAATATTAATGCAGAAGGTAAAAGTGACGTACAGATTGCCAATGAAGGTCTTGCCTGTATGGAAAAATGGATGAAGGAAATAGGTCTTGTGATGAGTATCAAAGAATTAGGTGTTACTGAAGATATGCTTGATGGTATTGCAAAGAGTTCTTTTATTCTGGAGGGCGGTTACAAGGTACTTAATCATGAGGAAATTATCAGTATTTTAAAAGAAAGTATGAAAGCATGACCAGAATCTAAAAGGGATTGTATTAAATTTTTTTGATACAGTCCTTTTTATAATTAAAAATAGTTAAAAAACCAACTTTAGTTATACAAAAAAAACTGTAGAGTATTAATCTACAGTCTTCTTGAACACTATACTAATATTTTTTACTATTTTGCAACTTTATCAGCTAATTTTTTTCCAACTTTGAATTTTACTACTTTTTTAGCAGCAATTTTGATTTCTTTTCCAGTTTGTGGGTTTCTTCCTTTTCTTGCAGCTCTTTTTTGAACTCCAAAAGTTCCCCATCCTACGAATTGTACAGGATTCCCTTTAACTAAAGTTTTTTCTACAGTTTCTAAGAAAGCGTTTACTAACTCCTCAGATCTTTTTTTAGTTTCACCTGTTGATTTTGCGTAAGCCTCAATAAATTCTTTTTTTGACATTTTTTTCCTCCTTAATAAACAAATATAATATCACTACTATTTTAGCCATTTTTCAGATTTTGTCAAGTTTTTTTATTATTTTCGCCCCCATTTATTATATATGTGATTAATTGTCACTATGTCAACTTCAATGTTAACAATTACTTTAAAAACTTTGACTTTAAAAAAAATTTTTTCTTTTTTTAGGGGCTTTAGAGTTATTGTACGCTCTACTGTATATATAAAAACTTGGTTCCAAACATTTAATGATTAATGTAACTTATTCTTAGATATGATTTATTATACTGTAATCTGTTTATATAACATCTGTTTTATATTACCTCTATAAATAGTATTTGCCAATATTTGAAAATTAATATATAATTTATTTGACTTACCCATATAAATTATATATAATAACTCAAATATACAAAATTTGAAAGCCATATAAGCCGGTAATATGGTCCGGTGTCTCTATAGCTGACCTGAAATCAGCTGCTATGGGTGAAACTAAATTGTTTTTTTTAGCTTACACTCTTAAAAGTTTTTTTAATTTAAGTGTAAGTTTTTTTATATATGCGAAAGGAGATATTAAATGAAAAAGAAAATTTTGATTGTTGACTTCGGTTCTCAGTACAGTCAGCTGATTGCCAGAAGAATCAGAGAAATGGAAGTTTACTGTGAAATTGTACATCATTCGCAGGTTCTAAAACAAATATCCGAGGAAAAAGATTTTATCACGGGTGTTATACTCTCAGGCGGTCCTGAATCTGTCTATGAGGAAAATTCACCTGCTGTAGAAAAAGAACTGTTCTTTGCCGGTCTTCCTGTCCTAGGTATCTGTTACGGAATGCAGCTGATCGCCCATCTGAACGGAGGAAGTGTGGAAAGAGCCGAAACTAAAGAATTCGGAAAAGCGTCGCTTGAAATTCTGGATGAAAAAAATCCTTTATTCAAAAACGTAAAGCAGAATTCGCAGATCTGGATGAGTCACGGCGACCACATTACTAAGCTTCCCGAAGGATTCAGGGAAATAGCCAGAACATCTTCATGTTCAGCTGCAATAATGAATGATAATAATATTTATGCGCTCCAATTCCATCCCGAGGTATCACATTCAATTTTTGGAAAAGAAATTTTAGAAAATTTTATTTTTAACATTTGTAAATGTGAAAAAAACTGGATAATAAAAAGCTTCATAGAGGAAGAAACAGAAAAAATAAAACAAATTGTAAAAGACGACAAAGTTATACTGGGATTATCCGGCGGTGTTGATTCATCTGTTGCTGCTGTCCTGATTAATAATGCCATAGGAAAACAGCTTACATGCATTTTCGTGGATACAGGGCTCCTAAGAAAAGATGAAGCTAAAAAAGTTCTGGAATATTATAAGGAACACTTTGATCTTGACATTAAATTTGTAGATGCTAAAAATAGATTTTTTGAAAAATTAAAGGGCGCTGACGAGCCTGAACAAAAAAGAAAAATAATCGGTCATGAATTTATAGAGATTTTCAATGAAGAAACATATAAGCTAAAAGGTGCCAAGTTTCTTGCACAGGGGACGATCTATCCTGATGTAATAGAATCACAGTCTATAAAAGGACCGTCACATACTATAAAATCTCATCATAATGTAGGCGGACTTCCTGAAGACCTTGCTTTCGAGCTTTTAGAGCCTCTGAAAGAGCTTTTTAAAGACGAAGTAAGAAAAGTAGGTGCTGAGCTCGGACTTCCGCATTTTGTAGTAAACAGACATCCTTTTCCGGGACCGGGACTTGGAATAAGAGTTATTGGCGAAGTAACGGAAGAAAAGGTAAAAATACTTCAGGAAGCTGATAATATTTTTATTGAGGAGCTTATTGCCAAGGATTATTACGGAAAAGTAAGCCAGGCATTCGTTGCCCTTCTTCCGGTGAAGTCCGTAGGAGTTATGGGAGATCAGAGAACATATGAATACACGGCAGTTATAAGATCCGTAAATACTACTGATTTTATGACAGCTACATGGTCAAAGCTTCCATATGAATTTTTGGAAAATATTTCAAATAAAATTATAAATAAGGTAAACGGAATTAACAGGGTAGTTTATGATATCTCATCTAAGCCGCCTGCGACAATTGAGTGGGAGTAATGTAAATATCAGAAGGAGCCGGAAAAGCTGCCTTCTGATTGTTTAAATCAGATAAATTGGGGGCTTTTGAACTGTTATATTTTATACAGTTCGCCAAATCAAATTAAAACAAAAAATATTATATTCTAGGAGGTAATAAAAAATGGCTACAATTATTGGCGAAGGCTTAACATTTGATGATGTATTACTGGTTCCGCAGGCTTCCTCAGTTCTGCCCCATGAAGTTTCACTAAAAACTAGACTTACTAAAAACATAGAGCTTAACGTTCCGATCCTCAGTGCCGCAATGGATACTGTTACTGAGTCAGAACTGGCAATAGCTATTGCACGTGAAGGCGGAATAGGTTTTATACACAAAAATATGACTATAGAAAGACAGGCAGAGGAAGTAGAAAAAGTAAAGAGATATGAAAGCGGAATGATAGCCAATCCTGTCACACTAACAAAAAATGCTACTCTTCGTGAAGCAAACGAGCTTTTGAAACATTACAAAATTTCCGGTCTTCCTGTTATAGAAAAAGACGGTTCTCTTATTGGGATTATTACTAACCGTGATCTAAAATACAGAGATGACCTTACTATAAAAGTAAAAGATATTATGACAAAGGAAAACCTTGTTACTGCTCCTGTAGGAACTACCCTTGAGGAAGCAAAACAAATTCTTCTTGAACACAGAATCGAAAAACTTCCGATTGTTAAGAATAATAAGCTGAAAGGTCTTATTACCATAAAAGATATTGATAATATAATAAATTATCCCAATGCTGCAAAGGATGAACACGGAAGATTAAGAGTGGGTGCTGCGGTAGGAATAGGAAAAGACACTGTTGACAGAATATCTGCCCTTGTAAAAGCAGGTGTGGATGTGGTTACTGTTGATTCTGCACACGGTCACTCAAAAGGTGTCGTAGAAGCTATCAAGAAAATCAGAAAAAAATTCCCGAAGCTTGATCTTATCGGCGGAAATATTGTTACCAAAGAAGCTGCTGCTGATCTTATCAAGGCCGGGGTAGATGCTGTAAAAGTAGGAATAGGTCCCGGTTCCATCTGTACTACAAGAGTGGTTTCAGGTGTCGGTGTTCCTCAGGTTTCCGCTGTTATGGAGGTTTATGATTACTGTAAAAAACATGAAGTTTCTGTAATTGCAGACGGAGGAATAACACTTTCAGGCGATATCGTAAAAGCTATAGCTTCAGGTGCTGATTGTGTTATGCTCGGTAGTCTTCTTGCCGGAACAGAAGAAGCTCCGGGTGAGGAAGTTCTTTTTAACGGAAGAAAATTCAAGACTTATGTTGGTATGGGATCTTTGGTTGCCATGAAAAGGGGAAGCAAAGACCGTTATTTTCAGCTGGAATCTGCCACAGAAAAACTGGTTCCCGAAGGAATAGAATCTATGGTACCGTTCAAAGGAAGACTGAAAGATACTATCTATCAGCTTTGCGGCGGACTGCGTTCAGGTATGGGATATTGCGGCACACCGGATATCGAATCTCTGAAAAGCAAATCAAAATTCATAAAAATAACCAATGCAGGATTAAAAGAAAGTCATCCTCATGATGTAATAGTTACTAAGGAAGCCCCAAATTATCAGGCTTCAAAATAATAATGCACACAAAAAAATATCTCTAAAATAAAAAGAGATATTTTTTTATAAAATTTTTATAAAAATTTTTGATTATAATAAACTTATATTTTGAATTTTTCGCAGTACTTATAAAGCTGCAAATTCTGTAGGAGGAAATATGAATAAGAATATCTCGGAAATAATCAATGCTGCAATTGAAAAAGAGCTTCCTGATTTAGTATTTAAAAATGCAAAAATCATAGATGTTTTTTCACTTGAAGTAATTGACGGCGACATAGCTGTTCTTGGCGATATGATTATCGGTATCGGAAAGTACCATAATGCAAAAAAAGTCATTGATCTTAAAGGAAAATTTGTTTCTCCGGGTTTGATCGAAGCACATGTACATATAGAATCTTCTCTTATTATTCCGGAAAATTTTTCTACTGTACTTTTGAAACACGGAATTACCACTGCTGTCATAGATCCGCATGAAATAGCCAATGTAATGGGAATTGACGGAATCCGTTATATGATAGATTCTACTGAAAATACTGAGCTTGATATTTTCGTCATGCTTCCTTCATGTGTTCCCTCTACTCCTTATGAAAGCTCGGGAGCAGTTCTCAGAGCAGCCGATTTAAAGAATTTTTATTCACATCCGAGAGTTTTAGGGCTTGGAGAGCTAATGAATTACCCGGGACTTTTGGACTCAGATGCTGATCTTTTACAGAAAATACTTGATGCCAAATCATTTAATCTTTCTGTGGACGGACATGCACCGTCTATCAGCGCTCAGGGATTAAATGCCTACATTTCTGCCGGAATCACAACTGATCATGAGTGCGAAACTTATGAAGAGATGAAATTGCGATTAGAACGGGGAATGTATGTTTTTATAAGAGAAGGCACTGCTGCAAAAAATCTTGAGGCTCTCATAAAATATGTCAATTACAAAAATAATGATCTGATATGCTTCTGCACTGATGACAAGGAAATAATAGATATAGAAAAAGAAGGAAGTATCGACTATTGTGTAAGAAAGGCTGTCAGTTTCGGACTTGATCCTCTTCTTGCCATAAAAATGGGATCGTATAATGCTGCAAAGGCTCATAAATTATATGACAGAGGAGCAATAGCCCCGGGAAAGAAAGCTGATCTTGTTATTCTGGATGATCTTGAGAATTTTACTGTTTCAGCTGTTTATAAAGATGGAAAATTAATAGACGAAAATCCAAAATCAGATTTTTTGAAAATAAATGACCATAAAATCTTTATTTCCGAAGATATAAGCTGGGACATAAAGCTGAATTCAGATAAAATACGTGCTGTAGGGCTTGTTCCCAATAATCTTTTTACCAATGAATATATTATGAATGTAGAAACTGATAAAAACGGAAATTTTGTTCCTGACAGCAAAAAAGATGCAGTAAAGCTTTTTATCGTTGAAAGACATAGTCCGCAGAATAATAATGTAGGCAGAGGTATATTACACGGCCTAAAAATAAAAAAGGGCGTTATTGCCACTACTATAGGGCATGATTCACATAATCTTATTATGGCAGGATATAATAACGAAGATTTTTCACTTGCATTAAAAACACTGAAAGAGCTGAACGGAGGTATTACTGTAGTTGCCGACGGCAATGTTCTTGCCGTGCTTCCGCTGGAAACTGCCGGACTCATGACTTCCCGGCCTGTTGCTGAAGTGCTTGAGAAACTGGAAGAACTGAATAAGGCTTTGATTCAGATTGGATTTACCGGTGACTTTAGTCCGTTTTTATCTTTGTCATTTTTATCGCTCCCTGTTATTCCAAAATTGAAAATAACTGATATGGGACTTTTTGATGTTGAAAAATTCGGATTTGTAAATATTGAGGTTTAAATCCTGATTTTATTGTAAAATATAGTCAGTAAACATTTATATTAACAATATCTGAAAATTTATATTTTGAGGTGCTGCTATGATATTGATTGAACCAACAAAAATCTGCAAAGGAATATATAAATATATTTCCCGCAATAATTTTGCCGACTTTACTTTTCTTTATGATAAAAATTACAGTATTTATAGTCTTGAGCCCGGCTGTGAACTGAAAAATGCCGGCAGACTAAGCTCTGAAGCACAATTAAAACATAATACTGTATCTTTTCATCCTTCAGATAAAAAAGCTGCCGTAATTTTGCAGGATAGCTCCCTTGCCGTATATGATTTTAATGCTGATGTCCTTTGGCAAAAATCAGGTTTATTTGTGTGCCAGGCTTATACTAAGAACGGGAATTATATTTGGACTGTTGAAAAATTAAGCAGGAACTATCTGCGTATTTCAATATTTGATGCTAATAACGGTTCTCTGTTGAATTCTCTTGAAATAAAAGACACATTATATGATAGTGATCCCCATATTTCAGATATTCCGGACTCTGATAACATTATTCTAGAGCTGGCAGCAGGACAGGACGGCATATGTTTATTTGAATGCAGATATACAGATAAAATCGAACTAACAGAATTATTTCCGCACAATTCATATATAACACCTGCATGGTTGCCTGACGGAACTAAAATAATTACTCTTGAAAATGATGCCCAGGTTTATGCTCATTTTTCCTGTCCGCAGTATGAATTGCTTGGAGAACAGGAAGATATGGATTTTGATGATGAAGACTTAATGCCCGGTTATAATATGATTTATCTCAAAAACGGGCTTGCAATTGTTCAAAATATGAACTATCGTCATTTTCTCTTTGATCCTGTAAAATTAAAAAGGATTGATGAAATTGCCTTTCAAGGATATGAACCTGTACCGGCAAATCAAATTTATAAGAATTTGAAAGACGAGCATACTCTCTGCTCCCGTATTGTGTATTTTGACCGGACAGGAAATATTTTAACAGCACAAACCAGTGACAAAGACAATGAACCTGTTACTATCTTTATTGATGAAGATATGCTTATCAATCAAATAGTATAAATACCGATGGCTGATTGCGTATATATAAAACTGTAAATAAATTTATACAATATAAAAATGTATCTTTCAATTAATTCACAATACTAATTTTAAGATACATTTTTTATTATATTACTTTTTATTCTCTGAAATATTTGTGTATTTGGCAATTATTTTTCTCCACAGCTGTTCATCTACACGGTAAAAATCGATATAGTAATTTTTACCGTCATTAGATATATACGATTCTGAAATACGCGGAATCCCAGATGAAGAATACTTACCTGCGGGTATAATCCGTCTTATTTCATAATTAACTTCAAATGTAGACGGATTGGCATTTTCAAGTTTTTTCCATGAATCTTTTGCTTCGGTCTCGCAGCGTGATATTTTTACTGCTTCTGATGACCTTCCGAATAAAGGTTTATTTATCTCTTTTATTTCATAATAAGATTTTTCTTCTGCAGGATACCCTCTTAGAAATTGTCCCGTTAATTCCTCAGATACTTGAGTTTCAAGTATATCTGCAGAGATTTTCTCTTCTGAAAAATTATTTTCACATATTCCTGAAATTGCAGTATTAGTGTTACTTTTATAATACACATTATTTCTGTCTTTAGAAAAATTCCTGTTTATTATTTCAAATGTTGCAGAATCAGATCCGGCTATTTCTCTTCCTCTGTAATATACTCTTTTTTTATCTTTTGCATATTCATGTTCATTTTCTTTTATCTCTTTCATCATCATAAAAGTCAAAGAATCGGCACCATTAATAATTTTACTGTCATAATAAACATAATTCTTATCCTTTGTATACAGAGATGTCAGTATTTCAAATGTTTTCATATCTGCACCTCTGATAGGTTTATAATCATAGTGTTCTCTTACATATATATTATTTTTGTCCTTTACATGAAAATATCCCAAAACTTCAAAGGTCTTGGCATCTATCCCTTTTGCGGACTTTTCCTGAAAATATACATTATTTTTATCCTTGGAATAATTTTCTTTCAGTACCATAAATGTAGCCGGATCGGCATTTTTTATAATATAGATAGGATCACCAAGTTTTTCAACTGCATATACTCTCTTTTTATCCCTGACATAAACAAAGGGATAAGATTCGCCTATATATTCAAAAGTTTTTGGATCAGCATCCTTTAAAGGTATATTTTTCCACTTTGTTATATAATATACATTATTCTTATCCTTTGCCAGTAAGTCATTTATAACAGAAAAGGTTTTGGCATCTGCTGTCTGAAATACAGAATAATACTTTGTGCTGTCTGAATAATTATTTTCATTCTGATAATAAATATTCTTCCCGTCACTGACAAATTTTTTTTCTTTATCTCTGTCAAAATCTGTTATTTTTATCGGAGTATAATCTGAAACTTTAATACATCTGTCATGAGCTTTCCGTTCACATTTTACAAGCTCATATGTTCCGTATTCTCTTATAAATTCATCTCCATATGCAAAAAATACCAGTGAAATAAAAATAAAAACTAATTTCTTCAATATTCTGCCTCCTTATTTAATATTATTCTTAATTTAACTTTATTTCATTATATCAATTCAGCATATTGGTTCTAATATGAAATTTTTTGCTGATAAATGACTTCTCTTTATTTTATCTTAAAACATTTAATTAATAAATAAAAATTCTGAGCTTTATCTTTTCCTTTTCACTTAGATGCGGATATTTCATATATAATTTTTATAACAATATTCTAAACCAGCTTAACATACAGTTTCTTAATTTATCATAGTTTATAAAATATGGTATAATAAACAATAAATATAAAATCAGGAGGAATAATACATGAAAAAAAAATATGCATTTTTACTTATGGGAGCAGATTTTGACATTACAAAGGATCAGGTTTGTTTTGAAACAGAAAAGCTTATTTCCTGCCTGTATACAGTCCGTAATCCTGAAGAAGCCAAAACAAAAGTAACAGAGCTGGCTAATAAAGGATATGGTGCTATTGAACTTTGCGGTGCTTTCGGTTCTGAGCTTGCAGATGAGCTTATTACGCTTACCGAAGGAAAAATAGCAATTGGTTATGTAGTACATAACCCGCAACAGGATAATTTATTTGCGAAATTCTTCTCATAAATCTATTTAACAAAAAGAGCTGTCCAAAAAGGATTTATTTAAAAATTCTATTCTGCACAGCTCCTTTTTATATTCTTTTTTAAACCCTTATCTTTTCGTAATAACTCTACTTTGTCTCCACAGCCGGATAATCGGTAAAATAACCGTCAACCTTTAATACATCCCTGTAATATTTTACTTCATCCTGATAGCTCTTAAAGCCTTTCCCTACTCTTTCGATATTAAATGTATAAGCATGAACCAAAAAACCTATTTCTTTAGCATATTTATAATAATCTTCTTTTGATTTATTTCCATGGATAAGACTCTTATCCGGCCCTATGGCATCCGCATACTGTCTTATTTCATCCAGTCCGTTTTTTGTATAAAAGTACTTATAGTCATACTTTTCCTTTTTACCGTCACGAAATACTTTTATATCACCGCTTTTTCTCTTTGGTATCAGCTGTACCAGCTTATAATTAACATTATACTCAGGATTTATTATATTTTTTACCCTTTGCAGCTCTGCACTGTCATATGACTGTATAAAAATTTCATCCTGTTTATTATCATAACTGTATTTTTTTAATATATCAAACAATGCAACTGTAGTATCCTTTCCTTCACTTTTATAAAACCACACATCTTTCAGCTCAGGATAAATACCCAGTCTGGTATTATTTTCTTTATTATATTCTTCTACTAAATCCAGTACTTCTTCAAAAGAAGCTATTTTCGCAGTATCATCAGTACTGTATTTTCTGTTTTTAAACTGTTCAAATTTGAATTTCCACAGAATAAAATAACGGTTTGTTACCTGTAATGTTTTCAGCTCATCCATAGTAAAATCAATAACATAATAACTGCCGTTTTTTCTGGCTCTTTCCTTTGGAAAAACCTGTTTCACATTAGTAACATTATCAAGGACAGTATCATGAAAAACTACCAGCTTATCATCTTTCGTCATCTGAAGATCCTGTTCCAGATAATCGGCAAAATATTTTGCACTGTTAAAGGATTCCAGAGTATTCTCGGGGTATTCCCCGCTGTTTCCTCTGTGGGCAATGACTACTGCATTTCCAAAAACCGTAATTGAAAATAAAATCATAACAGTTAAAATTTTTTTCATACTTTACCCTCCTTTAAATAATTTGCATTTTTCCTCATTTTATTCTACAATTTATTATATCACATTAATTAAGGAGCATATATGAAAATAATTAATAAATTTCCCTTTGGGGAAGAACTGGCTAATTTTATAAGTCATGCCGCAGGCGGAGTCCTTTCAGTTGCTGCACTTGTAATTTTGATAATCCGTGCTGTTTCTCTGGGAAACACTTTAGATATAGTTTCATTTACCATTTTCGGAGCTGCTCTTGTTCTTATGTATACCACCTCCAGTATTTTTCATGCTTTAAAATGGAATAAAGCAAAGGAAATATTTGAAATTTTGGATCATTCAGTTATTTATGTCCTTATTGCCTCTACATATACTCCTTTTCTCCTTATTGTAGTCGGCGGAAAAGAAGGTATTACTCTTTTGGTTATTGAATGGCTTATATGTATTTTAGGTATAGTGTTCAAATCCTTTTTTGTACAAAAATTTGTCGTTTTTTCTACACTTTTATATATTATAATGGGCTGGCTTGTTGTCTTCGTATGGTATGACCTTCTGGCAAACATCAGTAATCTTTCTTTGGTTTTTCTCATACTCGGCGGTCTTTTTTATACTATCGGCACATTGTTTTATATGTGGAGACTGTTCAAATATCATCATCTTGTATGGCATATCTTTGTTATTTTCGGCAGCATCGCACATTTTTTTTCAGTTTATTTCATTCTTTAAAGATATTAAAAAAGCATATTTAATAAGTGTGCTTTTTTTATTATTAATTTTTATGTGTTATAATTAATCAGGAGGACAAAGTTAATGTATACAGTAATTATAAAAAACAAAATTAGAAAATTTTCTCTGGAGGAAAAGATATTAAAATTGAAAAAGAGAAATTATAAAAATGCCGAGAAAATACTAAAAAAGTCAAAACAGGAAATAAAATATTTGAGTAATGATTTTCTTATGGACAGAAAAATCTGTCTTTCAATAAAATGTAACAAAATTATTGCTGCCTTGGAAACTGATCCTGAAAAAAGAGGAAAGGAAATGTATTCTATAGGTTTTTCATATTCCTTGCTGGGAAAAAGCAGAACTGCAAAAAAATATTATATAAGTGCTGCTAAAAACGGGAACATTCGTGCAGTAAATGCTTTGGGCGTTATCTCCGTAAATGAAGGAAAATATGACCTTGCCTTGAAATTTTTGGAACATGCTGTAAAGCTGAAATATAATCCTGCATTAAACAGTCTCGGATTTTTATATTTTAAAATGAAAAAATATGACCTTTCGGAAAAATATTATAAAGAATCTATTAAATCCGAGCCTAAAGATTTTGGAGAAAAATTTTATAAATCTGAAGCAATGTGTAATCTGGGAATTTTATATGAAAAACAGGGTATGAATGAACCGGCTGTACAATATTACAAAATGGGCATAGAATATAATAAACATCCCAGATCTATGGTTCATTTGGGAAAATTTTACCAGTCAAAGGAAAAATTGGATTTAGCAAAGAAATATTATCAGATGGCAATTAATGAAGATTATAAGCCTGCCGAATATCTGCTGAAAAGGCTAAAAAATAAAACATTAAATATAAAAATGCATGTCTGAAAATATATGCATTTTTTATATTTATATCAGTTAATTTAGTATGTTTTCCATTGTACAAACTACAGTACCAAGAAGAATTTTTTTAATCTAAAATAATACCAAAAAAACTACGTAATTACACAGCTATTCATGGCAGTTATCCAAAAGCATGCTGCTGTTATTGCTGAAAGAGGTGTCATAACCAGCTTTTCTTTTTTACTCTGCGACATAAAATTCATTATTACATTTAATGTTAAGTAAAAAGCATAGAAAAAACACATTCCTCTGGTAATTCCGGCGGGAAGCATTAATTTCAGATAACCTCCCGTTTGCAGCAATACCAGAACTCCTGCTAATTGCAGTATTATAGAAAACACAAAAACAATCCGCATGTGTTTCGGTAAAATTTTATATTTGCCGCCCATTGCATATTCCCCAAGTGGGAATCCCAGTACAATTAAAATATACAGCACAATTACCATACCGAATAAAAAACTTCCAATCAAAGCTGATATCATCCCAGACCACCTTCTATCATTTTTTTGCTCTGTTTTGTCAGCAGTAAAATCTGCCGAAAAAATCCTGATTATTAGCAAATTTATTTTTTAATATTACAAAATTTTACAATTTCAAATAAGTATTTTTGATGAATCATTATTATCTTAGCATACCTGATTATATTCTACCAAATAAGTATCTCTGATCAGTTAAGTAAAATCAAAATTCTGTTGTTATTTATAGCAATATATCAATATCAAGGAATTTAACATATTCCTCGTAATGACAGTATCTCCATAGTTACTGCCAATATGTCAGATTAAAAAAACGACACAGATTTTTCTGTGCCGTTTAATCAACATTTTTATAAAATACCAGATTTATCCTTTTATTTTATTAACGATTTTTTCTACTGTAAATCCGTATTCTTCTATTACTTTTCCTGCCGGTGCTGATGCTCCGAATGTATCTATTCCTATTGCCAGTCCGTCCATTCCTACATATTTATGCCATCCGAATGTCGATCCCATCTCAAGTGATACTCTGCTTCTTACTCCTTTTGGAAGGATACTTTCCTTATACTCACAGCTCTGTCTTTCAAAAAGCTCCATACTCGGCATACTTACTACCCTTACTGATTCTCCTGATTTTTCCAGTTCCTTTGCTGCTCCCACTGCCAGAGATACTTCTGATCCTGTTGCTATTATTATTCTTCCAAAATCTTTGTTTGTCTCGTAAGATACATATGCTCCCTTTGCTACATCTTCCATTGACGAACCTTCTGTTACATCCAGATTCTGTCTGCTTAATACTAAAAGTGTCGGTGTCTTCTTACTTTCTGCAGCTACCTTCCATGCTCCCTGTGTTTCTCTGCTGTCTGCTGGTCTTATTACATTTATGTTCGGAATTGCTCTTAAACCTGCAAGCTGTTCTATCGGTTCATGTGTCGGACCGTCTTCTCCTACTGCTATACTGTCATGGGTAAGTACATAAGTTACCGGTAATCCCATTAATGCTGATAATCTTATTGCTGCCTTCACATAGTCACTGAATACAAAGAATGTTCCCCCGAATGTCTTCAGTCCTCCGTGTAATACCATTCCGTTCAGTATCGCTCCCATTGCAAATTCTCTTACTCCAAACTGAATATTTCTGTTTTCTCTGTGCTCTGCGTCAAACAGTCCTTCTCCTTTTATCATTGTCATATTTGAATGTGCTAAGTCTGCCGAGCCTCCTATGAAATTCGGTATCTGTCCTGCTATTGCATTTATCGCATCATTTGATGCATTTCTTGTTGCCTGTGAATGTCCTGCTTCATATGCCGGGAATTCTATCTTTATATTATCAAATAATGTTCCTGCTGCTATTTCTTCTATCTCTTTTCCCAGCTCAGGATATTTTTCCTTATACTTTCCTACAAGGGCTTTCCATTCCTCTGACTTTGCCGCTCCTCTTTCTGCTACTGATTTCTTATAGTCCTCATATACCTCTGCCGGAACTTCAAATGCTTCATAGTCCCATTTCAGATATTCTCTTAATCCTTTTGTTTCCTCTGCTCCCAAAGGTGCCCCGTGTGAACTGTTCTTTCCTGCTTTTGTTGGTGCTCCGTATCCTATTACTGTTTTTATCTCTATTAATGTCGGCTTTGTTACATCTTTCTTTGCTTCTTTTATTGCCGCATCTATTGCTCCAAGATCATTGCCGTCTTTTACCGTTAGTACTTGCCAGCCGTAAGCTTCATATCTCTTAGCCACATCTTCTGTAAATGTTTCTCTTGTTTCACCGTCAAGACATATATCATTGGAATCATAAAGTACTACCAGCTTCCCCAGCTTCTGTACTCCTGCAAATGAACTTGCCTCTCCGCTCACACCTTCCATAAGATCTCCGTCTCCGCAGATTACATATGTAAAGTGATCTATTATATTCATATCTTCTTTATTATATTTTTTCGCAAGATGTGTTTCTGCCAGTGCCATTCCCACCGCTGTGGCGATTCCCTGTCCAAGGGGACCTGTTGTCGTGTCCACTCCTTTTGTATGTCCGAACTCAGGATGTCCCGGTGTCTTAGAGCCCCACTGTCTGAAATTCTTTATGTCTTCCATAGACACATCAAAACCGCTTAAATGTAATAATGAATATATTAACATCGATCCGTGTCCAGCTGACAGTACAAATCTGTCTCTGTTCAGCCATTCAGGTTCTTTTGGATTCACGTTAAGGTGTTCGCTCCAAAGTGTGTACGCCATAGGTGCCGCACCTAATACTATTCCCGGATGTCCTGACTTTGACTTCTCTATCGCATCCACTCCCAGCATTCTTATTGCATCTACTGACAATTGTTTTACATTTTTTTCCATTTCTACATCTCCTCTTTCACATTTATTTTGAATCATAGTGACTTTGAAACTTTTTATTTTTTACAACGTTTATTTATTATATCAGATATTTAATCTTAATGTCCAGCTTCTGAATGGTTTTTTTATTTCCGATTTTCTTCCGGCAATTTGCACCTTATGAATTAAATTCATTAAAAATGAATTTTCAAAATTTATAAACATTAGTAATTTCAAAGCTTTCAAACCGCTTAAAAAAACAAAAAAATTAATAATTCATTTTTCATTCAAAAAAGTATTGCTTATTTTTTCTATTTCTGATACAATGCTTTCTATGGAAGGTTAAAAACATCATACAAGCGCCAGACCTTTAATTTTTAGAGCTTTACAATATAAATAAATAACACCTGATTTTTGAAAAAAGTTGTTTCATTAATCACATAAAATTTATATTAGTTCTGAAAATAAAGGTGACGAGGAGTTAAGAGTTATCGAATATTTCGGCGGGTACTCTTAGGGTGGTCACAACCCCAGCAGTAAACAAATCCTGTAAGCAATTACAGATACAAAATTACTGCAGTGACAATCTTCCTTGAAAATTAAATATTTTGAGGAGGCATATTATGTGCGGAATAGTTGGTTATATTGGGACTAAAAGAGCCCAAGATTTTGTGATGGACGGATTAGAAAAATTGGAATACAGAGGGTATGACTCTGCAGGAATAGCAGTTAACACAGGAAACGGTAAATTTGCTGTTACCAAAAAGGAAGGAAGACTGCAGAGACTCGCAGATGAATTACACACTAACCCAATCGAAGGTACAATAGGTATAGGACATACAAGATGGGCTACACACGGAAAGCCGTCTGATACAAATTCACACCCACACTTTAATAAAGACAAAACAATCGTTGTAGTACATAACGGTATTATAGAGAATTATCTTGAATTAAAAAAGGATCTGATTTCAAAAGGCTATGAATTTTTATCGGAAACAGATACTGAGGTTATTGCTCATCTTCTGGATATGAATTTTGACGGAGATATACTTGAAGCTGTAAGAAAATCATTGAAATCCCTTAAGGGGGCATATGCTCTCGGTGTTATGTCTACTAAAGATCCTGACAGAATTATAGCAGTGAGAAAAGAAAGCCCGCTTATTGTAGGAATCGGAAAAGGAGAAAATTATCTTGCATCTGATATTCCTGCTATCCTTAAATATACAAGAGATATGTATCTTATTGAAAACGGGGAAATTGTAGAAATAAAAAAAGACAGTATCAAAATCATGGATCAGGACGGAAATCCCATTAACAGAGATGTTTTTCATGTAGAATGGGATATCGAGGCTGCTTCAAAGGGCGGTTATGATTTCTTTATGCTTAAAGAGATATACGAACAGCCTGAAGTTATCACAAAAACTTTGAAAAGCAGAGTTGATGAAAATTATAATATTAAATTCGAAGATATAGGACTTACAAAAGAACTTCTTGAAAATATAAATAAAATATATATTGTAGCATGCGGAACAGCTTATAATGCGGGACTTATCGGAAAATATATCCTTGAAAAGCTCACAAGAATAAGAGTGGAAGTAGATATTGCTTCTGAATTCAGATATAGAAATCCTATTATTGATGATAAAACTCTTGTTATCGTTTTGAGCCAGTCTGGTGAAACTCTTGATACATTCGAAGCTTTGAAAGAGTCGAAAAAATCAGGTGCAAAAGTACTGGCAATTACAAATGTCGTGGGTTCTTCTATTTCAAGAGAAGCTGACAGTGTGGTTTATACTTGGGCAGGTCCCGAAATTGCCGTAGCTTCTACTAAGGCATACACTACACAGCTTGTTATACTGTACTTAATCGCAATAGATTATGCACAAAAAGTAGGAAAGCTTTCTTCTGAAAATGCAAAGGAATTTGTAAAAGAATTATTCGGACTGGAAGAAAAAGTAGCTAAGACTTTATTATATGAAAAAGAGCTTGAAGAGATTTCAAAGCACATTATTAAACAGCACAGTATGTTTTATCTTGGAAGAGGTCTTGATTATCTTACTGCACTGGAAGGCTCATTAAAGTCTAAAGAAATATCATATATACATTCAGAAGCTTTTCCTTCCGGAGAGCTGAAGCATGGTACCATTGCCCTTATTGACGACGGAGTGCCTGTAGTCATTAATGTTACACAGGATTCACTGCTTGATAAATCCGTTTCCAATATAAAGGAAGTAAAAGCAAGAGGTGCCTATGTTATTGCTATTGCCAAAGAAGGAGCGGAAAATATCGAGGAAGTATGCGACAAAGTATTCTACATACCAAAAGTAAATGATGATCTTGCATGTTTTCTAAGTATTATTATCCATCAGTTATTTGCTTATCATCTGGCTGTTGCCAAAGGCAATGATGTCGATAAACCTAGAAATCTGGCAAAATCGGTTACCGTGGAATAATAATTTTATTTTTAAAATTAATATCTATATTTCAAAAAACAAAAACCGGAGTTTAAGAGCATTTTACATGTTCCTCTTTCTCCGGTTTTTTTATTCTATAATATTATTTATCCTATTCCTTTTTCTATTACATATTCATTTATCATGCTCAAGAATTCCATTCCGTATTTTTTCAGCTTCGCTTCTCCTACACCGCTGATTTCAAGAAACTGTTCAAATGTACGGGGATATTTTACACTCATCTCTTTCAGCGAGTTATCACCGAAAACTATATATCCCGGAACATTTTCCGCCTGAGCTATCTGCTTTCTCAAGTTTCTCAGTCTGTCAAACAATTCATTATGCTCAAATACAGGTGCTGATTTCTTGACATTTTTAAACAGAACCTTTTCCTGTGACTTTAATACCCTGACAGATTTTTCATTGCCTGTAACCACAGGAAACTCGCCGTCGATATAATCCAGATAATTATGGGCAATCAAAGTATTTACAAAGCTTTTCAGATCCTCTTTTGTATATTCTTTCATGATCCCGTATGTAGTAAGCTCGTTTAGCTTAAATCCCAGAACCTTTTGATTTTTTGATCCTTTTAATACATCTACTATCATGTTTATTCCATATGGCCGTTTCATTCTGTAAACACACGAAAGCACCTTCTGTGCATCTATAGTTCTGTCGGTCATCTCGTAATTACCGCTGCAATTACTGCATGTTCCGCATTCTCCTTCATATTTCTCCTCAAAATAATCCAGAATATAATTTCTCAGACAGTTATCGGTATGGATAAAATCAGTAATTGTTCTTAGTTTCTTATATTCGTGAGCTTTTCTTTCTTCTGATTCAGTACTGTTTTCTATTAAAAATTTCTGAATCTGAACATCTCTCGGCGAATAAAGCATTATACACTCGCTGTTCAGTCCGTCCCTGCCCGCACGTCCTATTTCCTGATAATAGTTCTCAATATTACGGGGCATATTATAGTGAATAACGTATCTTACATTGGGTTTGTCTATTCCCATACCAAAAGCGTTAGTTGCTACTATAATATTAGATTTATCATAAATAAAATTTTCCTGATTGCGTTTTCTTTCTTCATCACTAAGACCGCCGTGATATCTTGTAACAGTACGGAATTTCCCAAATAAAAGTTCATAGACGCTGTCTACTTCCTTTCGTGTAGAACAATAAACAATACCGGATTGTCCGCTGTTTTTACCTACATAATCCAGAATATATTTTTTTTTCACTTCGCCTTTAATAACCTTGATTTTCAGATTCTCTCTGTTAAACCCTGTAATAAAGACTTTGGGATTCCTTAATTCCAGAACACTTACAATATCATCTCTTACTTCCTTTGTGGCAGTTGCAGTAAAACATGCTACTACAGGTCTTTTGGGAAATATATTTATAAAATCGGGAATATTACGGTAACTTTTTCTAAAATCATGCCCCCACTGAGATACACAATGTGCCTCATCTATTGCTATCATCGATACATCCAGATTTTTCATCAGATTGACAAAGCTCATGGAGTTTAATCTTTCTGGAGCAATATAAAGTATTTTAGTTTTTTTATTTTTCACATCGGTAAGTATATAGAATATTTCATTATCACTGAGACTGCTGTTTATATATGCCGCTTTTATTTCGAGTTCGTTTAACGTATCTACCTGATCCTTCATTAGTGATATCAAAGGAGAAATAACAATTGTTATTCCCTCGAGCATAAGAGCGGGAATCTGATAGCATATAGACTTCCCACCTCCGGTTGGCATAACGGCAAGTACATCTTTTTTATCATTTACGGTATTTATTATTTCTTCCTGACCTCTTCTGAAAGAGTCGTATCCGAAATATTTATTTAAAATGGAAATTGCTTTATTCATAAGAACTCCTTGTCTGTTTTTTTATTCCTATTCTAAATAATAACATTTTTGGGGTATTTAATAAAGCGAAACTTTATTTCTTGTCCCTCGAAAGGGACAAGAAATAATTAGTTGAGCAGAATCGGGGTTTTACAGTTAGTCGGCTTTCATTCACATAATTCCTCTTACCATAAACAAATTTATGAAAGGTTACTAAGTGTTAAACCGCGATAAAGTGATACTCTATTTCCCATCCCTTTCGAGGGACAACAAATAATTACTTAAACAAAATCAAGATCGCAATCAAAATGGATCAAAACACTCCTAAAATCCATTTCCCAAAAACACTAGAAAATCTAAGATTTTTTAAAAATATTGTTTTAAATGCCAAATTTTCAATATACCTTCACTTTCAAAATCACCTCTAATCTGTCGATATCCAAATGGGATTTTTCTATTTCTAATGATAAAATTACCATATAAAATAAGAAAGAAACATAGGAGGTAATTATGTTTATAAAAGAATTCATAGAGATTTTATTGGAAGGCGGACTGCTTATATTACTTGCTGCTGCAGGAATGTGCCTTTTTGAAAGAACTCAGGACGAAGAAATTCACGAAGAGGAATGTGAATGTAACAGCGTAAAGAAAACTACTCCATTTTATAACTTTATCATAGAAGATCCTGACAAAATGAAAAAGATCCTCTGATACTATAATAAAAACAGGACAGGATTAAGAATACTCTGATATATTCAATATTATTTATTTTTACAGATTATTACTGTATATTTTTAACATACTTTATAATTACTCTGCTTTCAGGGCTTTTTTGAAATGCATAAAAAACTGCCCTAAAAAAGGCAGTCTATATTATATAATCAAGCACATAATTTTCATCATATTTATTCAAAAGATCTTCAAGAGTTATATTATTCAACAGATTATTTACTACTTCATCTATTTTTTCATATACCTCTTTACAGACTATTGATACAAAAACTGATTTATCGGCAGTTTCTTCACATTCAGGTATATCTATGGTTTTTTCCAGACATCTTAATATAGTTCCCACAGATATTTCCGACGGTTTACTGGCCAGCTTATATCCCCCGTATGCTCCTCTTGTACTGATGAGCAGTTTTTCCTTATTCAGTATCTGAACTATCTGTTCCAGATATTTTTCAGAAACACCCTGACTGGCTGCTATATTTTTTAATGATATACATCTGCTTTTTGTGCAGTTTCCTGCGAGTTCCATCATAAGATACAGACCGTATCTTCCTTTAGTGGATATTCTCATTTATTATCACCTTTATTTAGTTATATAAAATATATTTATTTACTACGCGAAATATTATATCACATTTTATAATTCATATCAAATTACTAGGATTTTTTTCAATGCATTTATCAATTATATTCTATAATATATATTTTTAAATTGACTTTTTATATACAATCATATAAAATAAATCATACTAAAAAACTATGAATTGAAACAGGAGAGGTTATGGAATTAGATTTTATCTTTATGAAAGAACAGATCCCGTTATTTGTAAAAGCTTCTATACTGACTCTTCAGATAGCTTTACTCGGAATAGCCGGCTCTGTTCTTTTAGGCATAGTAAACAGTATCATACTTTATTACAAAATAAAAATACTTAATAAAGTTGTTGCTGTATATGTAGAGGTTTCAAGAAATACACCGCTGTTAATACAGATTTTCTTTTTATATTTCGGTCTTCCGGCACTCGGCATAAAATTAAGCAACTATACCTGTGCTCTAACCGGAATAATTTTTCTCGGAGGAAGCTATATGACAGAAGCTTTCAGAGCCGGGCTGGAATCCATAGAAAAAGTCCAGATAGAATCCGGACTCAGCATAGGGCTTTCCAGAAGACAGCTTATGCGTTATGTAATATTTCCGCAGGCATTTCGTATTGCACTGCCTGCCACAGGAGCAAACTTTATTTTTCTCTTAAAAGAAACTTCGGTTGTTTCTGCAATTTCCGTGGCAGAGCTTTTATACACTACAAACAGCCTTATTGCGATATATTACAAAACTTATGAAATGCTGTTTTTACTTGTTATTTCATACTTTATCCTTATAGGCCCTCTCTCTTTTATTTTATATATCACAGAAAGAAGGATGAAATATGATTAATTTAGATTACGGCAGTCTTGCTCAGATTTTTTCTGCTTTGCTCGAGGGATTATGGGTTACTTTGAGAATTGCTTTGCTTTCGATAATTTTTTCCGTTATTTTCGGAATCATTCTGGGAATTATTATGAATTCAAAGAATATTCTTGTTCGTGTGATTACCAGAATATATCTTGAATTTTTCAGAATTATACCTGTTATTGTATGGCTTTTTATAGTATTTTTCTGGATCCCTATGGGAACCGGCCTTAATATTACAGGCGAAGGTGCCGCTGTTTTAGTATTTTCAATGTGGGGAAGTGCTGAAATGGGTGATCTTGTAAGAGGAGCAATAGAGTCCCTTCCGAAGATACAGTCTGAATCGGCTAAATCCATAGGATTGAATAAAATACAGATATACTATTATGTTCTTATACCGCAGGCCTTGAAAAGGGTTATTCCCTCTGCCATAAATCTGAGTACCAGAGTTATCAAAACTACTTCCCTTGTTGTTCTTATAGGAGTAGTTGATGTGGTAAAAAAAGGACAGCAGATAATTGAAAGGACAAAAAGTGCATTCTTTATATATGCTCTGTTATTCTTAATATATTTTATAATTTGCTATCCATTGTCCTATTATTCCAGAAAGCTGGAAAAATCACGAGAAAAATAATATTATTGCGAGGTGAGAACAATTACAGAATTAATATTGGAACTAAGTAATGTTTCAAAATATTATGATAAAAAGAAAGTCCTGGACAATATAAGCCTGAAAATAAAAAAAGGCAGTGTTAATGTCATTCTCGGTCCGAGCGGATGCGGAAAAAGCACGCTCCTTCGCTGTCTGAACGGACTCGAGCCTATACAGGAAGGAAATATCGTATTTTCAGGAATAAACTTAAATGATAAAAAAATAAAATGGGAAAAAATAAGACAAAGAATAGGCATGGTTTTTCAAAGCTATGATTTGTTTCCTAATATGACTGTCATTGAAAATATACTTCTTGGCCCTCTAAAAGTACAAAAACGTGATAAAAGCGAAGTACTGGCTCAGGCTGAGGAACTTTTGGAGAAAGTCGGACTTGCAGACAGAAAAAATTCTTATCCCAAAGAACTGTCAGGCGGTCAGAAACAAAGAATCGCAATTGTAAGAGCACTTTGCATGAATCCGGAAATAATGCTTTTCGATGAAGTAACTGCTGCTCTTGATCCGGAAATGGTAATGGAGGTTCTGGAGGTTATGCTGAATTTAGCAGGACAAGGAATAACAATGGTAATTGTTACTCACGAAATGAGATTTGCCAGAGCAATTGCCGACAAAATTATTTTTATGGATGAAGGAAAAATATGTGAGATGAAAGATCCTGAGACTTTTTTTACAAATCCTGAAACAGAACGTGCAAAATTATTTTTAAATAAATTTACATATATCGAAAATATGAAAAGGAGAGATTAATCATGAAAAAATTATTGTTTTTAAGTCTGATGGTTTTAGTTTTATTTGTATCATGCGGAAACAAAAATACCGATGATAATAATGCCAAAACTAGCGGAGAAATAGAAAAAATTCAAAAAAGAGGAAAACTGATTGTAGGGGTTTTCACAGACAAACCGCCCTTTGGTTTTATCAATGAAAAAAATGAAAATGACGGCTTTGATATCGCACTGGCAAAACAATTTGCAAAAGATCTTCTTGGTGATGAAAACAAAATAGAATTTGTTCCCGTGGAGGCTGCAAGCAGAGTTCCTTTTCTGCAGTCAGACAAAGTAGATATTATTATGGCTAATATGACTGTTACCCCTGACAGGGAAAAAGTCGTAGATTTTGCAAATCCGTATATGAAAGTCGCTATACAAATCTTGGGAAACGATAAAGATAATATAAAATCTTTAAATGACCTGAAAGGTAAAAAATTAATTGTTAATAAAGGTACAACAGCTGATATATTTTTCACTAAAAATTATCCTGATATAGAGCTTCTTCGTTTTGACCATAATACAGAAGCTTTTCAGGCTCTGAAAGACGGCAGAGGTGTTGCTCTTGCACATGACAGTCTTCTTCTTTATGCATGGGCACAGACTAATCCGGGCTTTACTATAGTTAACGAAAAGCTTGAAGAACCATCTCCTATTGCTCCAGCCGTAAAGAAAGGAAACAATGAGCTGAGAGAGTGGATCAATAATGAACTGACAGAATTAGGAAAACAAAACTATCTTCATAAAATTTATGATGAGAAACTAAAAGATATCTTCGGAGCAGCAGTAAGCTCCCCTGATGAAGTCGTTACTGAGGGCGGTATATTAAAGTAACTCTTTTCAAAATATAATATCTAAGACCTTGATTATTTCAGGGTCTTATTTTTTAGCCCCTTGACAATTAATTCTTTTAATAATAGAATAATATCAGGTTCGCAATATCTGTATCTAAAGGAGTAGCTATGAAGAAAAAACATTTCAGTATAATAAGCGGAGCATGGTGCCTTGTCACTTTATTTGGCTTTGCTAATTTTCTGGCTTTTTACTACGCCGGTTATAAATCAAAATCAAAAAAATATATTTTCATCGGACATATATATTTAGTATTAAAACTGGCTTCCGCTGTAATCAAACTACGCTTTTTCAGTTCGCTGATTTCTTTTTTGTCAATAGCAGGATATTTTTTCGGAATAATTTTTGCTTTTGCTACTATAAAAGCTTTTTATAAAAGATTGAAACTTTTGGATTTACTAGATCCTCTTATATTGAATTCTAAAATAAAAATGATATATACCTTAGATAATCAGGCATTAGATGAATTTGTCAAAGAAAATGAACATTTTTTTGAACAGACAAAACCATTTTCAGATGCTGCAACCAAAAACAACAGTTATTCACAGCCGTATGTATCCAAAGCTGATGAAAATGAACCGGCTCCGGAACTAGCATCTGATATCAACGATGACGCCAATATAGATATTATAGTCAATATTATTGATGAGAGCGGGAATAAAAAAGAAATTCACAGAATGAATATTGATAATATTGATTTAGAAGATTCGATTGATATTACTGATATTACAGATGAAAATGAACCGGCTTCGGAACTGGCATCTGATATCAGCGATGACAGCGATATAGATATTATAGTCAATATTATTGATGAGCGTGGAAATAAAAAAGAAAGCCGCAGAATGAATATTGATAATATTGATTTAGAAGATTCGATTGATATTACTGATATTACAAAAGAAATTATAAAGAAAGCTGTTACTGATATTGAGAAAGAAATAAAATATACTTTTGAAGATTCTGAAAATATGGTTACTTTTAGTTCTAAAACTAAAATGAAGAAGAAAAAATAAATTTAGCTAATATTATAGCTGCTTATTTCCAAGTATAAATTAAAGCTTTTCATTTTAATAAATTATTTTTAAAAGGAGAATTTATGAGTTCAGATAATAAAAAATCTATACATGCTTTTTGGGCTATTCTTACAGCTTTTGGTGTTTTTAATGCCGTACTTTTTTATTATGCCGGTATAAAATCAAAATCCGGAAAATATATAAAAGTAGGTCATTTTTATTTATTTCTGATTTTTCTTACGTTTTTCGTAAATTCAAGTATTCCTTTTATTACAAATATTTTATCTTATTTATATTTAGGCGGTTATATTTTCGGACTGGTTTTTGCTCTAAAAACCTTGCCCGCATACAGAAAAAGACTTACTATGCTGGAATATGCGGACAGCAGTACTTTAAACAGCAAAAAAATATATCTGTTGGATAACCAAAGTCTGGAAAATCTAATAAAAAATAATTCACCTGTTCCTTTGGAAAATAATATAAAAACATCTGTTTTTACTGATTCAAAAAGCTTTGATCCTGTTATTTTCTCGGAAAACAGTGAAGATGAATATCCAAAATATCTTGGTATAAAAACTAAAATAAATATAGATCCTGAAGAAAAGCTGTCTGCTCTTCCTTTTATAACAAAGCAGCTTGTCAGAAAAATTATATTAGAAAGAGAGCTGGGAAGCGGATTTAGAAATACTGATGATCTGTGTAATAAGCTCGGACTCAGTGATCGTAATGCCAGAATACTTGCACAAAGAATCGACTTCTCATTTAAAAATAAAAAATAAAATATTCTTACTGACAAAGGGGCTTTATGATTGATAATTTTATATTTACAATAAATGCTGTTCTCCCTGTTTTCATAATGATTTCACTGGGTTATATTTTTAAGCGTATAAATCTTATCAATGAAAATTTCATCAGCACTGCCAATAAATTCGTTTATATGGCTGCCATTACGGCATATTTATTTCGTTCCACTGCTAGAACTGATTTTCATGAAATTATGGATTTAAAGTTCATCTTTTTTATTGTTGCAGCAACTTCATTTAGTTTTTTAGCTGTCTGGATCGGAGCTGAATTTTTATTTAAAAATAAGGCTGTTATAGGAACTTTTGTTCAGGGCTCTTTCAGGGGAAATTTTGCTTTCATTGGAATTCCTATGGTTATAAGTATCCTGGGAAGTGAAGATGCGGCAAAAACATCACTCGTAGTTATGTTTGTCGTTCCCATATATAATATTCTTTCTGTTTTCATACTTTCTGTACGTTCCTCAAAAAAGAAAAAACTGAAAATAAAAAGAATACTAATAGATGTTCTGAAAAATCCGCTGATTATATCTATTATGTCCGGTATAGTTTTTTCACTTTTGAATATAAAAATACCGTATCTTCTGGATAAGCCTCTTGAGTCTCTCGGAACTATTTCCACTCCGCTTGCACTTATTGTTATCGGAGGGTCTTTCAGTTTTAGGAGTGCAGGAACAAAATTAAAGCCTGCAGTTTTGGCAGCCTTGTTAAAAACTACTATAATTCCTTCCCTTGTGATATTTTTTGCTGTATTATCAGGTTTTACAGGAGGGGACCTTATTATCATATTTGTTATGGCAGCTGCTCCCACAGCTATCAGTTCATATATTCTCAGCGTTATCATGGACGGGGACAGTGATCTTGCAGCCAGCATTGTTATATTTTCTACAATTATCACAGCTTTTACCAATACTCTGGGAATTTATCTTTTCAAGAGCTTTGGAGTTATATAACTATATTAAACAGAGGAGTTTTTATGGAAAATAATACATTAAAAGAAACACGAAATTTTAATTTCTGGTTATTATTCTTATTTTTTGGAATTTTCAATAATTTTATATTTTATTATATAGGTATAAGGTCTAAATATCGGAGATATATTCAATTTGGTCACTTTTATACATTTATATGGCTGTTATATATATTCTCACTTATAATTAAAGACAATTCATTTAGCTCTATTATACCTTTAATATATATGTTTTCTTATCCGGCTGGAATATATCTCGGATTTTCTTCAAGAAAATATTATAGTTACCGTCTTATTTTACTTAAAGAAGCAGCTTCTTTAAATTTGATAAATCAAAAAATTACTGTAACTGACAATTATGATCTTTATTATCTGATTAATTCAACAGTTCCCCAGCCAGGTTCTGTTTTTGAATAGCTAATAACACTAATAATATTAAAATAAGGGGTGACATATATGAATACTGAAAATACTAATAATAAAGATAATGATGCTTTGGGAATCCTTTTAATTTTTCTCTCTCTTGGCGGAATTTTTAATTTTATAATATTTTATATATTAGGAGCCAGAGGAAAATATAAGACCAGTACATTACTTGGTCATTTTTACTTGGTTGGTTTTGTTCTTTTATCTTTGTTTGAAGTATTTGATAAAATTCTTCATCCGCTGATACTGTTTGTTTATTGCATTTTAATTATTGCATCATATATTATTGGATTTCTTGCAATTTGTGTTTGCTCATATGATGCCTATAAAAGACTTTCATTTTTTAAATACCTTGATGATTTTACTGTTAAAAATAAAGATTTTTATGCTATGAGCAATGAAGAGCTCAAAAACTTTGTTATTGAGCAAAACCCGCAGGCACTAAAAGATGCTGTATCTTCAATTACTGTAAAAGATATTTCTCTTAATGAAAATAACTCACTTGAAGTAAAAACACAGGTATCCGATAAGCCTAAAATATCAATTAATACTATTAAATATGAAGAATTATCAGCTCTTCCTTTTTTCAATTCAAGTTTTGCAGAAGAAGCTGTTGAAAATAGAAAATCCGGAATTCTCTTTAATAATATGGAAGACCTGAAGGAATTTCTTCATATAGATGATCAATCTGCTGCTACTTTGGAAAATTTAGTGACTTTTAGTACCAAGAAAAAAAAATCTGCTAAAAAAAATACAAATAAATAAAGTAATTATAAAGGGTCTGTATCAAAAAAGTTAAACCCTCTTGATATAGACCCTGTTATTTTACCATGCTATTTTAAATCCTGCTCTTATGACCTGATTATCATTACCGTCTGCTATTCCTTTATTATATTCTCCATATAATTTTATTTTATCTTTAAATCCATATTCTATTCCAAGACCGAGATTCAGATCATTTCTTCCTGTCTCTCTTGAATCTACAGATACTGCATCACTAAATCCTGCAAGATTTATATCTCTGTCTTTATAAGGATTTCCCACTTCATAAGAATATTTTACTTTTGGTATTACTTTAAAGCTTGAAGTATTATTATTAAATACTGTCATTTCTGATTCCAGTCCAATTTCAGGTCTTACTGAAAAAGCATCTGCTGCTTTTACGTCCATGCTGTATCCGTTTCCTTTTTCTGTATAGCCGTCCTGTGATAAGTAATCCACGCTTATCCCTGCCATTGGCCGTAAATTTATTCTGTCTGTTATATCATAAGTGTATTTCAATTGTGTTTTAGCATTTACAGACCATGAATCAAAATCTCCATTTACTTCTCGGTTTGTATTATCATAAGTTATTTTTCTGCTTGTGTCAGTTGATGAGATATTATAACCAAGAGTACTTGTCCATGTCAGTTTATCTGTTATTATCTGTTCTACAGCTCCTTTTATTGTCCATGTATCTGTAGTCTGGCTGGATTTACTGTCATCTCTGTAATCTACATCAGAATTAAGATAGCCGACAAATCCGCCGACAGATGTTTTATCTCCGGCTTTTTTCATTATTCCGGCTGTAAAGCCATAGCTGTCTTCATCATAACCAAGGGCATTTTCTTTAGTATCTGCCTTTGTATTTCCGCCAAGAAAATTGAGATAAAATCCCTGATTAACATCTGATTTTTTATCTAATAATTGAAATATACCATCTTCGAGTATTTTGTTCTGCTGAAGCTGCTGATATGTCAAATTTGCTGTTATACTTTCACCTGTTATTTCTTCCTGTGCTGTTTTGGCTAAAGCTTCTGAAGTCACATTTTTCTTTAATGAATTATACAAAGCATTCTGAACATTATTATTTTCAGAACCTGAATAATTATTTTCAAGCACTTCGCCCAAATCTCCGCTAAACACATCGCTAAAATCTTTTCTTTTCATTACCATGCTGTAATTGTCTCCGTCTTTTTCCGCAGAAGCCGTGAATAAATATGAATCCGATACTATACTTCCTGTACCTGTTACATCATTTACTTTTACACTTTTCAAAAGATAGCTGTCTTCTGATGAATCCAGAGTTCCCTCAGCATTTAGATACATATCTCCCTCTAAATTCAGTGTAGAAGCCTCTATCTCTCCTGTTTGTGTATCCAGCACAAATTTTCCTTCACTTTCTACTGTGAATTTTCCAGAACTTGTTATAGTTCCCGCATTTACTAATGTAGATGTACTATCCAGAACATAGGCTCTGCCGCCGGAATTGCTATTGTTTGCCCCTATACTCGCAGTATCTTCATAATCAGTATTTGTCTGAGTTACAGGACTGTTCCCGTCAAGAATTATCTGTGAATTCTGTCCTATTCTTACTGTACTGTTATTTTCTGCTTTTATTCCTGTTGCATTCTCTCCATCTATACGTATTATCCCGTTATTTGTAAAATTAGTATTATTTATATATACCCCTGTTTTATTATCACCTGTTAAGTGTATGGTTCCGTCATTTATTACTATCGGCTGAATACCTGAATAAAGCATTTTTGAATATATCCCGTAATTACCTTCATTAGCTATTATTCCTGTTTCTTTATTCACAAAAATCGAGCCTGTTCCTGTTATATATACACCATTATCTGAACTATTCCTAATTTCACCGTAATTATATCCCTGACCTTCACTAGCTATATACATACCATCTGTATCAGTATTTGATATAAGTCCTTTATTTTCTGCTCTTCCTCCTTCCAGTACATAAATTCCTATTGATCCGGCATTAGATATAATCCCAGTCTCTTCATTTATAAAAACAGAGCCTGCATCTATTACATATGCACCATAACCTGAGGTATTGCTTATCTCTCCGTAGTTATATCCACGACTGTTATTGGTTATAAATACTCCAGTTTTTCCATTATTTGATATAACTCCTTTATTTTCTACCGTTCCTCCAAAAGTCGCATAAATTCCTCCTGTTCCTGCATTTGATATAACACCTGTTTCTTCATTTACAAATCTGGAACCAGCTCCATTTATATATACACCATTATCTGATGTATTTCTTATTTCTCCAAAATTTCTCCCCTGCCCCTGACTTTCCACATACATGCCCTCTGTTCCATTATTAGCTATTATTCCTTTATTTATACCTTCTGCAGAAGAGCTTATATGTATACCGTCTTTTCCATTATTTGATATAATTCCTGTTTCTTCATTTATAAAAACAGAACCTGAACCAGTCACATATGCACCATTACTAGAATTATTTTTTATCTCTCCATAATTATAGCCTTGACTGTTATCTGCTGTAAACATACCATATAATCCGCTATTTTCTATTCTCCCATAATTTAATGTTTTGCTTCCTGATTCTGAATACATTCCTACATTACCAGTGTTCTGTATTATTCCGGTTTCACTGTTTATTCCTTCACTGCCTGAAACTGCATGTATTCCACTATTACCGTCATTTTTTATTTTACCGTTATTTTGAGCTGTACTTCCTGTACCATCAACATACATTCCATAATCAGTTCCGTTGTTTACAATTCCATTTTTTGTATTTACAATTGTTCCGCCGTTTTTTGCTATCATTCCATATGCTTTTTCATTACTGACAATCCCGAAATTTTCAGCTATACTTTTGTTACCTTCTGTGTATATTCCATAATCACCGGTATTTTCTATTATTCCTTCTGCATTATTTGCGGTTTTCGCTTCATTTCCAGCATACAAGCCGTAATTCCCGGTATTTTTTACTGTCCCATTATTTTCAATAACAGACTCACTGCCTAGAGCATATATACCAAAATCATCATTATTCTCTATCACTCCGCTGTTAACAGCCTCGCCGTTATTAATGTATATCCCGAATTTTCCTCTGTTTGCTATAAGACCGTTATTCTCTGCTTTAGTTCCTTCATTAAGAAAAATTCCATAATTCCCATAATTCTCTATTTTCCCAGCAGAATAATTATTCAGTACAGTTCCGGAATCTTCCAGATATATCCCGTAATCTCCTGTATTATTAATTGTTCCTTCATTTGACATTACAGCACCGGACTGGAGAAGCACCCCGCCTCTGTTCCCGCCTATTGTTCCTTCATTTATAAAATTTGCATTTTTTACTATTTCTGCTGAAAAATTCTTAGCCTCATTATTTGTATAATATGATTCTATAATATATTTATTTGCTACACTTGTATTATTATCCGCCGCCCATAACCCTGTATTGTCATTTCCCAGAATATTTCCCGTAGTTTCATAGCTCAGCGAACTTCCAAAAGCTGTTTTTTCTGCTTTAACTACGCCATTTTCTTTTATCACAGTTATTTTTTCTGTTTCGCTATCTGAGTCCTTAGTACCTGCAGAATCATCAGACGGTTCATCAGAGCCTTCAGTATCATCAGACAAATTTTCCGGTTTTTCATTGTTTGTATTAGATAATTTCTTTAACTTTTTATTTTTATCAGACATTTTATATTCTGTCCCTAAGATAATGAATTCGTTTTCCTCTTTTACCTCTTTGGCCATAGAAACGGAATTTATTGCCAATAGTAAAAAGATCGTATTCATCAGTTTTTTTGGTTTTTCTTTCATTTAAACTCACTTCCTGTTTTTATTTATACAGCAATCTTTAACATATTACTGTCCTATATTTTAATTATAACACTCATAATTCAGCATAGCAACTTAATTATACAAAAAACAATCATATAGAAATTTTTCATTAATTTTAATGTTACCATTCTGTTACATTAAAATCATTTTCTAAGATTTGCAATATTTGCAATATATTTTATAAACACTATAAAATAAAAAGATCATGAGTATTATTATATATCTCATAATCTTTATATATGTTTTTATAAATCTTTATTTAAATAATAAATTATTTTTCAAATGGAAACCAGCCGTCTGTATTTTCTATCTGCTTATATAAAGCATCGGGTATAACCAATTTATCCTTAGAACCACGGCTCATTTTTACAGCTATTTCATCCTCCTGATCTTCTTCTGCCTTTTTTACCCAGTCAGGCTCCATTATCAGTTCTCTGCCCAATGCTATCATATCTGCACCATCCTCAACTATTTTCAGAGCCTCATCCGGTGTATGAATGCCTCCTACAGCTATTACCGGTATTCTTCCGTTTACTTTATCTATTATCATTTCTACCATTGACTTATCGTATCCTGAACCCATGCTCGGCTTAGCATGTATATCCTGAAGAGATATATGGATATAATCCAGCTCTTTGCTTATCAGATTTTCTACTAAAACCAGTGTATCTTCTATTCTTATTCCCGGTGTCTCTATTTCTTCAGGTGAAAATCTGTAGCCTACAATAAAATCTTTTTTCCCGTATTCTTCTGCTACTCTTTTTACTTTATCTATTACTTTCATCGGGAAAAGCATTCTTTTCTGTATATCTCCGCCCCATCTGTCTGTTCTTCTGTTTGAGTGCGGTGAAAAAAACTGCTGTATCAGATAAGTATTGGCTCCGTGTATTTCCACACCGTCAAAACCTGTATCTATAGCCTTTTTAGTTGCCTTTCCAAAATCTTCTATAATTCTGTCTATTTCCGCTTCGTGTAATTCACGCGGAATTACATCAGGAGTTCTGGGACTTGGTATATTTCCGGCACTTACTGCCTGACCGCCGGGAATCAAAGCCGGCACAGCCATTCTTCCTCCGTGATGTATTTGCAATATAGCTTTTGTTCCTTCATTTCTGATTATTTCAGACAGCTTTTTCAAATTCTCATCTGCATTTTCTGCAAATGCTGTAAACTGTCCGGGAAATGCTATTCCGTCAAGAGAAACTCCTATACATGCAGTAATGAGCATTCCTAATCCTTTTGCTCTTCTTTTATAATATTTAAGCTCCTGTTCGGAAACCGTTCCGTCAGAATTTCCGGAAAATGTTGTCATTGGTGCCATTACTATTCTGTTCCGCACTTCTGCACCATTCTTTAAAGTTATTGGAATAAATAGATTTTTATACTTTTCTTTCATTATAATTACCCTCACTTTCCAAATTAATTTGTTTATACAATTATAAATCATTATAACAGATATATAGAAAATAAGGAAGTAAAAAATAAAAGGATTAAACATATAAACCAAATCTTATGTGTAATTAACCAATATTGTGACTATATGGAATCTTTTGATAGACTGTTGTGTTCTAAGATAGTTATATTAATAGTAACTGGAACAAGCACTGCTTCAGATCATATTTCAGAATTTACATTCTAAGATAGTTATATTAATAGACTATTAACTATTTTATTTAGTCTTCTTCCCTTTAAATTTACATTCTAAGATAGTTATATTAATAGTCTTGTATGAAAAAAACCTCTATTTATTATACCTCAAATAAACATTTCTGTCGATCACTTTTTTTCGTCTGCCGAAATTATGACATAATCATGTCATAGTTCATCAAATTCTGAACTCTAATACCTATAAAATATAAAATTGTCGATCTCCGGCATTTTGATCCTTACCAGAGATCGACAGATTATCTATTGTTTTAAACAATATTATTTATTAATTCCAAAGTTAGAAAATCCGTAGATTTTAGATTCAAATCTGCATCCGATAAAATTTCAAAATCTCCAATCCCTATTGAAAAAATATCCGCATCATTAATAGCCTGAATTCCGGCATAGGAATCTTCTATTCCCACACACTCTGACACTTCTAGTCCCAACAGTTCAGCACCTTTCAGAAAAATGTCCGGAAACGGCTTTGCTCGTACAGATCCCGGCTCCGCTATATTATCAAAATATTCATATAATCCGGTTTTTTTCAAAATCAGGGGTGCATTTTTTGAAGCAGAGGCTAAAGCAAGCTTATACCCGTTCTTTTTTAACTCAAATATAAAGCTCTCTATTCCCGGCAGAATACTTTCTTCATTTAATTTTTCCAGCAATTCCAGATATCTGTCATTTTTTTCCTTCATCAGTCTTTCTTTTTCCTCTTCTTCCAAAGCTACATTACCAAACTCAAGTATTTTTTGAAGTGAATTATATCTGTCAATTCCTTTTAGACTTTCATTGAATTCTTCATCTATCTGTATTCCCAGCTTATCTGCTGTTTCTTTCCATGCAAGATAATGAAACGGTGCTGTATCTACTATAACTCCGTCAAGATCAAATATTACTCCTTTTTTCATCTTTTATTTCTCTCTTTCTAAAAACAGCCGCCAAACTGTCATTTTTCTTTTTGTTATTTTAATTATAAAGCTTTTTGTTAATATAAAACCCTGAGATAATCTTTTAATTCATACTTTTGCTTATTAATAAATATTTCCAGAATATCATTACTTTCTGAAAATAATTCTACAGATTTTTTATCTATTTTTATCCTGAATGCTTTTTTTCTAAAAACCAGAGGAAATTCAAGTTTTTCCCAGTTATCAGGAAGTACAGGCTCTATATTCAGCATTCCGCCATTTTCACTTATTCCCCCAAAGCCCTTTATACATGTGAGCCATACAGCACCAAGAGAGGCAGCATGTATTCCGTCATCCGAAGAATGCGGATTTGGACCGAGATCTATAAGACAGGCTTTTTGAAAACACTTGTAAGCAGTTTCCTTTTCTCCGAAATATAAAGCTGTTATCGCATGGATAGCCATACTTAGCGATGAATCATGAATTGTTTTGCTTTCATAATAATTCCAGTTTTTTCTGATAATATCCTTATCGAATTTATCTTTAAAGAAGTATAAAAACATCACAAGATCTGCCTGTTTTAATACCTGCATATCCACTACCTCATCACGTGTATAATCTTTTAGTATCCCCTGTTTTGAATCACTGTCCGCATATCTGCTTATATCTATTATTTTTTTTGAAAGAAAAGTATCGTCCTGAGGAATTATACCCGTTTCAGCAGGCTCAGGAAGATAGATATTCGCGGCAAAATCCCTGAATAATGGTATTTTTTCTTCTAAGCCGAGTTTTTCAGCCAGCTTCAAATATATTTTATCTTTTTTATTCTCAAAGCTTTCTAATAATTTTGCAGTTTCAGAAACTGTATATTCTGCCATATAATTAGTATACGTATTATTATCAATATGCTCTGTATACTCATCAGGCCCTATTACATCCTTTATTACATATTTACCTGTTTTAGAATCGATCTCTGCTCTGCTTACCCAGAATTCAGAACATTCAGCCAGTATTTCCAGACCTGCACTTTTCATAAATTCTGTATCCCCTGTTACATGAAAGTATTCTATGACTGCATAGGCTATGTCTGCCACTATATGTATCTCTTTTTCCGCAGACCATACTCTGTTTGCTTTTCCTGTTTTTATATTTATTGCTGCAAATTCAGGTGTTTCTTCTTTTCCGTCAAAAGCACTTTCCCAAGGAAACAATGCCCCTCTGCAGTTTTTGGAAGCTGCTTTTTTACGTGCTTCATCAAGATTTCCATATCTGTACTCCAAAAGCTGTTTTGCTGTTTCAGGGTTAGTATAAAGAAAAAACGGAAGCATAAATATTTCTGTATCCCAAAAAACATGCCCTTTATATCCTTCGCCAGTCAGACCCTTTGCGCCTACGCTGAATCTGTTATCATGAAACGGGGTCATAATCTGCATATGGTATAATGAAAAATTTACTGCAAAATTATCGAATTCATCACTGCTTTCTATATTAATTTCGCTTTTTTCCCAAAAATTATTCCAGCTTTCCGAGCTGCTATGAAACAGCTCGTTATATCTGCTGTCCTTCAGTTCTCTTATCTTATCCAGAGAATATTCTCCGATATTAATATCTTTATTAATGAATTCCTTATCAACAGATGTATAAACCAAAGAAATTTTTTCTATTTCTAAAATTTCTTTTTTCCTTATAACTCCTGTGATTTCTGCCAGAAGCTTCCGCCGTTCTATTGTAAAAGACTTCTCTAAAACCGGATTTATATGCAAAAATGTATTAAGGTACATATCTATATTGCTTTCAGTTGTCCTCTGTACATATTGGATAAATTTATCATCATACACTCTCTTCTCCATTTCATGAAAATGCTGTACGCCTGAATTAGTCTGTCTTCCGTCAACGCCGGTTTTTATTTTTACATTACTGTCTTCATCAAGAGCCTCTATACTCACCTTCGAACATACAAGATGTCTGTTTTCCAAGGATACAAAACGCCTGAAAATCATTTTAAATTTCTTATTTCCTGTATTTTCCCATACAAGCTCTCTTTTCAGTTCTCCTGTTTTCATATCAAGAGTAAAATTATATTCATGTATTTTCCCTTTCAAAAGACTGAATCTTTCATTATCAATAATTATTTCAAATGCTGTTATATCAGCAGCATTAGGAAGCTCGGCGACTTCATTCAGACCCGCCCTGTTATAAGTTCCGGCTATAAAAAAGCCCCTCTTCTGACCGGCATATTCTTCCTCAAATCCTGCTCTGATTCCCATATAACCATTTCCCAGAGTCATCAATGCCTCATGCTTTCCTGATGTTTTTTCTGAAAATACATTCTCTTCTATTCTCCATTTATCTATCATAGCTCTATCTCTTTTCCTGTTTCAGCTGAAGTATACAGAGCTTCCACCAGTCTTTGAATTTCATAGCCTTCTTCGGCGTTTGTAATAAGGGCATTTTTATCTCCCTTACACACATTTATAAAGTCTCTTACACTTTTTTCCTGCTTATCTTCAGCTGCCAAAGCGGCTTTTTTTATATCAGTCAGTTCACCGTTTGCCTCTGTATATATTTCCATATCTGCAAGATTCATTCCGCCCTCTGTTCCAAACAGCTCGACATTCATTATTGTGTTTTTTTCTTTTATGTTCAGGGCAAATGATGTTTCCAGATTCCAGACACTGCCGTTTTCAAATTTTATATAACCTGTAAGAAAATCCTCCACTTGAAATTTTTCTGGATTCCATTCACCTAAAGTCCCTTTATTTTTCACATTTCCTATTTTAGTATATGAAAAAGCAGAAACTGATTTTATTTTCGGGAATCCTGCGAGATATAATGCTGCATCAAGCATATGAACCCCTAGATCAATGAGCGGACCTCCTCCCTGCAGCTCTTTATTGGTAAAAACTCCCCATCCGGGGATCCCTCTTCTTCTCAGAGCCTTTATCCTGCCGTAATAAATATCACCAAGCTGCCCTGAATCCATTGATTTTTTCATATATTCCACATCTGTAGAGTGTCTGTGGTGAAAGTTATAAGCAAGAACTTTGTTTTTTTCCTTTGACAGATTAAGCATTTCCAATGCTTCTTTTGCCTTTATCCCAGGCGGCTTTTCGCAAAAAACATTGCAGTTATTTTTTAGTGCAAGCATCACATTCTCATAATGAAATTTATTAGGAGTGCATATACTTGCAATATCTAAGTCCAGAGCCTCAAACATCTTTTTTGCAGAGGAAAAATAATACGGGATATTATATTTTTCTGCTATTGCACGAGCCTTTTCAGGAATAGTATCTACGATTGCCGTTACTTCCACTTCTTCCGGATATTTTTGATAATTTGCTATATGTACCGTTTCTGCTATCTGTCCCGCTCCTATTATTCCGGCTTTTAATTTAGACATAAAAATCTCCTATTCACAGCTTTTTAGATATTCCAGTGATTTCTGATATTCTTTTTCAGGATTTTCACCCCTTATTCTGCATTCATAGACCACATATCCGTCATAATTTATATCTTTCAGAGTCTTAAACAGCTTTTTAAAATCCATGCTTCCCGATCCCGGCTGAAATCTGTGATTTTCCGCAATATGTATATGTTTTACCATATCCTTATTATCTATAAGTGACTGAAACATATTATCCTCATCTATGTTCATATGATATGCATCAGCTATTAATTTTACATTCTGAAATTTTCCTTCTTCTATTATACTTCTTGCTGCTGCAAGAGTATTTATCATATGATCCTGATATCTGTTAAGAGGCTCAAGAAATATGACAGTATTTGTTTCTCCTGCCTTTTTATCCAATATTTTTAATGAATCCAGTATTGCCTTTCTGTCACCCTCTGCACTTCTCGGAGACTGCATCGGAGGCAGTCTGAAAGTAAACATTCCCCATGCTGCCGGAACTACAATTCCTTTTCCACCTATCTCCTGCAGAGCTTCCAGTATTTTTTGTATATCCTCTATCCCATTTAATCTTCTTTCTTCTATAAAATCGCCTATCCAGCCTCTGTATCCTCCGCATGCACTTACTACGGGAAGTCCGGTTTCCTTTATGGCTTCTTTTACTTCATCAAGATTATTAAGCAATAATGCTCCGTCTATTTCATAACCGTCAAACCCCATATCCTGTACTTTTTGAAATCTTTCTTTCAGCTCTCTCGGCAAAAAAGCCTGATCCTGTGTACAAATTTTAAACATCTTGTTCCCCTCCTACTATTATTCCCATTTTTATGCTTAAATCGGGATGCTGGTCTACGTATTTTTCATATGCTTCTGCTGAGTCCGCAAAATTTACCACCGGATCTATAATATCTTCACAGTCGATATAATTACTCATCAGTAGATTCCAGCATGTATCCTCTATTCTTTTTCTGTTCCATCTTGGATAATCAGGGTTTGGTTCATTTGATGCTCTTGAAAATACTATTTTTGCATTGCTGAAATGTGCCTCACGTCCAAAATTCAAACCTTCGGGAAACGGCTTTGCAAAAGCTACATACGATATTGTCCCTCCGTAAGCTATTCCCTTTAATGCAGCCTGAAGAGCCTGTGCACTTCCGCTCGTTTCTATGACAGAATCCGCGCCCATCTTGTTTGTTGCTTTTTTTATTTCCAATCCTACATCACATGCTGTAGGATCATAACAATAATCAGCACCGTGTTTTTCTGCTATATCTCTTCTTATTTTTATGGGATCTACACCTATTACTATTCCGGCTCCTGCTTTTTTAGCAAGCTGTATTAATATCTGCCCTATTGCTCCAAGACCTATTATTACCACATAATCCCCGGCTCTTACATTAGCATCACGAAACCCGCTCATGGCAAACTGTGCCGGATCATAGCAGACTGCATTTTTCCATGATACTCCTTCGGGAAGCTTTCTTAATTTATAGTTATCCACTGCATTTACTATTTGTGTTTCTCTTATAGAACCATATGAGCATACAGTATCCCCTATTTCATATTCTGTAACATTCTTGCCCTTTTCAGTAATTTTCCCTACAAACATATTACCTAGGTTAAATTCCCCAAATACTACACCTCTTGCTTCATCATCACCCCTTTTTTTGAAAATCTGCCATTCAGTATCATAGTCTTCATCTATAAAAGGACTAAGTCCTCTGAAATCCACTACCTCTGTACCGTGCTTCGGCGAAGCGAATTCCACTTTTACCTTTACTTCGTTCTCTGCCATTTCTCTGTCTTCATAATCCAGTAATTCAGCCTTTCTGGGTGCTGTAGCAATTAATGCCTTCATGATTTTTTCCTCCTGTTTGTTATCTTATAAAATTTGTTTTTTGTATTTATTAAGCCAGTGAATATTATCCCTTTACTCCGCCGGCTACCATATTTCCCCTTATGAATTTTTCCGATACAGCATACATTATTACTACAGGAAGTGCTGTTACTAATGATGCTGCCATCATTCTTCCCCAAATATAATCAGGTGTATTAAATAATGCATTAAGCCCTATAGGGAGTGTAAAATATTCCGGTGATGATATGAATACCACTGCAAATAAATAATCATTCCATGCAATCATAAAACAATATATAAATACAGATGCAATCCCTGCAAGGGAAAGTGGTATTATTATTTTGAAAATAATCTGTATTCTGTTCAGCCCGTCTATCATTCCGGCTTCTTCCAGATCCTTAGGTATTGTATCAAAGTAACTTTTCAGCATATAAATTGATGTCGGCAGTGTTTGTACCACCAGTGTTATTATCAATGCTGTCTTCGTATCATGCAGCCCGAGCTTTGACATTATTCTGAACAGCGGTACTACCAGAAGAATTCCCGAAAACATATAGACAGTATAAAAACTGTCATTTATAACTGTTTTTCCCATAAAATTCAGCTTTGACAAGCTGTATCCTCCGAAAATTCCCGCAGCTACAGATATTATTGCTGTAAATACCGCCACATAAAGACTGTTCTTAAAATAATTCAGAAACGGAAATATTTTCGGATTAAATATATCCCTGTAATGCTCAAATGTTATATTTTTGGGTATTATAGTCGGCGGATACTGTATTGCTTCTTTCGCTCCTTTTAGAGATGTAGACAGCATAATTATAAAAGGAAATAAAATTATAAAAAGCATAAATACCAGTGATACATAAAACACTATTTTATTTATTCTTCTCGCTGTTTTACTATTTCTGTTCATTTATATCCACCTTCTTTCTTATAAATATTATAAATGAGAATATTATTACAAAGAGCAGTATGGAAATTGCCGCCGCTTTACCGAGATCATTTCTTGCAAAGGCCATTTCATATAGATATACTCCCAGTATATTTACTTTTTTGGTAAGCAGATATACATCCGCAAACATATAAAATACCCAGATGGTTCTCAGTGTTATTACTACCATAAGCACAGGCTTTATACACGGAATGGTAATAGCCAGAAATTGCTGCCATTTATTTGCCCCGTCTATTTCTGCCGCTTCATACAGTGTACTGTCCAGTGTCTGTAATATCGCCAGAAATGATAAAAATGCATACGGGAAAAATTTCCATACTGAAAATAATACTACCAGTATAAAGGCACTTGTGGGATTATCAAACCATAGCGGAGCCTCTTTCAAAATATGCAGTTTATCTACAAGCATATAATTTATGATTCCGTATATATTATTAAACATATATTTCCATGCAAATACCAGAGATATTGAAGGAACTATATAAGGAAGTATTATCAATGATCTTGCTGTTCCTTTAAATTTGAAGTTTCTGTTTACAAAAATGGCTGCTCCTAATCCTACCACAGTACTTCCCGCTACAGAAAAAAATGTATACAAAATAGTAAGAAGCAGTGATTTATAAAAATTTATATCTGTTATAACCGTAGAATAATTTTTTAATCCCACTAATTTAGGTGTCAGTCTTGGATTTAAAGGAATTTTTTGAAAACTTATTATAAAGTTATAAATCATAGGATAACCTATCAAAAGAACTATTAATAATATGCTTGGAGCAAGAAGTGCCACAGCCAGCTTTGTATCCTTATAAACTTTATGTTTTTTCATAATTTTCTCCTATTTTTTTATTTATTGCCGCTGTTTTTATATAAACACAGAACTAGTGCTGTGACCTGTTTATTTTTAATTAAACTGTCAGGTTCACAACACTAATATAAAATGTAAATTTTATCCTAATTCTGTTATTTTTTTATTGTGCAATTTCAGCTATCTGCTCCTGTGCTGCTTTCATACCGGCAGCTATATCCTTGTTATTTACCACTATTTCATTAATCATTCCGCCTATAATTCCTGCATTGGTAATATCTCCCATTACTATGAAATTTTTCCCGTCCACTACACCAAACATCTGAAGGTTATTAAATGAAGATGTCAGATCACTACTGAATGCCGAAAATGTTTTTATTACTTCGTTAGATGTATATTCAGGACTCGTAGCTACAGATTTTATTACAGGCTGTAATCCGCCCGGAGACATAAGTATCCATTTTGCATTAGACTGATCTTTTAACATAAATGCTACAAATTTTTCTGCCGCTGCCTTTTGATTATCATCAAGACCATTTGTAATAGTAAGTGCAGAAACTACCCCGAAAGCCGCTCCTTGTTTTTTTGTAGGAACAGCATACCCAAGATCATCTGTTATTCCTTCTTTATATGCAGCCGGAAGTATATAAGTAGAATAAATCACCATAGGAGCCGATCCGTTTAAAAACGCATCCTTTACCTGTGATACGTCATTTGATCCGGGCATTGTATATTTTGCAAGCTCCTGGTAATATTCTATCGCTTCTTTCATTTCAGGAGTGTCAAGTGCTGCTTTTCCTTCTCCGTTCAGTACATTTGCCCCGTTTGATAATGCAAACTGTGAAAATACCTGTTCTGTCATTACACTTTTTGCAGTAGCAAGTGCTATCCCGTATTTTTTATTCGCAGGATCATTGAATGCTTTGGCTGCTGCCAGAATATCTTCCCATGTTTCAGGCTCTTTTAGTCCTTTTTCCTGAAAGGCTTTTTTGTTATACCATACACCCTGAACCCATCCGCTGATAGGAACAGCTGCATAATTAGCCCCGTCTTCTGTCTTTAATACTCTTAATGCCCCGTCATAAAAACTGTCAGCACCTTTATCCTGTATTACTTTATTTACTGCCTCATAATCTACAAACTCATTTTTAGCCATTACTTTTGCATAATCATTGCTCACTTCTATTATTGCCGGAAGCTTTCCGCTTGATCCGAGTGTAGTTACTTTAGTCTGGTAAGAGTCTTCATCTACCGGTATTTGTTTTATTTTTATATCCGGATTTTCTTTCTCAAATTCTGCTATTATTTCATTTATCTGATCAAGTCTTTCCTGTTCTACCATTGAATGCATAAATTCCACAGTTACCTGCCCGCCGGCTGCTGCACCTGTTTCAGTTGTTCCTGTATCATCTTTTTTTCCGCAGGCAGTCAGAAAAATAATTCCAGTAATTAAAATCATTAACCTCATACTTATTTTTTTCATAATCTCTCTCCTTTATCTAAATATTATTTAATTTCCAGCCATGTAAATCCATAAGATGCAAGCCTGATATGATTTTCATCAGTCAGAGAATTTTCAGCGATCACTGTACGTTTTATTTCATAAGGAATTTTCAATGTGATCTCTTTATCTGAAATATTATTGATAATCAGAATTTTTTCCTCTTTATCCACAGATATTCTGATAAAAGAAAATACCTCACTGCCAAAATTCTGAATTATTTGTTCCGCATCAGGATTAAAAGATTTTTCGGTCTTTCTTGCTTTTATCAGTTCTTTTAGACGGTTATAAATTCTGCTTCTGATTCCGTTTTTATTTTCCAGTTCCGAAGTAATTTTTCCGTATTCCAGCTTTTCCCTGTTTATTGTACGGTTCATTCCAGTAATTTTTACACCCTCATAGTAATTCTCGGAACCGAGTATACTATGTACATATATTGCGGGTACACCCTTAAATGCAAGTAAAACAGCCTGTGCATTTAAAAATTTCCCTGTTTTCATCTCATCTGTATCATTCTTTCTTGATACTGCATTTATGTATGAAGAATTTATTTCGTAAGGGCTTAATGTCCCGTCTGTATTTTTTTTATAAGAAACCAATGCACCTTCTTTTTCAAGATTTCTTACCATTTCCAAAATTTCTTCTTCTTCAATAATACCTCTTACAGGATTTATCCCTATTCCGTCATGCGAAGCAAGAAAATTAAAATATGTCACTTCATCACCTGGAACTTCCAGATTCGAAGCCCATCTGCTGATTGCCGAGCTGTCCCCGTGCATAAATGTGTAAATCACCAGCGGAGGAAGCGGAAACTGATATACCATCTGTGCTTCGTCTCTTCCGTTCCCGAAATATGAAATATTATCTTTATGAGGAACATTTGTCTCAGTTATTATTACAGTTCCCGGAGCAGTTTGTTCCGCTGCATCCCTGAAAAGCTTTATTATTTCATGTGTCTTTTCATGGTGTATGCAGGTAGTCCCCGCTTCCTTCCACATAAATCCCACAGCATCCAGTCTTATCCAGTCTGCACCTTTTTCCAGATAAAAGAGTAATACATCAAGCATTTTTATCAGAACCTCAGGATTTTCGAAATTCAAATCTATCTGATCATCACTAAATGTTGTCCAGATATATTTTTTACCGCAGGCAGTATCAAATTCCGAAAGCAGCGGAAGTGTTCTGGGTCTTGTAACCAGACTAAGATCAGTATTCTTATCTATTGCTATGAAAAAATTATCATACTCGGGATTACATTTCAAATATTCCTGAAACCACTCACTTTTCGCAGATATATGATTGCATACAAAATCAAACATTAATCTGAAATTCTTCCTGATTTTTTCTATATCAGCCCAATCTCCCATATTTTCATGTATTTTTTTATAATCAATTACAGAAAATCCGTCATCTGATGAATATGGAAAAAATGGAAGAAAATGCACCAATTCAAATACATTTTTAAAATATTTCTCTGAAAAGTCATCAAATGTTTTCAGTGTTTTTTCGCCTGTTTTGTATATCTGGTCTCCGTATGTTATCAAAACTACATCCTTTTCATCCCATTTCACTTTTTTCTGTTCCTTTTGTTTTTTCTGGGCATTATTTATCATGGTTTCTATTATTTCTGTATATTTTCCGGCCGTTTCTTCTCCGTACACTTTTATCAGTCTTTCTCTAATCGCTGCCAATTTAATATGCTCCCTTCTGTTTAAATATTTTATTTTTCTATAAACTTATTTTTTTAAGTATGATATTCAGAGTACCTTTTCAGTATCTGTATCAAATAAATGACATTTTTCCATATCTATCTTAAATATTCCGCTCTCCTTCAGGCTCAGACTTTCCTCCTGATTCAGCGTCAGTCTTGCCGTTATCTGGTTTCCTTCACTCTCAAAATACACTATCTCTTCATTTCCCATCTGTTCTTTTACCAGTATATTCCCTCTCAGTGCATTCTGCTCTCCTTCTTTTCCCAGTGAGATATGTTCCGGTCTTATTCCAAATGACACCTCTTTTCCTGTATGTCCTTTTATCTTCTCTCTCATGCTCTCTGGAAATTCCAGCTCTGTCCCCTTTACCTTCATTAACAGCTTCCCGTCTTTTTCTTCTATTACTCCGTTCAAAAAATTCATTGTCGGTGATCCTATAAAGCCTGCTACGAACTTATTCGCTGGATGGTTATGCAGATTTAACGGTGTATCCACCTGCATGATCTTTCCTTCTCTTAAGACACATATTCTGTCTCCCATTGTCATTGCCTCAACCTGATCATGTGTTACATAAATCATTGTAGACCCCAGCTCTTTATGAAGCTGGCTTATTCTTACCCTCATGGATACTCTCAGCTTTGCATCAAGATTACTTAAAGGCTCGTCAAAAAGGAATACTTCCGGCTCTCTTACTATTGCTCTTCCAAGTGCTACCCTTTGTCTTTGTCCTCCTGACATATCCTTTGGTTTTCTGTCCAGCAGATCTGTTATTTCAAGCTTTTCTGCTGCATCCCTTACTCTTTTGTCTATTTCTGCTTTCGGTGTTTTCTTTAGCTTCAGCCCGAAAGCCATATTATCATAAACGCTCATATGCGGATAAAGGGCATAGTTCTGGAAAACCATTGCTATTCCTCTATCTTTTGGTGCCACATCATTAACGAGCTTATCACCGATATATATTTCCCCTCCCGTGATCTCTTCAAGACCTGCTACCATTCTAAGCGTAGTTGATTTAGCACATCCCGAGGGACCGACAAAGACCATAAACTCCCCGTCTTTAATATCAAGATTTATCCCGTGTACTGCTTTAAATCCATTTGGATACTGTTTTTCTACCCCTTTTAATGTTACTTTGGCCATTTTAACTCCTCCAGCTACTTTATTTATTAATCTTTTTTATGAATCTAAAATTTTATGAGAAAACATTTTCTAAATTAAGCCTTATTAGAGAAATTGTTTTCAATATGATAATACCTCAAGTTTTTTATTCTGTCAATAGAAAAAATCATCTTATTTTTATAAAAACTAAAAAAAGAGCTGCTTTTATAACAAAAGCAACTCTATAATTTTATCTTTGCACATGAATCTTTTAATTTTAATTCCGTTTCAAATATTTTTCTTTTTTCTACCTCTGTTCCGTTCAAAAGAAGCATTAATCTTTCGGCAAGCTCTACTCCCATCTCATAAATCGGTACTTTTACGGTAGTCAGCTTCGGTTTTGCTATTTCTGACATATATGTATCATTATGCCCCACTATTGACAGCTCTTCGGGAATTTTTATACCGAGCTCGTCAGCAATATTCATTACTATTCTTGCTTTTATATCATTTTTGCAAAATATTGCCGTGATATCTCCTCTTTTCAGTAAAAGCCCTCTTACAATACTCGTTATACTTTCTATGCTGTCCCCTGTCTCCAGTATTATTTCCTTATCTTCCTCTATGTTATTTTCACTCAATGCTCTTTTATATCCCATATATCTTTCATAATTTACAGTGAATTCAGCAGAAGAATTTACCATTGCTATTTTTCTGTGTCCCAGCTTAATCAGATAGCTTACTGCAAGAAAAGAATCCTCTTCATTTAATGTATCCACTGTATAGACCTTATTTATCAGATTTTCATCATATACATTTCCGTTTATTATGAATTTCACGTCATTTTCTACAAAGCTTTTTATAAACATATCATCCAGCTTACTGCTTAAAAGTATAAATCCGTCCACTCTTCCGCTGTTATAAAGTGAAATCAGTTCTTTGGTTTTTTCTGCGCTTCTTTCACATGATAAAAGCTGTATAAAATAATGCTTTTGCTGAGTTATAGTCATTATTCCCCGCAAAACCTCCGAGAGATAAGGAGAAAGAAAAGACTCGTCAGTATTCGCATTCAGTATGACACCTATATTATTAAGCTTTCCCTTTAGGTTTTGAGCAGTTATGCTTGGTGTATAATTAAGCTTTTCCGCAGCTTTCAAAACTTTTTTTACATATTCTTTTTTTACATTTTCAGGTTTGGACAAAGCGCGTGAAACTGTAGAAACAGAAACTCCGGCTTCTTTTGCCACATCCTTTATTGTTATTTTACTCATAATTCTCCTTACAGAAAACGTTTTTTCTATGTTAGCATAAATTCTATTTTGTGTCAATATTTCAACAATTCTATTTTCCTCTCTGTTATTTGGAATACTGGTATTTATCTGATTATTCTGCAGTTTTATTTTTTTAGCCTTCAGATATTTTTTTCTGTTTTTAGAATTTTTTTCTGCAAAATTGCATTATTTTTTTCTTCATGATAAAATATCATAAAATTTCATTAAGGAGTTCACATGACAAAAAAGAAAAAAATTACTCTGATCACAGGAATTCTTATTTTTATAATTCTTGCATTAGGTTCTGTTGCTGCTAAACATCTAGTAACCGCTTCTTCCCTTAAGAATCAGAAAATAGAAAAACCTGTTTTTAAAAACACACCGCAGGTACTGGAAGAAAAAAAATTAATAAAGGAAAAGCTGATCGAATATGAAGATATGCATATCCCCAGACTAAAAATTATAGCTAAGGCACTCGAAGATACTGATACTCCGCTGGTTAATGCCCAATCCCGTGAAGGCATCAAAGAGATAAATGCGATATTAAAAGATCTGGAAGCTCAAAACTGGGGAAATACCGACGATGAAAACTTTAATAAAGCAGTAAAAGAGCTTCATCAGGATGCTGTGACTGCGTATAAATATAAACTGGAATTTCTGGAAGCTTCTTCAGTCTGGTCAAAAGAAAATCCTGCAAAAGGACTTCTGAAATTTATTAATCTTTCAAATAAAATGGCGGATAATTGGGAATACTTCATAAAAAAATCTGATATTTATCTGAAATAATACTCTTAAGCACGAAAAAAAGAACTGTTTTGTAACACACAGTTCTTTTTTATTGAGTATAAATATTTATTTTTCACCAAGTATAAACGAAATACCTGCATTAATTTTATGATTTTCATAATTACTGTTATTTTCGTATTCATAGCCTGTTTTCAGAGTAAATTTATCAGTTACTTTAAAATCCATATTTAAATTAGCATTGAAAGTTCCTTTTCCATAATGCAGTTCTTCCATTGTATAATTATTCAGCATTTTTCTCTCTTTGTGAAAAGTATCTGTAAAATTCTGTTCATACCCTATTCCGGCTAACCATCTGAAATTTCCGGCAGTATTGCCGAGATGAAGTCCTATTTTCCCTGCTGCACCGTTCCCGTGTGCACCTTCTATATTTGCCATTCCGTCTGTTCTTATTGTTTCCTCATTCACCATTATATAATCTGCACCTATTGACGGAGTCAATACCAGTCCTGTATTTCCCAGATTCTGGTCATAGCTTGCCGATACTCCTGTTTTTATTACATGTGAATTATAATTGCTCTCTTTTCTTCCTGCCATAAGCCAGTCTGCATTCAGCTCATGTTCATTATAGCTGTATCCAAAATGCCCGTCAAAATTCCAGTTCCCTGTTTTATATCTTCCAAATATATTTATTCCTGCCGAACTTATTTTTTCATCATCTCCGTTATCATAATTTACCTTATTATCTGAATATCCTAAAGTAAATCCGCTGTATAAGCTGTCTGTATGTTTATAAAGAGTTGTTCCTGCTATTCCGTCAGAATCAGCATCATAGTCATAATTAAGGCTGTTGCTTGCCTTGAAATTTGATCCTGCTTTTGTTCCCGTATATTCCACTGACTGTCTTCTTTCACCGGCATTCATACTGTCTGCTTCCATTGAAAGAAAACTTCCCGATATACTGTCCAGTCTGTTTAGATTATCAAGATCAATCCTGTTTCTGGGAACCGCATTTGTTTTTTCAGCCGCTGTGGGTTTGGGATTTGGTACAGGTGCGGGATCCGGTGTCGGTTCTGGTGCAGGTTCTGGTGTAGGTGTTACAGGAACTTCTTTATTAAGATTAGTATATAATGCATCTAATACTGTAACGCCGTTTTCTATCCTTGCTACTGTTTCTCTTGTCCACCCTTCTGCTTCATTCATTCCGCCAGTTGACTGAAATTGGAAAGACGGGTCTACTGCCTGTTGTTTATTTGATACTACTATACTTTTTACTCTGATCTGGTCTCCGTAATTAGTCAGTCCTGATTCTTTAGCAATATCATTTACCGTACTTCCTGCATTATTCAAAACTATTTTTCCGTTTTGTAAATTTAGACTTGCTGCTATAATTTTTCCTGTTTTATCTGTTTCATCAACTATGCCGTCATAATTTACGCCTACATTTACCACTCCTGATACTGTTAATTCTCCCAGCTCTGTTTCAGATGCCATATCCGCCATACTCTTTTTCGCAGAAAAAGCTTCTGTATAATAACTGTCATCTGCAGCAGGATTCAAATTAACGATTCCGGAAATAACAGAATCCCCTCTGCTTACTATTTTATTAAAATTATCAGCACTGTCTATATTTACAGTTCCATTTACTATTAATACATTTTCTCCGCCTGAGGCATCAATTTTTCCGTTTATGATACTTCCGCTCCCCAGTTCAAATACACTATTATTATTATCAAATTTCACGGCATAATCTGTACCTGTGATCTTTCCTGTATTCAAAAAGTGGCCGCTGTATTCTTCTGTCCCGGAAATTATTTCTACACCAGTTTTACCTTTTATTTCTCCTGTATTTACAGTTTTTATGTTATCCGATGCATAAATTCCAGTTTCTGCTGCATCGATTTTTCCTTCATTTAATAGTATTGAATTCGAAGTATTTATTCCGGTATTGCCGCTCTTCAAATAAGCTGTATTCAAAATACTGCTGTTATTCAAAGCTTCTATGGCTGTTCCGTTTGTTATATCTATATTTCCTGTATTCTTCACTGTTGAATTATCAGCTTTTATTCCTATACCATCTGAATTACTTAATAACGCAGCATTTTCCAAAACTGATTCTGATAAATCAATATTAACTCCTTTTGTGACAGTTATTGTTCCGTTACTATTATTATTTATCTCTGAATTTGAAGCTTTTATTCCTGCTCCTTCTGTTGTTACATTTATTTCTGCGCTATTTGTCAACAGACTATTACTCAATGCAGAAATACCTGTACCTTTTTCTATCTGTAAATTTCCATTATTTATTATCTCTGTATTTCTGCCAAGTATTCCTGTTCCGTCTTTATTGCTCAAAACTGCATTATTTGTTACCAGTGAATCACTTGCTTCTATATTAGTTCCTTTAACTACAGATATTTCGCCTGTATTTTTATTTGCTATTATAGAACCGGCAGATTTTATTCCTGTACCTGATCCCGAGATTTCTATTGAAGCCTCATTTGTAATTTTACTGCCAGTTTCAGCTCCTATTCCTGTACCTTCTGTTATCTCTATCTCTCCTGCACTTGTCACTTCAGAATTACTGCTGTATATTCCAAGAGCCATATCATTCACATAAATTTTACCGTTATTGATAATTTTTGAGTTTATACCGGCTATTCCTGCGCCAGATTCACCGCTGACAGTGATAGCACCCGTATTTTGTCCTGCTTCTATTTTAGAATTGCTTACTTTTATTCCTATTCCGTTATCTACAGTCAGATTTCCCGTATTAGACAGCAGCTTTCCGTCGCCGGCTATATTCAGTCCTACAGAGCCTTCTCCTGAAAGATTCATATTACCTGTATTTGTTATGCTTGCAAAATTCACAGCAGACATACCTGTAGTATTTTTCCCTGATGATGTGATATCTGCATTGTTTGTAAATGATGATTTAGTATCTGTTACATAAATACCTGTCCCGCCGTCTCCGCTGAACTCTATTGTTCCGGCATTTGTTCCTGTTGTTCCATTCATATAAGTGTTTCCTGAAGAAACATAAATACCTGTCCCGTTATTTTCAAGTATTATCTTCCCGTCGTTATTTAGTACGGAACCGTTATAGTTAGAAGCACCCGCCAAAATTCCGATTCCGCTCCCTTTTACTGTAATAACACCGGTATTATCACCGTTATTCAACGAAGAATTCTCCAATTTTATACCAATTCCGTTATTTACAGTTATATTTCCCGTATTATGAATTTTACCGTTACTTATAGAATAGATAGCAATCGAATTATCACCTAATGCTGTTAATGAAGCATTATTATATATATGTGCTGTTTTATCTCCTGCTGTTGTACTTCCGCTGAGTTTTATCAGAATAACCCCTGTCTTATCTGCATCAGAGCTTATATCATGATAATTTGTAAGACTTCCCTCATAATTACTTCCGCCGAATATATATGCACCTATTACATTATTTCCGGCAATAACTATTTCCCCGGTATTTTTCCCTATTGCCTGTCCTAGCTGCATTCCGATCCCGTTATTTCCTATTACTATAGTTCCGTTATTTGAAATAACAGAAACCGGGGATGTCCCTGAATATTTAGTTGCATATATTCCTATATTATTCGAATATATTGTTCCGTTATTTTCTGCTTTTGAAGAAATTGCATATATACCATAACCTTTATCTACAACTATAGTTCCGTCATTTCTTGCAAATGTCTGATTAGTAGCAGAATTATTGGCAGCATACATTCCGTTGGCATAATTTTTCCCGATTATCTCTCCGGTTGACGAGTTTATAAGCTGAGCCCCGCTGTCTCCTGTAACCAAAGCACCAAAAGACGAACTGGCTGAAGCTGAACCAGATACTGTTTCATTATTGGTAAATGTGGTGAAACCCCTTATTGAAACACCTGTAGCGTTTGTTCCTCCGCTCACACTTATTATTCCGTTATTTTCCACTGTCCCGCCGGGTACATACTGACTTCCATATGTAAATATTCCTGTTCCTCCCGCTGTAGACAATATTTGACCGTCATTTCTGATAGTCCCTGTAAATGTGGGACCGGAATAACCTTTTGTGGCGATTCCTATTCCTGTTGTTAACTTTATAACACCATTAGAAGAGTTTACTATATTTCCTGTTCCGTCAGACGATAAAACTCCTACGCCATTAGTGCTGTTCAGACTGATTGTTCCGGAATTAACTAGACCTGAATTATTGCTAATCAAAACACCGTTATCATATTTTGCATTTAAATCAATTTTATTTACATTTTCAAGAACTGCCCCGTTATTTACCTTATATCCCTGTAAATACCAGTTAGGATCGGGATTTCCGTTGTTCCCGCCGGCAGTGAACGGTCCTTCTCCGGTAATTATCATATCATCTGTTGTTTGTGTATTAGTAGTTATATTTTTAGTATCAGAGGATGTATTAACTGTAATCTGTGCATTCCCAAGACTAGACAATGTTCCGAGTATTGACATTAATATTATTTTTTTCATATTCCTCTTTCTCTTTTCCTTTCATTTGCATAAGCAAATAAAAAAATATAAATTAAATTTAAGAATTTTACGATCAGTTTATAAATTAAGTATATAAACTATATTATCACATTTTCCCTTGCATGTCAAATCTTTGAAAGCCTTTATTTTCAGACCATACAGTGTATTATCAGAGCAGAAATCCCAAGAAAACATACGACCAAATGATCTTGCTTCATTTTTTATGTTTTAAAAATAAGGTATAATCAAATTCATGATGTATACCTTATTTTATTGATATTTTAGTAAATTTATTTCATTGCAGAAATTCTAAAATATATCCCGCAGGATTAAATTAAAATTTCTGCTTTTCATTTTTCCGTCAGCATGTATAACTGTAGTTCATAACTGCCATTTTACTGATCCCAAACATACCATCGTTCGTTCAAAACTGTTCTTTATTACTACTCTTACTTTTACTCTATTTATATACAAAACTATAATTACAAAATGTAAATCCATAAAATTCTGTTCTATTTATTTCAAGGTGGGGTAGTTTTTTTATATTTTTTTTAAATCAATTCATTATTTTAGAATTTTGATAATCACATTTTTACACAAATTTTGCATAATATTTAATTACTATTACCATATTTCAATTTCTAAAACTATTTTATCAGTAAAATTTTTTCAGGCAGAAATGCTAACAATCATACTGTTTCTTACTAACAGTAACATCATACATTTTCTTCATTTGATTTTGCTTATTTCAGAATTAGTTTTATATTTTTTTTAACTTATACGATTCTAAATTTTTTCATATATTAAAATTCTGATTATTTTGATCTGTATAATATTTGATATCTAAAAACAATATATTACAAAGCTGCTTTTCCTGCCGCAATATTTATTTGAAAATATATAAAGAGCCTGCTTTTCAGCAGGCTCTCACATTTATTAAAATTTTATTTGCCTTGATAATCAGCACCATAGTATGCTTTTAAGTATATTTCTTTTAGCTCAGTTACTAACGGATATCTTGGGTTTGCTCCTGTACACTGATCGTCAAATGCATCAAGTGCAAGTTGGTCAACAGCTTCTAAAAATTCTTTTTCAGGAACTCCGAATTCTTTTATAGAAGCCGGGATTCCTATTTTATCCTTCAGACCGTCTATTGCTTTTATCAGATTAGTTATTTTATCATCATCTGTTTTACCGTTTACTCCTAAGAAGTTTGCTATTTCCACATATCTGTTTTTAGCATCAGGATATTTGTACTGAGGGAATACTCCCATTTTAGTTGGACTTTCCACAGCATTAAACTTGATTACTTCATTAAGAAGCAGTGCATTTGCTATACCATGAGGTACATGGAATTTTCCTCCCAGTTTATGTGCCATTGAGTGACATATTCCAAGGAATGCATTTGCGAAAGCCATACCTGCAAGACATGATGCATTAGCCATTTTTTCTTTTGCATGAATTGCTTTTGCTCCGCCTTCCACTGATTCAGGCAGATAGTCGAATACCAGCTTCATTGATTCCAGCGATATAGGCTTTGTAAACTCAGTAGCAAGTGTAGAAACATATGATTCCACAGCATGTGTAAGTACGTCTATACCAGATGCCACTGTTAAGCCTCTAGGCATAGTAAGCATTAATTCAGGATCAATTATTGCCACATCAGGTGTTAATTCATAATCAGCAAGTGGATATTTTACTCCAGTTTCATCATCAGTTATTACTGAGAACGGTGTAACTTCCGAACCTGTTCCAGCTGATGTTGCTACAGCTATAAATTCTGCCTTTACTCCCATCTTAGGAAATTGATATATTCTCTTTCTTATATCCATAAATCTCATTGATAAGTCATGGAATTTTACTTCAGGATGCTCATATAACACCCACATGATTTTGGCAGCATCCATTGCAGATCCTCCGCCAAGTGCTATAATCACATCAGGATTGTAGTCAAGCATTGCCTGTGCTCCTTTTTGAGCTGATGATAATGTCGGATCCTCCACTACATCAGAGAATATTCTGTAGTCTATATTTAATTCATCAAGTACCTTTGTAATATGATTAGTAAATCCTAATTTTGCCAGCGCCGAATCTGTTACGATAAATGCTCTCTTTTTAGACCCCTTCAATTCTTCTAAAGCTACAGGAAGCGAACCAAATTTAAAATAGATTTTTTCAGGAACTCTAAACCAAAGCATATTTTCTCTCCTTTCAGCAACTGTTTTTATATTAATCAAATGTTTTACTCCTACGTTTTCAGAAACAGAGTTTCCTCCCCAAGACCCACATCCTAATGTTAATGACGGCTCTAATTTAAAGTTAAATACATCTCCTATTGCTCCCAGTGATGAAGGCATATTTACAAGAGTTCTTCCTGTTTTCATTCTTTTACCGAATCTGTCTATTTTTTCTCTTTCAGCAAGATTTACATAAAGAAGCGATGTATGTCCCAGTCCTCCAAGATCTACCAGCTTTGCTGCTTTATCCAATGCATCGTCGTAATTCTTTGCTTTGTACATAGCCAGAACCGGAGATAATTTCTCATGTGCAAACGGCTCGTCATGTGCCACAGAAGTTACTTCCCCGATAAGAACCTTTGCAGTTTCCGGAACTTCCACTCCTGCCATTTTTGCTATAGTATATGCACTTTGACCTACTATTTTAGAATTTAATGCACCATCTATAAATATTGTATTTCTTACTTTATCCAGTTCAGTTTTCTTAAGAATATATGCTCCTCTTAAGTCAAATTCTTTTCTTACTTCGTCATAAATCTTCTCGTCTACTATTATTGCCTGCTCAGATGCACAGATTACCCCGTTGTCAAAAGTTTTTGACATTAATGTATAGTTTACAGTCATTTTTACATCAGCTGTTTCGTCTACTACTACCGGTGTATTTCCTGCTCCTACCCCTATTGCAGGTTTTCCTGATGAGTAAGCAGCTTTAACCATTCCCGGTCCTCCAGTTGCAAGAATCAGATCAGCTTCTGCCATTAGTTCCTTAGAAAGATCCACACTCGGTTCATCTATCCACCCAATGATATTTTCAGGTGCTCCAGCTTTCACTGCAGCCTCTAAAGCTAGTTTCGCAGTATAGATAGTACATCCTTTTGCTCTTGGATGCGGAGAAAATATAATTCCGTTTCTTGTTTTCAGAGCAAGCAGTGTTTTGAACGCTGTAGTCGATGTAGGGTTTGTTGTAGGTATTACCCCGGCTACCACTCCTATTGGTGTGGCTATTTTTTTGATTCCGAATGATCTGTCTTCTTCAAGTACGCCGCAAGTTTTTTCATCCTTGTATTTATTATAAATATATTCAGAGGCAAAATGATTTTTTATTACCTTATCCTCCAAAATACCCATTCCTGTTTCCTCAACAGCCATTTTTGCAAGATTAATTCTTTCATTGTTAATTACTAAAGCGACTTCTTTAAAGATTCTGTCTACTTCTTCTTGGCTGTATTCAGCGAATTTTGCCTGCGCTGCTTTTACTTTTGCCATCATTTCTTTTAATGATTCCAAATCCTTAACCATTTTTGACCTCCATAAATTATTTTTTTCACTTTTTCAGAAAAAATTATACTAACATAAAATCATACAGTATATATTATTTCAATTGTAAAAGTATCTATTAATTTTATATATATAATCTATACCTTATAATTATGTTATTTTTTTCACTTAATATAAAATCTTAAAAAGTCTTTTATTGATGAATAATAATATTTTATTCACAATATAGAGACTGTTATCTAATCTTTTATATGTCTTATTATATTTCTTTGTGAATAAAATGTCAAATAAATTTTCTATTAAACTTTTTTATGCAGTATGTTATAATAAATACAACAAATACATATACGATGAATTTTTGTTCATTCGATAAACTATTTAATTTTTGTTAAAGGAGTAAAATTATGAGAAAAATAATCTATATTTTTACAGTTTTTTTGATGATAATATCATGTTCGGGAGTTTCACACAAGGGAGGCGGCACTCCTTCTGCCAGTCTGCCGTATTCCGGAAAAGCATCATGGTATGGTGATAAATTTAACGGTAATTCCACGGCAAGCGGCGAAATTTTTTCCGACAGAGCTCTTACTGCTGCCCATCCCAGTCTTCCGTTTGGAAGTATTGTAGAGGTAACCAATGTAGAAAATAACAAAAAAATAAAAGTACGTATAAATGACAGAGGTCCCTTTACCAAAGGCAGAATTATAGATCTGAGCAAAGAGGCCTTTTCAAGAATTGCCGATGTTAATAAAGGAGTCATTGATGTAAGCATAAAAGTAGTAAAGTAATAATTTATAAAGCTGTATTATTTTTCCGCCGTGATAATCTGTTTATATAATACAGCTTTTTTCTGTAAAACTGTTTTAAAATATTTCATTTTTTCTTTGTTAAATGCCTATACCCCCAGCCTCTTCACATTTTCAAAAATACATTTTCATTTTTTTTAATTTTATTTCATATGCAGTCACTTTGAAAAATTAATATTTTTATATTTATTTCCTTAAATTTACAGCCTAATCCAAAACATAAATTTATTTTTCATTTATCACACTTACACTATTCAAACCATTTTTAAAATTAGAATGATCACTTTATAATTAATCAATTTTTTCATTTTTTAAAAAATTAATTTCTTTAATTATAAAATTTAAAATAAATAAATAAATTATTTATATAAAATTTTTATAATATTGAAATTTTGACAAGTCATTCTATCTATGTTATCATTAATAAAGGTTTTAAACAGAAAGTACACCTTTATAAACTAAGTTATTATCTTATAAATAACTGAAAATTCTCATATTCAAAAAGAAGTAGCTTTCAAAAAACTAAAAAGGAGGTATTTTTAAATGATAAAATTTCAAAATATCAACAAAAGTTTCAGAAATCAAAAAGTTTTGAATAATATTAATTTAAATATCAATAGCGGAGAACTCACAGTTCTCATAGGCCCCAGCGGATGCGGGAAGACCACCACTCTGAAAATGATTAACAGACTTATTCACCCCACTTCAGGACATATTTTTATAAACGATGAAAATATCGAAAAAAAAGATATTATAAAGCTGCGTAGAAAAATTGGATATGTTATCCAGCAGACCGGTCTTTTTCCACATATGACAGTAAAAGAAAATATCGAGATTATACCAAGGCTGGAACATGTAAAAAGCGACGAAATTTCTAAAAAAACAGTGGAATTAATGAAAATGATCGATCTGGATCCTGATGAATATCTGTATCGGTTCCCTGCACAGCTCAGCGGAGGACAGATGCAGAGAGTAGGTGTCGCAAGGGCATTCGCATACGATCCCGATATTATTCTTATGGATGAGCCGTTTTCTGCACTGGATCCTATCAGCAGAAACCAGCTTCAGCAGGAGCTTATTGCTCTTCAGGAAAAAATGAAAAAAACCATAGTTTTCGTTACTCACGATATGGATGAAGCTGTAAAAATTGCCGATAGAATCTGTATTATGAATAACGGTGAAATAGTACAGGCTGATACTCCGGAAAATATATTAAAAGAGCCCATTAATGAATTTGTCAGTAATTTCGTAGGAAAAAACAGAATATGGACTGTGCCTGATCTGATAAGGGCGAAAGATATTATGATAAAAAATCCTGTTACGGCAGGCAGCGACGAACCGCTGTGCAACTGTATAGAAAAAATGCGTAAAAGCAAGGTTGACAGTATCTTTATAGTAGACAGCAATGATAAGCTGGAAGGCTTAATCACTATCCGTACACTGAATGATGTGCATTCCCATAATGTCAAAGCATCCGAAGTGATGAATAAAAGCCTCTTTACTATCTATGAAGATTACAGCATAATAAATCTTCTGCAGCTGATTATAGATAATAATCTTTCGGCAATCCCTGTAGTAGACAGACGGCAAAGACTAAAAGGTCTTATTACTCCCGGTACCCTTGTTACTTCTCTGGGTATGCAGTATCTGGACAATGAAAATGAAAAGGCAGGTGACAATAATGAACTTTCTTAATTATGTTTCTGAAAATTACCAGTATATTCTCAGTCTTGCCTTTGCACATATAAAACTGACCTTTATAGCTGTACTGCTTGCAATATTAATCGGAGTTCCTTTGGGAATCCTGATCAATACCTATAAAAGTCTTTCCAAAGGTATCATAGGAGTGATTAACCTTATACAGGCCGTTCCAAGTCTGGCTCTTTTAGGGCTTTTTATACCTCTGCTCGGTATCGGTGTACTCCCGGCAATAGCTGTAGTAATACTTTATTCACTGCTGCCGATTGTAAAAAACACCTACACCGGACTAAATGCTATCAATCCCCAGACTCTGGAAGCTTCAAAAGGAATTGGAATGACAAGACTCCAGAGGCTTTTTAAAGTAAAGATGCCTCTTGCTCTGCCGATAATAATGGCAGGTATCAGAATCTCATCTGTTACTGCAGTGGGATTAATGACAGTAGCGGCATTCATAGGTGCAGGAGGACTTGGTTCACTTATTTTTGCGGGTATACAGACTGTAAACTACAATAAAATTCTGGCTGGTGCAATTCCGGCTTGTATACTGGCACTTGCCATAGATTTCTTCGTAGGTAAGATTGAGTATTTTGTTACTCCGCTTCCGCTTAGAAAAGGTAAAACAGTAATTTCAGAACAGACAATTGCCAGAAATAAGAGAATAAGAAAATACGGACTTATTTTTATTATCATTTTTGCCTTGATTACAGCAGGTACTATTTTTTACACAACACTAGAAAATAAGAAAAAGATAACTGTAGGATCAAAAAGCTTTTCGGAGCAAGTTATTCTTGGTAATATGGTTTCCGATGTAATAGAAGAAAACACAGATCTGAAAGTAGACAGAAAGCTCAGACTCGGAAGTACGCAGATAACCTTTACCGGAATTACAAACGGGGAAATCGACGTCTATGTAGAATATACAGGTACTGCACTGGTAAATATACTCCAGCTCCCGAGTAACTCAGATACTGACTCTACTTATAATACCGTAAAAGATGAATTTGATAAAAGATACGGACTGAAGCTTTTGAAGCCTCTTGGTTTTAATAATACTTACACTATCGCTACAACAAAAGAAATAAAAGAAAAATACAATTTAAATAAAATTTCTGATTTAAAGGCTGTAAGTAAAGATTTTACACTATCGCCTACAATAGAATTCAGCAACAGACCGGACGGGCTTCCAGGATTTCTAAAAGCATATGATATGGAATTCAAGGCTGTAAATCCTGTAGAAGGAGCTCTCAGATACAGTGCCATCGAATCAGGGAAAAGTCAGGTTATAGATGCATTCTCTACAGACGGACTGCTTAAAGCATTTGAGCTTGAAGTGCTTGAAGATGACCAGCATTTTTTCCCGCCTTATTATGCTGTCCCTGTTATAAGAAAAGAGATTCTTGAAAAATATCCTCAGCTGGAGGAAGCTATAAATAAGCTGGCAGGACAGATTGATGACAAGACTATGAGAGAGCTAAACTATAAGGTAGATAAACTCGGCATGGAGCCTGACAAGGTTGCACGTGAATTCCTTATAGAAAGAGGCTTTATAAAAGAAAAATAGATTTCAAAAAATTTTATTTATATTTAAAAGACTGCCAGTCCGGCAGTCTTTATTTTTACTTTCACAAAATTAAGAGATATATTCTTTTTTAATTATTTATTTTTTTCCCATATTCATACCAAGAGTTTTTATCTTCTGCATAAAGATTTTCCAATACTTTAAATGTTTTTACATCTGCCCCGTTTATTATCTGTCCTTTGTAATATACACTTTTCTTATCTTTGGCATAATAATAGCATACTGCACGATGACCTGAATTTTTTACTTCTTTCTCATTTGATAAAACTTCAAATGTTTTAGTATCAACCCCTTTTATGATTTTTCCTTCAAAATAAATATTTTTACTGTCTTTCCCGTAATCAGCCTTATTATTAAAAGTTTTAGCATCTGCTCCTTTTACTTCAGCCTGTTTTCCCAGTTCCACAAGATCGGGATTTGGATTCATGTCATAGGCATAATATACCTTATTTCCCTCAATTTTATAAAATCCTGCATTGCATGTATCAGAATATACAGCAATACCTGTAAATATAAATACTGATAATAAAAACTTTTTCATTTCCTCACTCCTTTTTTATTTATTTACTTATTGTATCATATTTTATACTCTTCGTTTAATTTTATTTATTTGTTTTTATTATGGAATTTTTAGATTTTTAGTTTATATTACAGATTTATTTTCTATTTTATGTTTTTAAATTTTCAGTTTTTTCAAACAGGATATTTTTCTTTTTTTATGCTATAATTTATTGCTATACATTGAATTTACGGAGTGATAATATGACTTATGAAGATATAAGAAATGAATTAAGGGAATTCGTTGCGGAAAGAAACTGGGAGCAGTATCATAACCTAAAGGATCTCGCTCTTTCTGTTTCTATAGAAGCATCAGAGCTGGTGGAAATTTTTCAGTGGAGAAATCCTGAGGATATTAATGATGAGGACAGGCAGAATATTAAGCTCGAGCTTGCCGATGTCCTTATTTATATCTTTTTTATGTGTGACAAACTGGGAATCGAACCTTATGAGATTATCAAAGAAAAAATGGAAATTAATAAAAAAAGAGTTTTTAAATTTTAAAATCATATAAAAACAGAATAAAAGTATCAGAAAGGATATATAATGCTAACTCATATTGATTTAAAAAAACTTCTGACTTCAATAGACGGAAAAGGATATCCTGCATATAAAGCTCTAAAAGGAGATTATGACTTTGGAAACTACACGCTTTTCTTCGATCGTGTACAGTCAGATCCGTTTGCTTCCCCGTCAAAAATCAGAATTTCTGTTTCGCATAAAGATTCTGAATTTCCGGAAGATATAATTAATTCCGATTATAAAAAAACAGTACTTTCTGATTTTTTGACCAGAGCCTTTGAAGATGCGGTTTATAAATTTTCAGGGGACAGGAACGGTTCCGGCAACAGCGGAATTATAAGAATAGATCATTGCGGTCAGGAAGTGCTTGAAAGAACTTCTGTTATTATTAATGACAATAATACTGAAATAAGAATGGAAGCCGGTCTCCCCGCGAATGGCAGAAGAATTTCCGGTAAGGCTGCGATTCATATTTTTTTTGATGTTCTTCCAAAAATCATCAATACTGCCGGGTTTTATAAAAATATCAGCAGGGACTTTCTTGATTCGCAGATAAAACTAAAGCTTGATCAGGAATATCTTCGAAAAGAACTAAAAAAAAGAAAACTGACGGCTTTTATTGCCAACGGCTCGGTTCTTCCCAGAGAAAGCGGTATCTCAGACAAGCCTCTGGCTAAAAATGCTGTTTTATTTAATAGCCCGGAAAGTCTGGAAACAGAATTTGAGCTTCCCAATGCCGGACTTATTAAAGGAATGGGAATACCGGAAGGAATAACCCTGATTGTCGGCGGTGGATACCATGGCAAGTCCACTCTGCTGAATGCCATTGAGTCCAGCGTTTATAACCATAAAATAAATGACGGACGTGAGATGGTTATTACCAGAGACGATGCCGTAAAAATACGTGCCGAAGACGGCAGAAATATCGAAATGGTGAATATTACCCCATTTATAAATAATCTTCCCAATAACAAAGATACCTACAGATTTTCCACTGAAAATGCCAGCGGAAGTACATCACAGGCAGCCAATGTTATGGAAGCTCTGGAAGCGGGTAGCAGGCTTCTTTTAATAGATGAAGATACTTCGGCAACTAATTTTATGATAAGAGACGACAGAATGAAAAAACTGGTTTCTCGGGAAAAAGAGCCTATAACACCTTTTGTTGATAAAGTAAGACAGCTTTATGAAGAGCATGGTGTTTCCAGTATAATAGTGGCGGGTGGTTCGGGAGACTATTTTAAGACAGCTGATCATGTAATTATGATGGATGAATATATCCCGAAAGATGTAACAGAAGAGGCTAAAGCTATAGTGAGTGATGAGCTTCCCGATATAGAAGAAGATGAAAAAGATAAAAATACTGCTTTTGGTGAAATTACAGCACGTGTTCCGCTTAAATCTTGTTTTGAGCTTAATGGTAAAAACACTAAAATAAAATCCAAAGAAAAAAACAGTATTTTATACGGAAGAAATGAAATTGATCTGTCTAATCTGGAACAGCTGGTAAGCGACAGTCAGACACGCTGTCTGGCTGCTATGCTAGAATATCTCGCAAAAAATGGTTTCGATGATAAAACAAATCTGTCTGATACTCTGGACAAGCTTTATGATAAAATAAAATCTCAGGGACTGTATTGTCTCTCAGGAACAAGAAATTTTTCTGGCAAACTTGCCCTTCCGAGAAAATATGAACTTAGTGCCGCAATAAACAGATACAGGGAATTGAAAATCAAGAAATATTAACTGTTTTTCAGCATTTTTGCAGATTGCTTTTTGAAAAATCTGTATCAGTTAATTAGCACTTTATGATCTGGTGTATGCCGGATCTTTTTTTATTCTTTAATACTCATCAGGAATGATCCTGAAATTTTCTAAAAATCAGGAACCACAAAAGAAAACCGGCACTCTTTATATCTACAGAATGCCGGTTTTTAATATTCATTTCTATATTTTTATGCTTTCATGCTTTCTTTTAAAATATCAACGATTTCATCATGATTAAGTACCTTATAACCGCCTTCCAGAATAAAAGTACCCTTTGCAATACCGTCAAGCATATCTTCGGTAGCACCCAGTTCTTTTATGCTCATTACAAGCCCTATTTCCTTCATCCATTTTTCCATACACTCAAGACCTTCATTTGCAATCTGTTCGTCACTTTTACCTTCTGGATTAACATCCCATACATTTATGGCAAAACGCTTAAACTTTGCAAGACCGTAAGGCATAATATGCTTATAGTAAGGAATTGATACTGCTGCCAGTGTCATTCCGTGTGTTGCGTCAGTGTAAGCTCCCACAGACTGTCCTATCATGTGTACCATCCAGTCAGTAGACTTTCCTTTGGCAACAAGGGTATTTAATGCCCATGTTGCAGTCCACATTATATTACTTCTTGCTTCATAATCCTCAGGATTTTTCACTGCAATTTTTGAAGAATGAATAAGCGATTTCAGCAGGCCTTCCATAAGATAATCTGAAGTATTGTCATCTTCTCCTGAAAAATACTGCTCGAGAATGTGGGACATAATATCAAAGAATCCCGCTACCATTTGGTATTCAGGCAGAGTAAATGTATAAACAGGGTTCATTATAGAGAATTTCGGAAATACATTCTCACCAAATACATGACCTATTTTCAGCTTACTCTCATGATTGGTAATAACAGAGCCTCCGTTCATTTCAGATCCTGTTCCCACCATTGTCAGAACACAGCCCACAGGAATAATTTTGTTATCTACATCCTCCATACGAAGAAAATATTTATCCCACGGATCTTCCTCACTGTAAACCGAAACTGACACTGCTTTTGCATAATCACAGACAGATCCGCCGCCTACTGCCAGAATAAAGTCTACATTACCTTTTCTTGCTCTTTCACAGCCTTCATATAATTTTTCCACAGTAGGGTTCGGCATAACCCCTGCATCTTCAAAAATCTCTTTATTATTATCTTTAAGGATTTTTATAACTTCGTCATAAAGACCGGTTTTTTTGATAGAACCGCCGCCATAGATCAGCAGTACGTTTTTTCCGTATTTTGGCAGTTCTTCATTCAGCCCGTTTAACGATTCTTTCCCAAAATATAATTTTGTCGGATTTGAATAAGTAAAATTTCCTAACATATCTCTTTCCTCCTTGGTTTTTCTAAGTATTATTATTATTTGAAACTTTTTATTATAAATAATATTTAAAGTTCTTTTTTATTCTATCACTTAGAGTTAGCTTTAAGTCAAGAAGAATTTTTAATAATGGATTTTTATTTATCTATTCCACTCATAATATATTCTGTTAAAATATTATGTTCATTCATTTGGAAAGAAATAACAATTTTCATATCTTTTATCATATTATTTATTTTATTAACAATATACACTCCGTCAATAGACAATTCCAAATCTAATTTCTCCTCTGCCGGTATTTTGGATATTTCCCTAAAAAGAGCTTTTATATTTATAATACTTGACTTGGCAGGGTCAATTTCCGAATTTAAAGTGTATTTCAAGTATTTCTCACTCTCTTCAAACTTTGAAAATGTAAAATTAAATGGTATTAATAACATATCTATTATTCCGCCTAATGACTTTGACACAGAATTATTTCCTAATGCCCTATTCATAAATATAAAGGCAGAAATTCCCCTGTTATTAAAAAGTGAAATTATTTCATCAGATTTTACTATACTTTTTACATAATTTATTTTCCCCATTATTTCCGAACTCTTAATTTTATCTTCCTTTAAATAATCGAATATTTTATTATCTATAGCTGTCAGTATTTCTTCTTTATTTACTAATTCATAAACTTCATTATCAGAATTTAGTTTTAGATGATAACATTCTATATCCTGCCATATTCTTCCTAAAATCCCGTTATTTTTATTTATATGTTCCTTCATTGACAACTCACAAAATTCTTTTTCTTCTTTCAAAATAAGCTTATATTTATTATTTGTAATCTGCTTACTATTAACATTGGATTTTTCTAATACTTCATACACACTTTCTGCCATTTTTTATCCCTCATTCTGCAAAATTACTGATATTCTTTTCTCTATCTCAATTTCACTGTCAATCACTATTCTCATAAACAAATTACCATTTCTCAAAAATCCGTCATTTTCATCTATTTCTACATCATATTGATAATCCAGTACACAGTCTTTCATTTTATTATAAAAAAAAGTGTTTTTTATAATTTTTTCAAATTGGATCCTGTCAAAATATACATCATGTATTTTTCCGGTTATCTGCTTCTTACATCTTTCGCCTTTTATATCAAGTTTCACAGGAATACTTCCGCCTGGAATCAGATCATTTATATAAAAAATATTGGAATAATCCATGTTTTCTTTATAAATAAACGGAACAAACAAAGAATTTACCCCTCTTGAAAACTGTAATAAAATTTCATAATCGTCATTATCAATAATTTTTTTGACTATCTTTTTTTCATTTTCAATAGTTTCAAAATAGCCGTCAAACATTGAGTTTTTCATTAATTCAAAAAATAAGAATGTTTTTTCTTTGATATTCTCTCTGTTAAGCAAACATTGCAGTTCTGCTTTGTCATCTACTAATATAAATATATATTCCAGCAGTTTATTTCTAAACATAAGATACTCTCTCACCACCTCATGATCCATCTCAATTCGAAGATCTTTTTCCCTTATTCCCACTACACTGTATGTTATTCCTAATTTCTTATAATTTTCTAAAGTTTTCAGAATTAGTGTTGAATTTATTTTCATATTGGAAATTCCATATGAATTATTTCTTATTTTTATTTCTTCTTTATAGGCATATCTTCTCTTTTTATTTTTCTCAAAAATCAGTTTTTTCATTTTAATCTCCTATTATTGTATAAAAAAAATCATCTTCTATAACGGCATTGTATATCTCTCTGTCTCCGACTATCTGATATGCCCTGCTGGCTCCTGTAACTACTTTACTTCCGGCTGTTCTGGCTAAATCCAGTTTACTTCCCTGAATAAACGGCAAATTTTCTTTATATGCTTCGCTTAAATTAGATAGTGAATAAGATGACGGGTTATTCTTATGGAATTCCTTGGCATCATTTAACGCTCTTTTAAATCCTTCTGAATATGTTATTTTATTGGCTAGAGTTATCTCTTTCACCGGAGTGTTTTTCCCAAGTGCAGTATTTACTAAATTTGATCCAGAACTAGTTTCATCATATATTTTCATCATCGTCTGAGTCTCTTTATCATAAACTTTTGAAATTTTATTATAAGGAGAATAAAATATTGTAAAGACTCCCCACATCTGATCACCCTTATCATATATCTTTACTACTGTTTTACTGTTTGCTTCTGCCTGTTCAGAATCTATCCCCATAATACTCTGATGTAAGATTAGACCTGCTTCCATTACCTCAAAATCACCATATTCTCCCGTTTCATTTTCTGAATACCAGTTTACAGAATGGTTTATCACTTTTCTGGAACCCTGTACTATATCATTTACCCCGTCAATAAAAATTACAACTGTAGTTCCTCCTGACAATCCTGTCGTAACTACTCCTGTATATATTTTTGTAACCCCTGATACTATTCGTAACCCGCCTCCTCCATATTCTTTTATATGCCTGATCCCATCATAACCTATTCCGTAATTTTTAAGTAAAATATACATATCTCTATTTTTTATCTCAGGATTTTGCCCATTATCAATGACAGTAATCTCTACACTCATATCCTCCATACATTTAAGCACTGAGTTTTTTACCAAACCATTTGCTCCGTTTATAATCACTTCATATGAGATATTTTCCCAGCAAAATGCTTTATTTTTTATTTTGCATAAATCTCCGGTTTTTTTACAATATAAATTAGGCAGTGGTTCAAAATTTTCTCTTAAAATATGTGTACTTAGACCAATAGGATCTATACCCATCAGCAAAATTTTTGGATTTGGTACAACAAAAGTAATCATGACAGGTTTTATTTCCTGACCTGCCCCGTAACCTGAAGCCACTCCCTGCGATATTGAATTACTTGTTACTGTTGTAGTGTTTGTATATATGTAAGGTGTATTTGAAAAACTTTCTGTTCTTATTTCACCATTTGGACAATTTAATGTTGCTCCGTCACAAACTACGCTTTTACCGGAGTCTTTGGTGATTGTGAATTTGTCTTTTATATCATCAATTTTAGGATTATAAAATATTTTTATAAATTTAGATTCATAACTATTATTTATTAAAAACATTTATTTCTCTCCTCCCATTAGTTTACTCAATTCTTCTTGTGCTCCCACATGTCCTTGAACAGCCGCTTTTTCATACCAGTTTTGAGCTTTCTCTAACTGTTTACTTTCATAATATAATACTCCTAAATTATATTGAGCAGACTTATCATTCTGTTCTGCTGCTTTTAAAAACCAATTTTCCGCTTCTTTCATATTACCCACTTTATAATAATGCACTCCTAAATTATACTGTGCTCTAAAGTTATTTTGTTCTGCAGCTTTTAAATACCAGTTTTCTGCTTCTCTTTTATTAGATAACTTATCATAATACACCCCCAAATTAAACTGTGCATCTCCAACCCCTCTTTCACCTGCATTTTTAGCCCACTTTAAATAATTATCCATATCTTTTTTCTCATAATAATATTCCGACAAATAATAAGCAGCCCTCGGTTCATATTCCACTACTCTCTCAAAATAAAGCTTTGCAGACTCTGGATCATCTCCATATATGTATTGTCCAGAAATAAACATCTCATCTATCTGGTTCTGTGTAGGATTATCACCTATTTTCTCTATATGCTTTAATACCTGACTTCTGTAACTGCTACCTTCATAAAAACAAGTACATACCAGCAGTAACACCAATAATATCAGTATTATTTTTAATATTGAAATTACTTTTTTTCTTTTTATTTCAGTTTCATCCATTTTATTTTTCTCCTTTTGAATTTATATCTAGCAAAAATATTCCACATAGAATTCTAATATCACTCTATCACAAACTACGCTTTTACCGGAGTCTTTGGTGATAATTTTCCGTATTACTTCACTTCCACTTTCTCGACTTTCAGGAGCATAAAATTTTGTCATAAATTTATTTTCATAATTTTCATATTTAAAAAACATTTAATCCCCCATTTTTTCCAGTATCTTTAAATTTTCTGCTGCTTCTTTATCTCCCTGACTTGCAGCTTTCGAATACCAATTTTTGGCTTCTTCTAATCGATCTTTTTTTTCATATAAAACTCCTAAATTATATTGTGCATCCACAAAACTTTGCTCTGCTGCTTTTAAATACCAATTTTTGGCTTCTTCTAATCGATTATTTTTTTCATATAAAACTCCTAAATTATACTGGGCATTCACAAAACCTTGTTCTGCTGATTTTATATACCAATTTTCAGCTTCTTCTAATCGATTATTTTTTTCATATAAAACTCCTAAATTATACTGGGCTTCCACATGTCCCTGTTCCGCCGCTTTTATATACCACTTCTCTGCTTCTTTCAATTTATTTTTTTCTTTATAGTACACCCCCAAATTAAACTGTGCATCTCCAACCCCTCTTTCACCTGCATGTTTAGCCCACTTTAAATAATTATCCATATCTTTTTTCTCATAATAATATTCTGATAAATAATAAGCTGCCCTCGGTTCATATTCTGCTACTTTCTCAAAATAAAGCTTTGCAGACTCTGGATCATCTCCATATATGTATTGTCCAGAAATAAACATCTCATCTATCTGGTTCTGCGTGGGATTATCACCTATTTTCTCTATATGCTTTAATACCTGACTTCTATAACTGCTGCCTTCATAAAAACAAGTACATAAAAGCAATAATACTAGTAATATCAGCACCATTTTTAATATAGAAATCACTTTTTTTCTTTTCATCTCAGTTTCATCCATTTTATTACTTCCCATTAAAATTAATATATATAACAAAAATATCCAGTATAAACTTCAGATAATTTGTGAATAGCTTCTAAATATCATTTCTCCTTGGTACATAAATATTAGCCATTTATTATTACATTAGCCCCTCCATTAACTACCGAATATGAACCTGAATTTACCACAGTACTTCCCCCTGAATCAATTCGTGTATTCCCGGCAGAGACCTGAACAACTTCTTTTCCTATGGTTGTTTTCACTCCTTCAATGGTCTCGGTCATTCCTTTTGAACTTATATCCACTTCCCCATCGCTTACATTCACAGATATATTGTTTTTCCCTGCCAGACTAATGTAATCCGTAACACTTACGTCAAATTTCCTGCTGTCCAGCTGAAAATTAAACATCGGACTCCCTCCTGCACTATCATCTCCTCCTAAAGTATAATTTCTTATATTCGGGTTACTTGCCCTTATATTTCCCGGATTATTTACACATCCCTGTACATATCCGAGTATTTCATCATCATCGGGAAAATATACCGATACCACATCTCCGGGCTCAGGTGCCGTAAAAAATCCTGTATGACTCTGTGAATACATTGAAGTATATGGAACATTCCATTTTCCTTTTCCTGTATCTTCATGAAATATAGAATTTCTTTTTGCCATTCTTTTGAGACCATGGCTAAAATCCAATGTTACAGTCGCTATTTCATTCTCTCCCCCTGTTTCTACTACTCTGGCTTCCACTGCTTTCCCCATTACCGCACTGTTTCCCAGAAGCGGGTATACATGTTTTGTTTCATCTATTGTTTCAAATTCACAATTTATCAAATTTTTTTCAATCCACATCCTGCTTATATGCACTTTGTTTTTACCATAATCTACATCGGAAGAATCATCAAAAGTTACGATCTCTCCAGGATTATACGGGTCTGTCCCGCATACTTTATATAGTAAATTTTCGCCGTCTCTCTTTTGTGCAAATAAAGCATATTTTAGATCACATGAATACTGGGTTATATTTATATTTCCAAATATAACAGACTTCAAATGAGCTGTTACAGACATTCCGGTTTCTTCAAATGTACTCAGCATATAGTTTACAAATTCCCAGTTAGTCATACCAAGCTGAATATATACTCTGCCCAGTTTTTTATCCAATCTCTGGTCATAATGTACTTGTATTTTATCTTTTCCTGTATGATCTTTCATTATTATTTCCAGTGCTTGTTTCCTTGTCATTGTAACATCCTGAAATACTCTGTAATGTTTAATCCTGTCCATTAATACCGAACCTGAAAAAGCTGTTAATGTAACTTTTGATAATTCCCCATTATTTTTTATTACTTCTCCACTAGTAATTATTCCGTCAAATATTCTTTTAAAATCCTCATATCCTGTTACTTCCGATACTCTGTTCAGCACTATCTCTATTGATGTATCTTTTGAGCGAATCAAATATATATATTTATTTATTTCTGATGTCATTATATTAAAACTCATTTTCAATATATCATGTTTACCGGATTCTTTTTGAATATCAAATTCTACATCTTTAGGATCAGTTTTTTCTCCATTCATTAAAATATCCATATTTTTCACCTGATATTGTATCTGCTCAGATCCCTCTGCAGCCAGATTACTGCCGGCAATTATTCCTGTTCCGAAATTATTGCTATCCCGTTTATTGATAAAGTTTTTTTCACTGCTTTTCTGTATGAAACTGCCTGCTCCTAAAGCTACTGCACTTATCCCTGCTGTCGTAATCGTATTTTTAAAATTATCATTATTTACTTCGGATTTACTTTGAAACAAATTCAATTTATTATTTTGTATCTCTATGTCTTCTTCTACTTCATTGTCAACAATATTATCTTTTGATTGTATTCTGTTATAATATATATCTAAATCTTTTTTTGTGATTGAATATTTTTCAAATAAAATTTCCTTATCATACTCATCCATCTCTTCAATATCCCATAAATCCAGGATATCTTTTTTTTCTGTTGTTAAGCCATTTGCATATTTAGTTTTTCTTGTGTTGTCTGTAAAGTTTTTCAAACTTCCTGTTCCTTTGAATCTTTCCCTCATTTTCTCCTCCTAAAAATCATTTATTTTTTAATTGTAATTTTTATTTACTAAACATAACTATATTCACTACATTAGCTTATCGAATCAGCATAATTCGATAACAGATTTCAAAAATTTATTTCAATATAAAAAAGAGCTTTCTTAAACTTTTCGATAACTCTGCTTTTCTTTTTGTTTGTAACTTTTATCTGATACAAATTCTCTGGTAAAGATTATGCTGACTTTCTTCTATTTTCTCGGTTTAAAAACTCTTTATTTTCTTAATATGTTCCATCTTTTTTAATTAAACATTTATTACATAAAATATAATATCATATTTTTTAATTAATTCATATATTTTTTAACTTCAATAACTACACTATCTATAATTTTGTTATATAATTATAGATTAATTTTTAAATCATATATTAATTATAAGTATTTTTAGATGAGTTTTAAGTATCGTTACTTATTTTCAGATAAAAAAAATACTCTGAGAATAATCACTCAAAGTATTTTTATTTAACTTATTACAACATTGTTATTAATTTTATCAATAATTTCAAATATTGCATGCTGTTCTTTCGCATTAGGAAATAATCCAAAAAAAAACTCTGTATGAGAATCGCAAAAAGGTTTATCAAATATCATTCCTATCTTTATTTTTCATCTCTTTTGTATTATAAAGCTCTTCTATTTCATCCATTACCCGTTCCAGAACTCTTTCAGTAGGTATATTAAAGTAGGCATTTTCCATGTATTTAGAAAAAACACTTTCTTCATCTTTATTCAAATTCTTTAAAAAATCGAAAACACCATTCTCACTTCTAAATAATTTATATCTGGTCTCAGAATCATTTTCCAGAAGATTTTTCCATCTTAAATGATCTATATCTTTACTATATATTAATTTGGGCATACTTCCTATAGTACATCATTCTTCCTCCTCAAATTAAGTCATTATCGCTTAAATTATATCATAAAATATATAATTATTAAATAAATTTATTAAAGTTTTATTTATAAATTTCTCATATAAGAAAGTTTTTTTCTTGTGTAATAAATCATACTTCAATATTCGACACATATTTCTCCATTTAATATTACAAAAAAACGTTTCATAACTTCAACATTCACAGCACTTCCCAACACATTAATCCTATTGACTTTTTCAAAATCTATGATATAATTAATTCATAAAACAATCATATGGTGTTAAATTTTTTGGAAAAAAGACTGGATTAAAATCCGGTTTTTTTTATATAATAAATCAGGCTTTCCAAAAAAGCCTGACACCACATGATTGGGGGAATACGATGAACAGATTAATTGTCATAAGCATATTATTTATGATTATTTCAAGATTACTTCATTAAGTATTCCCTGCCCTAACGGGCAAAATCAAAAATCGTGATAAAAAATATAAATTTGTGCTAAAATCGCCGGACTAAATATCCGGCTTTTTTAGTATCTGAAATATTTATCTGAATATAATTTAAAAATAAATTCATTGAACCACTTCAACAGTACTTTTAATAGAATATCTATACTTACCTATTACCAATCTTTTCAAGATATTCCCCCAAACTTGCACACCTACAAATAAAATGTTAAAATAAGTCATTATAAATACACTATTTTTGAGGTGAAAAATAAATGTTTAAAAGCAGACTTAATATTCTAATGGCAGAAAGGAATATTAACAAACTCACAGACTTACAGAATGCTATGGAAAAGAAAGGCTATAAAATTTCCTATCCTACACTCCATAGAATTTTTCATGGAAATAAGCTAGATAAGATGAATTTAGAATCTGTAGTAAAACTAATAAATTTTTTTAACTGTACATTTGAAGAATTATTTGATATTAGATAAGCAGACTGATTGTTGTCCAAAGTAAACATTAATCAGTCTTTTTTTATTATTTTTTATAAAAACTATTTGATATTTTATAAACACTATGTTATAATTTTTCTATAATAAAAGAAAAAGAACAGCCAACCAAGTCAACTGCTCTAACAAAATAAACAATATGTTTTTCACTACCATTATAATAAATCACGTAAAAAAATGCAATAATGCAAAGAAAAAAACATAGAAAAAGGGGGACAATCAATGGATAATGAACAAAAAAATCTTCTGTTCTATTTTATAGAAGAAGTAAGCTCAGATACTGACAATAAAACTATCCTGCATCAAAAACAGGAAAATCTACTCTCAGAATTAGAACAGATACCGGAAGAATTTCCTGAGCTAAAAGAGATTATAAGCCGTTTATCAGATTCAATAGTGGATCTTTGCAGTGAAATGAAGTATAAATACTTTAAATACGGAATCACAGCTAATGATATCCTAAACACTCATGTTCTTACATAATATTCTTATAAATTATGCTAAAAATTTATAGTAAAAGCCGGAAATAATCCGGCTTTTACTATACGCTCTCTTAATCTATCACTTCTAAATAGAAAGCTAATTTTCAAATAATAAAAAAAATCTTTTACATTACCAATATTTTTCTTATTAACTTTTCACTCAGTTTTTTTATTTATTCACTATAATAAAGTCCTGACTCTTTTTATATATACCATATTTTTTTCAGCAATTTTTTTAATTTCCCCGCTTACTTCATTGGAAGTTTCCAAAATATAAATATAATCAGAATTTTAAGATATTTTTATATTAAGATTTTCATACCAAAGCTCCACTTTATTAAATCCAGCTCTAAAATCTCTATAACTTAATTTTATACAATAAATGATATCATCAAATTTTTTGATCAATATTCTCTTTTTTAATATTATATTTTCCACACCTATTTTTTTCATTTTCAAAAAACTCATTGATATCCGAATTACTAATAAAATTTATTCTAATCATTAATTCCTGATTATTTAAATCAAATAACATTTGAAAAAATGCTAAATATTTTATTTCATTTTCCATATATGGTTTTCTTTCTATCTCGCTCATCTCAACTATAGATCTGCTGTAATAGCATTCTGCTTCTTTTTGGTTCAAATTTTTTTCTAATACATCTATAGCATATTCTGCTTTATCTCTTTTCTTTATCCCTAATTCCTCCTCATCCTAACAAGCCTCTTCTCTAAATTCTCTGCATTATAACCCTTATTTTTATCCTTATAAAGACGTATACCGGTTTTTTCAAAACTAGAAATATCAACATTTTTTATTTTATACACTTCTGTCTCATCATCTGTATCTGCTAAACCATAAACACCATTTTTATCTTTAAGCAGTATATTTCTATAAAAGTTACACTCTAAATTATTATCGTCGCAATCTGATATATTATTATCAACAATTTTCAATGTTTTCATATCAACCTTGAATGGTACATTTTTCTTCAAATATATTATTTTCCCTCTATTAGCACCATAACCACTCCCAAATATATACTGCCCGTCCAGAATATAATTTTCACGATTTATCTGAGAAATTTTTTCTGCTTCTATTTCAAGACTGTACCATTGATCAATCTCTTTATCTTCATACCAGTTCTCATTTTTAAAATTATCGTCAACAGCGAGTGTTTCCCATCCAGTGACAACTACAGTTCTTATTATCCCATAAATTCCATTTTTATCTCTCACATAATAATCATTTAATTTCTCAAAACTCAGATAATCAAGATTAGAAATCTTCTGCTTTCCATAATAGACACTTTCGTCCTTCACTGAAAAACTCCACTGTTTATATAGTATTTCCTCTATATCCTCTTCTTCCGTGTATGTAATATTAAACATTAATATCAATAAAGAAAGTAAAAAAATAACTCTTTTCATCAAACCACCTCTGTAATAAAATTTTTAAATATTTTATAAAATATTTTATTTGTATAAAATAAATATTAATATATTAAATCATTAAATACTCCTCCATGCAAGTATTTTATTATATTATTTTTCTGTAACTCGAATAAGGATGGAAAGAAAATAATAACCTCACAAACAAACTTTTAAAAAATAAAGATGCCTGAGTGTACAAGCTTGTCTGCCTGAAAGCATATCTTGAAAATGATGTTAATATATTAAGAAGTGGATTAATTATCTAATTAATATAGATTCTCTTTCAATAAGCAGGGTCAAAAAATAAGCAACACAAGATAAAAACTTCACTTGAATTAGCTTTTTGAGTATATTAAATTTTTTGTTTCCCTAAGAGACCCTCTTTATTACTTTTATTTTGTTATTATACCCCTCTAAAAATCCATTATCTAGCATGTATTCATTCGAATTTAATATCTCTTCTTTCTAGTTCTTGTAAGTTTTTGATAAAGATATACACTCTTCTATTTCTGATTTTTTTAATCTTTCTATTAAACCCTCAAATCTTTCTTGAAATTCTTCCAGTGATGATAGCTTCAGTAATTTTTAAAATTCTTCCTTATATTCATAACTTTCTGAAAACTTCACATTCAACTTCCTTAACTTATTTATTCGCTTTTGTTGTTTTTCACTCAACTTCAGTGAATTTTTGGATATCAGTTTCCAATTTTTTTTAGGTCTTTATATTTAAATACAATTTTATTCGTATATCCCTTACCATCAATTCTAACGGCTTCAATATGATATGTAATCTAAGATATATGATTTTTTTATATTTGCTCTAAATCCTGTATAGTTTTGTTTCATCAAAAACATAATACTATTGAATTTCATAAATATTTTTTACATCAGAATACCAAAGCTCCCCCGCTTCTTACCCCATGTCTATATCAAACTCCGCCCTCTCCTTCACAGGCACTCCCATAATCCCTTTCCTAGCCAAAATCCATAATCCAACCCCCATCAAACAAGCACAAAATTCCGAAATAGTCATAGCCCATATAACACCAGTCAGCCCAAACATAAAATTCCCTATAACAATAACTGGAATTAAAGCAATCCCTCTTGTAACAGACATTATATTAGACTGTACACCCTTACCAAAAGCCTGAAACATACTTGTAAACATCCCAGACAATCCTGCAAACAGTGTAGAAGCTAACAAAGCGGCCAGAATAGTCATCCCTACTCTGATGACTTCTATATCAGAACTAAACATCCTTATAACTTGCTCTCTAAAAAAGAATAAAACAACTGCAATCCCAAAAACAATAGCCCCTAAATAAATAAACACAGTTTTCAAAATCCTGTTAAGCCTTTCAGTATCACCGGCAGCATAAGAATAAGCAATCAAAGGTACTACTCCCATGTAAAGTCCCATTCCTATAAAATCTGAAATCTGACATACACGATTTGCAATTCCAAAAGCTGCCACTACATGTTCCCCATATATCATTGCATAATTATTAAACATCAAACCAGACACAATCAAAAAACATGACAGTAAAAATGCAGAAATTCCCACTTTGAATATATTGCCCAATATTTTCATATCAGGCTTAAAATATCTGAATGAAACACTCTGCACAGAACTTTTCTTTGCCAGATACCATATGTAATAAATCACAGCACAAACATTCCCGATAACAGTGGCAATAGCAGCCCCTGTAATTCCCATATGAAACGAAAATATAAACACAGGATCAAGAATCATATTTACAGCTACACTAATTATCATCCCAATTAACGATTCCTTAGAAGCCCCTTCTCCGCGTACAGTCTGCCCCAAATTAAAATTAGCTATTACAAACGGCGCTCCAAATGTATAAGCCAGCACATAATCCCTTGTAGGTCCGGCTGTTTCAACTCCGACACCCAAGACCTGTAAAATCTGCGGCATAAAAGGTACACTTATCAAAATAAAAATTACTCCCGTGAACAGCGAAAGATAAAAGTTAACAGATGAAGCTTTTTTCACTCTTTCCAGATTATTTTCACCTAACAGACGTGAAATATACGTACTTCCTCCTGTTCCGAATATCTCTCCCAAAGCCATAAGAATTGTAGTAAATGGAAGTGCTAGAGTAATGGCTGCCAGCATTGAAGTATTATTCAGCATCCCTATGTAAAATGCATCAGTAATATTATAAACTATATTAATAACCATACTTAATATCATCGGAACTGCCATATGCACAATTGCTTTTGATACTGGTGCCTTTTCCAGATAATATAGAGTGTTATTTTCATTATTCATTTTAATTCCTCCTTCAATTTTAAGTCGAATTCTACCTATTTTAATATGAAAAAACATATTTAAAAAATTAAGTTATATTTTTATAAGCTTTCTTTAGTAATTCTAAAAATATCTCTTTCTCCTCCTCAGTAAAGTCACAAAGTAGTTTTTCCTCTGTTCCGGTAAAGATATCATTAGTTTCATCTATAAACTTCATAGCTTTGGAAGTTATCTCTATCTGCATAGTACGCCCGTCTTCGTTTCCCGTGTGACGTATAATAAATCCATTTTTTTCTAATCCGTTCAAAAGACTGGTAACAGAAGGCCCGCTGAGTCTCATTGCCTTGCTTAGAATACGTCGGCTTATCTCCACATTACTCTCCAGTCTGTCGTATATTTCACCAAGAAGCCGTGCCTGCTGATTTGTAATATTATACCCCGCAAGTCCCTGATCATTTGCATAACGCATGCTGTGTCCTATACCTCTTATGTAAAAATCAAAATTTAATTCCTGAAATTTTTTTTTCATATTTTACCTCTTTATTTAAGTAGAATTCTACCAATATTATATAGGTAGAATTCTACTTTGTCAATATATTTTTATAAATTTTACTTTATCATTTAGAATAAAACGCAAAAATTCAATATTTACTATTCTTTCACTGTAAATTTCCTATAAAAAATACCTTAGCTGAATTCATATAACATTAAACCCGCTAAAGTACATAAAATAAAATATTAATTATTTTTCTTCTAATACACCGCTTTCCATATATCAGTCATTTCATCCAATTCTTTTGCATCGGAAAATCCGATCTTCTCCAAAAGTTCCTTACTTCCCATCTGACCATAACTGTTTTCGCTAAAATATACATTTTCATAATGTCCTATTGTACCAATTTTTATTCGTTCGGCAGAGTCTGCATCAGGAATCTGATTAATGATATTTTTCGCATCCAGTTTTCCTTTTATTTCCAGATAAGTACTGGAATCGCTAATAATGAGATTTTCGTTAACAGTTACATCTCCGTTAATTATAATTATGGAATCCTGTGTCACAAAGTTATTCGTTATAACATTGCCAGTAATATATGCGATAGTTATTCCATAAAAAGCAGTACTTTTACCTGCATTTACATTTCCGTTAACTATTACAAATCCGCCCTCCTGATCAAAGTCAAATACTTCACCGGAGTAATCACCATCATGATAAAAAATAGAAAATTCTTCATTAATGAAGTTATCAAATTTTTCTCTTAATTCTTCCTGATCTTCCACATTTTCCAGATTCAAATCTTTTTTCAGCCATTGCAAAATATCTGCCGGCAGTTTTAAACATTCTTCAGCTGTTAATTCCTGTAAATTCATATCCGTCTCCTAACAATATTTTATGTATTTTTATATTAATATACGATAAAAGTTACTCTTTATCAAAATTCTAATTTCTCTTCATTCTGACAGCTTTTTTATATAAATCTTCCAAAGTATAAGCCCTGTTCTTATCCTTATAAAGATGTGCCCCTGTTTTTTCAAAACTAGGAATATCAACACTTTTCATCTTATATACTTCCGACACTTCATCATATCCGTCAACTATCACATATACACCATTCTTATCTTTCAGCAGCATATTTCTGCTATACAAACATCTAAAATCATTATCAGCACACTTTAATAAACCAGTATCAATAATTCTCAACGTTCCCATATCTACTTTAAATGCAGCATTTTTACCCAGATGTATTAATTCCGTCCTGTTTACTGCATAACCATTCCCGAATATATACTGCCCGTCCAATACATAATTATCAGTTCCTATCTGTGAAATCAGCCCTGCTTTCATCTCCACACTAAACCACTGATCTGTCACTTTATCTTCATACCAGTTCTCATTATTAAAATTTTCATCGTCTTCAAGGGTCGCCCAACCGGTAACAACAATTGTTGGTTCAACAGCATAAATTCCATTTCTATCTTTCAGATAATAAGCATTTAATTTCTTAAAACTCATATAATCAAGATTAGGAACTCTTTGTTTTCCATAATAAACATTCTCGTTCCTCACTAAAAAATCCCATTGTTTAAATAATATTTCTTCTATATCTGTTTCTTTTGTATACACTGTGCTAAATATCACCAATAATAAAGCCAGTAAATAAATAATTTTTTTCATCAAACCACCTTCATAATAAAATTTTCTATAACTTCAAAATATTTTTTGTAAAATTAAGAAGGAGAGCAGTTCCTCTCTCTCCCTTATAATCTAACTTTTATTATCCCTCTTACTCTCCAGCTGCTTTCTAAATGTTTCAATTCTGTCCTTTACTTCTTTCTCCTCAGCATTTGTAATTCCTCTGCTGTACCTAAGAACTATATTTATATTTTTCTCTGTGATAAATGTTTCACGATCACTCATTATGATTCGGGAATCGCTTATTTTGGAATACATATCCATTGAAATGACATCAATTACAATTTCATTGCTGTCAGAATCCAGACTTTTTATATAAAATTCCGCTAAATTATTTTTTCCGTAATATGTCCCGTCACCCTGATCTTGTAATTCCAAAAGATACAGCCCTGTATTTCCCGCTTTCCAATTCCCTGTATCTCTCCAGAGTTTTACAGAAAGAAATACCGTTTTTCCGTCTTTAAATACTTTCAAATCACCATAGCTGTTGTAATTTATCATCAAAGAATCAAACTGCGGTTCATCTGTAATGTATAATCCACTCTTTAAGCCTGCCGAATATGACAATACGCTAAAAAACATTATCAAAATCAATACCTTTTTCATATGTCCTCCTGATCATTTTATATTTGCAATTCTGTATATTTATATCACAGCTTAAATGTAGCCGGATCCTCACCTTTTACTATTTCCCCTTTCAGATAGACATATTTTTTATCCTTGGCATATGCCCAGTTAATTATTCTGAAAGTCTCCAAATCTGCACCCCGTATTTTCTTACCGCTGTAATAAATATTATCCTTATCCCTGGAATAGCTTTCCCCTAAAAACTGAAATGAATTATAGTCCGGCACCTTCCATAATTTTCCGGCATAAAATATATTGTTTTTATCTTTGGCATAGTCAGAAAATACCATTGAATAATATACACTGCTTTTATAAACAATGAAACTGTCAAAATCAGCATCTTCTACCTTTTTATCCCCATAATAAATTTCATTTTCCAGCTTTTTATAATTCCCGTAATTTATTCCCAGCTCTTCTGCAGTATCTTTGAAGTCTTGTGCAGATTTTACAGATTCATTTTCATCATTTTCCGTTATTTTCCCCTTATATTTAAAAACAATTCTGTCATTTCCCTCAGGCACATAAGCTCCGCCCCGCATTGGAAATTCAGTGGAAGAGTACTTTATTCTTGAAATAACAGTGAGTTCCAGTTCATTATCACCTGTTTTTATCAGCTGAAAATCTATATAATCATTTTTACCATAGTATGATCCATTCTTTCCATCTTTTAATTCGGCGAGATAATCCCCTCTGTTCATGTGAACAAAATTTCCGGTATCCATGTAGCTCTTTATTCTGAGGAATATTCTTTTCCCGTCTTTAAATACTTTCAGATCACTGCATTTATATCTTTGCATAATATTATTAGTAGTAAGCTCTTCACAGGGAACTATTTTTTCCCTAATATATGTATTTTCAGAAATTTTTGAATAATCATATTCTGCTTTATAAACACCGCTTTTCAAACTTGCCGGGTATAATATCATATTAAAAAACAATGCTAAAATAAATATTCTTTTCATTTTTCCCTCCTATATTTCCCAGACTAGTGCAGGTACATTTTTTTCATAACCGCTATACCAGTACAAACGGAATAAAACAAGCCATTATTAAAGACATCACCCCGAAGAAAAAGAATAATCCCCATAAAAATATCCCGATTTTATTATTTTCAAAGCGAAAGCTTTCAGGCTTATTTTCATCGTAGAAAATATTTACTCTGTCTCCGATTTTACAATTAAAAAACACACTGCTTCCAGAATAAAAACTTTTAGCCCTTATCCTTCCTCTGGAAGTATTGTACTCTACTACAGGCTTATAGTTGCTGCCGCTCTGCTTTATCTCCACTACTTCTGCCTGAACGGGTATTCCTTGTGTTTTAATATAGTTATCTCTTCTGAATCCTATGATGCTTACAGTCAAAAATGTTATCCCCGAAAAAAAAACGGATGCTATAACTATTATTTGGTATAATTCCATTCTTCACTTCCTTATTTTGTATTTATTATATTTTATAAGATTTTTCGCTTTTTAGCAATCTTTATTATGGTACAATTTATATTATTTGTTGAATGTTTTCAAATACTGAACTTTACCATAAAAATCCCTGACAGCAAAAACTTCATCTTTAACTGCTCTTACTATATTCTCCCAGTAATTCCATATAAAGCACTTCCAGCGTAACCGGCTTTTTCCTGTTAAACCATGATTCCTTCAAAGACATATTAATTTTTATCCTCTTCTTTTTTGTTTTTATTATAAGCTTATGCGGTGTACGTCCAAGATAAGCCAGTGAAGTGTATATAGGAGTATATTTTATATTTTTGATATCACTGTAATTTATCCGGATTTTTCTGCTAAAAGTTATTACACAAAAGTCATCATAAAATATGCATTTCCCTTTTTTATTCTGAAGAATAACAGTAATAACCATACTTAACAAAAATATGACACAATACGCTATACAGGGAATCACAAATATTACAAAAATAAAAACAGCCTTATGTTCAAACCACCAGTCTGAGATAAAACGCCCGTTTGGTTCGATTCCTACAGTTCCGAGCCAGTTTCTGAATAAAATTATAAATATTATAAAGCCCGCAAGTGTCATACCAAACCAGATAAAATGAAGAATAAACCTGTTACAGTAATAAAATTTTATTTCCTTCATATTTTCTCCTTATACCAATTACCTGTTTATACGTCTATTTTAACACTAATTTTCAAAATAACAAAATACATCCTTCTGTTTTAATAACATCTTTTCAAAGATAAACAAAGCATTACGCCAAAAAACATATTAAATGACAATAAACTTAAAAGAACCGGCAATTACCCGCCGATTCTTCTTATTATTATTTAAAATTTTGGTATAGACATATTAAGTCCCCTACACTTTAACCCACTTCCCGCTGTTTGCACTCTCGAAAATCTTTTCTTCCAGAATCATCTGTCTGTATCCGTCTTCAAAAGTAGCAAAATCATAATCCTTTCCCTTGTCAGCTATACTGCTGTATACCTGTCGAAAACACTGCTTGAACGTATCCGGAAATCCTTCCACATGTCCTCCGGGATAATCTACTATTTTCTGTGTTTCCGGACTTAGTATAGCCGGATCTTTATCAAATATCTTATTAAAGTTATCTCTTTCTCCTATTATCATCTCATTGAGTCTCTCTGAATCCCATTCTGCCGATTGCTTGCTTCCGCCTATAAATATAGAAATCTTATTTTTTCTTCCGGAGAACATTTGAGAAATGAAAGCATTTCCAATTGCCCCGTTATCAAAACGAAGCATTACCACAGCTATATCCTCTGTATCTATAGGTACTTCCTCATACTCTGCATCCTCCTGAGCCTTGGAAAAAGTTTCCACAGGCTTTAGGAATTTCTTTCTTTTTTTATGATATGTCAAAAATTCAGCAAAAATCTCAGTAACTTTTAGTTGTGTTACATATTCCACAGTATCAATCCAGTGTGATCCTATATCCGCCACAGCCCTTGTCTGCCCTGACTCCTTGCTGTTTATTCTCCAGTTGAAGTCTGTTTCCAGCAAAAGCCAGTCCTGCACATATCCTCCGTGAACAGAAATAATTTCTCCAAGCTCTCCGCCGGAAGCCATTCTTTTTATCTGATGAACCATGGGATTAAAACGGTTATGAAAATTTACGGCATTTACTATATTATGTTCCTTTGCATACTCGTACATTTCTTTTGCTTCATCAGCTGTTTTTGTCATGGGTTTTTCACACACTACATTTATTCCTTTTTTCATTGCATACATGGCTATTTCATGATGTGTATTATTTGGTGTACAGATATGAATCATATCAAGCTCGAGTGTGTCCATCATCTCTTTATAGTCTGCAAAGCTGTTTGGTATATTCATCATTTCAGCTTTTATTTTATGATCCTGTGTATCGGTAATAGCAACTACCTCTATATTCCCCAGTCTTCTAAGTGCTTCTACGTGTGCCACGCCGATAAATCCTGTTCCTATTACTCCTGCTTTATAAGTTTTCATATTTTATCTCCCTTCATCACTTATTTTTACTTTGGAATAACACAGCGACTATAATGATGATTCCTTTTACAAGCCCTTCCAAAAACGGTGGTATATTAGCTATAACCAGTATATTATTTATCATCTGAAGCATTATCGCCCCGAGAAATGTTCCGAAAACCTTTCCTCTTCCTCCGTTCATTGCTGTTCCGCCTATTGCTACCGAGGCTATCGCATCAAGCTCAAATCCCATACCTGCATTAGGTGCTGTTATTGATGTAAGTCTTGATGAAAGAAGAAAAGCCGAAAGTCCTGAAAGCAGTCCGGTAATACAGAAAACTGCATTCTTCATCCTATTTACATTTATACCTGTAAGATTGGTTGCATTTTCATTACTTCCCACCGCATAAACATATCTTCCGAATTTTGTTTTATTCATTATTATGGAAATTATCACTGCCGTAATTATAAATATGATTGCAAGGTTAGGAATTCCCAGTGTTTCTCCAGCAGCTATAAGACGAAAAGTATTATATGACTTTTCCCCTACATTAAAAGGTCCTCCCTGTCCCAGCTGCACAATAATCGATCTGAAAGCCGACATTGTAGCGAGTGTTACTATAAACGGAGCTATTTTCCCTTTAGTTATAAGTATTCCGTTAATTCCCCCGAGAATAGTCCCGAATACAAGAGAAAATATCAATGTTAAAAATATGCTTCCCGTAGAATTCAGCACTATAACCCCGAGTCCTGCTGTTAATGCCACCAGCGAGCCTACAGACAGATCTATCATTCCGGCAATAATTACCAGATTCATTCCCAATGCCACTATCCCTATTATTGCCGCCTGCTTCAGAAGCGTACTCAGATTGGTATATGATAAAAATCTCGGGTTTATTATAGTGGCTATAGAAAACAGTATCAGAAATGAAACCAGATAACTGTAATTACTATAAAATTTTTGCAGATTTGTTTTATTAAAACTTGCTTTATTAAGAAAAGACATTTGTTTTCCGCCATTAGTCATTTTTTACCTCCAAATTTGAACCTGTTGCGTAGTACATTATATTTTCCTCAGTGAGATTTTCCCTGTCCAAAATAGTATTTATATTTCCTTTATACATAACTATGCATCTGTGGGAAGTTTTCCAGATTTCAGGGAACTCCGAACTGAATACAACAACAGATTTTCCTGCAGCAGCCAGATTATGCATTATTTTATATATCTCAAACTTGGCCCCCACATCTATTCCCTGTGTAGGATTATCCAGTATATATACATCAGAATCCAGCTCCAGCCATCTGGAAATAATAACTTTCTGCTGGTTCCCCCCGCTCAGCGACGTTATCAGATCTGAGGGATTATCTGCTTTTATATTGATAAGCTCCTTATTTTTATTATATCTTTCTGTTTCTTCATTTTTGTTTATAAATAATTTTTTATGCATATTCTTAAAAAAAGCAATGGACAAATTATCCTGAATACTCAGGTCTTTTATTATTCCTTTTTCTTTCCTGTTTCTGGGAACAAGGGAAATACCGCTTGCTATTACGTTTTTTATAGAAGACATATTTACTTTTTTATCATTCAGATACATTTCACCTTCATCCAGCGGATAAGCACCAAAAAGTGCTTCGGCGAATTCTGCCCTCCCATCTCCGTAGAGACCTGTAATCGCTATTATCTCTCCTTTTTTCACATCAAAACTAATATTTTTAAAAGTTTTCCCAGAAAAATTATTTACTTTCAAAAGAGGTATATCCGGAATTTCTCCGGCTTCCAGCTCGTCTTCCACGAGCTTTCTCCCCACCAGAAGCTCTGTAGCCATTTTTTCATTTATATCGGAAAATTTTCCGGTCTGTATAAATCTGCCGTCGCGAAGTACGGTATAATCATCACAAATACTAAAAAGCTCCGGCATTTTGTGTGAAATATAAATAATACTTACTCCCTCTTCTTTCAAAAACCTCATTATATCAAAAAGCGAGTCTATCTCCTTATTTGTTAGTGCTGTCGTAGGTTCATCCATTATTATCAGCTTGGAATCAAACAATAACGCCTTCGCTATTTCTATCATCTGCTTTTGTGGCATATCCAGATATTCCACTATCTCTTCAGGATTTATAGTCATTTTCAGCTTCTTTATTATTTCCCGTGATTTTTCAATCATGGCTTTTTTATCAAGAAAACCAAACTTATTTTTTATTTCCTCACTTAAAAATAAGTTTTCATATACTTTCAGGTCATTAATAAGGTTTAATTCCTGATGTATAAAACGAATCCCGAGTTTTTTTGATTTATTAGTTGTCATCTCATCTATTTTCTCATCCTGAAAATAAATATCGCCTTCAGAAAGAGGTATGGTTCCTGATAAAATATTCATAAGGGTAGATTTCCCTGCACCGTTTTCACCGAGCAGCCCGTGAATGGACGCTCTCTGTACAGAAAAATCGACCCCTGATAAAGCTTTTACCGGACCAAAAAATTTTGATATATTTTTCATCTCCAATAACATTATTTCACAACCTTCTAAGTAAAGATCATTTATCAGCTTTATATTTTTTTATTGTGTAAAATCTAAAAATATTTATTACTGAATACTGTATCTGATTTTATAAATATCTGAGTTTCTGAAATCATTTACATTATTTCTGTCTACTTCCACTGTTTTTATAATATATTCTTTTTCAAGTGTTTTTCCGTTCAGCACGTCAGCCCCAAGCTGTACTGCCTCTCTTACCATTGCAGGTGAAAAAGCATATGTTACCTGGTCTAATTTTTCTTTTTCAAAAGTATCAAGATTTTCTTTTCTCGCACTTACTCCCGTAACTAATTTTATATTTATTTTTGCAGAGCCTTTATATGCATTTATAGCATCAAGGATACCCATTTCCACTTCATCATCCTGAGTTATCACAGCTTTTATTTTTTCGATATCCTCAGGTTTTGAAGTATTCAGGAAGTTTTCCATCTGCTCCTGTGCTTTTTGTCTCTGCCAGTTTGTATTAAAGCTTTGCACTATTTTTATGTTTTTATCTGCTGTCGCCATAAATCCGTCATGTCTTTGCTGCGGTACAGTCGAGTTATCTCCTAAGAATTCTAGTACAAGAACTTCTCCGGCTTTCAGATCTTCCTCGAAATATTTATTCAGATAATTTCCTGTCATTTCTCCGATTCCTGTATTATCACCCATTATAGTCGCTGTAGGTGTAAAGTTGTTTATCAGTCTGTCATACACAATAAGCGGAATTCCTGCATCCATGGCTGCCTGCGCTGTAGAACGCAGCTCATCTCCGTTATGAGGCCAAAGTACTATAGCATCTACTTTTTCATTAATAAGCGTATCCATCTGGTTGTTTTGTTCCGAAGCTTCACTTGATGTCAAAAACTTATACTCGAATCCCTGAGATTCTGCAAGTGCCTTAGCTTCTGCCTCGGCATGCTTTATACTTTCCCCGAGAAATCCGTGAGTTGCATTAGGCATTACTATACCAAGTACTTTTTTCTTTCCGGGCTTTGCTTCCGGTGTTCCTTCCGCTCCTCCTTTTGATTCACCCCCGCAAGAAACTGTTAAAACCAAAAGCAGCAGAGAAAATAAAAGAAACATTATTTTTTTCATTTTGTTACCTCCAAATTTTTTTTATTATATTATATGTTACTTTTTGAATATGGAATCCAAAAATGCCTTGCCTTTCATCAGTCCTAATTTTATTGCCTCATCATTTTCAGAATAATTCAGATCCTCGTGTTCTATACTTACATAGCCGTCATACCCTATTTCTCTCAGTGTCTGATATATTTTCTGCCAGTCCACGCTTCCTTTTCCGGGTATTTTATGCTGCCACCATCCGTAGTCCCATTCGTTCTCCCTGTCCAGCTGCTTGCCGAATATGCTGTAGTAGCTTCTTTTTTCTTCAAATATCTTTGTATCCTTTGCATGGAAATAAAGCACTCTTTCCTTGTAATCAATTAATGCCTTAATATAGTCCACTCCCAGCCATATCAGATGTGAAGGATCAAAATTCAGTCCGAAATTTTCATCAGGAATGATTTCAAACATTCTGTCCCATAATTCCGGCGAGTATGATATAGTAGCTCCCCAGCCTTCTCTGTGCCAGCCCGGCATAGAACAGTTCTCTATCAGAAGATTCACGTTTCTGTCAGCTGCGTATTTTACTATATTGGGAAAGATCTTTTCAAATTCCGTAAAATTTTCTTCAAAGCTGAGATCCAGATTTCTCCCTGCAAAAGCTCCCACAAATTTTACTCCTAATTTTCCTGCAGTTTCAATTACATTATAGAGATGCTTTACGTTATTTTCCCTTATTGATGTATCAGGATGAAGACAATTGTCATAGTAAGCAAGGGAAGCTATTTCTATGTTATTTTCCCCTGTTAATTTCAATATATCCTCCTTAGTCTTACTGTCGAATTTTGAAACATCAATATCAGTGCTTGAATAATCTCTGTCATTTGCCACAGGCCAGCATGAAAGCTCGATAGCATCAAATTTTTGTTCTGCTGCAAATTTTACCTTTTCTTCCAAAGATAAATTATTAAAGCAGGCTGTTAAATACGATAATTTCATATTGATTCTCCTTAATTTTGTTCTGTTTTTTCAGTTTTTTATTTTTGTAAAGCTTTACAAAATTGAAAATAAAATTATCACTCCTCCTCTTGCTGTTAATTTTTTTCCCAAAATTATGAATATTTTTCACTATGTGCTCTCATGATGTTATATATTAATGCAAAGTAAAGGGCTGATTCTCCTCTGCTTTGCATTTAGTCACAAAGCAGAATGTTTATTTGTAATTTTTTTGTAATTAGAAAGTTGTTCCTCTTTTAATAAGCTTATGCGGTAAAAATTTATTTTGAATTGTGTTGGAAGTATTTAATTTGAGTATTCTGTTAATTAATAATTTGCAGGCCTCTTTTCCTATTTTTATTCTCGGCTGATGAATCGTAGTAATTCCCGGATAAGTGGCATTGCATAATTCTATATCATCGAATCCTATTACTGAATAGTTCTCTGGAATTTTGACATTTTTATAATTCAGATAATTTACCATGCTTATGGCAATCATATCCGATACAGTAAAAATTCCGGCTTTTTTTATCTTACTTTTTAGTATCTGCTTAGCTGCGTTAATTCCTCCGCTGTAATTAAAGTCTGTTTTTATGATAAGTCTTTCATCAAACGGTCTGCCAAACTTCGCAAGGGCTCTTTTATATCCTGCCAGTCTTAGTTTATCAAAAATAAAGTCTCCGTATGTCTGTACATAAAAGATTTTCTCAAAACCGGTTTCAAGCAGATAGCTCGTAGCTTCAAAGGCTGCCTTTTCATGATCTATCGAAACAAAGGGAACCCCTATGTCATCATAAAATTCACTGCATTGTATAATAGGATACTTTATTGAAAAATCTTTTAAAAAATCCTTTTCTATAGCAAGATCCATTATAAAGGCACCGTCAACTAATTTATTTTCTATGAATTTGAAATATTTTCTTTCTATATCCCTGTCGGAATATCCGTTACAGACCAAAACATTATAATTCTTAGTCTTGGCATATTCCTCCGCTCCCTTTACTATCTCTGCATAAAACGGATTTGAGATATTGGTTACGATAAAAAGGAGCATTCCTGTTCTCATTTCACGAAGAGACTTAGCATGATAATTTACTTCATAGTTAAGCTCATCCAGTACTTTCTGGACTCTCAGTCTTTTTTCCTCGGAAACATTTTGATTTTTATTAATGACCCTTGATACAGTGGCCGTCGACACACCAGCTAAGCTGGCGACTTTCTTTATTCCTGTCATAATTAATCACCATTTTTTGTAAACCTTTTCAAAAACTCTAATATATTTTAGCCTGATTTTTCAAATTGTCAAGTCATAATTTATGTTTTTTTTCTTTTTCAAAAAACACTTGATTTTTCTATGTATTCTCACAAAATTTATAAAATCCCATTTATATCATCGAACTAAATCCCCCTTGTTTTTTCAGGCTTTTCATGCGCTTAAACTAATTTTTCATATTATTTTTTCTAAAAAAACAGTGTATTAAATTATATAATCTAACACACTGTTTATATTTTATTTTAGTATTTATTATTCTTTGCCGGTTTCAAGAATATCCTTTTTCAAAACACCTTTTAATTTTGTCCTCTTATACCACAAATTTACTTTTATTTTTCTTCATTCTTACAAGAAATCTTTTATCGGATTTCCACACCCTGAATATCATAAGTGCTGCATAAGCATAAACAATGGTAATTAATATTAAAGAAATACACAAATTACTATTTTCCAGTATGATTGTTCCTAGTACAGCTCCAAGTATGAATAACAGCCATGTATTCAAATATATCCTTATTATCCCCCACTCGCTTTTTTTCTGTAATATTCTCGAAAAAGCTATTCCCAGATTAAAAACTATTCCGGATATAAAGCTTCTGCCTATCAGACTGTTTCCTATTAACAGATTCACAATATTTTGTATTCCCATTGCTATGCCCAGCGGTATAAAAACTACCCATGCATTGTGCCTTAATGAGAAAATTACAGCTGTCATAAATAAAAAAAGTTCTAAAACTAATAATATGAACATTCCGGTCTTTCTATAATATGAAAAGATAATATCTCCTATAAATGCACCGAAAATTAAAAATAAAAAGAGCGAGAAATACCTGAAGCCTGTTCCTAGATTCAGTTCTCCTATATTTACACCCAGTCTGACGGAATTTCCGCTCATAAACGTAAAAAATAACCCGTTCATTATTATAAAACCGAGTGAATTTATATATCCGTATATAAATGAAAAGATATATGCTATTTTTATTTTATTTTCCATTTCTTACTCCCTTTTCTTTTATAAAAAATAATATCATACTTAGATTCCGGCTCCCAAAAAACAGACTGTCGTAAAAACTCCAAGATAACCAGTATTAAAGATGCATATTTTTCCGGGATAATCAGCCGTATATGTATATTATTTATATTAACAACGTATTTATTATAACACGAGTTTAATTTAAATAAAACCCTTCTGAGCATTTAAAAATAAGAAACGGAAAATTATACCTGAACAAACATTAGAATCCTAATAGTTATAATACTAATTATAAATTTTTAAAAAAAATCCGTTTAACTGTTTATATAAAATGTCTAATTAATTGATTGTATTAAAATATTATATTTAGTGCTCTAATAATCTGAGCTTTTCTCTTCTTTCTTAAAAAGTATATTTCAGAAAAAACTTTATATCTTTTCTTATAAAAAGTATAAGTACAGCTTGTATTTTAAACATAATTATTATTCAAGAAATATTTTCCATAATTTTATTAGCTACCTCAAAGAAAATATCTATTTTTTCCTGGCTTAATCCTTTGGAAACTATTTCTTCTCCCTCTATCTGTGCCTGTTGTATTTTTGAATATATCAGCTCGGATTTTTCAGTAATAAAGAGCCTTTTATACCGTTCATCATACGAAGCACGAATTTGAGTTATATATCCGTCTTTCACAAGTTTTTTTAAGATAGTAGTAACAGTGGAGCGCCTTACATTAAATTTTTTTTCGATATCATTAGGAAAAATATCTTTATTTTTATCCAGCTTATTATGATAACCGACAAATAAAAGAACTGCCAGCTGCATTCCTGTCAAATTCTTATCAACAGACATTGCTTTTTTATCAATGAATCTTTTTATCTGATTGTCTAAAATTCTTATTTTAAACATAATTGCGTCAGCTATTTCCATTATGAGCCTCCTTAATTTTTAGATTATACTAATTTTTTATAGTAAAACTTTTATATTGTCAAGTAATTTTTAAAAATTTATCAGAAATATAATTATATATATACTTTCAAAAAAGCTTATCCAACGAAAAAATTAAAATTAATTAAATAAAAAAATACATATAATTAAAATAAATATTGACAAGCTTATTCAAATATGATAATTTAGAAAAAATAGTTAGCATCATTACCATTATGAAGCTTATTATTTCGAGAATTTTATTTTATATTGAATTACATGTGCTCGAGAGTGTTTTTTGGAATAATATAAAATAGAATTAACCAAAATCACATTATATGCATGAACATTTGTACAAATTTTATTCCAATGTTAGAAAGGTGAACTTATGAAAAAGTTATGGAAACAAGCATTTTATTTTATTTCTGTGGTTTTATTAGCTACTTCCTGCAGCAATACCCAGATCGGTACGACAGAAAAACAATATCTGGATTCAAAGCAGAATAAATGGACTGAACTCTCGACAGAATATGACAGTCCTTATTTCAACACTAAAACACAGAATAATCTTTCTCCCGATGTTTTGGCCGACTGGTGGAATATTCTGGATGACGATACCCTTACACAGCTCATAACACTATCGCTAAACAATAACAAAAATCTCATGGAAGCCAGAGCCAGAGTTAATGAAGCAAGAGCTGCTCTCGGGATTAGTCAGGCCGAGCTCCTCCCGTGGCTTGACAGTAATAATTTCTGGGGAAGAGCAAAAATTTCCGATAACATTACCCCTGAAATCGGTATAACCGATATTTACAGACTCGGGATTGATGCTTCATGGGAGATTGATATCTTTGGAGGAAACCGATATAAAGTAAAAGCCGCAGAATCGGATTTACTTGCACAGAATGCCCTGCTTCATTCTACATGGGTCAGCATTTCTTCTGAAGTAGCCGTTAACTATCTTTCTCTGAGAACATTACAGGAACGTCTTGCAATAGCCGAGAGTAACTTAGCTCTACAGGAAACTTCAATCAAACTGCTGCAGTCGAAAAATAAAGCCGGATTAACAGACGAACTAAACCTGAATCAGGCAAAATACACCGCGAATCAGACTAAAGCCGCTATTCCTGCCATTAAGATAAGTATAGAGGAAATACTGAATAATCTGGCAATACTTACCGGACAGGTTCCGGGAAGTCTCGAAAAAACATTGTCGGAAAGAAAAGAACTTCCTGATGTAAATGAAATGATATATGTAGGAATCCCGGCAGAAGCACTAAGACAAAGACCAGATATACAGGCTGCGGAATATAAGCTGGAATCCCAAATTGCCCGTACCAAATCTGCAAGAACAGATCTGCTGCCGAAACTGTCATTATTTGGTTCCATAGGGCTGGAAAGTCTGACCAGCGGTTCGCTGCTGTCAGGAGCAAGTAAGGGATTTTCCCTTCTTCCTCAGATTAGCTTTCCTATTTTTAATGCAGGAGCAATAAGAAAAAATATAAATGTCCAGTCTGCGAGGGAAGAGCAGTATCTTGCCGCTTATGAGAATACAGTTTTAAATGCTGCTGCCGAGGTAAGAAACGCATTAACGGCAGTAGCTCAGGAATCAGAAAAAAATACTTCGTTAAAAGACGGAGTTGCGAATGCATCAGCAGCCCTGAAAATAGCACAAAACAAATATAACAACGGACTTACGGACTACCAGAGTGTCCTTGATGCCCAAAGATCATTGCTATCTTTACAGGATCAGTATGCAATAAGCAAAGGACAGAAAGTTTCTAATTTAGTCGGTTTATTTAAAGCACTGGGCGGCGGCTGGAAACCTCTTACTCAGGAAGAAACAGAGATAGTTAATAAATAAACTTATCAGGAGGAAAAATGAATAAAGAAAATACATTTTCAGCAATAAAAAATAAGAAAAATTGGCTGTTTGTAATAGTTATTTCAGCAATAATTTTCTGCGGCTGGTTTATATACAGCAAACAAAATAAAAGCGAAGAAATTATATTATACGGGAATGTAGATATCAGACAGGTCTCACTGGCTTTTAACGCTAATGAAAGAATAGATCAAATATACGTAGAAGAAGGAGATATCGTAAAAAAAGGTCAGCTGCTGGCAAGTCTTGACACCGAAAATATAAAACTCCAAATAGAAAAAAATAAATCTCAGATTGAAGCTCAGGAAAGCATAGTATCACGCTTAAAGAATGGTTCAAGACCGCAGGAGAAGTCTCAAATGTTAGCAAAAGTGAATGCTGCAAAAGCTGAAGCTCAAAATGCAAAAATACAGTTACAAAGAATTGAAAATGCCTATAATGATTCAGACGGCCGTTCAGTAAGCAAACAGGAAATAGATAATGCAAGATCGAATTTTAAAGTAACTTCAGCACGTGTAAAGGAAACTTCCGAATCTTATCGTCTTGCAGTATTAGGACCTCGTAAGGAAGAAATTACAGAAGCGGAGGCCCGGCTGAAAGCTGAAAAAGCTGAATTAGCAATACAGGAATATTTATTGGAACAAGCTCAATTAAAATCACCGATTGACGGAGTTATACGTTCCCGGCTGCAGGAGCCGGGAGATATGGCATCACCTCAGCAAATCACTTTCCTTCTCGCTGTAAATGACAAAAAATGGGTAAGAGCATATATTCAGGAAAAACAATTAGGATATATTAACGAGGGAATGGAAGTCAGCGTCTATATTGACAGCTATTCAGACAAACCTATAAAAGGGCAGATCGGATATATATCTTCAGTTGCGGAATTCACTCCTAAAACTGTACAGACAGCAGAATTAAGAACTTCTTTGTTATATGAAATCCGTGTTTACGTGAAGGACAGCGAGGATATACTGCGTATGGGTATGCCTGCTACAATAAAAATCAATTCCTATAACACGGCAGACAGTAAGGAGAAAAATTTATGAATACAGAAAATGTAGTTATTGCAGAAAATTTATATAAACGTTTTATTGCCAAGCCATCCAAAAAAACGATAAATGCTCTCACAAATATAAATATTAAAATTCCGGCAGGAAAGCTTACTGCATTAATCGGACCAGACGGAGCAGGCAAAAGTACATTTATGCGTCTAATATGCGGTCTTATGACTCCCAGCGAGGGAAATCTCACAGTTCTTGGAATAAATACAAAAGACAATCCTCAGGAAATTCAAAACAGAATCAGTTATATGTCACAGCGCTTCGGGCTTTATGAAGATTTAAGCATTCAGGAAAATCTTGATCTTTATGCTGACTTGCACGGAGTATCAAAAAAAGAACGCAGAGAACGTTTTGACGAACTTTTGAAAATGACAGGTCTGGAAGCTTTTACCAAAAGACAGGCAGGAAAGCTTTCCGGCGGAATGAAACAGAAGCTCAGCTTAGCCTGCACATTAGTCCGTTCTCCCGAGCTTTTGCTGCTGGATGAACCAACAGTAGGAGTCGACCCTCTTTCGAGAAGAGAACTGTGGGAAATTCTTCAAAAGCTTGTGCAAAAGGAAAAACTTACAGTTCTTGTGAGTACAGCTTATATGGATGAAGCTGAGCTTTGCCAAAAAACTATAGTGATGCATAAAAGCAAAGTATTAGATGTGGGAACTCCGGAAGGACTGCGAAGAAAAGCTGCAGATAAATGCTTTAAAATTCAGCCGCCTAAAAGCATGCCTTCCAGATTAATACAGACAAAATTACTTGATGATAAAGAAAATATTATTGATGCTGTTCCTGAGGGCGGAGCCGTGAGATTTATCATTCGCTCAAAAAAAGCTTTTGATAATATAAAAAAAATTGACGGCAATTTAGAAATCCAGAAGGTAGATTCCAGATTGGAGGACGGATTCATGACCTTGTTAAGTGAATATGAAAATGAACATAATGATGATGATGATAATATCAAAGAGAAATTCCATATAGAATTTCCTGACAAGTTTGAAATATCAGATCAGGTTGATATAGAAGTTAATAATCTGGTATGTAAATTCGGTGATTTTACTGCTGTAGGAAATACATCCTTTCAGGTACATAAAGGAGAAATATTCGGACTTTTGGGTCCAAACGGTGCCGGAAAAACAACAACATTCAGAATGCTGTGCGGTTTACTGCCTTTGACAAGCGGCAGTCTGTCAGTAGCCGGTGTCGATTTGAGAAAGGCCAGAACTCAGGCCAGAGCAAATATTGGATATGTTGCACAAAAATTTTCTTTATATTCAACTCTATCTGTAGAAGAAAATCTAAAATTTTTTGGCGGAGTTTACGGTTTGAAAAGAGAAAAACTGAAAAAAAGAATGGAAGAGGTAAAAGAGCAGTTTGAACTCACAGGAATGGAAACAAAGCCGAGCGGAGAACTTCCGGGAGGATTTAAACAGCGTTTATCAATGGCTGTAGCACTTCTTCATGAACCAAAAATACTTTTTCTTGATGAACCGACCAGTGGTATTGATCCTTTGGCAAGGCGTTCTTTCTGGTATCAAATAACAGCTCTTGCAGCTGAAGGAACTACAATAATAATTACCACACATTTTATGGAAGAAGCAGAGTACTGCGACCGTATTATGATACAGGATCAGGGAAAAATGCTGGTACTGGGCACCCCTCAGGAAGTAAGAGAAAATGCCGGAGAAAATGTAAAAACAATGAATCAGGCTTTTATTGAAATAATAGAACAGAATCGTTTACAAAATAAAATTATTTAATAAGGAGAAAATGATGTTTAAAAATAATTTTTTAGTACGTCTTACTGCAATGATAAAAAAAGAATTCCGGCAGTTAATACGTGACAACAGCAGCATTTTAATCGGAATATTTTTACCTATTATCCTTATATTCATTATAGGCTACGGGGTAACACTCGATGTTAAAAATGTTCCTGTGGCAGTTGTACTTGAAGATACATCACCTACGGCTCATGATGTTTTAAGCTTTCTTAACGGCTCTGAATACTTCTCTCCAATTTATGTAACATCTATGTATGAAGCAGTAGAATTAATGGATGATCGAAAAGTCGATGCTGTTCTAAAAATCCCGTCTGATTTTTCAGAAAATTTATATAAACAAAAAAGCTCAATACAATTAATTTTGTATGGTGTAGACTCCAGTACTGCCACTACTGTAAAAGGATATATCGAAGTCTCTATAAAACAATGGGAGGCATTAAATAATTCTGCTTTCATGAATAGTCCAAGTGCAGGTAATATTCTTATTGAAAACAGAATGTGGTTTAATGATTCCAATTCAAGCACATGGTATTTTATTCCGGGCTTGATAGTGCTTATAATGACAATTGTAGGAGTTTTTTTGACTTCGCTTGTTATGGCACGTGAATGGGAGCGCGGAACACTGGAATCATTATTTATTTCTCCCATAAAACCCTTAGAAATATTATTATCAAAAATGATTCCGTATTTTTGTACGGCTATGATTGGCTTTTCACTCTGCTTAGTTGCCGCACGCGTTTTATTTAAAGTTCCTATACACGGCTCACTGCTTATAATCATATTTTGTTCCATGCTTTATTTGTTCGTATCCTTGGGAATGGGACTTATTATATCCTCTATCACAAAAAATCAATTTTTAGCAAGCCAGGTAGCATTAGTTGTAAGCTTTTTACCTGCAATGATGCTGACAGGATTTTTATTTGATCTGCGGAGTGTCCCAGTTTTTATCCGGAATATAGGGCAGATACTCCCGGCAACATATTATTTGCAATTACTTAAATCACTTTTTCTTGGCGGAAATAATTGGAACTTAATTTTGAAAAACTGTTTAATACTATCTGCTTATGCTGTATTTTTTGTTTCTACAGCATTAAAAGTGACAAAAAAGAGCCTTGAATAAAGAAAGAGAGAAAAAATGCTTAAATTGATGACAGATATGTCAAAATTAATTAATATATGTAAAAAAGAACTTTTAGTTACTTTGAAAGATCCTTCGGCTAAGCTCATACTTACTCTTCCCATTATTTTACAAATCGTTTTATTTGGTTATGCAGCAACTTATAATCTTGACAGAGTGCCTTATGCCTGTCTTGACAATAGTAAAAGCAAAACTTCAACAGAATTTCTTGCCAGACTTGACGGGACAGGCGTTTTCCAACGTACTCAAACTCTGATGAATACCAGTCAAATTGCCGGTAGTATAGATTCAGATAAAGCAATGATAGTAATAAGCATAGATTCAGATTTTGAAAAAAATTTAGCCAGAGGAAATTCAGCTTCGATTCAGGTAATCACAGACGGACGCAATACCATGACATCAAGTGTAGCTTTAAGCTATGTAAATGATATTATCGAAAAATTAAATACTGAAAGAAACGGGAATAAACAGCTTATTAATGTGGAAACAAGAGCATGGTATAATCCCAATCTTATAACCAGATGGAGTTTTCTTCCCGGAATGTTAGCGGCTTTAAGTCTGACACAGATGTTAATACTTGCAGGGTTATCTATTGCTAAAGAAAGAGAACAGGGGACTTTTGATCAATTACTTGTTACACCGCTGTCTTCGGCAGAAATTCTAATAGGTAAAGCCGTACCGCCTCTGTTCATAGGTCTTCTTCAAGTAACTATCATGTTATTATTTTGTATATTTTGGTTTAAAATACCTATGAACGGTTCATTTGTTACTCTTTATCTTACTATTTTGATATTTATGATCAGCAGTACCGGAATAGGTTTATCAGTTTCCGCCGTATCTTCAAGTATGCAGCAGGTAATGGTGTATACATTTGTTCTTCTCATGCCTATGACTTTATTATCAGGTTTATCCACACCGATACGTAATATGCCCAGAATTCTTCAGATTGCTACATATGCCAACCCGTTACGTTTTGGCGTGGAAGCTATAAGGAGAGTATACTTGGAAGGCGCCGGTTTAACACAAGTAGCTCCTAATTTTATCCCTATGATAATCATAGCAATGCTGACTTTACCGTTAGCTGCATGGCTTTTTAAAAATAAATCTGCTTAAATTTTCGGACTCCGCTAAATTGAATAGAAAAATAAATTTGAAACAAAAAGAGGACTGATATGCATTGTTATGTATTAAGTCCTCTTACAGATTAAATTTTCTCAATAACATTTAATCTGTAAGATTGTAAATATATGATATTCTCAGCTCCAGTAATTTTCTGTTTCTAATTATACTAATGAATTAATAAAATCGACAGCATTCGTAACTGCCTGATCAGCTTCCGGTATTGATTCAAACCTTGTTTGAAAGACATGCCACATCCCTTCCCATACTTCTAATTTAACAGATACACCTGCATTTTTCACTCTTTTTTCCAAAGTTAATGAATCACTTAACAAAAGTTCTTCACTTCCAACCTGTATAAATAAAGGCGGAAAATCTGTAAAATCTCCATAGACCGGTGATACCAAAGGATCCTTCACGGATTTTTTATCACAATAATATTTTGATGTTAGTTCCAGATCTTCTTTAAAAATTTTTGGGTCTAAATCTTTATTCTTTGTAACAGACTCGCCTGATATTGAAAAATCCAGCATCGGTGAAAAAAGAAATGCTGCTTTAGGCAAGGATTGCTTTTCCTGTTTTAAAAGTAAAATTAATGCTAAAGCCAGTGCACTGCCGGATGAATCACTTCCAAAAATAATATTTTCCGCTTTCAGACCGCTCTCCAATAACCATAAATATAATTCCAAAGATTTATTAAGAGCATTCGGATATGGATTTTCCGGAGCCAATGGATAATTATGTATAAATACTCTTAACTTTGAACGATTCGCAATTTCTGCTGCCAGCTTTCTATGTGTTAATTTTGACCCCTGATTCAGACCACCGCCGTGAAAATAAAAAATAACCACTTCTGATGTAGTAAATTCTGGTGTTATCCAATCCGCTTTTATATTCTTTACTGTAATTTCCTCTATTTTTATATTGCTTGGCAGTTTTATATTTTTGACAGATTCTTCCCATTCTTCTCTTTGAATTTCTATGGGTGTGCTAAGTATCTCTTCCAGATTTTTATTTTGAAATAATTTTTCTTTTGCTGTTTTGGCTTCTTTACTGATCATTCCATCCTCCGTTTTTTATGATATTCTCTTATCAGTTTTCCTTTTTCATTATAACTTCTTTTAAAAATTTTATTAGTTTATTTCTTTTCCCATAATTAATCTGCAATTTTCCGTTTAAGTGTAGCAACTATTGAACGTGTTACAAAAGCTAATATTCAAATTTCTCCACAGTTCACTCTTATCCTTTCTTCTTTTTAACTAGCATAATTTATTTGCCTAGATTTTATCACATAAAATAAAAAAATACTGCAATTTTTGGGGTATTTCTTTTCTGTTGCTACTATTTCATTTTCATTCTTGTATCCTCTATACCTTCATTTTAATTTTATTTTTCTATAAAACAAGAAATCTATCGCAATCCCTGCCTTTTATTCTAAAATTTTTCATTTTGGCTCCTTTATTTTACAGTAAAAAACAAGACTATTAATTAGTCCTGCTGTATTAATCATATTCCATTCTTAATTTCCTATTTACTTTTAATCATCGTTTTTTCTTTGTTACTGTTAGCTTTCCATCCTCTATTGTAAAGTCTTCATAAATATAATTTTTATCTGTATATTCTACTAAACACTTTATCACTTCTGATTTTGATTCCAATAATCTTGGTTTTACTTTTTTTCCGCATTCTAATACTTCAAAAGTTTGCGAATCTGCCCCATTTATTATTAAATCTTTATAATATACATTATTTTTATCTTTTGATATAACAGAATTAATCATTTCAAAAGTTTTTTGATCTGCTCCGTTTATTATCTTTTCTTGCCTGTAAATATTATTTTTATCTCTGGAATAAGGACCTCCCAGATATTCAAAACTTTTGGCATCTGTTCCTTGCAATTTTTCTCCCGCCCAATATACAGCGTTGTTATCTTTAGCAAGGCTATGATGAAATATTTGAAAGCTTTTCGGATCTGCTCCTTCTATTTTTTCCGTTATATAATACACATTATCTTTATCCATAGAATAAGAAACAGAATTAGGATGATTTATTTTTTTAAATGTGGCTGGATCAGCCCTTTCCAATTTTTTCCCATCCCAATACACACTTGTTTTATCTTTGGCATAAGCATCATTTAATACCTTAAAACTTTCAGGATCAGCTCCTTCTATTTTTATTCCTTTAAATCCATATACATTATTCCTGTCTCTTGAATAATTAATATCTAAAATTTCAAATGAATCAGTATCTATCCCGTCTATTTTTTCTTCTTTCCAATATATATTTTCTTTATCCCGCGCATAATATTTATTTAAAATTATAAAACTTTTCAAATCTACATCTTCTAAAACAATATTATCATAATAAACTTTATTTTCAATGACCTTATATCTGCTTTCTTTATTAAATGCTGACTGAGCTCTGTTTTTACTGCAGGAGATTATTATGAATAAAACAAAAAATATTACTAATATATAGTTTTTTTTCCCGATCATCTAACTCCTCCTAAAATACTTAATATTAAATTATTGTAACAGATCTTTTATTAGTTCACAAGATTAATATTCATTTCCCGCCGTCCAAATTAAAATCCTCAATTAAATAATGAAGGCAATTTTATTTATATAATCTCCGGCATACAATTCATCATCCTTCATGACAGTAAAAATTTTGTCTGAATTAAATTCAATTTATTTTTTATACTAGGTATATTATATGTGCAGATTTCCTAACATTTCCAGCTTGATAAAAAGAAAATTTAAAAATGTAATGTAAATTTATTTTTGAATTTATATATATTAAATGTTAAAATATGTTAATTGAATAAATTACAGTATAAGGAGGTTTTATGAAATCAAAGTTAGCTGCTGCCATGAATACATTGTCTGAAGAAACAAGGAAAAATTATATTAATAAATATCTTCAAGATATTAAACTGCTTGATATTCAAATCCATAATTTCCAAGCAGTAAATGCCAGTCGATATTCTACTCGGGCTTTTAATAGGAAGTGTACACTTTTAGCAAGATTAAATTTCATCCATTTTACCCAATATCTGGAAACTCTCCAAAAAAGAAGAATTCACACTTAATTATATTTCCCAATAAATTTGATTCTTTAAGTAATTAATTTTATAATTTTGATATTAAATTTAAAAAGCTATTATTTTTAGCTTTTTTTATTTTATTAAGGTTACTCCAAAATTTTAAAAAAACTCTCCTTCAATACTCTATTATCATCGTCCTGTATTTGTTCCTAATGATAAACAAGACTTTTTTATTCAGCCTTTTTATAAAAATTTATTCAAAAACTGCATTTTTAAAACTGCTATAGTAATGAGAAGAAAATTTCATACCTTAACTCTATGTAAACTTTTTTACGCTCCCTAAAAATTTTCATTTTGATACAATCCCTTTTATTAAAATATAAACTTGATTCATTCCGGTACGACTCTAATATAATCTGGTATTAAAATATTGAAATCAATCGATTTATCTCTTATTTCAACCATCTTAGCATTTTCAGGAATTAAAGCTTGACTAATATAGATTCCATGCTTGCATGCATTACACCAAAGTTGTAAATATCCTCTCATCTTTTTCTTATTTCCAATATATAAATAATCTATTTCACTTTTACCGCAATAGGGACAACTTGAATCCCCAATTTTCTCATAATTATCATCTTCTGGCAATAGAAGCAACCATTTATCAAACATCTTTTCATTTTTATAAGTTCCTATAATCATTATTTCACCCCATTTCTAGCTTTATATCTTGCCCACCAAAGACCTTCTGATCTTTGAGCAACATCTTCAAAAAATACTAATTTTTCACTTCCCAATGGTATACCATATTTTCTAACTTGAAGAATGTGTATTTTTTCATGCCCTAATGTTGTCACTAATGTTTCAGTATTTTTAAAAGCATTTGGATATAAATAAACAAGCTTGCCATTATCAGGAGTCCACTCTAAAAGTTGTCTTCTTAACATTCCTTTATCTCTCGATATTTTAATCTTAATTCCATCAAAATTCATTCCCGCATCGTCAATTACTTTTAATACGTTTCTTTTAGTCATCAATTCTTCTAATTCTTCAAAATCACCTATGTTTTTACCTCTACGATATAATTCTAATTCTTCCAGTTCCTCATCTAAAATATCTACTTTAGAACCAGTTTTTACTTTTCCTTTCATTGACATATCTAAAGCCTTTACCATCTGATAATATCCGTAAATATCCCTATATGCAGACATCCCGTCATTCGCTTCTTTTCTTAGCATATACGCTGCTTTCCCGTCATCACTCAATGAATCTACTATCTTCATTGATTCTACAGGATCATAATAACTGTAACCCGCTGTAAAAGATGATTGCAATACATCACCACCAAATAATCCCGGTAACATTTTTTTGTTTCGGCTGTCAATTCCGGCTGATAGCTCTGTTATTCCTTCTTTGCTAACTCCTCTTCTAAAGAAATCTCTTATTGTCATATCCGGAAGTACTGACCTTATATTCCTTACTCTGGTTTCTACATAATAGCCTGCTGCTAATAAAGGATTTGATAAAGCCATTAACCCTGATATCTTTCTCGGACCTAACTCCACCTTATTAGGATTTTCCTGCATTTTAGCATAAACATCTTTTAAATTTATATCTTTAATATCATTCCAGTTATTTGCCTCATATACACTTCTACTCCGTCTTAATTCAGCAAGTTTTTCTTTAGGATCATTACCTGTCTGCATGGTCATATAGGCACTCATTGTATTATTTTTTGAAAAATTTACAGCTTCTAATAACCTTGCTTCCTCTTTAGCAAAATATTCCGTCATTGCCCCGTCAAACATTCCTATTAAAGACTTTACAGCCATATCAGATAAATTTTCTATACTGTCTTTCATTTGTTCTACTGTGTTTGCAAAATCTCCAAATAATTCTGTCATTGCTAAAGCGTAATCAATCTGTTTACTATCAGAGATTGTTATCCTGCCGCCATACGGACAAAAACAATGACTATCTTCCAGTAATGCTTCACTTCCTTCAAATACTACTTTTGAATAAGTCTCAAACCAAATTAAAAACTGACCATATAAATCTGATTCCATTTTACATTTTCCCATAATACTGCAGCTGCCAAATGATCTAACATGTTTTCCAGCTACATTATCTGACTGACTTGCTACATGATAACCCTGTAACTTAATATTCTTTGGTGATACTTCAAACTTACTTTCAAATTCTCCTTTATCACAAATTAGTTCGCTTCCAAGAATTAAGTATTCCTTATTTTCTCTGCTTATTCAAATACACCTCTCCCCATTAAAACTTCTCAATTATAATTTAATATAACATGAAAAAACAATAATTACAAGGAAAAAGAACCCACTCAGCTTTTAAAATATTTTATTCACTTGATTATTTCTAATACTTTTAAGATTTTACTTTTTTTATCTTACTTATTTGATGTTGTACTTCTAAACTAGTTTACACTATTGTAAGTTATTAAGCTGACCAAATCTTTTCGTTTTTCATTTTGGAATAGTATCAAAAATTTAGACAGTTTTTTTAAGTTTGTTTTTGGAGAGGTTATACTAAAGCAGATAAAAAATCGAGAGAAAAATAGAAAAGAGATCAATTTTATGAGAAAAACATATACAGAAGAATATAAACTAACTCTTATTTTTACTGACTTCAACTAAAAAAAGGAAAATTATCATAAATAGCTTTCCTTTTTCTGTCATTATTAAAATTTATTATAAAAAACCATCTCATCAGGATTTTTTCTCATATCCTTATGTCTGTCCGGAGATTTTGCCTCTCCATCGGCATAACCTATTTCCAGAATATTTATTGCTTCCAGATTATCAGGAATATTAAACTCTTCTTTCAGACCGGCAGGATCAAAATATGTCATCCAGCATGTTCCGAGTCCCAGATTCTGAGCTGCCATCATCATATGATCTGTAGCTATAGAAGCATCTACATCCATCATATCTTTATTGTCATAAGGACGATGCCATACAGTTTCTCTGTCAGAGCAGACTATTATTACCAGCGGTGCCTTGTGATAGTTCGTTACCTTATTTAATTTCTCAAGCTTATTTTCATCCGTTAATACGAGAAATCTCTGTGGCTGAAAATTTTTTGCTGTTGGAGCTACCCATCCTGCTTCTATTATTTTTTTTATTTTTTCCTCTTCCACTTTCAAAGGCTTGTACTTTCTTACCGAATATCTTTGTCTTGCTAATTCATTAAAATCCATACTTTCCTCCTTATATAGTTATCTTATATTGACATCCTAACATAGTCAGTATATAATTACAAGTAGTTACATTTTCACCACATAATTACTTTATAAAAATTAAGTTTATTTTTTATACTTACTTACCAATAGAAACTATAGGAGGAAAAACGTGAAAAAAGAAGACTCTAAATGCATAGACAGTTTTCAGTGCAACGTAGAAAAAGCACTTAATATTATTGGAGGAAAGTGGTCATTTTTGATAATCAAGCATCTTTTTGACGGTACCATGAGATTCGGTGAAATACGAAAAGCTCTTCATAATATCAGTCCGAAAACATTAACCAGCTGTCTGCGGGATCTTGAAAAAAATGATATTCTTACAAGAAAAGTTTACCCTACTATTCCTCCGGCAGTAGAATATACATTGACAGAAAAAGGAAGAGATCTTAACAATATTATCAATGAAATGAAACTATGGGGTAAAAAGTGGACTTAATAATATCAGAAGAAAATAATACCAAATTCATTTTTCAGGAGTGTGATAGCAATGATTGGAATGCAGTATAAAATTAATCTTCCCGCTGATTATAACATGAATGTTATAAGAGAAAGAGTAAAAAACAACGGATATAAGACTGACGGGTTTCATTCCCTAAAGTTCAAGTTTTATATGATTACAGAAAAAAATATTAACGGAAATCTACAAAATTCTTATGCTCCTTTATATCTCTGGAAAAATCATTCGGGTATGAATAAGTTTCTTTTTGAAGGCTTCTATGATAACATACTGGAATCCTTCGGTTGGCAGCATGTGAATACAGGTATCCCGTTATTTTATGATTTCAGTGATGAAATTGCCAATTCAAAATATGTATTTGAATTAGTACAGTATATCAAGCCTTCCAGAAGTCTTATTTCCATAAAGGACCGTATTATTGCCGAAACTGCCGGCTTTAATAATCATCTGGGAATTTTTGCCCTTTATAATCCTGATTCATGGAAATTTTCCATTTTCTTGTTTACTAATAACGTCGACAGACTTTATCTGGAAAAAGGAACCTATTATGAAATACTTCATGTATCAGATGACGGTAAAAAATTAGATATTGAATCTTCAAAATAATATTCCTTTATAATAGTATCTTTATGATTTTTCATATAAAAAACCGGCCTGGTCTTACCAGCCGGTCTTTTATTTTTTACCATTATTAAAATATAGCTTTTAAAGTTACTCCTGCTCTGTAGTCATCTCTGTCATCATTTCCTGCTGTGTATTCTCCTGTCAGGAAAATTCCGTATCTGTCTTCTACTTCCACACCAATGCTTGCTCTTGTTCTGAATGTTCCTTTTTCATCCTGTGGTTTTGAAAGCTTGTGATAACTGTCCTCCACTACTATCAATCTTGCTTTTTCCCTTTCATTCAGGTCTGCAAGCTCGTATTCATATGCGAAGTCCAGAGTTCCTTTCACCTGCCATGCACTTTGTGCTCCCAAAGGTACAGCTGCTTTTAATTCCACCCCTGCTCTTGGTTTTACACTCCAAGCATCATTTCCTTCTACTTCAAGTCTTTCCAGACCGCTTTCACTAAATGACGGTCTTGTCATATACATTGCTTTCAAAGCTCCGTATGGAACTATACTCAGCTTTTTGCTAAGCTCAAATTCTCTTCCGAGTATATTATCCAATGTTACCGAATATGTTTCATATGATGCTTCAAGTTCGGAAGGAGCGTTATTTTCCCATAATATACTTCTCTCAGTATTATGGAAGCTTACCCTTCCTGTAAGGTCATTTCTCAGCTTCCATCCATTTGCAGCATACTTGTTATGGAATCCAAGCTGAATTGTCTCTGCTTTCTCCTCACTGTTTCCTATATCATCAAAATCATATTCTGTATGCATATACCCCAGAGAGTATCCGAATGTATGTCTGTATGTTCTTTCTACTTCCCTTAATGCCAGAACTCCTGTTGTAGTATAGTCATAACCTATTACACCGTCTGTTTCCTCTTTATTTTTACCTTTTCCTGCTATTACGTTTAATTTAACATTTTCTTTTGTATTGTTCGTAGAATTTGCCATTAAATCCAGTGAATTTTCAAATGCTCTTGCTATATCATATTCTCTCTGATTCATATTGGCATATATATCTCCGGCAAGGCTTGCCATTGCATTTCTAAAATCCTTTTCGTTTGTTATTGCGTCTATTTTTTCAAATATCTCTTTTCTCTCGTATTCTCCGGCTGGTGTAAGATATTTTTCATCCAGTGCACGTCCAAAATCTTCATACCATAATCCGCTTGTAAAATTATCATAATCTATCTTTTGTGCATATAAATCATATCCGTTTGTAGTATCCACAGGTGTAATTTCCCATGTCAGCGATCCGCTCTTTATGTTTGTCTTTCCATCTGTAAGCTTTATCTGACCGCCGGCAGTTATGGCATTTTCCAGCTTATATACATTCGCACTTGTTCCCTTTGTAAAAGTCGGCTTTATTATAATAGTATCATTTGCAGAAACTGTAAGATCGCCTTTTACATCCAGATAAGTATTATTTACCACAAACATATAATTTTCACCGATTGAATCTACATATGCCTCTGCTTTATGCGAAGTCAGATCAGGCTCTATTATCATATTAAATCCGTCTATAGTAAAGTTATCATTTACTTTTATTAATCCGGCATTTCTTATTGAAGGTTTTGTATATCCTTTTCCAGACTGCTGAACCAGATTCGAATTTACTGCTCCCGAACCTAATATTATATGTGCTGAATTATCTCCTTCGGCTATTGTAACACCGGCTGTATCCTTTTGCACTCCCACACTGTTTGCACCGTTTATTTCTATAGTTCCTTTATTATATAATACTGAACCGCTTGTCAGGAATACTCCCGTAGAATTATCCCCGTCCATTATTATTCTGCCTGTTGTATCATTGGTAATTGTAGCTCCTTCGGCAACTATTCCAGTTGAGTTATCTCCTGTAAGATGAATAGTTCCGCTGTTTATACCACTAGCACCAACTATATACATACCCTGTGCATTCTCTTCTGATGATACTATATCTCCCATATTTTTTATTACAGGGATCAGTGGATTTCCATCAGTTTTTCCGCCATAAATTCCTATTCCGTCTTTTCCTACTCTTACTACTGCTCCCGAATGATTCGTAACAGATGAATCTACCCCGTAAATTCCTACGGCATATTTATTTAGTGTAGGGTCGAACTTAGATACTATATCTGAGTGTCCTACCTGAATATTTCCATAGTTGTCTACAGAACCGCCGTTATTATATATCGCTATATTTCCTATATCTGCTGCAGATCCTGTACTTTGTATCGAAGCATAGTTGGCTACAGTTCCTCCCTCAGTATATATTGCTATATTTTCTCTTCCAAGCATAGTTATACTGTTATAATTCTGTATTACAGAATCTTTTGCATGGACATAAACACCGTTTGTATTCAGGGTAACTGCCCCACCTGTATTGGTAAAGCTGGAACCGGCAGTATTAAGCAGATATCCGAATGAATCGTTTCCTATTGATACTGTTGCTGTAGAATCATTTATAACTGTTACACCGTTTCCATAAACTCCTACAGAATTTCTCGAAGGATCAAATGCATCATCCACTGATATAGTACCGCTTATATTCAAGATTCCGCCGTTTGTATAGATTCCTGTTCCGCCTTTTCCTACACTAAGTGCTCCTGTTTGATTAATTGTACCTGTATTTGCTTTGTTATATATTCCCAGTGATTTGTCTCCCACTGTGATAATATTGGAATTTATTGTAGTCCCTGCTGTGTTGTCATAATAAATTCCCATACCTGGATCTTTTTCATCAGATGAAGGCCCTATTATTATGCTTCCTGTATTATTTATCTGTGCTGCTGTACCTTTTGAATATATTCCTATGGATTTATCACCTGAAAGATTTATGATTCCTGATGATTCTACATTTCCTGATATATTTTCACTGTAAATTCCTATAGCTTTGCCCTGTGTACTGCTGATAGTGTTACTGTTATCAATTCCCACACCGTTTTTCAGTGCAAGTCCCTGTGAATTCGCACCAATTGTAATAATTCCAGTATTTTTTATCTCTCCGCCGTCTTTTACAAAAACTCCAGCCGAGTTGTCTCCTACAGTTATTCCGCCGGTATTTATTACTCTGGCACCATTTTTACCGTAAATTCCCACAGACTTTATTCCAGATAATGAAATCTGTCCTTCGTTTACTCCTTCATAATTTGTATAGCCTCCTATAAATCCAGCGGATATACCGTCTAATGCCATTCCAGTCTGAGAAGTCGCTGATCCGTTTACTGTTACATTAGTACCATATCTTACTGCAGAATTAACAGCATTGATTCCTGTAGATGCATTCCCTGAACCCAGATTAACTGTATTTGCCGCTGCATTGCTAAAATCAAATACGCTGTTTTTTATTGCACCTAATGAAAATGTTCCTGTACTTCCGCCGTTTATTACTAAATTTGTTCCAAGCCCGTTTACTGCACCTGTTGATTCAAAGTTAAACAATACTGCGTCTGTACCTGTTATTAATGCATTTACTGGTCCGCTTACAGTTGTTGCTGTATTTCCTGCTGTATACAATCCAAGGGAATTATTTCCCGAAAGCTCAAGATTCAGTCCGTTTATTGTTACTGCAGAATCCTTGGCAAATATACCCACACCGTCTTTTCCTGTTTTCATTATACCGTTAACTGTCAAACCTGAATTATTGGTATAAACTCCTATACCGCCTTCAGATGCTGACATATCTATATTTGATCCTGACCCAAGAGTTACCTTTGAATCTGCCTGAGTAAGCAGTTTATTGTCCGCTATTATTCCATAAGCTTTCTTTGAGCCTGCCAGACCCTGAATCAATCCATGATTCTCCAGTTCTATTTTCTGATCTCCGTAAGTCGGTATATTTCCAGTATCAAGTGCATTTGCCCCGTACATACCTACTCCGGCTTCCCCTATTCTGACAGTTCCGCTGTTTACAGCGTATGAACCATTTGCACTGATTATTGCAATTCCGTCTTTTCCTGCTACTTCTATAACTCCTCCAGCGTTGTTGCTGATCTCTCCAAAATCAGCCACTATTCCCACACTTTTTTCTCCCTGCAGAATGATGCTTCCACCGGCATTAATTAACTTGATGTCACTTCTTAAAGCACCTGTGTAACTCTTTTGAGCTATTGCTATTTTACTCGGAGAATTGCTTGTCATATTAATCCCGGATTCAAGAGTAACATTTGATGATGAAAAATCTGTTCTGTTATAAGCATCATTAACATTATCAAGATCTACATTTTGGTTTATACTTAGTGTTCCTTTATTTACCTGTAATATTTTATAATCACTTACAGAACCTGCATCTATTGTTACATTAGTTGGAAGCAGCGGTGTTCCCCCGCCTCCAAGACTTGAAAGAAGCATTGTTCCTCCGCCTGTAGGCTCTAGTATCATCATTTTTGAACTTGAATCTGTAAGCTTTAGATTTAGTGTTCCTGTTCCGGTAAACATATTAGTCAAAAATGTTTTTATATCTGTAGGATTATTCAAACCTTTATAATAAAAGGCTGTTCCATTTGCTCCTATTTCCGCCGTAGCTGTACCGCTTACTACATTAAAGTGTCCTGTAGGATTATTTGACCCGTCCAGCGATGTATAAAAAGCCAGTGCTCCGTTACTTGCTTTTATATTTGTTCCGTTTCCGATATTTATTGTAGTATTTCCACCTGCTGCTTTCTCAGCATAGAGTCCTATACTTCCTGCTCCGCGTGCTTCTATCGTTCCCGAGCTTATTGTCGTAGTTCCTCCCGGATTAGTACTTGCATACACTCCCACACTTTTTTCACCGTCAACATATACAGAACCTGCTGTCATTGTGAAGTTTCCGTCTTTATTATATACACCTATTGAGTTATTTCCTCTCAGGTCTATTATTCCGCTGTTTTTAGCCGTAATTTTTGCACTTTCCAAAACCATTCCAAGTGTTTTTATATAATAATTCGATGAGCTGTCCTGTGCAGAAACAATGGAACCTGTATTTTCTATTTCCACAGTTCCTGTTCCTGATGATTTTCCGTATAATCCTAATGCTGATTCACCATTTAGAGTGATTAACCCAGTATTTACCGCTTTACTGCTGGCAGCTCCGGAAGTCATCGCATACATTCCCACTGCCTTTTCTCCTATTGTTATCTGACCGGAATCATTTAATGCCTCAGCACCGTCAGATACATATATTCCTGCGGCTTCTTTACCTATTGTTATTTTCCCCTGATTTGTTACTTCATATCCGCCTGCACTTGATGCACCCGCAGCACTTACTCCTGTCATTGCATTTTCAGTAATCAGCTGTGATGATGTTCCCAGTGTTATTTTTGATTCGGTAAGTCCCAGTATTGAACCTGTAATTGTTCCTGCTGACGGATTTCCCACCTCTATTTTATTATTTAAAGTTAATACTCTGTTCTTCCCTATATTCCCTACAGTAAGTATTCCCCCGTTTGTAACATTTACCTTTATATCCCCTGTATTAAATGCAAGGGTATTAGCTCCGCTGTTATCCCCTATTGAGTATATAGCAGATGCATCAGTGGTATTATTTCCGTTAAATTCCACTGTTCCCACTGCTGCATTAAAGTCAATATTTCCTTCAAGTGTATAAGCCACTGATTTTTCCAGAAGCTTTGTTACTCCGCCGCTGCCAGTTACTTTACTATTTTCTGCATAAATTCCCACTCCATTTTTGCCTACTTCTATTGTACCGCCGTTATTGGTAAGAGTTGAATTTTTTAGTGTTATTCCTATGCTTCTGTCAGTAACAGTATTATTTCCCATTATTATTTTTGATCCTGATCCTAAAACCAGATTTGAGTCACTTTGTGGAACTGCTGTATTATTCAGATAAATTCCATAGTTATTTTTTGAATCTGTCAATGTAATAATATTATTATGTGTAATATCTATTTTTCTTGTCCCGTAAGAAGCAGGGGTACCAGCTACGAAATCATTGGCTCCGTATATTCCCACTGATTCAATTCCGCTAACATTTATAGCTCCGTTATTAACAGTCACTGTATCGTTAGCCGAGAAAATTCCCAATGAACCTTCTCCTGTTATTCCGGGATTTGTCACTTCTATAGTACCTGTATTTGTTATATAGCCGTGATCAAGAGCCAAACCAGTAGATTTTTTACCGCTTAATGTAATTGTTCCGTTATTTGTTATTGAAACATCAGAAAGTGTTCCCGGATTTATCTGAGCTATTCCAATCTGACCGTCAAGAGCACCTGTTATATTATAACCGGAAGCCAGAGTTACCTTTGACTGTGACATTTCTACACCGTTATATGCATTGCCTGTACCTGTCAAAGCCACATTCTCATCTATTACCAGTTCTCCTTTATTTATAGATAATGTGTTATAGTTGCTCCCTGTTACTGTTACATTAGCTATCGAACTGCTCAGACTGCTTATGCTCGAAAGATTTATACTTCCTCCCGTAGGAGCATTCCATCTAATCAAATTCGATCCTGAATTCATAGTTATGTTTAATTTATTTCCCGAGCCAGAGCTTCCTACCAGTGAAGATAATTCAGTTGCTATATTCGAAGATGCTCCGCCCTCTATATAAAAAGCCATTCCGCCGCTGTTTATTGTAGCATTGGCAGAGCCTGTCATATACAGACTTCCTCTTCCCGTTCCCGCGGAAGGATAGTTATAAAACAGAAGTCCTGCATTTCCGATAACAAAATTTCCGCCTGAAATATTTATTGTTGATTTATCAGCATATAATGCAACTGATCCATTTTCCGCACTTATTGTTCCGTTGCTTATATTTGTAGTAGATCCTGATGTGGCATAAATTCCTACCCCTTTTTCAGATTTCATTGTTATTGCACCGTTTGAGAGAGCATATGTTCCTTCATTATATATTCCTGTTGACTCTTTTCCTTCTAGCTGGATAGTTCCGCCTGACTGGCTTCCGTTTGAAGAAGCCTTTATATACATTCCGGTTACTTTTTCATCAGGTGTTCCGGGAACTGTCTCATAAGATTTTATACTTCCCCCTGTAAGGAATATTCCGCTTCCTGCCCCTGTGGCTGCTGAATACATACCAACTGAACCTGTTCCCGCCAGAATATTTCCGCTGTTTTCAGCTGTCGTAGCTGCTCCTGTAGCGAACATTCCTACAGATGAATCACTTATAGTAAGTGCATTAGCTCCTGTGGCATTATTCAGTGCTCTCGCACCGTCTTTTACATAAATACCTGTTGAACCTTCGCCTGTCAGCTTTATATTACCGCTGTTTGTTATTTCTCTTGTTCCTGCTACAGAGCTGTCTTTTATTGATCCTGCTCCTATTCCTACCACACTTTTACCAGTAGACTGAAGATCAGAACTTGTACCGAGTGTTATTACTCCGCCTTTAGTTCCAAGAAGAGTCGCATTGTCTATTGCACCCAGATTTATGACCGAGTTATGTGTATAGGCCTTTTTCCCTACGCTTCCCAGTACAAAGCTCAGTGCCGAACCTCCGCCGTATGTTGTATTATCTATATTTGCAGTAGTTATATTAAATACTGAACCGTTTTCAAGTCCGAAAACCGCTCCTCCCTCTTCATAAAGTACAAATTTACCTGTTCCTGAATTATATTTGCTTGAACCTGCAAGATATATCCCTACTCCTTTTTCATAAATATCTATTGTTCCCCCGGTAGTAGAAATTTCTGTCCCGTTCTCTGCATAAATACCTGTTGTATTCTCTCCTGCTTTTATTTTTCCGGCAGCTATATTTATAAGAGCTTTGTCTGCGAATATTCCTACTCCGCTTTTAGAACCAGTCATATCTATATTTGAGCTTCCGTTTAATGTTATTAAGGCATCTGATTTGTTTGCATTATTGTTTTTTACATAAATTCCTATTCCGTCAGAAGTAAGTGATCCTCCGTATCTTATAGTCCCGTCATTAGTTATATTAATTTTTTGGTCGCCGTATGTCGCAGCTGAACCGCCGAAATTATTCGAACCGTAAATTCCTACTGAACTGTTTCCGGCACCGGATGTATTTACATTAATTATTCCGCTGTTTTTAGTGAGTGAACCGTTAGCCGAGAATATTCCTGTTGATTTATTTCCTGATATTGTTATAATTCCTGCAGCGTTATTTGTTATAGTTGCAAAATCTCCTGCTATACCTGTAGAGTCACTTCCCGACATACTTATAGTACCGCTGTTAGTCAGGTTTATACTTCCTACTGTTGCTCCATTATAACTTCTCTGTGCAATTCCGATCTGGTTGGAATTCGTTCCTGTTAAGGATCCTCCGCTTGATACTCCTACATTCGATGAAACAAAGTCTACTTTATCATAATATTTCCCTGCATAAGTATCCAGATTTACTGCATTGTTTATGTCTACAGTTGCTTTATTTATCAAGAAATTATTATACCCTGATCCGGTAACTGTTGTATTAGTTATTGAGCTTACAGAAAGCAATGTAGGCATTGCCGATGACTGAATCGGCGTCGACGGCGAATCCCACCCTACAAGGCTTGAACCTGATGCCATATTTAATGCCAGATTTCCCGAGCTTACCAGATTTCCAAGTGAAGCCACTGTTCCTCCTGAAAGATAAAATGCTGTTCCTCCGGAATTTATATTAGCTGTTGATGTTCCTGTTACGCTGAGATTTCCGGTACCGCCTCTGTAAAACAGAAGTCCTCCGTTATTTATTGTTGTTGAAAATCCGCTTCCTAATCCTACAGTTGCATTATTGGCATATATTGCCGCTGATCCGCTGCTTGCTGTTATTGTTCCTGAAGTTAAACTAGTCGTAGCACCTCCTGCAGCATAAATTCCTATTCCTGAATTAGAGACATTTATACTTCCAGCAGTCATATTAAATGTTCCTGCATTATACACACCAGTTGCAGTATTTCCACCTACTGTTATTGTTCCTGAATTTGTTCCGCTGGATGATGCCAATATCGCAATTCCCTGTGATAAATTTCTGTTTACTGTAATTGTTCCTCTGTTTGCCAAAGCTCCGCTGTTTGATGCCAGCATTCCTGTAAAAGCTGTCGTTCCAGTTCCTAATGTAATAGTACGTCCGGCATTTAGTTCCACAGAAGTCCCTGTACCATTAGACTGTATTACTGTATTGTTTGCTCCGCCACTACTTACACTTATATCTCTGTCCAATATAATTTTTCCAAAATCTGATCTGATTAACACTCCTCCTGAGGCGCTTGTCCCAAAATCCAACTGTTGAATATGAGTTCCTGTTAGAACCATATTATCTGTCTGTGTAGCAGCATAATCTTCTCTTCGTAAAAAACCTACTCCGTCTGTTCCGTTTAATACTATTCGTAAATTACTGACATTTCCTATAGGATCTGTAGAACCGTCAGGACGTATATACTGTGAAAAAGATATCCCAACATTTTTATCACCATTTACTCTTATAACTCCATTAGAGCCATTTATCAGCGAGTATCTGTAATAATCTGCTGTTATATCAGAATATCTCCCTTTCCCAATCAGATTCTGTACTCTTACCCCATAGTTTTGACTTCCGTTTATATTAATATTTCCAGGCTGTACCTCTACATTAGGATGTCCTGTGACAGGTTTCCCTGCTAACTCCCCTGCAGTATAAGTACCTCCTATTTGAGCTGAATTATAGTACGCTCCAAAATCAATCCCTATATTTTCTGAACCAGCTATAATTATAGTTCCACTGTTTCTTGTATAAGATCTGAAAGGAGATTGTGTCCCTTCCGAGTCTATCATTATAGCTATAGTCTGATTTCCACCTGTTATATTTATGGTACCAGTATTATCAAATGTAGATCTTGAAGTCAACATTGCGGCAGAAGTACCGCCTCCGTTACCAAATAATAACTGATGTTCTATTCCTACAAGTACACATCCTGAAGCAAGATTACAAGTAGCACTGTTTATACCATTCAAATTCAAAACTCCATTGAAATTCACTGTTCTGTCTGTTGTTTGAACCATATATGGATTATAGCTTACAAATCTTATTGTTCCATAGTTTCTATTTAAATTATTTACTGTATATGTTCCGTTTATATTTACATCTCTGTTATCCACGTGGTTTATAAATGCATCCTGATTTGCTGATATATTAGCACTTGCTGCTGTAGTTAAGGGGGTTGCTCCCTGATAATAAGTGATTGATCCGCTGAAATTACTTCCTCCGGAACTGTTTACAGTTATTGTGGTCCCCGCTGCATCATATCTGTCATAGTTATTAAATATTCCTGACGTTGACCCTGTATTATAGCTATAACCACTCGGTTGTCCAAATCCTGTTGGAACAAAAGTCAGATTAGGCGGTGTTGTAGTATTTGGTGTTGCAACATTTGGAGTAACCGGATTAAAAGCTACTGCCGTAACAGTAGGTGCTGTAGGCGTAGCAGGTGCCGAAGGCGCCATTATTTCCCCTACTACCGGTTCTTTTACCGTAGGTGCCGTAGGAACTGTTACTTCAAACGGAGTAATCGTAGGTGTCGAAATCGCTCCCGGTGAACTTGCTGTTATTGTTCCTATACTGATAGGATTTACTGTGGGTATCGAAATTGACGGAGTCGTTATTCCTCCGTATGTTCCTACTGATATTTCCGGAAGATCCTTTACCTCTGGCGGTGTTACATTCATTGTAAGCGGTGTCACTTCAGCCACATCTACATTTCCCACACTAAGGTTAATAGCTTCCTTTTTCATGTCTCTGAGCGTAATATTTACACCCATTCTTATTTCCTTACCCTCCTGAGGCGGCTGGTAGGCTTTACCAAATAATCCCGAAGTTCTTCCTGTTGCCACATAAACTCCGTTTGCATCATAATAACCGCTTGTACCATGTTCAGGATTAGAATGGTACAATGCATTTTCACCTGTATTATCTACATCTTTATTATATTCTTCATAATAACCGCTGAAAAATATCTGCCATTCCAGATATTCCGGCTTTACAATATAATCCCCCTGTACATAAAGATCTTTTAATTCTTTATTTTTTTTCTTTAGAATGTTTTCGATAAGTTTATAATTGTCTTTATTTGTTTTTCCAGTTTGTATGTTTTTAACTATACTATTATAAAGTCTGTCTGTTTTGGTAGTTGTCAGACTCTGATTTGTTCCAGTATAAGCTGTTACCAGTGTGTTTATTGCTAAAAAAGACATTAATAATCTTTTATTTCTTTTTGGTTTTTTCATATTTTCCTCCTTAGCTGTGCCTCTCAAATAGCCTTCCCCTGTTTATCAAAAAATATCCTTTCCTGATTTTGTTTTATAAATTATCTTTATAAATAAATCTATTTTTTGCTATTTTAAGAAAATCATGCCTTACTTTACTAAGGATCAGTCTAAATATTTCTAAAATAAAATTATTATTTTGTGTATATTAAATTAATCAAACAAATATTTTAACATTATTGATAGTTATTTTCAGTAATAATTATTATTTTTTAAAAATTAGTCTGCACCTCCTTAGTTTTAAAAAAATTATATTATTTTTTTAAAATAATAATGATCAAATTATTTAATTTCATTGAATCTATAACATAGCTAAAACAGTATTGTAGTATATTTTACTTCATGAATTTGATTTTGTCAATTTCTTTTTCAAATTAAATACTAATACAATTCAATGGAAATACAAAGTATTATAAAAAAACTATATCAATTTTTTATGATATAGTTTTGGATTTTTTTACTCGTTAAAATTACTTTTTCATTATATCTTCTGCTGCTATTAATATTTTTTCTTTACTTAATCCGTATTTCTCTTTAACATCTGATGTCTTGCCGGATTCTGTAAATGTATCCTTTATACCTACATATCTGAGAACAGCTTTATGCTCAGCCGTGCCGAGTATTTCTGCCGTGACAGAGCCCAGCCCTCCGTATACAGAATGATTCTCCACTGTTATTATTCCTTTTACAGTCCTTCCTGTTTTTAGTATTAATTCCTTATCTACAGGCTTTATACTTCTTATATTGATTAATTTACATTTATATCCTTTTTCCTTCAAAAGCTTAAATCCTTCAAAAGCCTGTTTGCCCGCTGTACCTTCAAATATCAGAGCTATATCATCACCCTCATCGTATATGACCTGAGCTTTCCCCGGTTCGAATCCTGTATCCTCAGTATTGTATAAAGGTACAACATCTCTTGCTGTTCTTATATAAACAGGCCCGTTTATTTCAATCGCTTTTTTTATCATATCCTTCAGTTCATAAGTATCAGCCGGAATCAATACTGTAAGATTAGGCAGAACTCTCGAAAGTGCTATATCCTCCAGTGCATGATGCGTTGCCCCGTCAGGCCCGTTATCTATCCCCGGATGCGAGCCTATTATTTTTACATTTGCCTTGGAATAACATGCCTGTCTCAGCTGTGTCCATACAGTACCAGTAACAAATATTGAAAAATCCACGAAAAACGGTATCAGCCCTTCAAGGGCAAGTCCTGTTGTCACTCCCATTGAGTTTTGCTCTGCAATTCCCATCTCAAAAAATCTTTCCGGAAATTTTTCAGCAAATTTATTTGTTGTAACTGACGAAGATAAGTCACTGTCTATTACTGCTATCTTTTCATTTTCCTCTGCAAATTCAATAAGTGTCTCCCCTATAAAGTCTCTCGGAGATACCAGCTTGTAATTATCCATTATTATTACCTCCTGTATCTATATCCTTTATGCCGGTTATATATTCCTCTTCCTTAAGTCCTCCGCTGTGCCATTTAGGATTGTTTTCCATGAAACTCACACCTTTTCCCTTTACAGTATCAGCAATTATGAATACAGGCTTCTCCACGATTTCCTTTGCTTTTCCCAGTACTTCGGTGATTTCTTCCATGCTGTGTCCGTTTATTTCCATCAATTCCCAGTTAAAAGCCTTTATTTTATCTCTTAAGGGTTCCAGATTCATCACCTTATTTACATCATCTTTTGAAGAAAGCCTGTTATAATCAAGTATTGCCACGAGATTATCAAGTTTATAGTGAGGTGCCGACATTAATGCTTCCCATACCTGTCCCTCATGAAGCTCTCCATCTCCCAAAATAACATAAACCCTGTTTCCATCCTTTTTTAGTTTTTTCCCAAGGGCCATTCCTATGCCAATAGAAAGCCCCTGTCCGAGCAGCCCTGTATTCGCATCTATTTCAGGAATTTTATTTTTGTCCGGGTGTCCCTGCAGTCTTGAATCTGCCTTTCTAAATGTATCAAATTCACTTTCACTTATAAATCCAAGCTGATTTAATACTGCATATAATGCCGGAGTCGCATGTCCCTTTGACAGTATAACCCTGCTTCTCTCCTTTGCAGTAAAGTCCACTTCATTAGTATAAATTGCAGTAAGAATATCTATTACCGAAAGTGACCCGCCGGGATGTCCCGCATTTGCTTTATATACCATTTCCAGTATTTTTTTTCTATTCTTTTTTGCTTCCTCTTTTAATGTACTAATGTCTTTTTTCATTTTATTCCTCCCAAGTTTTGTCTGAACAATATTTATATCTTATAATGTCAATTTTTAACTATATCCGCAAAATACAAAGAAGACAAAGCACTAACGTCCGAACATTTTTCCCAGATAATATATTACCAGACCTAAAGCTACGAAATCTGTTTCCGGAAAAGTAGTTCCCGAAAGTCCTATTACTTCCATAACAGGATATAACAAAGCCGGTCCTATCGCAATAAGTATTCCGGTTACAAAACCTCCTGCTATTGCACCTTTCCATCCGCCTGTTGCATTACCAAAAACCCCTGCCGTAGCTCCTATGAAGAAATAAGGAATTGCCACGGGAATTATTACTGTCATATGAAGAGCGGCCAGTATAAACATACATAAGAGACCGCCTATATATGCAGATATGAATCCTACTACTGTGGCTGTAGGTGCATACGGGAACACTACGGGACAATCCAGAGCCGGTTTTGCATTTGGTATTAATTTTTCCGATATTCCTACAAATGCAGGAACTATTTCACCCAGAAACATTCTTACCCCTGTTATGATAATATAAAGAGCCGCAGTAAATGTCAGTGACTGAAACAGCGGAAACACAAGCCAGCTTACTCCTCCCGAAAGCTGTTCTACCTTTACTTTACCCGCCATAAATGCTGCTATATAGAAAAATATAATTATGGAAATACTTACAGATACTATATAATCCTTAAATATGGAAAGCCATCCGGGAAGCTTCAGCTTTTCAGTACTTTCGTCCGGATTCCCTACTTTTGAGCCAAGCCATCCTGAAAGTGCATAAGCTATAGTAACATAATGCCCCATTGCTATTTCATCATTACCTGTTACCTTTCTCATCCACGGCTGTGCCAGTGCCGGGTAAAGTGCTGCTGCGAATCCCAGTATTATTCCTCCCATTATTACTACAGTAGTATTCCCAAAATTAAGTGCTTTCAAAACTACTGTCAATAAAGCTGCAAGATACAGATTATGCTGCCCTGTAAGAAATATATATTTAAATTTTGTAAATCTGGCTACAAGCAGATTGCAGATAAATCCCACTACCATTACAAGTGATACCACAGATGCGAATTTTGTCTGGGCAAGTGCCGTTATTGCCTCTGCCAGAGGAAGAACCCCTTTCAGACCGAAGCCCTCACTGAATAATGTCTGAAAGCTGGCAAGAGACGCCACTGCCATACCGGCTCCGCCGCCGAAAATAAGAAAGCCTACTATTGTTTTCAGCGTTCCTGATATTATTTTTTCAGGTCTTTTTTTCTGCAGAATAAGTCCCAATAATGCCATAAGACCCACCAGAATCGGAGCCGATCCCAGAAAGTCAAAGACAAATATTTTCAAAATCTCCATTTTCATACCTCCTCAGTTTCTTTTAGATATTTTTCCAGTTTTTCCTTTATCTCCCCTTTATTCATAAGATCCTCTATTCCAATGGTATATTTTGTCTCTTCCTTTACCTGATCCACCAGATCATTCATAGTTACCACGAAGTCTACATCATAATTACTTAATGCACTTAATACATCATGCTCCATTTCAATGGGAAATTTATTTTCACCTATTACCTGTTCCAGCTTTATTCTAAGCATCATACTGCTTCCCATTCCTGTTCTGCACACTACCAGACCTCTTCTCATACTTCTCACCTCTTATATTTTTTTATTTTTCAAATAAGTATAAATTTTCCCTTCGTCTTTTTCACTGTCCAAAAGTCTGAAAAACTCTTTATCTTCCAGAAGCTCCGATAATTCTTTCAGTATTTCTATGTGTTCATTGCTGCTTTTTATAGCAAGACAAAATATATATTTTACCGGGTCATTATCTACATTTCCAAATTCTACGGGATCTTTCAATGTAACAAGACCAAAGCCTGTTTTTAATATTCCTTCTTCTGCCTTCGCATGGGGAAGTGCCACATTCTTTGTTACCACAAAATATGCCCCCATATCTTTTACCGCTTTCTTCATGGCTTCTATATAGCTTTTAGTTATTACATTATCTTTCAGAAGCTCGTTAGCCCCTTTTTCTATCGCTTCCTCCCAGTTTTCCGCTTCCGTGTCTAATTTTATCCATTCTTTTTTTATGTAATCGGTCAGCATTTTTCACCTCCTGAATCTTTTATATTTATCTAAAATTTCTGTAATTTCCTCTTTTGAGTTTGTTTCTGCCATTTTTTTTCTGAATGAAAACTCTTCTTCAAGTCTGATAATATCCTCCAGACTCTGTACATGATCCTTTTTGTCTACTGCTGACAGGCAGAATAACAAATTTACTTTTTTATTGCCGGGAAATATCACCGGATGTTTTAAATACAAAAGACTTATCCCTGATTTATGTACATTATTCATATTTTCCGCATGGGGAATTGCCAGACCTTCGCTTACTACCATGTATGAACCAAAATTATTTATCAGTTCTATTATACTTTTATAATAACTTTCATCTACATACTTCCCTTTTTCCAAAGGTTTAAATCCTTCCTTTACTGCATCTTCCCATTTTTCCAGCTTTTTCTTTTCAAAGATTATATTTTCCTCTTTCAAAAAATAAAATAAATCCTTTTTTTCTGCTTCATCTCCTCTTATACTTACACTGAAAATATTTTGGAGCTCTTTTCTGAATTTTTCTTTATTTTTTATACTCGCACTCTCATTCAGCTGTTTTACTATCTCTGAAATATCATATGTATTCTGCTTTCTCGAAAAGCCGTGTTCATTTAATATTGCCGTATCCTTTTCCGTGAGAAACGGCGAAACCTTAATTACAGGAACACTGATATTTTCCTTTACATTAATATTCAGATCTGCGGTTGTAATAACAGCATCTATATTTCGATAAGATTTATCAATTTCCAGATAAGATATTATTTTTATTTCATTCAGTTCATAGGCTCTCTGAAGCTTATATGCCAGTATATTTGTCGTACCGAAGCCTCCTATGCACACCAGCAGTACATTTTTTATTTCCCCGTTATTTTTATTTCTTTCCAAAGCTGCCTGAAAGTGAATAAGAAAAAGCAGAAGTTCATTTTCGGGAAATTCAATATTTATAAGTTTTTCCAAAGCCTTCAGCTCTTCCTTTATTACTGTAAAAAGTCTCGGATAGATTTCCCGTGCCTCTTCGTAATATACCTCCATGCTTTTTAGATTTATATTATTTCGTATTCTGTAAATTGCAGGCTTTATGTGATTCATCAGACCTTCAAGAAGCCAGACATCATCTTCAAGGTTTATTTGCAGCTTTCCCCCTACATTTTTTATTATTTCCTTTATAAATATGTTTATTTTTATCCATACATCAAATATGGACGTATTATATGAATATGAAAATAATCCCGTTAAAAAATCCGCTATCTGTAATTTTTCATTTTCTGTAAACAATATTTCAAAATTTTTCTCCAGCAATATTATTTCCTTGTTTATCTTTTGATATTCCTCTGTGGTTTTCAGGAAATTAGCATTTTCATTCTTCAAAATCAGGTTATTGGTTCTTATTCTCTGAATTGTGATAATGAGGTACATATAAAAGGTTTTGTAGAGTTTATTTGCCTTCAGGTTATGCTCGGAAATATTTTTCAAAAATTTTTCTATGAGAAGCTGCTCCTCTTTGCTAAACATCTTTTTCAAAACATCTATAACTATGTTATTTCCGATTCCGTTCAGATATTCATCTATATATTCATCCAGCGTATCAATAAGCAGTTTTCTTTTTTCAAACTCATCATTTACCGGAAAACAAAGTGAATTGTTCACTATCTCTATTCCTGTCTTTTTCATTTCCAGTGAAGCCAGATCCTTTTTTACTGTTGTCCTGCTTACATCCAGCTCTTCTGTAAGTCTTCTCAGGTTTATTTTTCCTTCGAACAGGAGTTTTATAAATATATAATCTTCTCTTTCATGCTTTGATACTTTTTCCACTTCCTTTAAGTCCTCTATTATTCCCAGCATTTTCGGAGTATTGTTCATATGCAGCCTGCCTCTTTTGTTTATAATATATGAAGCAGTTTTTTCATTTGATACAATAAAATTGATATTATCAATCTCATATCTCACTATTCTTTCGGATAACAGCAGATTTTCCCCGATATCCCTGATTGTAGTTTCCCCCTTTCTGGAAACATACTCCAGAATTTTTATTGTTCTAGAACTAATAATCATATTTAACCCTCATTTCAACTATAGTCACTTATAATATACCCCAAATAGGGAAAAAGGAAAGATTCACAAATTTGTATTATAAAGTTACAAAAAGTTTTAAAAATTCTTTTATTCCAAACACAAAATTGTATAAACAAATAAACGATAATACCGGAAAAAAATTCCCCGTACTTTATTCTGTCTGTCGTCAGAATAAGTATAATACTAAAAAATTACTGCTTTTATAATATAAAATGGAACCATTTAGAAAATACACATCTGCATGTATTAATCTATTCGGTTCCATTTATTTGTACCTGTTTATCTCTCCCAAAATTTTATTTCGGGAAGCTATTATCATTTACTATATTTTTTATCTTAGAATACTGCTTTCAGAGAAACTCCCGCTCTGTAATCCTCTTTGTCATTTTCTCCTGTTACATATTCCCCTGTAAGGAATATTCCGTATCTATTTTCTACTTCCACACCTATAGCAGCCTTGCTTCTAAATGCTCCTTTTTCATCCTCTGGTTTTGAAAGCTCGTGATAATCACTTTCTATTGCTGTTAATCTTGCATATTCTCTCTCATTTATATCTGCCAGTTCATATTCATATGCCAGATCAATAGTTCCCTTTAATTTCCATGCTGTATTTGCTCCCAAAGGAACTTCTGCCTTAAGCTCTACTCCAGCTCTAGGTTTTACGCTCCATGCATCATTTCCGTCCACCTGAAGACTTTCCAGTCCGTCTTCCGTAAAATCAGGTCTTGTCATATATACTGCTTTTATCGCTCCATATGGTGTTATACTTGCATTTTTACCAAGTGCCAATTCTTTCCCGAGAATATTATCGCTTGAAATACTGTATACTTCATATCTGCTGCTCATCTCTGATCTTCCGTCTTTTGTCGGCCACATGATATTTCTGTCCATATCATGGAAGCTTACTCTTCCTGTAAGATTATTTTTTATTTTCCAGCTGTCCGTTGTGTATTTATTATGAAATCCAAGCTGTATTGTATTTACTGTTTCCTCGCTGTCATTATTATCCTTCATATCAAAATTGGTATTTGCATATCCCAGCGAGTAGCCAAATGTATGTCTGTATGTTCTTTCTACTTCTCTAAGTGCTATTACTCCTGTTGTTCTGTAATCATACGGCACTACACCGTCTGTATCCTCTTTTAATTCACCTTTTCCTGCTATTACATTTATTTTTACATTTTCTTTTGTATTATTTTCCGAATCCTGAAGGAAATTCACGGAATTATCAAATACTGCCTCTATATCCATTTCTCTCTGATTTATATTGGCATATACATTTCCTGCAAGACTTGCCATTACATGTCTCAAGTCCTTGTCGGAAGTCAGCCAGTTTGCTTTATTGTATATTTTTAGTGCATCTCCCGCAGAACCTGAATAATTATTGTCCATATTAGCGGCAAAATCTTCATACCATAAGCCTTCAGATAATGTATGAAATAACTTTTTCGTAGCTATAAGATCGATTGATGTTCCGTCATCCTTATTATATGCCGGTGTTATTGCCCATAGAATAGACTGGCTTATTACATCAAAATCATTTATATCCAGTCCCGAAGTAGACGTAAATGTTTTCAGAAGCTGTATTGCCGTTGCTGTTGTTCCTTCTGCAAAGTCAGGCGTAACCTCTACCAGCATACCCTTATCTATTTTTCCTCCTGTGAATTTCACTGCATCATATATAAAGTCTATATTTCCTGAGCTTATTACAGTAGTCGATGGATTTTGAAGATCAGGCTTTATTATCAGATTAATCCCGTCAAGAAGAAAATTATTATCTACATTTATTACACCTGAGTTTACTATTGTCGGTTTTGCATAAGACGGCAGCACAGTTCCCGGAAGCTTTTCAGTATATCCGTAAAGGCTTGTTGCCGCCACTGATGCACTGGAAGCACTTGCTACTGCACTGTCCACATCATCGGCAAGCACAAGACCGGTTATAGTCCCGTGGTTTTCCAGCACTGAACCGCTTCTCAGCACCACTCCCGCCACACTTGTTCCCAATGCACTTATTACAGCATTGTTAACTACCTTCGAGCTTGCTTCCGCCATTATACCCACACTGTTTTCTCCGCTTACTTCTATTAATCCGTTGTTTATCAGTGTAGTATTTCTGTTTATAGAAGCTCCTACCGAATTTTTCCCCGATAAGATTATCTGCCCGTTATTAATGACATTATAGCTTCCGCTTCCTTCCACAAGTAAGCCTACTGTATTATCCCCGGAAGAAATTATTTTCCCGTTTATATCATTTATAAGATCACCGGTCTGACCATATGAATAAATTCCTATACCACGCTGTCCTATATGTATTTCTCCGTTATTATATATTTTTGACTGATCCCCGTAGATTCCTACTGCATATCTGTGGCTTGAATCAGAAGGATCATCAGCTTTGGCAGGATTATAGTATGTATCTCCCAATAGTATATCTGCTGTATTTATAATTTCAGAATTTTTACCATATATTCCCACTCCGTAATTATGTGCAGCTCCGTTTATATTTCCGCTGTTTGTTATTTTCCCGTCTTTACCGTAGAAATAAATTACTCCGTCACCACTTGAAGATAGTGTCCCGTAATTTTCAAGCTCGGCACCGCTTGTGTAAAATCCTATAGCTTCTGTTCCAAGTGCTGCATTGCCGTGATTTATTATTTTTGAGCCTGCACCTTTTGAATAACCTATTATACTGTCGCTTCCCACATTTATATTAGGGGAGAAATTGGTAATAACTGCACCATTATTGGCATATAGTGCCACTCCGCTCTCTATTACCTGATTTCCGGAAACTATCTTTCTTATTCCGTTCCCTACTGATACACCGGCTCCGAGACTTACTGTCCCTGTTCCTCCTGACATATAAATCCCTACTGATGCATCACCGAGACTAATACTGGAATCATGCGTTACTGTTCCTCCTGCTGAATATATTCCGGCAGTATAACTGCCCCCTGTTATATTTCCTGTAGTATTGGAAATATTTACATTCTGTGTTCCGTATATTCCCATCAGCATATTATTTATATCAGAAGCAGAACCCATATTTATATTATTTTCATTTATTATATTAAGTGCTCCGAGAATATTTCCGCTGCTGTCAAGAGTACTTCCGTATATTCCCAGTGAATTAGCACCTGTTATATTTATGGCTGCCTTGTTTCTTATTGTATATGTTCCGCCGTCATCTACTTTTACAAGTAATCCTTTATTTTCAAAGCTTCCTGCCAATATATTGGCATTTATTGCCGTTGTATTTTCAATATTGGAGTTTATTCCTATTATCCCTGTAGAATTAGAGCCTGTTATATTCATAGTACCGCCGAGAAGATTCATCATGCTGTTTTTTACGTAAGCACCTTCGGAATTATTCCCCAGAGTCATTGTTCCCAATGATTTAGCCTCTGCATTTGCCCCAAGAAGATATATAGCCGAACCTGAATCCATAACTGAGAAATTTTTTCCTCCAAGATCTATTTTACTCTGATCAAGGTAAATTCCTATTTTATTCCCCAGAGTTGTTCCATTGGCTGTATAAGTTATATTTGTATTATTTTCTGCATAAATCAGTGTACCGCCTTCAGTAGAAAAATTTCCGCCTGAAATTGTCATAGCTGTATTATTTCCGTAAAAGGCTATTCCGCCTTCTCCCACTGAAATATTTCCTCCGGTATTGTTAATAATAGAGTTTCTTCCTCCATAAATAGCAATAATACTGTTTGTTCCAGGATTATCCACTGTTATATTTCCCGAATTTGTAATTGTAGAATTATCCGTAAATATTCCAAATCCGTTATCAGAAAGATTAATACTTCCCGTATTTGTAATTGCAGTAATCGGTGCTCCCAAAACTCCCGTCGAGGACATTTTCGCATAAATTCCCAAAGCATTTGCCTGGGTAGAGCTTATTGTCCCTGCATTTGTTACACTTCCGCCAAGCTCAAGTGAATCCAGATATATACCAATTCCTGCATAAGGCATCTCTATTACTGCTCCAGAATCATTTACCACGCTTGTAAGGTTTATTGTACTGCTTTCGGCAAGTATACCTATTCCTGCACTTGCACTGCTGCTGTTACCGACTATTACTTTCCCCTTATTTACTGCTCTTGCTCCTGCCAGTGACTGTATACCTACACTTCCGGAAGAATTTGACATATCTACTACATATCCGCTGTTCAAAAGTACTTCTTCCGTCACAGGCAGTACTGTATATCTGTTTTGTACCGCTACCCCGTATGTAGCTGTTATATTACTGCTGGTATATATATTTCCGTTTATTTCCAGCCTTCCGTCCTTAGCTCTGTGACCGTAATATCTTACTGCCGGATCCAGTGTTATATCTCCTGCTACTGTTTCATTTTTTTCCGAATAAACAATCCGTTCTACCTTCGGTGCAAGACCGAGACTGTCCAGCTGTGTCGGAGTTATTGTTGTACCGTTTACCCTTACATCAGAAGTATTTCCTTTTAATAAAAAGGCTATTCCCGAATTCATTGAAAGAGTATTTGCATTTAGAGCACCTGATGTAAAATCCAGTACTGCATTATCAAGATAAAAACCTGTGGACTGCATATTGTTAGTACCTGCAAATACTAATGAAGCCGATGGATCTCTTTTCAGCGTACCGCTGTTTTTATAAATCCCGAGTGAATTTTCTCCAAGAGACACACTTCCGTTATACTCTATGTTTCCGGTATTTGTATCAAAGTACACACCTACAGATTCTTTTCCTGAAATTACATTGGTACCCACAGGATTGCTAAAAGCTGTATCCTTGGCATAAATTCCCACACTCTGCTTGCCTGAGGTATTTGAATCCCCTACAGTTATGCCTGTCGGCATACTTCCAGTTACATTTACGTTATCAAGATATAATCCCAGACTTTCGTTTCCTAATACTATATTGCTTGTCCCGCTTCCAAAATCTACGGTTTTATTGCCTGCATCCCCTTTTATATAGATACCGTAGGATAATTTTCCTGCATTTATGCTTATATTTCCTGTATTTTTAAATCCGCCTTTTCCTACATATATACCTGTCAGTTTTTCAAGGCCTGTCATTTCAAGTCCGTTAATTTCTGCATTTGTAGTATTTCCGGAAGTATAAACACCTATCATATTGTCCTCACTGCCTGTAAGGATTATCTTTCCAGTTTTTAGCGCCCCTGCTGCCGAAGTATTATTTTGGAATACACCTGTATTTCCTGCAGTTATATCTCCTGTTGTTATATTTGTTATATTATTTGCATAAATTCCTAATCCTGATCTCTGATTTACAGTTACTGCATTTGTTCCCAGATTTATGGTACCGTTGGTTCCAGCTCCTCCAGAAACGTATATTCCAAATCCGCCTCCGTTCTGAAGAGAAGTTCCTACTTTTATTGATCCGCCGGTTATATTTATGCTTCCTGCCGAAGACGTGGCATAAATTCCTCCTGCAAGCTGTGCAGTAGTTGTATTTCCTGTATTAATAGTATTTATTTTTAATGTTGTATTGGATACAAGGTCTGTTAAATAAGCTCCTATACCACTGTTACCAAGATTAACCGTCAGATAATCCGGCTGTGTTCCTGTAATGCTGTCTGTATAGGTAATATTTTTTCCGTAAATACCTATATTATTTTCGCCGTTAAGAAGATTTATTTTTACTCCGTTTTTCACTTCCAGTACTGCAGTATCTCCCACGATTCCAATACTTTTCCCGATATTATTCCCGGCGATTTCCAGTGAGCCTGCCTTAATAGTGCTGTTCTTTCCATAGATTCCGATCGTATTTTCTCCGGAAAGGTTTATTTTATTTGAAATTTCGGCATCAGTATTTTCAAGTGTAAATCCGATTCCTTGATATACAGCATTTCCAGACACACTGATTTCCCCTGTACTTTTCAGTCCTATCTTTTCAGCTGCACTTAATCCCTTAGTTATAACTGCACTTCCGCCGATTCCAAGAGTTATATTCCCGCTGTTTTCCACTTTCCCTACTAGTGTCCCGTTCACTTTAGAATTTTCGGCATAGATTCCTATTGCCTTTTGAGAATAGTTTAAAGCATCAGAAGCTTTATCAGTTATAAATCCGGTATTGGATATATTACTTCCTTTTCCGTAAATACCTATATAGTTATAATTCCCGGGTGTCGCAACTGCGCCTTCAGTTGCTACAGCTGAAGCCAGTGCTGCTATTGGACCGCTTTGTGCCGTAAGTCCCAGAAATATTCCGCCTTTATTTTCTACTGTTGAATATAGACCATTTATCCCTATAGTATACTGACTTGCACTGTTTCCTGTGGAATAAATGAATATTTTTCCGTCTATGTCATTTCTCACTGTAACCAAGTCTAATTGAGGATTATAAGAACCTATATTTCTTACATCAGAAGCTAGTCCGGCTGAATTTTTTCCTCCTAAAAATATGACACCATCCTGTGTGGAATAATTATAAGTTTTCCCTGCTATTGTCATACTGAAAGTTGTTGTTTTATTTTCAATTATACTATCAATATTAGGATCATTATCCAAAGTTGTTGTTCCTGCTGACATCCCCGGTGCAGTAGACATCATTCCAGTTATATCTCCGTTTACGCTTCCGCCTTTTCCAGCACTGCTTTTACTTATATTCTTAGTAATAGAAGAAGAAGCCGCGTTATCTTTATCGTAATCAGCTCCGCCCGTTACACCGTCTCCATTTTTTATGATTATTTTTTTATCCGTATTTTGTGTATTGTTATGTTTTTTTGTATCGCTTGTACCAGATACTGCTTTTACATTTTCTGCATTTTCAGTTACAATTATTGCACCATCATTAACTCCCAATGCCAGACTTCCAGGATTAGAAGATGCCGCATAAAGCCAGTTTTCCCTGTCAATCCCTATTGTATTTCCCGAATTAATCAGCATTACTCCTTTATTCCAAACCTCACCTGTTCCTTTATGTCTTAAAAGAATATTATTTCCACTATTTGAAGTTATTGTTCCTTCATTATCATTTAAAACAAACGAATTATCATTCCCAGTACCCAGTGTGTTATCTGCAAAAGCAGCTATACCTACATTCCCCTCTGTATATCCTCCTGGTCTTCCATTTACATTTATATTTACTTTACCTTTATTTATAAGTAAATTTATATTCGCTTCTGTTACTTCTGTTTTATGTGAAGTAGGCTCACTATCTACCTGATTCATTAATATTCCGTAATTTCCCCAACCGTTTATATTCATGACACCATTTATTCCATTTACCAAGTATCTCTGCTTCGCACCGCTATTGGCATCATCACCCCTGGAAAGATATGCCATAGCAACACCACCCGGAATACTCGCCTGTCCGTTATGAGAAGCAGCATTCAGTATCATTGTTCCCCCATTATATACAGAAGTACTGAACGGTACACCTCCGGATAGAACCGAATCCACAGTATCACCAAATATAAATGCGTCTGATGAAGCCGCTGATATTGTTATCTTCCCATAATTTGCAAGTAATGTAGCATTGTTTCTGTTTTCTGCAAAAAATCTCCCGTATGAACTTGCAGGACTGGGATTTGAATTTGTAAATTCTATATCAGTCCCCTGAGCAAAAAACATTTTTCCGCCAGGACTGTTAACAATATGAAAAGTGTCTGTTATTGTAAAAACACGGTTATAATTCATTGAAACTATTTTATTATTATATGTATCGTGGTTTACTACACCTCCGCTCAGATTCATCGGAGCCCCCGCATTATGTCCTGCACTAAAATTAAAGTTTATAACAGGTGAATTAATGGTAGCAGAAGGATTTACAGTAATATTAATCGTAGGTGCCTGCGGTGTCGGTGCTGTTATTCCTCTGAAATCTGTTATCATTATTTTTTCTACTTTTGTATTTGGAAGATTTACTATTATCGGGTTTATTGCTTTTTCCACTATTTTTATCTGAGGATCAAGTGAAAAATCCAATACTTCTTTTATTGGTATCGAAGCCCCCAGTTTTATATTATTAGGATCTTCTTTCTGATGAAATGATTTAAAAGTACCAGAAAGATTACTCGGACTATAAAAAATATTCTTCTGTTCATCAGTCAGAGAATTTATCACATTCCTGTCACCGTTAAAAAGTGCCTCTACCTGGTTTGAAGTCAGTCCTGCCGCCAGAAGCTCATTATATATTCTTAAATTTACTGTTAATTTACCGCTCTGTGTTCTTGCTGAAGTATAATAATCAGCATTTTCCATTGTATTATCGCCTTTTTCATTTTCTGCATAAAATCCTGTAAAAAATACCTGCCATTCCAAATATTCCGGCTTTACTACATAATCCCCCTGCAGATATAAATCCTTTAATTCTTTATTCTTCTTTTTTAGAATATTTTCTATAACCTGATAATTTTTCTGTGTAGAATTTCCTTTTTCTATATTTTTTACTATATTATTATACATTCTTTCATATTTACTGCCGGACAGACCTGTTCCGCCTGCTGTATCGGCATAAGATGTCAAAATTGAGTTAAGAGCTAAAAATAATACTAACAGTTTTTTATTTTTTTTCACATTTCCTCCTTAAGTATTTTATAATTATATATTTATTTTTAATCTCCTTTCATAAAATTTTATTTTTTAATATTCTTACATTACTTCAAAACTAATTTATATTCTTTCATTACTTCCCATTTAATAATACTAAAAACAATACAAGCTGTCAATTGACTTTATTTATCCTTTTATATTATTTAATATAAAAATTATATTTAAATAATATAAACATAATTTTATTGTCAGATAAGTAATCGATTTCATAAAATATTACTTACAAGCTTTATTTTCTAAGGCAATTCAAAATTATATCCAAACTCTGTTTTAATTAGTTTAGAAGTATAAAACAAAATTTATTTCAAATAAAGAAATTGTCGTACTTCCAACTTTTTTATATTTTTTTGCTTTTATAAATTTATTTTCTAAAATAATAATATTTACTCTTTCAAAACTATAATTTTCATAGTATATTCAGTCTATTTAATAATTTCCCTTCTTAAAATAATTAAAAATCAGCAATAAAAAAAACCGGCATTTCTCACCGGCTTATTCTTCTGTTTCTATTTTTTGGCATAATTTGTCTCAAATTTTAATTCTTTATCTCTGTACTTATCTTCAAGTGCTTCTCTTTCGGAAATCATTTTATCTATTTTTGCCCAGTCTGGATTATTCTTTCTTTTTTCATAATGTATTTCTGTTTTTTTATTTTCTATTTTTACCAGAAGATCCTTATTATCCTTCATGAACTTTAATTTTGCCTTGTCATAGTCCACTTCTCTCTGGTCAAATTCAAGCTCTGCATTTTTTGCTGCGAGCTTTCCTTTGTTATCCTTGTACTTTATCTGATTCAGCTTTTTTTTCTCATCTATCTTTCTCTGTTTTTCATTTATTTTATTCTGCTTTTTTACCAAATCCTCTGATACACTCCCCGCTGTTAAAACAGCAGCAAACAAAATAAATAAAACAGCTAATTTTTTTTTCATATCTACCTCCGGTATTTTTTCTGTTAGAATAATTATACCATTACAATGTGATATTAGTGTGAACTTTTTTATTTTTTTGTATTTTTGTATATTTTTATGAATCTCTTCTCAGGATTTTCGGAATAACAGGCTGTTATTTTATAATATTTATTTTCATACTTCAGATTCTTTTCAATAGCAAGAGTGTTTAATATGTCCAAAAGTACGGGAAGCTCGAATCTTGTCTGAAGCAGTACTCTCCCCATTCTGTTTTTAAATTTTGAAAATTTTTCAAGACCGTCTTTTATATCCTCATACAGCATAAATCCCTCGGTTTCTTCTTTATTCTCCACATATATTTCATCAAGCGTCTTAAAGAACATATCTTCCAGAGCAAGATTCCCGTGCTTTTCTTTGGAATATTTTATTACCTTATATACGAAATCATATCCTTCCCTGTAATAAAAATCCTCGGTTTTCTCCCTTACAGAGTTTTTATTTCTGATATCTGCCGGAAACATATTCAGAAGATGCTGTATCTTTTCATTATCCTCTTTTAAATATATATGAAAAACAAGAGATTTTACTTTACTCTTAGGATTATTATTCTCTTTTATTTTATCCACGGATATAAAATACTGTGAATAGCTGTTTATATCCTTTAATGTCGGCTCTATAATTTTTCTTTCAAGATCATACATTCTCTTATACATATCAGCAGCATCCATTAGTTCTTTATATTTTTCCAGTTCTATCTCCACGCTGTTTTTTCTTTTGATGGAATCCAGACTTCTGCTTAGCTCTTTATATAATATAAGACTTCTTTCCAGCTCCAGCTCTATAGAAACAAGAAAATCCAGTGCCGAAAAATAATTTTCCTCTCCGGTGCTTTCCAGTATTTCTTTCGGAAATACATAGCTGAGAATATCCTGCTGTATGCTGTAAGAGCTTAAAAGATTAAATCTTCCCCGCATAATTTCAGTATTATCAGCAGAGATAACTGTATAAATTATTTTATTCTCCAAAATTTTCTCAAGATTTTTTTCAAATTCAAAAATTTCGATAATATTATATCTTACATTTAAGTATCTGAATATTTTTTTTATCTCAAGTTTGAACTCTATAATATTTTTATCTTCCTCATATACCTTTTTAGCTTCAAGAAACAGGTATTTGAAGAGCTTTTTTTGCTGCTTACTCAAAGACAGTGACATTTTTATCCTGTTTGAAAATTTTTTATTCACAGACCGCCTCCTATATAACGATTCAATAATATTTTTTCGTCGTCTATAATTGATTATAGTTTTTTTAGGTTTATTTTTCAAGTTTTTTTTATTTCCAAAGACGACTGAAAAAAATAATCTGTCAATTTTTGATTGACTATATATTTTTTCATTATATACTTCTAGTGTGAATAAGCTGTGCTACAAAAGCTGATCACTAAAATCCTTTTTACAGCCAAAGGAGTTATATATAAAAATACTCATGAGTTTTTATAAATATCAGAAAGGAAACTGCTATGTCAAATCTTTACAGTGAAAGACTAATTGCCGTGAATCTGGAGGCAGACTCCAAGGATTCGGCAATTGAACAGCTTATCTGTATGCTGGATAAAGAAAACAGAATAAATTCTTTATCAGAATTCAGAGACTCCATATATGAAAGAGAAAATGAATCTACTACAGAAGTGGGAGAATATACTGCTATACCGCATGGACGGTCAGAAACGGTAATAGAAAACTCGGTCTGTATTGCTACTCTGAAAAAACCGGTTATATGGAATTTTGAAACAAAAGAAGAAATCGATATTATCTTTATGCTTGCAGTAAAAAAAGATTCCTCAGACACACATATAGAGATACTGTCCGAGCTTGCATCAAAAATTATGGAGGAAGACTTTATTTCCAATATAAAAAATTCTGACAGCAAAAATGAAATTTATAAGATTATTACAGAAAAGGAGGATTCCAAATGAAAAAAATAGTTGCAATTACTGCCTGTCCTACAGGGATAGCCCATACTTTTATGGCTGCCAAAGCTCTTGAAACTGCAGGAAAAAAATTAAATTATGATATAAAGGTGGAAACTCAGGGTGCTACCGGAATAAAAAACAAAATCACTGTACAGGAAATCGCTGATGCTGATGCTGTTATATTTGCAGTGGAGACTAAAGTAAGAGAAGAAGAAAGATTTAAGGATAAAATCATACACAAAATTTCTGTAAAGGAAGCTATCAAAAATGCTGAAAAAGCTATCAATGATGCTCTGGCATTATAATTTGTCATACTCTAAAAAATGAATACAAGCGATTTTATCTGTTATTTTGAAATTAATTTTAGGAGGAAACATGAAAAATTTTTTTATTGATTTAAAAAGACACTTTTTAACAGGAATCTCATATATGATTCCGTTAGTAATAGCCGGAGCTGTGATCATGGGAATAGCCAGAATAGGTTCTTCTTTTTACGGAGTCGTGGATATATGGGATGCTTCACACGCTGAAAGCAGTCATGCACTGGTAAAGCTTTTTCATACTATGGATGGTATAGGCGGTCTTGCGCTTGGGCTGATGCTTCCGTTTATTGCAGGATTTATAGCTTTTTCCATTATAGACAGACCTGGAATAGTACCGGGATTCGTAGCAGGGCTTCTTGCTAAAAATATGAATACCGGATTTCTAGGAGCACTTGCCGCAGGTATACTTGCAGGATACACAGTAAAATTTATTCTAGAAAAAATGCAGCTTCCTGATTTTGCAGCAGGTATTACGGCTATTTTTCTGGCACCTGTTTTGGGAACTCTCGTTACCTGCCTTCTTATGCAGTATGTCGTGGGAGCACCGCTTGCCGGCATTAACAGAGCTCTTGAATTATGGCTTACAAGTATGACAGGTACAAATAAAATCGTTCTTGCTGCTATTATCGGCGGAATGGTCGGTTTTGATCTCGGCGGCCCTGTTAATAAAGCAGCGGTTACTACAGCCATGGCTCTTCTTACTTCCGGAATCACTACACCCAATACTGCTGCTCAGGTAGCAATAATTGTTCCTCCTATAGGCTTGGGAATCGCTACTCTTCTGTCAAAGAAAAAGTATGACGAATCTATGCTTGAAGCCGGAAAGTCTTCTATTTTAATGGGACTTGTCGGTATTTCAGAAGGTGCAATACCTTTTGCCATAGAATCTCCGTTAAAAGTAATTCCTATAAATGTAATAGGCTCAGCACTGGCTTCTGCTCTTGCAGTCATGTTCGGAGCAAATAACCCCGCGCCTATTTCAGGTTTTTACGGATGGTTTACTGTGGAAAAATGGCCGCTGTATGTTTTATCTATATTTATCGGTGCATTTTTTATAGCTTTTGCAAATATACTTCTCAGAAAACCGGCTCAAGAGCTGGCTGCCGAATAAATTCTAATTTTATAACAAAACAAAAATATGCCAATACTCAGACAGAGATTAAGAATACCAGTCCCTGTCAGAGTATTGGCATTATAATAAAAAGGAGACGCAAATGAAAAATTTACATTACATTCCCCATACTCACTGGGACAGAGAATGGCACAAAACCTTTGAAGCTTTCAGGGTAAGACTTGGCTATAGTATGGAAATTCTTCTGGACACTATGGAAAATGACAAAAATTTTGACTATTTTATGTATGATGCCCAGACTTCCATTCTTGATGATTATCTCACAGTATATCCCGAAAACAGAGAAAGACTGAAAAAATTAATTTCTGATAAAAGGCTCTTTGTAGGTCCTTGGTATACACAGCCGGATTTTTATCTTATCAGCGGAGAATCCCTTGTCAGAAATCTTTTAATAGGCTCTAATATAGCAGATGACATGGGGCACTCTATGGAGACAGGCTATATTCCTGATTCCTTCGGTCAGTCTGCACAGCTTCCCCAGATATTAAACGGCTTTGATCTGAAATCTGTTCTTGTATGGCGGGGAATTGCCTGTGACGACATTGATGATTCGGTATTTTCCTGGCAGTCACCTGACGGCTCGGAGATACTTGGCATACATTTCCCGCTGGGATACGGCTATAACAGATATCTTCCCGCTGATAAGGAAAATGCCGTAAAAAAAATTCTGGAAACCGAAGAAAAAATAGCTGACAGATTTAAAGACGGCGAAGTTATGCTTATGGGCGGAGGTGATCATACAACTATACAAAATGGTCTTCCCGATATCATCAATTATGCAAATGAATATTTCAAAAAAAATAATTATGATTTAAATATAAAAATATCAAATCCTGAATTATTAACTAAAGATATAAAAAATGCATTGAAGAAAAGCAGCAGAAAATTACAGGTGCTTCACGGTGAATTAAGAAACCCGAAGGAACAAAGAGTTCATTTCGGTGATTCTTCCAGCAGAATGGATATAAAATACCTGAATAAAACACTTGAATATAAAATTTCTTCTGTTATTGAGCCTCTTTCGACATTTGCATATCTTGAAAATGGTATTTATTCCAACGGACTGATTAATAAATCATGGAAATATCTTTTTGAAAATCAGGCACATGACAGTATATGCACATGCTGTACAGATGAAAGCCACGATGATATTATGAACAGATTCAAGTACTCAGGACAGATAAACAAAGAGCTGGAAAACATGTTTTTCAGATATATGGAAAGAGAGCTTGATCTTTCCCAAATAAAAGGCAGAGCAGTTCTTCTTGTTAATACACTCCCTTATAAAAGGGAAAAATTTATCGAAATTACAGTATACACAAAGGAAAAGGAATTCTCTATTTATACTTCTGCAGGTAAAAAGATTCCTTATGAGATTGTTTCATCTCTAAATACAGATCTTTCAGAGACTGATATAAGTCTTGCCATGGACATCGCATCAGAAAATTATATTCTGGATTCTTACAGCAAAAATCCAAAATATGTCTTCTGGAAAAATAAAATCATAATTTCTTCTGATTTTCTTCCGGCAGGCGGCTATGAAGTTATTGATATACGTGAGAATGAAGCAGCGAACAATAATGAAAAGCTGGTATCCTCTCATGAAAATCAGCTGGAAAATGAATATCTGAAAATAAATATCAAGGAAAACGGTTCTTTAGATATTTTTGAAAAAGAAAGCGGAGAAAAATTTTCGGCTTTGACATATGAAGAAAAAGGTGATGACGGAGATGAATACGACTATTCTCCTCCAAAAAATGACAGAATTTTTACTACTGAAAACCTGAAAGCAGAAATAACTAAGCTGTATGAAAATAATTTTGAAACAGCTTTTGAAATAAAACATGTTATGATGGTGCCAAATGCATTAAATCCCGACAGATCAGGAAGAAATACAGAACTGACAGAACTGAAAATCAAAAGCACCGTTTCATTAAGAGCTGCTTCAAGAATAATTGCAGTAAAAACCGAACTTTACAATAATTCTCATGATCATATAATAAAGGTATTATGCAGTGCCCCTGTTACCACAGATTCATCATATGCAGGAGACCATTTTTCAGTCATAAAAAGAGATAATCAAATTTCAGTCCCTGAAAACTGGAAAGAGCTGAACTATAAATCAAAGCCGCTTCCTATATATCCAATGCAGGGATTCACTGATATTTCCGACAGTAAAACAGGAATCGCAGTGCTGTCTGCCGGTCTGCCGGAATATGAAATTTATAATAACGACACTATTGCCCTCACACTTATGAGAAGTGTAGGAAAAATGGGAAAATCAGATCTCGAAATACGTCCGGGCAGAGTGAGCGGAATAGAATTCAATACGCCTGATTCTCAGATGACGGGGAATTATAAATTTGAATTCGGGATAATTCCTCATTCAGGCAATTATTCTGATACACAGATTCAAAGGCTTGTATCCCTTTATTCTGCTCCGGTTAATGTAAAACAGTTTTTAGAAGATATAAAAACAGGAGACAGACCTTTAAGAAAAGAGTATATTGAATTAACAGGAAATAATATTGAAGTATCAGCTTTGAAAAAAGCAGAAAGAGATAAAAATATTATTCTGAGATTATTTAATCCTTCTCAGAAGCTTTCTGAAAATAACAGACTGAAAATAAATTTCCCGCATAATTCTGTTTCTATTACTAACCTGAAAGAAACGGCATTTTTAGGAAATCTCAAAATTTCGGATAATTCTTATATCCTGCCGGGTTTAAAAAATGCAGAGATTCTTACTTTAAAAATTACCATATAAAATCAGGGGAAATTCCCCTGATTTTTTAATATGTAAAAATCACTATATTTATGCTCCTTTGAAATATTTTTTCCCGTCTTTATATTTATTTCCGTTGTTGATAACACAGCCGCCGTCTCCCCAGGGAATACAGTCCGTATCTTTGTTATCCTTGATAAATTTTATTTCTTTTCTGGAATCACTGTCTCTCAGTTTCTTACCGTAAAAATACAGATATCTTTTATCTTTATAATAGCCCTGTTCCAGCATAATAAAACTCCCGGCATCTGCTCCTTCTACCTTTGTATTTTTGAAATATACATTTCGGCTGTCTTTCCCGTAATCTCTGTATTCACATGATTCCACAGAATATGAAATAGTCTGAAAATCAGCAGAATCTGCCCCTGACAGCTCCATCTTTGCATTTCCAGCTTCTGTATAATAGACTTTATTATTTGATATTATAAATGGTTTCCCCGGATTTACCAGCATTTTACACGGGAAAGCCGTAATTGAAAACAGAAAAAATAAAAACATTACTTTCTTCATGATTTATAACTCCTTAATTTTTTGTTTATTATAACATTTATATTCAGATAAAGAAAGAATTGATTCTCATCATTCTCCCATAAAATAACACCTGAAAAATACTGCCGGAATTCTGTTATTCCGACAGTATTGTTATCTTATAATAAATTTTATTTTTTATAAAGCTGAAGTATCTATTTCACTGTATTTTTTCAAAAATTCAGCAAGCTTCTTCTCTGTTTTCTCCACTCCTCCGGCATAATCTGCTTCCATATTTATACAGATTATCGGTTCATGCAGAGATGATCTTAATAAAAACCATCCGCTTCCTTCTCCGCCCTTGCAGTTTACTCTTATTCCCTCGTAATTTTCTTCCACCTGAGACCATTCCGGTTCCTCTTTCACGAACTGCTCAAGCTCGCTTATTACTTTATCGGCATATTCTTTTATTGACTGTGTATTTACATTCAGACGTATCTCCTTTGATTCAAGCGGTTCCTTATATCCTTCAAGAAGATCCTCTATATTCTTGTTCTCTTCGTGGAGCTTTGCCAGAGTTATTAATATTTTGGCAGTAAGATAAGCACCGTCGTCAAGAAAATTATTTTCCTTAAAAGCTGCATGTCCTGATGTTTCTATAGCCAGAGGACACTCTATCCCTTTTTCATTTAGTTCTTTTGCTTTATTTATAACATTCTTGTACCCTCTCTGATATCTGAAATGTTTTCCGCCGAGCTTAGTAATAAATTCATTTAATTCATCAGAAGTAATGGAATCTGTTACTATTGTACTTCCCGGATTCTGCTCAAGAACTATTGCAGAAGATAAAGCGATTAATCTGTTTCTGTTTATTTCCTCTCCGTTCTTATCCACACATGATGCTCTGTCCACATCTGTATCAAATATTATACCAAAATCTGCCTTACTGTTAAGAACTGCTCTTTTCAGGAATCCCATTGCTGTTTCGTCTTCAGGATTAGGCACATGATTAGGAAAAAGTCCGTCAGGATTCAGAAAAGCACTTCCTGCAGTTTTAGCACCAAGAACTTCTAAAACCTCCTCTGCAAAAAATCCTCCTGCTCCGTTTCCGGCATCTACTACTATATGCAGTCCTTCAAGCGGTTTTTCATAATTTTTTTTAGAATTTACTTCTGTTCTTATTTTTTCTACTAAAAATTTAGAGTAATCTTTTATTATTGTGGTCTTAACTATTTTTCCCTTTTTAGTTTGTTTAACCGTAGAATTTTTCAAAATATCTATCGAATTTTCTATAACCTGTTTGATATCTTCCTTCTCAAATCCGCCTTCTTTAGTAAAGAATTTTATTCCGTTATAATAAAAAGGAAGATGACTTGCAGTGAACATAATAGCAGCATCACAGTTATACTTTTCAAAAATTGTACTCATAAACATAGACGGAGTCGTTGATAAACCAAAATCATAAACTGTCATTCCCGCATCCAGCAGCTCTTCAATAAAGGCACATTGCAGCTTACCTCCTGTTATTCTCGGGTCAGTCCCGGCTGAAACTGCTATTTCCTCAGGATTTTTACCTAGTTTTTTACTTATATAATTCACATATCCCTGTGCCAATGCAGCTACAGTTTCTCTGTTCAAAGTCACCTGTTTGTCCTCGTGCTGAATAGCTATTCCTCTGATGTCGGAACCGCTTTGTAATTTTCTTAAAACTTTCTCCACACCTAAACCTCCTGTGTTTTTATATTTGTCTTATTATAGCATTTTTCCCTGTGTTTTTTAAAGGCTTATTTATTTCAAATTTTTTGAAGTATTTGGACATAAGCTGAAAATACAGTTATTATGTATTATTTATTTTCTGCTTTACTTATATTTTTTTATTTTTACCAGAGGCAGGAGTTTACTGGTCTGCTCCAGTGAAAAATCCGAGCTTAAAAAATGTGCTGCTTTAGATGCACTTATCGCTGTGGCAAATCTAAAAATTTCCTCTATGTCTTTTTTCAGATAATATTTTGAAATTACACCGCCTACGAATATATCCCCGCAGCCTGTTTCACTTACTACATCTATCTTTGGTGGAGTAAATCCGTATACTCCCCTGTCTTTTACCCCTACTATGCTTCCTTCCTCCCCGAGAGACACTGCTACTATCTCTATTTTTTCATTAAGCCTTTGTATTTCCTCTATAAAATCGTCTGTTTTTTCAAGTTTTTTCCCTGTTAATACCTGAAATTCATACTTATTTGGTTTTATAAAAAAAGGCTCCAGATTTATTACCTCCTTCAAATATTCGTCTCTTGCATCTATAAATATCTTAGCCCCGGTATTTTTCAGCGTTTTCACTATTTCACAGTATTTTTCTTTCGGAAAGCCTGTTGCCGGTGATCCTGATAATGCTGCTATATCGTCCTCATTTATCTCTTTCTGTATTTTCAGAATCAGTTCACTGTATGCTTTCTCATCAGGAAGCTCCCCAGATTCTGTAATCATGTAGCTGCCGAGATTAGATTCATCTACTAGAATGGTACATTCTCTGGTATTTGTACTGCCTGCGTTTATAAATTCACATTTAATATTCTTTTCCTCCATTAATTCCACAAGCTTTATACCATTTCTCCCGCCAGTAAATCCAGTAGCAATATTAGGAAGCCCCAGTGCAGAAAATACTGCTGATACATGACATCCTTTTCCTCCGATATCATAAAGCACTTTTTTTATTTTGTTATTCTGCTCTCTTTCAAGAGTTCCCGCAATTTCTATTACCTTATCAACTGCCGGATTTAATGTTATTGTATAAAGCATTCTCCACCTCAGATAATCATTTTTTATAATATTTTACCTTATTATATTTCTAAGCCCTATTAATAGTGCATTGAGTGTATTTTTGTATATTGTGTGTATATTGCGTAATATTTTACTATTATATAATATTTAACCAAATAAAAAAAGAACCCTCCGAAAAATTCCAGAGGGCGTTTTTATTTATAATATATCATTCACTTGAGATACTGCATTTTCTTCAAATTGATTCATCTCAAGTTTTATTTTTTCTTTATATTTATGATAATTTTCTTTTGTTTCTTCTTTTATATCCTCAAATATTGAGTTTATTGCATTTTCATTTATTTGTAAATTATCATATACACTTTTAATTATTATGTATTTATATGCATTATCTGCAGATACTTCCAGAATATTTTTTAATTTATTTCTTTCTTTAGAATAACATAGCGCTATTTTGGTTTTCACATCATTATAATTTGCACTTATGTTATTGACATTTATAATGTCCCGCAAGGTATTTTCTATTTTCCACCGGGATCCTTGAATAAAGTAAGGCACTATGATTTTTAATCCTGCCGACATTAGGTGCCCTTTTTGGAATTGTTTTAATGCTTCTAATATATCCCTGTTGGTCGCATCGGAATTCATTCTTTTATACATATTAATTTGATTCCATACTGATACACTAGACAAGACTACCAGTAGCCCTAATTCTGCAATTTTATTTATTATTGTAAGAATGTCCATTTACTTCTCCTGATCTTAAATTTTTATTGCTTTCTTTTCCTCTTTCAGTATACTTTCCAGTAACTCGTTCAAGTCCAGCATTCCTTTTATTTCGGTGAATACTTTTTCAAATACATCTTCGGTAAAATTTTCAATAAAGTTCGGTATAAGCTTATTATCTTTTGCTTTAGCAGCTTTTATAAACTTTTCTATGTTCTCCCATACATGTTTGTCTAGAACGTTCTGCAGCTTTTCTATACCTGCCTTTCCTCTGCTTATTATTTCCTCCTCAAGTATTCTTTTTCTGATCCACTCGTTAATCTTTCCTACTATAAATATTTTCATTGCCATTTCTGTCATATTCTTTCACTCTCCTTATAATTTTATACTTCCTAATAATTTACCTGTTTTATCGAATAATTCTATTGTTTTAGTTTCTTCCACTACAGCATTGTTTCCAGCTTTCTGTCTTTTTACTTCTGTTTCAATGTCTTTTACAAACTGATCCCATCTTGGAAGTATGATGTGAGGGCACTGCTTTCCAGACCAACTTTTATGTGTACGGACTTTATCCGTTCCCCAGTTCTTTTCTATCAAAAGACTAGCAATTAGTTCAATAGCATTTTTCTCTGCTGCAAGTCCCGCACTATCGCATATTTCTATGCCTATTGATGTACTGTTCCCCTCAGATGTGCCTGCGTGATAAGCTATCTCGGTAATCGGTATAGCTTCTATTGCTTCCTTACCATCTACTACTATATGCCACCCTGTAGATGTTGTATTTTCAGGATTAGTAAGCCATGCCCTTTCATTTGCTGCCGTACTCTTTGGGTTACCTGTGTTATGCACTGTAATCCATTTAAAGTCCAGTTTCTTCCCAGTTCTTTTCTTATTCACTGGTAAATGATTTTTCTTTACTTCATTGTATTTCATATTTTTAGCCCTCCAATTCTTCATATCTCTTTAGTTTTTCCTGATATGTTTTATCGAGTTCTATATTTTCCTTTTCCAACTTCTTTGCTGCAAAAGTTTTTCCAGCTTCTTTAAGATTTTTTATTTCTTTTTGTATATTAGTTATTTCCAATTCCAAACTTCCTAGTTCCTCTTCAAGTACTGAAATTTCTAACTCTTTTTTATAATTCCATTCTTTACTTTCTGTATTCCAAATATGAAACAAATCAGGCTTTGGACTTCTCTCAACTACCTCATCATTTTCAAGATAGTAAGTATATCCTTTCATATTTGTTTTTTCTATATAGGTTTTATGTTCCTCATCTGTGATTTCTTTTATATTGAAACCATCTTTTTTCTCTTTATCAGTTAAATTTCCATATGAAAATCCTGAAAATTCACCCTGCTTATTAAATAATAAATACATTTTTCCACCTAATATCCTTTCACAAAGATTCTTACTGTTGTATCAATATAACCTGTAGTACCCGGAAGCTTCCCCCAAACAATACATTGTGTCTTGCTTAATATCCTTATTCCTACAGAATGTGCCCCACTCCCGCCATCTCCGCCACGTATATCCAACACAGAATTTTCATAAGGATAAGGGAAATTTACAATTGTTCCTGCTTCACCATTTGAAGAGAGTGCTTGAGCTAAAAACCACTGTTCCATTATCCCGTTCGGTCTTTTTTCATACCCCGGAATACTTGCTTTTAATTCAAATGAGTTTTCTATTTCATCTCTAACCATATTGAGAGTCACAATTCCATACTGAGTCTTTGTCGCAATCATCTCAGTTGTAACCAGTCCGCCCGGACTCACAGTTAAATTTACATTCCCGCTATTACTTACAGTTGTAAGTAAATCTACTGTTAGTACAGAAGTATTTACACCGTTATAAGCAGGCATGAAGTCTGCCGTTGTGGCTGTAGTGATGCTGAATAATATTTCACCCTCATCAGGATCATTTGCATAAAGCCCTATGTTTTTGACATAATAGCCTGTTGTAACATCTGTATTTAATATAGCTGCTTTTACTCTTACTGTACTTTCATTCTCTATGTTAACAGCACTAATATCTACTGTTTGTTTTATACTTCCCAGTACAGTCAGGTTTTCAAAATTTGTGCTGCTTGGATAATCATAATCACTTGTCCTTACTTTAGTAAAATTAATCTGCTCCCCAGCCATTCCTTTAGCTACAAGGGCATGAGCTTTTTTAGTTATTATCGTATTGGTAAATACTGCCATCTCATCCTCCTAAAACGTATTTTTTTCCTTGTATAATCGATCCTGTTAAATTTCCGCTGCCAGATAATTCGTAGTTGCCTGTAAAATCACTTGAAAGCACATAATGCATACTTGACATAGCTGCAGCACCCAAATAATAATCTTGTTTCGCTTCCTCTACTATGTAGTTTGTGCTATCATAAGCAAGATTTGCGGGTAATACTTTCAAGAGCAATTTATTTAGTTGTGTCAGCATTTTTGAATCATAAAAAAATGTGTTGATCTCCAACACATACTCATTATTTTTCAATTTAACTCTATAATTTCCAGCTCCACACAATACGTCAAGCATTTGTTTTAAACTTCTCATCGTGTAAGGTAGCTGTGCATTCCATTCAACCAATACCCGAGCAATACGCATTTCCAGTGTATCAGACTCGTATGGATATAATTTCAGCATCTTTTCAAACTTACTTATTCCCTGCTCGTCACAGGTTGTAATGAATTGATTATTTATAACCCTTTTCAGCACCGCCCAGAATAAAGTGAACTCCGGTTCCTCCGCCGATGTTATTACCTGCATCTCCTTACGATCTGCCATGAACTGTGGTAGGTATTCTATAAGTTTTACGATATGCTCCATTTCAAATATCATACTCTGTTCACACTCCCAAACACAGGTATATCATAAGTACCTATGTTTAAATTTCCTGCGGTACCGTTTATTTCTGTATTATATACATCAACTATTCCGGAAATATTTAAAATTGCCGCTTCTATTTTGGCAACCCTTACAATCAAGTCATCACTGACTGGTTTGTCATTGGGCGCCCATGTTTTCCGTAATTCTAACAGATAGTCTTTTATAACATCCTCAATAGGTGTTTTTACTTGTTCCCACTCAAAGCCGCTTTCTAGGTCTATATGTAAAGAAATATTTACAGCAACATCTGCTGCAGTCTCTACTGTAACAATATGACCAATTGGTGCTATTCCTAAGCCTTTGGCATCCTGTGTGGGATCTATTAAAGTTTGAACTGTTTCTATTAAAGTATTACTTGCTTTATTATATTCCGCATCCAGTATTGTCAGCCTAACTGTTCCGCCACCTTGCCATACAGGGGTTACTTTTACAGCTCCTAAACCCGGTATATCAAGAACTTTCTTTTTATAGTCCGCTATATTTCCGCCATAAGCGACCATATTAAAGCTATCAAAATACTCTTGTCTTAAGCTTTCCGTACTCTGTTCATCTTCCCCGGGTATTAATAGATCTGTTATTTGAGCGTATGTTAATCCATTAATATATTGAATGGGAATCAAAGTCCCATATTTACTGTTACCAATAATGCCCGGTGTTTCACACTCAACTTGATAAACATAATTTCCAGTCGGCGGCACTTCCTGCTCTATATAACTAATTACTGTATAGTTCAAATCATCCAAGCTAAACCGGGAACCAATTGGAACCTGTATATTAAACTTACCCTTTAGCACAGCCTTGAATGCAGGATCAGGTATTATTCCACGCTCTGCACATCGGCGTATCAGATATGGTCTTGTATTCGTATCCGCAAAAGTTTCCTGTAATATGATATCTAAAGCAAAATATAAGCTTTCAATCTCCATAGATGCAGGTGCCACAGCATCGTAAATAATAGCTGCCTGTCTTATATCCACATCAGAGGGGGCTCTGCCTAATATTCTTCTTAATATTCTTTCAAAAGTTTGATCTTCATACATTATATAGACACCTCCTCGTCTATTATGTTTATTTCTCCAAATTCCGTGTATGCAGTAAATTTGACTAATACTACACCTTTTTTACTTGTATCAAATTCAAAATTGTTCACTTCACTTATTCTAGTATCCTGCAGCAAGGCTTCCCTTATTCGTCTTTCTATCTCAGGTACGCAGTAATTTACAGGCATACCAAACAAATCTTCTAATTCAATGCCATAGTTCCAGTCATAAATTATGTATTTGTACCTTTCTGTCCTGATTATTTTATATATTGCCTGTTTCATTGCTTCCTGTTCATCTGTAAAACCCGATATCCTGTCGCTGTTCTCCTCTAATTCCATCTTATAAGTTTTAGTGGGGATAGTGACAATATTTATATCAGGAATGTTTACAAAATTTTTAGGTACCATTAAAACCACTCCCCACTTGTCATGGGATCACCCAATCGATCTAATACGATGTGGCGTTGTCCTCCTTGCTCTTTTATCATCACAACCCCCTCACCTATAACTAAACCTTGATATATTTTTATTTTCTTCCGCCCCTCATACGCATGATAATGATGTGAGTCAAAACTATTTTGTGGTACTCCGAGGTGATCGTGTAAAGTGTTTAAAATATCATCATTAATTGTTCTGTGTGAAACTTCTATATCCACCTCATAATCTCTTACAAGGTGTGTCAAAATCAATTCTTTTTCTTGCAGAACTGTCTGTGCATCCACTCTGATCGTCAACGGCGTTATTGTTTCAACTGTTCCGAAAACAAGCACTGAGGGTTCCGAGTTATCCACAACCCCTTTGGCTGTACCTTTTACTAGCTCCAAGAATGTACTTAAATTGTTACTCATGTCATCACCTCTGTATTACTCGTACTTGTATATGCTGCCGATTCTTCTTTTTCTTTTATATGTTTTATTAAATTTAAGTCCATAAAATACTCCCCAAATTTAAAGGTATGTTTTACTGATTCTACAATCATGTAATTTTTAATATCCAGCTCTCCCATTTTTAGCATTACAAGAAAACTAGAACCACCTTTTATTCTTATATCACCGAAAGCCTTTTTTATTGAAAACTTACGTTTTGGTGAATTATAAAGCTTTATAAGATTATCAGCTTTTTCTTTCCCGTTTATTTTCTCATCTATAGTTTCATAAAGTTGTAATAACCCCCAGCGTTCAATATTAGAGCTGTCATATACTATATAATTCTCTCTTTTCTTTGTTTCCTTGTTGGGATATGTTAATTTTATTTGATTGTAAACATCACTATCAATAGAGGACGAATAGTCAAAATCAGATGCAGATAGATCGTCTATTATAAAATCAGTTATTTTCATATTTTCCATTTCTTTAAGAGTCAGTTCCCCGTATTGATCATATAAGGTATACATTTTCTTTGTATTTTGTGTTGTCAGAGATAAAGCCGTTAATATTATATCTATTAATGTTTTATTGTCCTCTCTCCTGCTCTCAAATTTATATACAGTGTCCTCAAGTTCTCCTATCTTAAGTTGAAAATCTTCTGCAATTCTTTTTATTATCTCTGTAGCCGTTACATTCTCAAAATAATAGTAATTCTTGTTTTTTAAATATCTTAACTGATCATAAGCAGTTATTTGCATAATATTGTTTTTATCTATTTTTCTTGTGAATACATATCCTAAAAATATATTCTCACCTTTGTATACAAGCGATACTTGGTCGCCCTCAACTATATAATTTATCCCTTGTCCGGGTTTATCTTCCTGCACTAAAACTTTAAAATCTAATTTCCCCGGTGCTCCTCGCCATTCATAACTTAAAGTTATATTATCAGCAACTACTGGCATAGAAACATGACCGCTTCCGTGTTTTCCAGAAACGGTCAATTGTAAATCTTTTTCAAGATCAAAAGTATTTTTTGCTATATTGAAAGCAGTGTTAAAAACTTTATTTAAAGTATTATTTATTTCCAATTCTTAACACCCCCGGTAAATATTGATTTAGTGAGTTTAATCCATTTTCGTTCATTATTTCCCCCAGTCTTTCCAAACCTCCTGTTTGTTCTCTGCATATCTGCCATAGAACCTCACCTGCCTTTGTTGTATAAACTCGGTCTATAATTTTGGTAATTCCTCGGGGCATTGTAATATAAGCCCCTAGTTTATCTTCTAATAACTCAAGTGTAGTAGATCTGGGGTTTTTATATTCTTTCAATTTTACAGACACTTTTATGTCCATAAATTCGTCAGTATCATCCGAAACGTCGTAATCTTCCAAAGACACCTTTATATTTGTGTTAAAGTAATTCTTCCCAGTAGGGTATTGCCTAACGATAATGAACTGAAAAGGTCTTTGCTCTCTTTTTAGCCTTTCTATTTTCGATAAAAAATGTTGTGGGCTTTCATAACCATATCTAAAATTAGTGAATGGATATTTATAAGCAGGCAAAATAAACTCAAAAGTTATTTCTTTTAAACCCTCTTTTTTCAATATATTCACCTCAGCATCATTTATAAGCTTTACTGTTTCATTCATATTTTTGCTTGATATTTGTATTTGTCGAGGGCTTAGTGGTAATAAATATCTGTCTATATAAATATCATACATTATTGATGCACCCCCTCTGCAAGTGTTGCTGCAGCTTCTTGTAGTCTTTCTACAAGCACATCTATTATAGTGTCAACATCATTTTCATTACTTATATTATTCTCATTTTTCATGTCTATTTTTATCTCTGCAGTAGTGAATTGATTTATGTATTCCCTTTCAGCAACATCACGCAAATATTTTAATTCTTCCTCAGTTGCTTCCAACTGATTCGCCATTTTACCAGTATTATCCGCTGTTCTTTTATTGTTGGGATCAGCGCCTTTTCCTGCTCCAGCGGCATCTCCTTTTGGTATCTCCAAACCTTTCATAATTCCATTTACATCGTCAAGTACCCCCCCGAACTTTGCAGCCATGTCATTCCCTTTACCAACACCTTTATTGTATGCTCCGCCCAAATCTTTCATTTGCATCACTTGACTATTTCCACCATTATACATCCCCAATTGAGGTGCTTGTAATTGGACACGCTCTGCTTGTTTCGCTGTAAATTTGACGTTCACTGCGCTTGATAAATTTGTACCCATCAAACCATCTATTGCTCCCGCAAAAGCCCGGGCTTTATCAAAAATACCGTTTAATATCTCGGCAGCTTTTCTCGCAATTAAATTAAAACCATCAATAAAAACATTTGCTATTGCACTGGCAACATTAGCTGCTCCTTGCGCCATACTGTTTATTGTACTTCTGAAACTATTTGCCATACTCACTGCAGTATTTACTATCCAAGCGACGACATTATAAAATGCGGCACCTATCCAGTAAAATATCCCAACTACAGTACCAGCGACGGTTGCTGTTCCTGTTCCCCATTTGACAATTGCAACAATTAAAGCAATAACTGCTGCAATCACACCAATAATAATTGCCGCTATCCATGTACCCGGAAAAGACCATGCTGCAGCATTAGCTGCTGTTTGTGCTGCCGTATATCCTCCGGTTACAAAAGTTAAAGCAATCATTGCTGCATTTGCTATCGTTAAAGCTACACCTTTTGCAACTTCTGCTGCTGTTTGCGCCCACGATAGTAATGTAACTAATCCCTGTATTGCAGCATATGCTGTCAAAGCCGCAGCAACTCCATAAATTATAGGACTAATCAGCGCCCAGTTATCAATAATAATCTTAGCAAAACCCGCTACCGCATTAAATGTCGTGTTCGCAACACTTAACAACACCCCAAAAGCTGTTTGTGCTCCACTTAAGAACTTTTGAAATGCTTGGCTATTTGCAATTTGATTTACTTTTTTAAGCACTCCGTCACTGGCAAACAAAGCATAATTTTTCATTTGTGTCCATATATCCGTCCATGTCATTGGCATTTGTCCAAATTTTGCATTTATATCATCTGCAGCACTAAATACTGCAGCTTTTATAATATCCGATGTAATTTTCCCTTTTGAACTCATTTCCTTGAGCTGTCCCATTGTGACATTCATATGTTTAGCAATCGCCTGTGCAATCATTGGTGCATTTTCCAGAACTGATACAAACTCGTCACCTTGCAGCCGTCCCGATGCCATCGCCTGAGTTAACTGCAGCATTGCAGCATCTGCCTGTTGAATATCTGCACCCGCTATTTTTAAAGACTTTCCGACAAGATTGCTGAACATTACAACCTCGTCGGTATTTCTGAATGCATCTTTAGCGAGTAAGCCGAGTTTTGCAACACCGTCTGCGGCTTCTGTGTAAGCTATTCTTGCATCTTGTGCTGATGCATATATTTGTTTTTTTAACATTTCAGGATCATCTGAAATAAGATTCAACCGGGCTGTTATTTGAGCGTTTTTGTCCGATGCTTCTATTATCTTTTTCACACTAAAGCCCGCCAACATCCCGGCACCTATTCCCATTAGTTTACTTTTTAAACTCCCTGCTATGCCACTGGTTTGTCCCAGATTGTTATTTAGTTGCTGAGAACTGGCAACCATTTCATTTAGTTCATTTTCTGCAATTCTTAGCTGTGCAGATGCCTGCTGTAATTGCGACACGTCTGGTGACACATTTGTATTGTCTAATCTCTGCATTGTTCTTATAGTCGTATTTACTGAGCTTACTATATTAGTAAATACACTTGTCATTCTATCATTTAACATGATTGAGCTTTGTATGGTTGCCATTATTTCCTCGCTTTCTTTTTTAGTTTTTTATCTCTTTCCTTGTCTGCTTCTAGTTTTAAGTCAATAGCTGCAATTACAAATGCTTTCTCCATGTCATCGAGCACAGCATATTGACTTGGCAGCATCCCATGCTCAGTAAAACAATAATAAGCATAATTAATATCAGGGTTGCCGCTATTTATTAGTTTTTTGCTTCATCCACCAAATCTGGCAACGAAATATCCCATCCGTTGATTTTTTGAACTTTTTCAACCAAAGCATTATATTCGCCCGGAAGTAATAAACAATCAAGTAACTGACCTGCTCCCATAACATTCCATGAGTCCTGTGCTTCCTTATTTTCTAAGTCAGGATAAACAACACTATTCACCACTAAGTCTTTTAAATAAGCTGTTGTATCCAGCTCGGGGACATAAACACCCTTTCCTCTATTAACAGTTTTTGTATTGTTTTTTCTCAAGCGATCATCTGTTGTGTTAGTGATTGCTTTTATTATCCACTCCTCAGGCTCTCCATTCTCTTTAAGTACTCTTTTTGTTGCGATAACTTTTTCCTCTTCCGGCTTTCTCACGTTCTGTTTTAAAAACGACTTCATATCCATAATTAAATTTTCCTCCTAAATTTTTTTATTGCACCATTCCCGGTAAATCTTTAAATTTTTCAGGCATTTTCATCCCATCGAAAGTAAAGTCTACATCTTCCTCTATATAATCCGCATCCGCATCAAATTTCGCCAATAATGTCTTATCTATATTACAATCTAGTAAAACCACTGTTTGCCGTCCTACTGTACTTGTGGGATCTTCATTTGTTACCTGAATATCAAAATAAAAATCTTCTCCTGTTTCAGCATATTTTATTGCCAATTCTCTGATTATTGAGTTATTAAAATGTAATGTTAGGGTTCCACTTCCCTCCCAGCCTGTTGCTTTATTGCCTTTCCCAGTTTTACCCAGTACTGGTACTTTTACTTTTGTTTTTTCCATTGTTGCTTCCAATTTTATAGCAGTCATGAAATTTACACGCTTATCTCCAAAATCTATAAAGCATTTCGCCATACTCCCAGAGATGGCATCCCTACCTCTCATTGTTTCCGCTGTACTCATGCATTACACTCTCCTTTCTACGCAACCACAACTGTCATATATAATTTTTCCATACAGTTAACAGGCGTTACATTATCTGTGACAAGAACCGATTTTTTATCCTCGCCTTTTTGTATTGTTATGTCAGCATCTGTAAAATCTTCAATTGCCCTTATTCTTAAAAGTTCCTCATGATGTTTTACAATATCTTTCCACAGATCTGTTCTACCCTCATTGTCATTCGGAACCTGTCCGAGATATCTTGTATTAAATATAGTTGCCACATCAATAGCGATTTGGTCTAATACCCTAATTGTTTGATTGCTTGTAAAATCTATATTTTTCTCTACGGTAACAGATGTAAATGTGTTTATATCTGTTAATACTCTGATTTTATCCTCTACTTTATGGAATAGAAATTTTCCTTTGTTTATTCCATCTTTTAAGGCTGTTTGATTTTCTTTAGTTTCTACATCAAACTCTCCGTCATAAACCTTGTTTGTAACCGATTTATTAACAGCACATCCCGCCTGAGCTCCTACAGTCCAGTAAACCAGTGCAGACTCAGCGTATCCGGAAGTTAAGCTTTTATTTTCTACTGATATGATCCCCTCATAGTCTGCATCTTCTGCTCTATATAAAACGCATTGAAATTTAGCCCCTATTTCGTCACGCATACGTTTTGTAAATTGTGCAAATAAAGACTTAATCACCTTATCTGTTCCCGTATAACCCGTAACATTGAAATAATATCCATCTATTTTATCTATAAATTTCTGGTAATTATCCCCTGTAGCCGCCCCTGTTGTTCCACCTGTTAGAGGTGTCCCGGCAGTAGCAGCCAGCGTTGCTGTTTTATCAAAATCAATAAAATCATTGTTGATTAACTCTGCAGCACTTGCGACTGTCTGAGTATCCACAAGTGACGTGTCCAGATATGTAGAAACATCAAATTTTGTAGTATCATCTACATTGGTCTGAATTACTATTCTTAAGTCATTACCTCTTATTCCGCCGTATTTTGCATTTCCAAAGGCGCTTACTGCTTTTGTGCTGTCATTTACTCTAAATGCATATAAAGTTTTTGCATTTAAAAATAAGTCCCTCAAAGGCTTCATTTTCTCATGATCATAGCTGTAACCAAATATTTTACGTGTGTTTGTTTGAAAGTCCTCATTTTCTACTGTAAATACTTCACCCTCTACACCCCAATCAAGTATCAAAGGTAAAGCAGTATATCCACGATCGGCAAATGACAACATTGCTCTTTTAGCCGATACGAAATTCATGTATGTACCGGGTAGTATTTTATTTTGTACTAACCAAGTACCTCCACCTAATGCCATTATTTCCTCCTATTCTTTTACTATTCCTATTTTGAATTCGTTTATTTTTTTGTCCACTTCTTCCAATGTGTATTCTTTGGTATCTTTTAAAAGTATATTTAATAGGTCTTTTTGGAACATATACTTTTTAGAATTCAGCAAACTTTCTTTTGAAAAAACTGGCTTTTCTTTTTCATCATCTTCTTTCTTAGTCTTTGCCACTTTTAACCACTTCCTTTCACTCCTTGTTTTTGCTGTAGATGTTCCATGTATTCTTCCTGATTCTTTGGTTTAATCACAAACATGTTATAAGAAATAAAATAATGCAGCACATCATCCTCGACTGCTGCATTTCTGTCTGTCCCTCTCATTAAATGCCCCTCTGGTGTTGTTATCATCTCAAGAAGATCTTGCAGCTTATCAGCCACTCCCCAGATATTCTGACTTTTCTTATGTTTGTCGGGATGGTACCGAATATCAAAAAAATATCTTCTGAAATATCGTTCGCCAATTATCTGTTTTTCATCCAATTTAAGCATTTTTATAAAAAAACAAGGCTCCTTAAAGCCCTGTTGTATTTCGTTTGCATAAATTTCCATGGATGGGAATTCACTCTTTATAATTCTATTTATTCCTTTTATTATATCCTCTAATATCATTAAGAACCTCCCAACCCAGCAAGCCACGCATCCATTTTTCTCTTAATTATTCCGGGTAATTGTCCTTTTAATTCATGTTCTGACAAAGTAAGCATGAACTTACCATCTACCCAGTCATTAACCAGCCTTTTTCCTATTTCAGGAACATACCGCCCCGGTGTTTGCCTGTGACCATATTCAACATATGATGCATAACTGGCACTATTCTCAATATTTACTTCATAATTATTGCCAGTCTTTTTCACTTTTATATCTTTAGCGGCGCCCCATAAGTTTCTTAAATTCCCTGTTTTTGTTGGGGTTCTTTTAATAACTTTTCTAAGCAACCGGGCAGCAATTTCTTTTGCCAAACTTTCAAAAAATTCATTGACTGCCTGCTGCTCCATTTCCTGTATTTGATCCCGGAAAGCTTCAAGAGATTTTGTATCTATTCTAATATCTCTACCCATTTAAGCACGCTCCTCATACAGATTAAGAATTATTTCTTGATGGTTGGTGTATACTGCAGCTTTTCCGGAGCTTTTATATTTTTCAGTCCGGTTATTTTGGGTAACCTCAATAGTAGAACCCGGAGGAATTAATAATTCAGGTGCTATAAACAGTTTAATTTCCTGCGCTGTAGTTGCGAATGATTCTGTTTGATTTGCAGCACTTATATTTTTATAGCTTACTCTGCATTTCTTATTTTCATATATAAGCTGTTCTGTCTGATCTGTCAATTCAAACTCATCCTCTTCTTTTATAAAAGCATAAATATTGCATACAGCTAAGTATAAGCTTTCTAATGCTTTTCTATGTCCCTTTACCATCTCAATCTCCTATATCCCAGTATTTCTTTTTCTCCATAAGTAATAAGATAATTTATAAGATCGTCCAACCGCTGCTCTGGTGTTTGTGTGCCTTTTCCATATCCCAGATCCACACGAGTATCCCCCTCTTGGATGCTTGAGAAAACGGCATCTAAATCAATATTACTAAGTTCTAAAGTTCCGGTACCTTTTTTAAATAAAAGAAACTCCCCGATCGCCCGGTCTATTACAACATAGTCCAGACCCTCGGGTATTTCTTTTATGTTTGCAGTGTTTTTTATATACTCTTTCACTTTATTCAGCGCACAGTTTTGTAAAAATAAATCATTTTCAGTTATATCCATGAATGTCTTTAGCTTTTTATCAAAGGTTTCAAATATATCCATACTGAACCACTCCTTTTATTAACCTCTTGAGATTATTCTTGCAATCGCTATGGCTTTATGATCAATATACTTTTTACCTGCTCCAGTAACTCCATTATTTACAAGTTCCCAGTTTGCACCATCTTCCAATTCATCTGATGTAGGCGATAAAGTTACTTGATTCTTTTTAGTATAACTTATCCCGTATGGGCTATACACAAATCTTTTTCTTGTGTACAAAGTATCAAGTCCTCCATTAGTTTTAGGATCTCTTGCCATTTCATAAGGTACTTTTGCCCCTATATCCTCATAATCAATTGAACCTGTACCCAGAATATAAGTAGTATATTTTGTATACTCTGGATCAGTTCCTGATGCCGGAACCACTTCTACAGGCATAGAGTCATCTATAAATACTGTTCTTCCATTCCATGTTGCAAGCCCTATTTCTCTATTTATACCCTCAGCATCTGTTTGTGTAAAATATTTCAATACTTTTAAGTTTTCCAGATTAGTCGCAATAGTTGAATGCATTATTACAACCTTGAAATTGCTTTTATTATCCCCTGTCGCCTTTGCAGCAGCACTGTTTAGAGTAGTAGCCCCTACTATTTGTTTAGCTTCGTCAGCATCTCCTGATATGTCATAAGTATGATTTGTTACAAAGCCAGTATTACCAGAATTTCCAGTCATTGAGAATATACCATTTAAAATATGCAGTAATTCCCTTTGATATATATTTTCCCAATAGCTCGCCACTTGATTCCCTACATTCGACATAAAATCTGCGCCGCCAGTTATATCATAAGCAAAATCACCCTCAACCCATGCTTTGGCTCTCCCTACCACAACCACACTTCTCTGAAATGTTGTTGTACTTGTTGATGTAATATCTGTTTCTCCGTCATAGTTTAACGGATCCCCATCCAATAGCCCGTACATTGGTAATGTTGCATATGCCGTTCCTGATTGGTTTGAAAAAGTATTTCTTATTGCTTCATTTCCTTTCAATACTCCTGATTTAATCAGTTCATTTCTTTTTGTATTTGGTACTCTTTCAACATAAACCCCGAACGCTTCTGGGTTAAATGTTTTACTGTCAAATTTTGCCATTCTTTTCTCCTCCTAATTTATAATTTTATACCCGGGTTAGCTTCCATGTATTCCGCAAGTTGCTCGTAACTCATATTTTTTGTATCTGATCCTGTATCAATATTACTTGCCCCCGGTGTTGCTCCTGCAGGTGTCTTTGGATCTGCTTTTGCTTCCACCTCAAATAAAAATTTTGAGTCCTCAGCTTCTTTTAACACTTTTATCTGTTCCTCTAAACCTGATAAATTTTCATTTTCAAGTGATATTTTACTGATATCCAACAAAGATTTTACCGCTTTTATATTTTTAGCCTTTTGAGTCAATAAAGTAGATTCTATTGCGGCATTGAGTTTTAAAGCTGCAATTTCTTTTTTATAATCGTCGTTTGCTGCTTTATTATCAGCTTCAAGCTTTTCTATTATTGTCTTGAGTTCTTCATTGGTGTTAGTATCTTCTTTGAGCGTTTTTAGTTGTTTATCTCTTTCTGCAATATCTTTTTCAAGTTTTTTCTTTGCATTATTAACATCATCAAATCTACTTTTCGGAATATAATTACCCTCAAGCTGTGCTTTGTGTTCAGCAATCACTTTGTCCGCCTGTTCTTCTGTCAAACCTAATTTAATTAATTTTTCCTTTTCCATATATTTCTCCTTTTTTTTCTAATATTTTCATGTTTTACGTGTATGACACGGTTCTATTAGTCTTGTTATTTAACGTCGACAATACCAAAACGACGATAAATAAAAAAGCACCTAGTTTTCACTAAGTGCCTGTGGTACTAACCTATTAAAATCAATTCACCTGAATTGATCATATTAATTATTTTTGTTTCTCCCAGTTCCTGTAACTCCTGTATTATTTCATCAATCTTTTTTTCATTTTCCCCAACAAGTGCGCAATCTACTAAATTTTTACTATTTATAATTTCATACACTCTTTCAAGATTTTCAGGTTTATTGAGTTGTTCCGGAAATATTAACAGCATTAAATCACTCCTTTCTCATCCATGGCAAGTATCAAAATATTTTTATATAATTTAAACTTACTTATTTCTACAGTTTCCCCATTATGTAATTTATCATTTGTATCGGTTATACTTTCTAAAATTGATTTTTTATAATGTTTTGATGTCGGATTGGACGAAATAAATATCTCAACGAGTTTTTCTTTATTATCAGCTATATAAGCCGTGTAGTTTTTGGCATATTTTTTTATATTAAAGTTATCATTTTTTATGTTATACAGTATGCCATCAAATTTCGACCATTGCGCAGTTCTATTTTTACCAAATCGGAATTCAGAAATAATTTTACCAAAATCTGACACACTAGAACAATTTTTAAACATTTCCATTTTTTTTAGTCGTGGTAAAGCTGCGACTAAATAATCTGGATAAGCGAAAGCCATATTTTTCTCAATTCCTGCTGCTTTAGATAAATAATGCGCAGAACTTTCTGCAAAAGTTTCCTCTATAAAAGACCACACATCTCCGGGTACTTTTGTTTTCCGGTCAGTCAGTAGGTTGTTATAATTTGCATGAAAAAGTTCATGAAATATAGTTTTTACTTGATCCTCCATAGATCTATTATCCGTACTTAATAAATTGAATTGTACTAATCTGTGCCTATCATCAATTAGGTAGGCTGCACACTCTCCATATGCATTTTTTAACTTCTTGATACTCGGCTTTATTTCCAACCCATTTGCTCGTAAAAGCTCAGTTGCTAAAGTTCTTCTATTTTCTCCATCCCAACTTTTGTAAATATCACTCATTTGTTTTATAAGTGTATTATCTTCCAATTTAATATTATCCTGTTTCTTTTCTATTGTCAAATCTGCTTTTACATCCGGAACGGTTTCCGGTTTTTCCTTTGGTTTCTCAACAACATATTTATTATACCAGTCATTATATTTCATGTCGCCCGGTACATAATTGGTTTTTCCAGTTCTGCTATCCCTTGCAGCTCTTACATCATCCTCAGCATCATCAAAATAGGGTGCTGTTGTCGACCTGCAGAATGGATGAAAAGGGTTAGCTGTCACACCTATTTCATAATCTTTCGCATCAAAGATAGCTCCGTCCAGATCACGGCATATGTGGGATGTTTTTATATCTAAAGTCGATATTATCTCGTATTTTTCAACATCCAAATCACCATAGCACTGTAATCGTCCTTTCGACTGATATGCAGCACTCTCTGTTCTAATCAGTCTGGCTGCTACATGTTTTTTAGTATCAAACTTTTCCATGAACCGTTTAATTACTTTATCCTGCGTATCTCCTCTGATAAATGACTGTGTCAATTCAGTATGCAGCGTATTTATAAGATTTTCTTTGTCCTGCCATAACCTGTCACTAAAGTTTTTACCGTCCGCCATCCACGGCTTATTTATGACTTTGTCCACTAAGTTGGAATTCAATGCATATATTTTCTTTCCAACTCCTGTACCCTGTGCAATATTGAACGCTGAATGATAGTATGAATCCTTAAAAGTATTTCTTAAAAAATTATCCATGTCATATTTCCGACCATTATATAAATGCTCTACCTGATTTGATATCTGCAGTTTCATAGCTTCCAGACGTTCAATATGATATTTTGCCGATGCGTTCTCAAGTTGTTTCATCCATTCACCTGTCAGGTTATTTTCACGACCTCGTTTAATGTATTCGTCTACAGTCCACTTAAATTCTTGTAATTCTTTTTTATTTAACAGTTTTTTAGCATCTGCATAGGAAATGTCATTGTTTTTTGCTATACGAGAATACCAGTTATTGATATCTTTTTCAATTTCCCGGAATGATTTTTCATATTCTTTTGCTGCTTTTCTTACTTCTATTTCAGTTAAGGCGTGCATTCTGGCTTCTTCTTGTTTAAATCGTTCTGTCCAGTATTTATTCTTTGACATCTATACCACTGGCGGGGTTTTCCTTACCAAACTCTCCATATATGTCCAAATCTTCCTCTTTTTCCTTTTTAATTCTTTCCAGTTCTTTTTCGGTATCAATAACATAAGGATGCTGTGATACTAGAGTTTCTTGTGACAATATACCCATACTTTTTGCAATATCATCAATAACCGTAGACTCATTTATAAGAATGTCCCTGTTGAATATAATTTCAACCGTTTCATTATCAAAGTCCCCAACATCAGTATTTATAAAATGTTTTTTTACAAAAAATAATAATTCCTCAAAGCTTGCCTGAAATTCCGTTTCCATTTCGTTTGCATCTAAATCAATATCAGAATACATTGATTGTATGTTCATCTGGTTAGGATTAGAGCCCAGCACATCTGATTTACTATCAAACCCTCTAGCATTTTCTATCAAAGCCTTTTTAAATAAATCTAATATAGCCTTGTAATTCTCTGCATTTATCTCAATCGTAAGTGTTTCAACTCCACCATTGTCATTAACCTTTACCGCTCCGAACTGGCTTAAATTCTTTCTGAATTGCCCCAAATTCTCGCCGTCATAATTGGTTATGACAATAATGGTATTTCTGTTGTCCTCCTCCATATTGTTTTGAAAGTTCGATAAAATTGTATTTATCCCGTCCTGTAATGATTTAAGTCTAATAATCAAAGGCTGTTCCAGCTCATCCGGTCTAAAAGAAATAAAAGGTATTTTATCCCAGTTGTAAGGCTTTTTCTCCCCCTCGTCTGTTTCCATTGTCATGTAACTTATGGGTTCTTTTTCCATATCTTTATAAAGCTTTACTCCGTCCCAAATAAAATACTGAATACCATTTTTTGTATAAATTTCCGCTTTAGTAGTAGCCTTAAAAGTACCTCTTTTATATGTTTGAATGACGTACAATCTTATTATGCTGTCCAGTTCCTCATGATCGTTATCTTTCCAAATTGGGATAATTTCAAGTGGATCCATACGCTTAATTTTGAACTCACCAGCTTCATTATAATATACATGTAGCCATCCTATCCCATAATTGTAGCAATCCTTACCCAGCCTTTTCATTGTTTTAAGAAATTGTTTGTTAAATACATTATTCAGAGCCTTTACATACTCAGTGTTTTCACTCTGCAGTGTTGGAACTTTAGACAAAAGATAATTTGTTTTCTGGTTAACCATTTTAGCATATTGATTATCTACAAGCTTATTGTTTGGCAAGTTTTCAATAGGTGTCAGTTTCCCATCCTCACCAATTACTTGTCTTTTCCGTTTCAATATATCATGTTGTCCCTCATAATATCTTTTTCCAGTCAACATGCTTATATATTTAGGCGAAACTTGATAAGCATTTATAAGTGCTTCGGTTTCACTTTTATTAAATTCATTCATATTTTCTTTTCTCCTAAATAGTTTTTTTATAAAATCAAACATTATTTTCTCCTATTCAAATGAATATGTTGCCCCAATAATCAGATCCTCTAGTCCGTACCTCATTGCATCCATCAAGTGATTAAAATCGTCTATAGGGACATTTATTTTATCACCCAGCCTGTCGTCAGCCCATGTGTAATTACTTATCTCTGTGATGAAATTTACGCATCTGGGATGTATTATAATTTTATAGTCCTGTATATATTGTATTCCGTTATTTATGCTGTCTTTCCCTTTTCTCGCTCCCTTAATCTTAAGTCCAAAATCTCTTTTTAATTCGTCTATACTTTTAGGTTCCGCACAATCTGCTCTTATCCGTTCTTTACTGTAACCTTTTATCTTTATTTCCTCGTATATTTTTCTATTCGATAAGCCTTTTTTGTAAAATTCATCAAATACATATATGATTTTATTAGCTTTATCTACAGCACCACAAAATAAACCACTTGGGTCATTAGTATATCCAAAATCAAGACCAAAGGCTGTTTTAATATCGGTTCTTGATAAAAGTTTCTCTATATCGAACTCCCGTTCTTCCCAGTTTTCATAAATAAGCCCCTCAACGATTCCCCATTCACCAAGTCCAGCAACTCGGTAACGGCGAGGGTTCTTTACTTTCATATCCTCAAATAATTTTTTATCTGATTCGTCCAGAAATTCATTACACTGGTAATTTGTTGTTTTTGCCATTATGTCGCTATCTTCTACATCAAAAAACCGCTTCTTTAACCAGTGCCCCTGATTCCATGGGTTAAAAGTCAGAGTAATTTGTTTATATAAATTCTCAGGAACTTCTCCCCTGATCGACTCATTAAGCATGTCAAAATCTTTTTCTTTTGTTATCTCGTAAGCTTCCTCTATCCAACACCAACACAACACACCTGTTTCCACTGTGATCGATGTAATTTTCATAGGATCATCAAGACCTCTGAAAAGTATTTTTTGCCCTGTTGGCTTATATGTCATTTCCAGCGGAGATTCTTTTATTTCCCAGTAGTCCTTTACTTTGAGTCTGTTAATAGCCCACTTTAAATCGGTAAAACAGCTATCTTTCAGGGTTCTAAATACTTTACGAACTACCAACAAATTGGCATCAGGATATTTCATTATATTATGTATAAAGTTTATTGCTGTTGTTTTTGACTTCTTACTCGCCCGGGATCCCTTACAAACACGGTAACGACCTTTAAACTGCCAAAAGTCCTTATATCCGGCTCCTACTATTTTAGGTAGATTAACTTTGATGTATTTACTTTCTTTACTGGCATTACTGCCGTTACTTCCTTTACTCCTCAAGGTCATCTTCTCCTACTATCATCACCGGAACCGTACCAGTTATATTCACTTTATCGGTATAAAGTCCGTACCGCTTCCCGAGCAATTCGGCAGCCTTTATTCTATCTTTCGCCCCTATCTGCTTATCTATTGTTTTCGCTTCACTGTACCCATCTCCTGATCCCTCAACCACTACAACCTCCTCTTTTATTTCTCCACGTAGGGCTTGAGTGAGTAACTCCATCACCTCAGTTGCACTTGCTATTCTTTTACCTTGCATTTCTTCCAGTTTTTCATCAATATACGTTTTCAGCATAGGTTTTTTCAAGTTCTCCTGCCCTATTGCATACGCTGTCTTTTTACTATATCCAGCTTTAGTTGCTGCTTCCGTTATATTCCCTGTTTCTATGAAATAATCACAAAATCTTTTTTGTTTTTCTGTTAATTTCATCCACTCACCTCCTACATTTTGAAATAAAAAAAGAGCCACTTGGCTCTAGTTGGTTGCTTTTAAATTATTCAGATATCTTTCAACTCTGTTTCTAATATTTGCATGATATCCTCTAATATTTGTATTGTGTCCATGTAATTTTATTGTGTAGATGTAGTCACTTTCTTGATTATACCTAATCGCATAAGTTACATGATCAATAGTAAAAGTTACTGGTGCTGTATGCTCTAAAAATACAATACCTCTCAGATTCTTTTGAAACCACTGTTCAATCTCCTGACTTTTCTTTACACTATTAAAGAAATAATATTCCGACATCTTTAATCACCTCTTGCTATTCTTCCAATTTATACCGAAATTATAACAACTATATTCAATTTTAACTAAATCAAATACATCCGAATATCATAAAATCAAAAAATATTTGTCGTACTTTTTGGCATTTAAAACAATATTTTTGTTTTTTCTTATCTTTACTTTTAAAAATAAAAAGAGCCTTGCGTCTCTCCTGTAAAAATCGAAACAAAATACTCTAAATTCTTTGAAAGGGTTGATATCCTATGAATAAATTTCACATTATAACCTATTATACCCTATTGACAGCTCATAGGGAAGTGCAAAAAAGGGGCATTTCACTTAAATTTCAGTTAATTTTTTTAGTTCCTTTTCTGTTATAAATATATGTACTATTTCATTTATCAACCTATTTTTATTGCGTTTGATTGTACTAATATCCACTTGAAATTCTTCCGCTATCTCATTTAAATTTTTTTTATTAAAATATTTCAATTCTATAATTCTGTAATATTTATCCTGTTTTACAGTTTCAAGTGTATTCTCTATCAATTCCATTGTTTTCTCAAAATAATCTATCTCATTTTTAAGCTTTTCTTTTCTATCTTCTTGCTTTTCCACTTCCGATTTATGGTCAATTATTCCACCATCAACTCGTTCAGATATTCCCATTATAAGTGGTATAATTCCGTTTTTCTCCAAATCTTCAAGTTGATTTTTCTTTCTATCAATAGACAATTTCAAGCCTGTATACATGTATAATAATTTCTCCATTTTCTGATACGGGTTCAGTAACTCTACTTTTAGTACATTCATTTTCCCTAATTCCTCAATCACTTCTTTTATAAGCTCCTTATTGCTTTTTGCCATTGTCGTCCTCCATATTCATAATTGTTATATATCCAGTATTCCAGTGTTTACACCTTTTGCACCTAAATTTATATTTTGTAGTTGCTTTTACATCCAGTTCCATATGCACTTTACCGCAAGCACTGCACTTTATTTTAATTTCTTCCATAGCCGCCTCCTAAACATCACTAAATCCTTTTGTGTATTATTCATTCTAAGAAATTCTAGTAAATTTCTAAGTCTTCTCTCTCCTGTGCCCCGATTATTAATTTCAGTTACAATTTCCAAGAAACGTGCGGCTTTCTCTTTTTCTGTTCGTGTCACAGGTCTTGCATTATACGGTCTTTTCTCAGATTCATCTATCACATCCATGATCATCTGATATAACTCCGGATCCTCCGATTTTATTTCATCAATTTGATTAATTTCTATCTTTTTCCCAACATATCCGATTATGTATTCAATCGCAGGACCATCGTATGTATAAAAATTTATTTGAACTAAGTCATCTCCAAGCTCTAATACCTCATGCTGGTAGTAATATCTTTTATAATAATCAACTATTAACTCAGCTATTTTCATTAATTTCTTCATTCAATCACTCCCAATCAATCTTCCATCTTAATTCCTGTACATATTCCCGGAAATACGCTCTCAATAATTCTGCTTTTAGCCTAGATTTTCCTTTATAAACTATAAATATCATCCATCCTAAAGGATCATAAGCGCATAATTCATATTTGCCCGTTATAGTCTTGTGTATCTCTAGCCGATGTGCTGCAGTTATATTCTTTTTACAGTATTTAAAATCTACTTTTTTCATTAGCTCCCTCCGTATTTCCAGTTTTTAAGATCTTCCAAAAATTGTATTTTCTCAAGCCTTTTAATCTCTGCTCTGTATTCCAAGGTAGCAGACCATATGCTGTATATAGCCCCGCATATTATGAAAACTATTATTATCTCTTTCATTCACCAGACCTCCAGCATTGCAATATGCGGTTCAGTTCCTCGTTTGTTTTCTCCCATCCTCCGGGTTCTAAATATAAAAGACTTCCTGATTTTAAAAATATTTGTATCTTACTTGGTAATTTTTGTATAGCTTCTATCTGTTCAGTATCAATATAATTATCCTGTCTAATACTATTTACATAGTCTGTTATTTCTATAAACATTACTCTATCACCTCTAATTCCATTAACTCAGCCTTACTCCAAGCCTTGCCTGATTTCCATGTGATGAATGGGAATTTTTCTTCATCTATCGGAAAACAATCAAATGTGTTAAATGTATTAGCTTCCCATTGCCCATCCTCTAGAACTTGGACAGGTTTTTCAAAATAAACATATAGTGTTCCGTTTCTTTCTCTTGCAAAGTACATTTCTTTTTCAAGAAATTCTTTATCTTCTTTTGAAAGTTTAGGCTTTTCATTCAGAACTACTTTTAAACCGAAGAATTCTAGCTCTGTGAGGTTTTTCAATGAAAAAGACCTGTATCGTTTTTCGCTCATATAACCGTCAGCATCTATGTAGTTTTTCTCTACTAAAGTTAGCATATCATCGAATGCAACTGCATCAAGCAAGAGAAATTTTTTGTTTTTATATTCCCACTCAAAGTCCTTCAAATCTTCCAGTTTATCTATATTTTTAATGGTATAATCCATATTTTCCATATACTTCCCCTTTACTCCATTTCCTTTTTGCATAATATCCTCCTAAAGCTTTTGGATTTCTTTTTCAATTTCGTTTATTCTTTTTAAAGTCTTAGCTTTTCCCAGCTTTAAAAAATTGTCAAATTCTTCTTTCAAACCTAAACGGTCTATTTCACTCTGATGTATGGTAGACGGCGCATATCCTCTGTTTATTCTGCTATTTATATCGATATTGACATTTAACTCTTTCCCTGTTAAAGCTTTCTCAAAGTGTTCATGTACTTTTGAAAATATATCTAAATCACGCTTTAGTTTTACTGCTTTTTTCAAAGTTTCCATATCCATTTTTATCATCTCCTATACTTATCAATTCTTGCTTTCAGGCTATTTAACAAAGATTCCTGAATGTCTCCTTTATCTCCAAGTGCTGCCATTACATCAGTATCTCTTGTCCCTTCTGTTATCAGGTGATGTATAAATACTTTTTCAGTTTGCCCTTGTCTGTGAAGTCTTTTATTTGCCTGCTGATAAAGTTCTAATGACCAATTTAATCCAAACCAGATTATATGATTTCCGCCTCTTTGCAAATTCAGTCCATATGCACTGCTTGCAGGATGGGAAAGTAATATATCTATTTCTCTGTTGTTCCAGTCTGTCACATCCTGATCTGTCTTTAACTCCCTGACTCTCAATTTTAGTTTTGACAAAGCTTTTTTTATTCGGTCCTTGTCATGTTGAAAAGAATAAAAAACTAATGCAGGCTGACCATTTAGAGCTTCTACGAGCTCCATAAAAGCCTCTATCTTGCAATTATGAACTTCATGCACTTTTCTATCTTCATCATACACAGCTCCGTTACTAAGTTGTAAAAGCTTATTTGTCAGAGCTGCTGCACTGGTCACATCTATTGTCTCTCCTGTTTCGATTAATTCAAGTATCATTTCTTTTTCCAATTCGTCGTAAGCTTTCTTTGCCTTTGTATCCAGTTCGACTGATATTCTGTTGTAATTTATATCTGGTAATTCCAGATAATCCTCTGATTTCATGCTGATACAGATATCGGATATTTTATTCTGTATCGAATCCTCGGATCCTGTTTTTAAATCATATGTTCCAAAAGCTTGATCACCATATCTTGTATAATTAAAATATCTTTCCCGGAAAGCTGTTATATTTCTTTCCAGTCTTTCGCCTTTATCAAGCAAATAGATCTGAGTCCATATATCAATTAATCCATTCGGTGCCGGTGTTCCTGTCAACCCGATAATTCTTTTTATTTTATCCCGGACCAGTTTCAGACTTTTGAATCTTTTGGACTGGTGATTTTTGAATGATGACAGCTCGTCTATTACAACCATATCGAAAGGCCATGAATTCTGATAATATTCCACAAGCCATTGTACATTCTCACGATTAATCACATAGATATCCGCCGGAGTATTCAGAGCCTTTATTCTTTGTTTTAAAGTCCCGAGTACTTTTGAAACTCTTAATAATCTCAAGTGTTCCCACTTTTCTATTTCTTTGCTCCAAGTAGATTCAGCCACTTTCTTTGGAGCTATTACAAGAACTCTGTCTACATCAAGCCTGCTGTATATCAATTCGTTTATTGCTGTCAGCGTTATTATTGTTTTTCCAAGTCCCATATCCAACAACAATCCTAGGCTTTTATCTGATACAGCCCTGTCAATACAATATTTTTGATAATTATGTGGTATGAATTCCATTGTTTTTATCAACTCCTAAATGGTGTTTTATCATTTTTACTAAGTCATCAACCTGTTTTTTTGAATCTATTATCAAAACTGAAAAATCTAAATTTCTTATTTTTCTGATCTGTCTGTCTTGTACAGCTCTTGTCTTCTTCCCCGGAGCTTTCAATTCTACAAAAAACGACCATCTTCCGGGCAACAATACCAGTCTGTCAGGTACTCCTGCATTCCCCGGGCTGACAAATTTATAAGCAATGCCTCCGACTTTTTTTATCTCATCTCTCAAATATTTTTCAATATCTTTTTCTTTTAATTCATTTTTAAACATTTCAAATGTCTCCTCAAAAAATTATTTTTCTATTTAGTAACTTTCACACGTACACGCGTATGGAATGTTCAGATAAAGGATTTAAGCAATTTAAGCAAAATATATAATTTGCTTAAATATACATAATATACTTAAATCAATACTTTTAATAAATATAAGGTTACAAAGTTACATATATTCTATAGATACTGATATTACTATATTAAAGCTGTAACTTTCTACTGTAACTTTCATGTAACTTTCTAATTTGAGGTTACAAGCAATTTGTAACTTTCTACCCAGTTGTAACTTTAGAAAGTTACATTTTTTCAATGCTTAATTTGCTTAAAATCATTTATTTTCAATTAAAATCACTAGTAAGTTACACAGAAAGTTACATTTTAGGTATTACTTAATTTGCTTAATATGGTTTAAAATTCATTAAAATACCTAGTTAGTTACATAGAAAGTTACACATAAATCTTATATTTTTAACCATTTCTAAATATTATTTCTTGATATCATCTTTCTTTTTAAAACCTTTTTGCACTCCATACTCTCCAAATCTTATTGCTTTTTTCCCTCTCTCCCATGCTGGATTATTGGCAAGTATATCGTTTATCTCTTTTGTATTAAATCTTTTCAAACTTCCCGGATCTCTGCCAAAACATTCATTCCATATCTCTAAGGCGCATATTCTATCTCGTTTTATATATTTTTTTGTATTATCTTTAACTGGCTCCATACCGCTATTAAAATAATCTCTTCTCTGTTTTACTGTTTTCCGTTGCCAGTCTTCTGGTATTTCTTTTTCTAAAAATTCTGTTATCATACCTTCTAATGGACTGCTCTCACTATGCTGTTGCTGCATTTCTAAAGCTATGGCTTTAGCTTCGTCTCCTTCTAAATCGAGCTTAAGACCCATTACCGAATAGTTAAAATATGCCTCTGCCCATATCTGATCCAGTTCTTTTGGTAAATCTACAGGCACTACTTTTGTAGGCTCAGTCTCTAAAATTACAACTGGCCAAAATCTTCGATCTCCTGTTCTATCCCTTAAAAATTCCCAGTCATTAGTTGTTCCAAAAAATACACATCTTCTTGGGTGTTTTCCCGTTCTTCTCCCAAAGGGTTCTCTGTATATATCCTCTCTTTTGGTAAGAAAGAGTTTTATTGCATTCAGCTCTGATTTAGCCATACTCGCCAGTTCTCCAAGTTCTACTATCCAAGAGCCCTGAATTGTTATAGCTGCTTCTTTCCCGTCAAAATTTCCAAGGCTGTTATTAAACCACTTACTACCCAATATTTCGAAAAACCATGTTTTATATTTCCCCTGAGGACCGTATATTATCGGCGTATAATCCCACTTCACTCCTTTTCCTACCGCTCTTGCTACAGCTGCTGTTAAAGATACTTTCATAACTTGTCTTGTATAAGAATTATCAGCTACTCCGAAATAATCTATTAGTAAGGTTTCAAGACGGGACACCCCGTCCCATACTAAACTTTCAAGGTAATCTTTTACTTCATTTGATTTATATTTTTTCGTCACAAGCATCAAGGCATCATAAATTTTATTCATTCCTACTATGCCGTGTACTGTTTCTAAATAACTTCTAAGACCACTGTCGTCGGCATCTTCCCACTCTCTGGGCTCAAAAACTTCTGAATGATCCCAAGGAAGTTTTCCTAACACCAGACTTCTGTTAGCAAACTCATCTAAAGTAATTTTCCCTTTTAAGTAGGGGTCATTTTCCAATATTATTTCTATATTTTTTATTGTACTTTCAATCTTGCCATTCTTATCTCTTATCAGCTGTTTTATCCATGATGTATCCATTTCTTTGTTTTCAACTACATCAAAATTATCTACAGCTTTTTGATATTTCTCCTGCATCATAAGATTGTTAACCTCATCAATTCCATGTGCCAGTTTACGCATCTCAACAGAGGACGGTAATTTTCCATTAGGTGTCAATTCTTTTGCTTCTTCATCAAGAGCACCAAATTTATGGAGTCTTACTAAATCAAAAGCGTTACATAAAGTTTGCCCTGCCGGATCCGTTGCATGATGAGAATATACAAATTTATCATCATAGACTACTGCCCCGCCGTAAGTTGACCCACCGGTATAAGTTAACCGGTCTTTTACATCACATATTTCATAACTATCAGGTATAAATCTTTCTATTGCCTCATATATATTAAATACTTTACAGAAAGCCCCTATTACTCCGCCTTTTTCAGTAGGGTCCTGTTGCTTTTTTACCTGATTTTCCCTAACCTTGTCATAACCCGGAACTTGTGGCCACTCTGTAACATCTTTCCAGTCATTATATTGAGATAATACCCAGTCAACCTTTATAAAAGGCTTATCTTCATGTTCGTTAATATAAATACTGTCAGAACTACAGCTCGGCCAGAACATCAATCTTGCTACTTCAAAAGTGGTAGGATCACACAGCCCTATTCCTATCATATTTCCTAATTTTCTTGCCACCGGTTCATATTCATCAGAAGTCATACTGCGGTCAACAGGGATAATTACTCTTAATCTTGGCTGATAATCTGAATGTTTTCTTGTTGAATATACGGCATATCCGATATTAAGACCACTTATTCTTTTTAATACTTCCTGTGTTTTCCCGGACTCTATATTATCCAAATCAAGAGTTACAAGGTCCCTTGATAATATATTTACATTTCTTCTCTTACCTTCTTTAAGCTTCCCGCCTACAAAACCTCCGACGTCTTTCAATTCATCCTGATCCGGTTTTCTCATCGCCAGAAAGTCTTCTAAAGTTTCATCAGTACGAACCGGTGTTTTTATTTTATTAACAAAATCAGACCACTTCATTACTTCCGTTTTCCAGTCTATTGACTTTCTGCTGTTACCAGTACTGATCACTATATCCCTGTTGTTCTCCATTTATTTCTCCTTTCGCCCTGTTCCTTTACACTTTTTACATAATGTATGGGTTCGCCCATAGGGTAATCTTATTGACCCTTTCCCATTACATTCAGGACAAGAATCATAATATCCTGATTCTATTCTTTCCAATGTCCTGTCTATTTTCTGTCTTGCTATTTCCAATACTTCTGATTCCATATCATATAAAATATAACTATAAGCAATCTGCTATTTCATTCAATATGTTAATAATCTTCTGATCTTTGTTTTTCAGATCTTCTAAAATTATGTCTATTTCGGTAATCCCATATTTAAAATTCCAGAATTCGTTATCTACCTCTTCCAATTCTTCCAACAATTTTACCTTCTGATGCACTTCCGCGAAATGATTCTTTATTATGTCTAATTTCTTTGTATAATCTTCACTTAAATTACTTAACATTTTTAATACCTCCAATTTTTTTTTCAAAAATATCTTGTATAACAATTTTAAATTTGGTATAATTGACATGCTAGAAGAAAGTAATAATTTTTTATTCAGAGGCAGCAATTAAAAGCTGCCCTTTTTATATAGTTGACACTTTCATAAATATGTGCTATATTATGTCCGTACAATAAGAAACTATTAGTATCTATTCTAGCTTTCAAGCCCTTTTCAGGGCTTTTTTTAGTCCTTCTTATAATAATAACTTTCAAAACCGTCCGCTCTTAGTAAAAGTCCCGGAGCCCAGTCGATATCCTGTCCCATTATATTGCATAATTCGTCTACTGTGACACTTTCTTCTGCCTCGACTACTATTTCATCATGTATATGCATAACTGTCTTATATCCGGCATTTTTTATTCGTAGTAAGCTTTCTGCCAAACAGTCCCGTGCAATAGCCTGCGTCACATTCTCCACAAGTTTTCCGCCATAACTTTCCTGTGTTTCCCACTTCCTCGTAGTTTGATTTACGCCTTTATAAGTTATAGCAGTTGTATTCCATTTACTTAGTGTTGTTCCCGGTGATGCATAATATAATTTTCTTCCACTTGGTAGTTTTATAGTCATAAAATCAAGACCTGATATAAAATCATATTCATATGCCAGTATTAAGCCTTTTATATTTACTGCCTCCCTATTCTCAATTACATACACTGCAGCACCGCCTAATTGCTGCCACAAGTCATAGATTCTTTTATTTGATGCTCTCCATCTATTTACTATGTCTTGAAGTTCATCATCATTTAGTCCCATTTTGTCAGCTCCCATAGCTTTTAATGCTCCCACACTGCCGCCATAACCAAGTGCCAATTCTGCTATTTTTCCCTTTTGTCTTAATTCATACTCTTTATTACCTTTTACTATTTTCTCTAAAGGGACCCCGAACATCTGTGAGGCTGATGCCTCGTATATTTTCCCGTGTGTTCTGAATACATTCTGTCGCCATTCCTCTCCTGCTAACCATGCTATGACTCTTGCCTCAATAGCAGAAAAGTCTGCTACTATAAACTTTTTTCCGGCTTCTGGTATGAAAGCCGTCCTGATGAGCTGGCTTAATGTATCCGGAATATTCCCATAAAATAGTTCTAAAGTATCAAGATCACTACTTTTCACAAGTTCTCTTGCTGTATTGAGTGTATCTAAATAATTACGAGGTAAATTTTGAACTTGAACTAAACGTCCTGGCCCACCTCCCAGTTCTATTGGCTCCATAGAACTGTAACAGCCCTCTTACACGATCATCTGATCCGGCTCCTTCTCTCATCGCTACATACTTTTTAGTACTGGTTTTGGACAATTCCTGCCTTATTTCAAGAACTCTTTTGACTTCGCCATCTGTAGTTTCTAGTAATTCTGATACTGTGCCTTTTTGTAAATTGTCTATATCAAGACCACTATCAATTAACCAAGGTTTAAGCTGTGCTGTACTGTTAGGGTTAGAGAGACCTGTTAATCTTTTTGCTTCTTCCTGTAAATCAGCTGATACTTTACTATCTATGTATAAAGCATTTCCTACCATCTGCCTGTCTATCTTTACACCTTCTGAGTTCATCAAAACATCAAATCTCCATAATTCCCATTCTTTTTCAGGTACTTGAAACTCTTCAAAATATCGTAGTACCTCCATTTCTGTGACTACATCCTGTACACAATAATCTTTAAATATCTGCCATTTCTCAGGCTCATGATGTGGCAAATTCCGTAATCTTCCACCGTTTACTTTTGTGGATTTGCATGGAACACAGAAATATTTTATTAGTGCTTTCCCAGTAGTCAACTTTGCTTTATCCTGTGGTAATTTAAGAGCCTTTCCTATCTGTTCCAGTCCTGCAGGATACCCACAATATAATCCCTGAATCATAGTACATTGCCATTGATTTATATCTGTTTCATATCCAGCCTGATTCAGACACCACCACTCAAAAGCTGCATTATATGCATGCTTTGTGCAGTCAGGGTCATTCAAAAGTTTTATAATTTCATTAGGAGTTTTTTCACCCTGAGTAAGATCTACTATTTTAACAGGACTGTTATTTAAGGAATATGCAAACAGAAGTATTTCAAAATCTCCACTTTGGGCATACTTATATGCTCCAGAAGTTTTTATATCTACAGAGCTGTATGTTTCTATATCTATATTTAAATGATTCATTCCTATCTCCTTAAAACTAAGAACGGCCAAAATTTAGCCGCTCCTATGTTGTATTTTTATACTATTACTTCTCCTGTCAAATCATCATATTTCACTTCACCAAATACATCAGCGGACTTTTTAGGAGCTCCGCCTAATGGAGTTCCATCGGCTATTTTTTGAACATTTCCAATACTTACACCGATACCTTTTTTCCCCTGATAATTGTAAGGATAAAAGTTTAACAGCACTCTTGCATACACACCTGAATAAATTTCCGATTGATTTAAGATAGGATTTAGTTGTGTGTCAACTACATCCGGTGGATAATTTACATTAGCTGTTGCATTTAATACATAATGATCTTTGCATTCATCACCATACGATTCACCTGATACAGGTTTTGTCCCGTCACCGTCATGAACGGGTTTATGTATAATTGCAGGTGTTACGCCGCCCCATGCTCCGCTTATTCCTGACTTTACAGCTTCATCAATTGCAGCTTTTAATCTGTCCATTGTTGCTTTATCCGATTTTGGTACTAGAATCTGGCAACCATATTTTTTATCCTCTGGTTTGTTTTTATCCATTGCTACAGGCGTAAATAACGCCGGAAAATTCAATCTCACTTTACCTGTTACTGCTTCTGTTTTCTTTAAATTCATAATTTATCTCTCCTTTTTTTTATATATTATTTTCGTTACTTATCACACTAAATACATCTTTAGATTTTCTTTTACTTATAGCTTCTCTTTTATCACTTTCAGGTGCTAATGTTGGTTTTCCCGGAATAGTTTCAACCATATCACCAACCCATTCCTTAAAGTCTTTCTTTCCAATCACTGTTTCCATTTGTGGTACAGTTAACATTTTTCTTTCATATAATAGTTCTTCTGCGATCCCGTGTTCTTTTAGTTTCCCCACGGCTGCATCTGTATCTGTGAACTTTCTTCCTGCAGATCTGCCTTGTACAATTTTCCAGCCTTTTACTTCTTCACCTTTTTCGATAGCTGAGAATATTTCGACTTTCAATTCTCCAAGCCATTTATCAAGTTCTGCACCTCTTTGCAGTGCTTCTGCTTTTTCTTCATTAGTCAGTAACGGCCCTTTTTCTTTCAGAGCTTCCAGTGTAAAATAATTTGCTGCTCTTGCTCTGCAGCTTGCTTTTGCTTTACAGAACTTACAATGCTCTCCGGGATTGAATTCCCCCTCACCTGCGAATGCTCTCTGTGCATTGGGCTTTATTACAGTTTCTGCCCATTCCAGCAGATCATTTACTTTTATACTAAACATTGAGATGTTTTCAAGTCTCGGCTGTACGATATGCATTTCTATATTTTCTATTCCATAAAACAATGAGTATTCAAGATAAGCACCAAGTGCATACAGCATCAGTTGTGAATTATTCTCAGCATAGACCGGTACACCTTTTCCATATTTCAAATCGATTATATATAACCGGTCACCACTTATAATTATTGTATCTGCTGTCCCGAATGCTTCTGGTACATATTCCTCAAAACTAACTTTCTTTTCTATTTCTATAAACGGTGCAACATCAAAAGACATTGCTATTGCTCTTACATGGTCCACATATTCATCTGTGTAGCTGTCAATTTCATTCTGCCAGAGTCTGTGTTTTTTGAGTTTATTAAGTTCTGATGTATATGTTCGTTTTGCCATGCCTGTCTCTATGAAATACTTTCTTAACTTCAGTTCAGCCAGTGCATGTGCCAGTGTTCCTTCCTCCGCATATCCCGATGTTGTATTTTCCATAGTTTCTTCTAATCGTGCAGAAGGGTTACAGTTTATCCACCTACTCGCCCCGCTTGCACTTAATATTGCATGGGACACTATATATTCGCCCCCATTTCTCGTAAGTCTGCTGCGAACTCCCCGTATCTTTCCTTTGGGATACTCATTACGCCTGATACTCCATATTTTTCTGTTACATGTTTTTGTAAGTGTTCTCTTTTATCTGCTCCTAATCTTGCGAATTCAGCCGCTGCCTTTGACAGTTCATCTCTTGTATAAACTCTTGTTGCTGTTTCCGGTTGTGGTGTTGCTGTTTCTTCTGTTACAGTTTCTTGCGGTGTTTCAGCTACAGGGCTACTATCTGGCACCGGTTCTTGAATAGGTTCCTGTGGATTTTCAGGAGTATTTACCAACTCTGCTCCTTCCAATGGTACAAGATTTTTTATACCTGCCAAAGCTCCTGCCAATCTATCTATACAGTCTATTGTCTTTTTATCCATACTAAAGATCACTTTCAATTCCATATTTGATTCCTCCTGATTTTTTTGATATAATTTAGTTGACTAAAATTAACTTACTATAATGACTGTGTTCTCCAGCACAGTCATTTATATTTCTGTACTTCATAGCATCCTCCTAAAACATAATTTTTTTTTGTACGTTCTACGCTATTTAATAAACTGCTGACTATCAGCATTGTTTCAAATAATAAATTTGAATAAATCTCATTATATGAAGCTTCAAAATTATTTATTTCTAAAAATATTTTCTTTTCGGTTTCCGACAACCGATTCTCATAATCACTTAGTTTAGCAAGATGCTTTTTATTTTCGGTTTCATACTCTTTATCTTTATAAATACAGTTTCCCCCTACCTCATCAAAGATATTAAGCAGTCCTGTATAGGCTATATCTCTTGTCGAATCTGCCAGATTATGAAAATTTTTAAATATTTCTACAGTTTCATAGAAAAATTCTCTTTTCTTCTGATGCACCAGACCATATAAATTTGTACTTGAATACAATAATTTACCTAGATTATCTCTGTTTGGCAGAAGCTGTGACAGGAACGTTACTTTGTTCTGTAACTCTTCTAATTTAGTATTTGCACATAGTACCTCTTCTTCAATTTCATTGAATAATTCTTTTATATCCACAGATATCAACTCCTAATTTTTCTAAAAGATATCACTTTACCTTTTGTCGACATCAAATGCCTTCTCAATTCTTCTTCCAGCATTTTTATGTATTGTTCCTGTAATTTTATTTCTTCCAATAACTTTTTCCGAGTTTTAAACCACCTAACCATATTAAGTCCTACCTCTCTAAACAAAACAATTATAGATTTTTCCTTTTGCCCCACAGTAATACTCTGATTCTTTTTTAGTAAATCTTTTATCCGCATAAAGCATTTCTTTACCTTGAAACATAACTCTGCCAAAACTGTCATTTTTTCGTAATTTTAACTTAGGTTCGCCATTTATCATTAACACCAAGCCCCCCCCCCGATTTAAAAACTGGTCCTATCGGCAGATCGTTAAACTCTATTGTTCTCATTTACTCACCTTCTTCCAGATACTTCTCAAATCTATTAACAGCCCACCATAAGTTACCTTTAATATAATGTTTTTTGTTAGCTACTGTTTTTGAAATGTTCACGTGCTTGTCGCTTACCTTAATATAAGAGCCTTTTTTATCTCTGAGCACCTCGGCGCTCCACCAGTCACTTGAACCCTCTATTGCTAGCATTAAATTTGCTTTACCATCAATTTTAATAACTCCTATCACTTCAATACCTTTTAATTTATCCACGTTTTACCCCCCCCCAAGTTTTTAAAGTCTATATTCATTAATGGTAAAAAAGCTTTATTTAAATGTGTTGTAAGATCAAATACTATTCCTTCTTGTTTTGCTGTGTAACTTGACTGTAAATCATCTAATTTTCTGAATAAAGTCCATGCGTCAGGGTACTTTTCTTTTATCTCATTTTCTATTTTTACAATTTTTGTCAGGATCTCCTCCTGTTCCAGAGTTCTTACATGACACTCATACAAAAGTTCCTCAAATAAATTTTTCATATGGTTTTCTATTACTTTATTTGTCATCGTTTACCTCGCTTTCTGCAACTTTCAGTTTACCCAAAAGATCCCTCATTACTCTTTTTGCATCCTTAATCGAACCACTAAGAACCGGATCATGTATTTGAAACCAATCTATTGTTATTAAGTGCCGTGATAAATACACATGTAAAAACGTAACTTCTTCGTTAGTAAGTTCTACTATTTTCGCCATTTAATCATCCCCATTCTTTTACAATATACTCTCTCACTTCTTTCATATCTTTAAACCATAATATTTTCCCTTGTCTTAATAGCCACTGTTCATCTGATTTGGCAATACCCAAAGTTATCTTATCCCCATAACTGCCCCTGCTTTTTATAAAATATCCGTTTTTGCTGGGTATTCCCATTCTCATTAATTCGCTTATTTTATCAATGGTTTTCACCTTCTCACCTCAACTCCCAGTCTACATCCATCAGATCTGATAGTGTTTTTTCTGGATATTTTTTTATTCTTTCTATTATGTGGAATTCCCGATATTTTTCTTTTGGTTCAAAATTATCAATAGATATAGGATTTTCTTTAAAAAAATCACTCATTGGAGTATCTAAAATTTCAGATATTTCATGCAACACAGCCATAGGTACAGATATTTTTCCGCTTTCATATTTAGCCACTGTGATTTTATGTTTTCCAATTTTATCTGCTAATTCTTGTTGTGTTAATTTATTTGTTTTTCTATAATTTTTGATATTTGATCCTATAAGTTTATACAATTCCTCACCTACTTTTTATTGATCCCATATGTTTTAATTCTTCTTTTTCTCGGCTTCTGTTTTCTCTTACAACGCTTTTTAACTTTCTTCTGTTCCGGCTCTTTTATTTCTTCCTTACTTGGTTCTCCCTTTTTTAATTTTTCCATATCCAAATCTTGCATATTTTCGCCTCCTAATAAACTACTTTAATATTGTATTTTTCTCCAAATTCGTGGTCTCTTTTGATTTTTTGAATTGCTTTCTTTAACTTTTTATCTTTTTCTATACGTTTTCTTTTATTCGCTCTGTGATCCAATATCTCAGATACTACTATTGCAATTAGCAATATGAATGCTATTAATACATCAAACATTATTTCACCTCTTTCATTAATTCTCTTATTGATGTGGGTTTCTCATCTTCCCATTTGATGAATTTGAATAGTTTTTTATTAATACTTTTGCAGTAGTCTTCACATATCCAAATATTGTCTTCTTTTTCAATATCTCCAATATGTTCATCCATAAAAGTCCAAAGCTTTCCATTCTCATCTCTTGCTAGAAATGTAAAACCTTCCTCATGTAAATCTTTTAAAGCTTCAATATCTGCCTTTAATAATCTTGCCATTAATCTTCCTCCTTATTTTCAAAAATAATTTCACACTCATCGTTATAACAACTCTCACACATAATCTCTCCGTCAACATCAAACTTCTCATCTTCCCATATCGGCTGACTACAACAATCGCATACTATTCTCCCGTTACTTATCATCGGATTTTCAAAAAATCTTCTTATCATAATCTCCTCTCTTCCGGCTCTGATGCAAGACAGTATTTTCTTAATTCATCGTATACTCTCCATGCATCTGCTTCATCATTTAGTGTTATTTCTCCTGATTCAGTTTTTACAACATATACTTTTTCCATAGCTATCTGTTCCTAATCTCATTCAGCTTGTCTGTTATATCCCCCAGAAAGTCCTCTACAAGCTTCTTAGATATAAGATAACTGTTTCGTTTTCCTTTTCCATTATCCCGGCAGCTTCCTACATTTATCTCTCCCCGTTCCATAGCAAGCCTGACATATTGCTCGCTACGTCCCATGATCTCTGCTAACTCAGGGACTGTCAGGGTGAATTCGTTATGATCTTTAGCCATATGAACCTCCTTACAATTTTTCTAGTAATCTTAAAATTACTTTCCCGACTTCTATTCTGTCATTTAATGTCCCGCTCTCTTCGAAGTCCTCCATATATTTACCAATCATCGTTTCGATAATTTCTTTTTTATAACTGTGCTTTGATACAGGCATTTCTTTTAATACTGTTATAGTTCTTGTTATTCCCTGTCCTTGCACTTCTATATATCCTCTAGCCTTTAATTTACCAATATTTGCTTTTACATTATTAACATCTATTTTTAGGCTATCTGCTATTTCCGGATTCGTTGCTTTTGGATTATTTCGCAGATATTCTAATATTGCGTTTATTTCTGTCATTTTGACACCTCACTTTTCTTTTAAATTTTCAAAATATTAATTTTATGTTACAATTACCATAGGGAGGTAATTTATGTTTATTCTTACATTGAAACACCTAATATTAAATTCTTGTAAATCTGGTGAAATTATACATTTTAGATACCCAAAAGATAAATATAAAGAAATTGACTTCATAACTCTATTAAAGGAAATGGAAAATGAAAATCTAATAACTATTCTAGGGTGTCCTAAAAATAAAACTTGTGATATCCAAATCACGGGTTACGGATTTCTATTTATAAAATAATGCAATTTTATAAATTCCACTGCTTTTTAAGTATTAAGGGTAGTGTGGATTTTTTTATTTGTGTTGTAATCTCCATATCTTATTTTGAAGGAGGAAATTTTACGACTCTAAAAACTTTTGCTTTTTGGTCAGATAATCCGGTAAAACTATATTTTTCATTCGAGTCATCCTTTCTTTACTTTTGATCAGTTTCGTGATAATATTTTGGTATGAAACTTTAAAGTAAAATTCTCGAAAGCCCTTTGGGGCTTTATTTATTTAAAATATTGTTAATTTGTGTTATAATACCCCTAACTTTGATTATGAAAGGATGATATTCTTATGCCGGAATCACAATTTACTAAAATGCAATTAATTACTATTGCTATACAAATCTTAGCCATTATCATTCAAGTATTTTGTATTTTTGTATCTTATTACTTAGGTTCTAAAAAAGATAAACAGGAATATAGACTTCGAATAAAAGAAGAAAGATATAATAATTTTTATTTCCCCTATATTCGGCTATTATACTCAATTCACGCTTGGGACTTCGCATCATGCAACCAACCAAAATGTATGAAAGATTTTGACAAAATTATTAGTGAAAATATTCGACATCTTGATGAAAAAACAATATCCTTGTGTGAAGATTTTTCCAGTGCTTATATTTATTTCTCTTGGTTTTATGCGTATTGTGTAGAACCGAGTCCTGAGGTAATTCCAAGTGAAACTGAGGCAAGTAAAATTTACGATACTATATTCTTTACAATAGGATATTCAATACTACTAGAAGCACAATCGATAGCAAGTGAGCTAGACCTGCCGATAATAACAAAGCCTTTTTTAAAGATTTTCTCAGACCGCTCGCAAGGATACAACAATCTAAAAGTGCCAAAACCTGATTTCCCATAGATGTTACTAAAAATATTAAATATGATTCTTCTGGATTTGCCATAATACCCACCTCACTTTCTTAATAATTTATTTAACTCTATTTCCTGACATTCCCATAATTCAAAGGCAACAACACCTTGCTCTTTCAGCATATCAACCAATGTTGTTTTTCCTGTAGCTCCTTGTTTCCCTTTTACTATTATGGGGATGTTATCTTTTACAGCTCTTTTTATATCTGATTTTTGTTTTTTAGTCAGATAATCTGGTAAAATTAGTTTTTTCATCCCTATCACCTCTCTTTACTTTATGAATGTTTTCCATTGCATTTACGCGATAATTTATCGAAAAAAATTTCTGCAGGATCGTCTAATTCAAGTATTATTGCTAGTTGCTCCGCATCTTCTACTGAAAAGCTACCCTTCCCATTTAATTTGCTGTTGAACCCTTGTACAGACATATTAAGTTTCTTAGATAATGCTGTTTGAGTTATCCTTTTTTCAACTATTATACCTTTTAGTTTGTTATAATTCATTAAAAATCACCTCATTCCTTCCATTGCGTTTACGCTATAACAATTTATACTATGTTTTTTTGAAAAAGTCAACCCAAAATTGCAATTTTTTTTAAATTTTTTAAAAAATTATTGCAATTTTGCTTTTTTTCATGTATATTATATATAATTAAAGTATTAGGAGTTGTTAAAATGGGTAATAAAGATATCGCAAATAGAATGAAAAGACAAAGACTTAATTTGGAATATTCTTATAAAGATTTGGAAAAGATAACAGGGATAACGGCGTCTACTTTACAAAGATATGAGACTGGTGCTATAAATAAACTCCCAATAGACAAATTGGAAGTAATCGCTAAAGCTTTAAAAGTTAGTCCTTCATATCTGATGGGTTGGGAAGATGAAAAAGGGAATCCTCTCACCAATAAATCGAAAATTACTGACCCAATATCGCAGCTATCCAAAAAAGAAAAATTTGAATATGATAAATTCATGGAAAGTGCTACATATTTTTTTAATGATGAGACTGTAAGCGATGAAGATAAAAAGAAATTTTCTGACGCGTTGCAAAATGCTTTCGTTACCGCTTTAATGCAAAAGAATAAAAAAAAGAAAAAATAAGCTTCAAGAAAGGCTATCTATGAGACGGAATATAAAATTGAGGGTTAAAAATCTTGTAAAAAAATATAATACTACTGATCCTTACAAAATATGCCAAAAATTAGGTATTATAGTGATATATGAAGATTTAGGTATTGTTAAAGGTTTTTGTAAATCAACTATGGGAATGAAAATTATTATGATTAATTCTGTTTTTAGTACTTTCGCTCAAAAAATAATACTAGCTCATGAATTAGGACATGCGATTTTACATTCAGACTATGACACAGCATTTATGAAAGATCACTTTTTAAACTATAGTGATATTTTAGAAAACGAAGCAAACAAATTTGCCGCTGAACTTCTCATTAATGCTTATGATAATGATAATATCGAATACTGCGATTATTATTGCGACGAAGTGTCTACAGATGAATTTGACAGAGAATTACTTAACAGATTAAGAGAATTTAGATTTAGTAACAAATATTTAAATATATAAGGAGGGTAACATGAAAAAAGTAACTTTGATTATTGGACTACTTGCTTTTATAGTTTTAGCTGTAGGTAGTGTAGATTCTGATACTGAAACTACTGATTCAACTGTAACTGAATCTATAGCCACGGATGAGATTAAAACTGTTTTTAAAGAATTGGGAATATCGGATAATTTTAGAATTGAACCTGACCCAAGTCTAGACAATCTAATCGAAGACAACACGAAAGGATATCGAATTAAAGCTGATTATATTGGTAATGCCATATTATATTTAAAAGAAGACGGTACTATATCTTCGATTAGATACGCCGATAAGTACATGTTCAAAAATGGGAAAGTTGTGGATAAAATAACCAACTATATTGTTACTGAGGAAGAAGCGAATAAAATTAGAAATATGACTATAAAAGCAATGAAAGACATATTGGTGAGCCCCAATAGTGCAAAATTTAAAAATTTAGATGAATGGAGATTCGAAAAAAAGAAAAATATAATAACATCACAAAGCGAGGTTACATCGAAAAATGCTTTTGGCGTTGAGGTCAGAAATGAATTTCAAATAAAATATGATATAAAAAATGGCATTGTTAAGTCTTTTATACTTGACGGCACTGAATATATAGATTAAATATATAAAAAAAGATCCTCCCGACCAAGAAAGGATCTTTACAGTGATATAATTACCACTTTCAGCAGTTTAATTATATCACACTTTTAAACTTTTTACGAATATTTAAAGGAGTGATTTTTTTATGCGCAATCCCAACAATTATGGATCGGTTTTCAAACTATCCGGAAACAGGAGAAAGCCATGGGCTGTCCGGGTTACAACCGGATGGAGTAAAGACTACAAACAGCAATATAAATATTTAGGCTACTATACTACAAGAAAAGATGCAATGCAAGCTTTAGCAGAATATAATACAAACCCATACAATATTGATGAAAGTGAAATTACTTTCGGAGAACTGCACGAAAGATGGAAAAATAAGCATTTTAAAGACCTAAGTGTCAATACTATAAAAACATATAACACAGCATTCAATTACTGTAAGCCAATTTTAAATCTTAAGATGACAGAAATTAAAACCGTCCACTTACAAAACTTCATCGATGATCTTAATAAAAATCATGGTACATTAATGATCTTAAAAAACGTTATAAATCAAGTATTTGAATACGCTATGAAATTGGATATTATACAAAAAGATTACAGCAAATTTATAAATGTTGGAAAACGAAAAGTTCTAAAAGAAAAATCTGTTTTTACTGATGCTGAAATCGATTTATTGTGGGATAATTTACAAAATTTTAAGTATGCTGATACAATTCTTATCATGATCTATACAGGCATGAGGATCGGCGAATTATTAAGCCTGATGAAACAAGATGTTGATTTAATTGAACAGACTATCACAGTCAAAGAAAGTAAGACAGCCGCAGGTAGAAACAGAGTTATCCCGATACACCCTAGAATAAAAGAACTCATACATATCAGATATGAACATTCAAATATAGATAATCTAATAGCATCGGCTACAAATAAAACATCATTAGAATATGTTAACTATTTAAGACATTTCTTTGCTCCTGTAATGAAAAGTCTTAAAATGAACCATACTCCGCATGATTGCCGTCATACATTTGCTACGAGATTAAACGATGCGGGCGGAAATGCTACAGCAATCAAAAAAATGATAGGTCACGAATCTTTTACTTTAACTGAAAAAGTTTATACACATAAAAAAATAGATGAATTGAGAAAAGCTCTTGAACTTGTAAATTAAAAAAAATAGCAGTTTAGTATTACTGCTATTTTTATATTGAAAATATTATGTTTTATAAAACTGTATTTGTATATTGTTTGTATATTGTAAAAAATTTTTACACTGATTTTGGTATATACTAAACTAACGCTAGATATTATAAACATTGAATTCATTGTTTTTGAAATACGCCAGATTATTTTACCTTATTATATTCTAAATGAAAAGAAAAATAAATTTATTATCTGCACTAAAATCAAATATTTAATGACTTATTCTAAAAAACAGATTTTTGCTTATTTTTTTATTATATTTAAAAATATTGAAGAATTTTCTTGTATCCTGTATAATATTGGTAATATTTTTTTAAACAGGAGAATTTATGGAACAATATACTAACCTCATAGTAATACTGGTAGCTGTTTTTGTAATTTACGGAATTTTTCGTTTTATTAAAAATTTATTTTTTACAAAAATAGTAATCTTAATAATATTAGTTTTGGCTTTTTTCGCCGGAAAATATGTATTCGGTATTGTATAAGGATCAAAACATCAGTTATTAATACATTTTATTATCAAAAATGTGAGAAAAGCATCAGGAATGACTCCTGATGCTTTTTATATATTATTTTTACAGTTTATTATAAATACTTTCTACCCTTGCTGTTATATCTTCACCTATAGAATTTTCCGTTACCTCTTTCAAGGTTTCAGCCAGTCCTTTTTCTTTCATCATGCTGCTTAGTTTCACGCTTTCTTCGTCACTGCCGTCGAATTTCAAAGCATAAGCGATTCCCGTAACAAGATTCTCATTGGAAGTATTATATTCCAGAGTTCCGAGAAGAGGCTTTATTAATCTTTCATTTTTGCCCAGCTTTCTTAAAGGCTGTCTCCCTACTCTCTCTACATCATCCTTCAGATATATATTTTCAAATCTTTTTATGATTTTATCTATATACTTAAAGTGTTCTTCCCTGTCAAAACTGTATCTTTTTATTAATACCTCACCGCTTTCACCCATTGCACCCTTTACTATATTTCTGATATCGGCATCTTTTATGCTCTCATCTATAGTTTTATATTTTTTATACTTTCCTATATAAGCTGTTATTGCATGTCCTGTATTCAGGGTAAACAGTTTTCTCTCTATATATGCCATAAGATTATCTGTTTTTATCATTCCTTCCAGTTCCAGATCGCCTTTTATAAGATTTCTGTCCACAATCCACTCATAAAATTCTTCCACTACCACATATGTAGGCTTTTTCCCTTCGGCATTTACCGGCGGCACTATTCTGTCCACTGCTGAATCCGGAAATCCTATATATTTATCCGCATATTCCTTCTCTGATTCATTCAGTTTTTCATAAATATTTTCTTTCAAAAATGTGGTTCCTTTTACCATATTTTCACATGCTATGATATTCAGAACTTCTTCCAAACCTTTTTCTTTTCTTGCTTTTATAACATCTGCAAATGATCCTGATATTATCTTTAGTACATTAGGCCCTACAGCTGTAGTAATAAGACTTACTCTAAGCCCTGCCTCCTTCACCTTTTCAGGATCATTCGACATTATACCACTGACATTTTTTACAATATCAGTTTTAGAATTTTCCCCTACTACTTCTACTTCATATTCCTTATCTATATTCAGCTGATCTATTACCTGCCCGTTAACATCGGCAAAAATCACTTCATATCCTGCTTCTGATATTATCTTTCCTATGAAACCTCTGCCTATATTGCCTGCCCCAAAATGTAATGCTCTTTTCATTTCTGCCTCCTTTATTTTAAGCAATTATACACATAATCAGCATCTGACGAATTTACAAGTTTTTCGGCCTCGGCTTCATCATCAAGAATTCCTGCAAGCTTGGCAATGACATCTATATGCTCGTTTCCTTTTCCTGCTATTCCTATCAGAAACTTTACAGTATTCCCGTCACCGTAATCTATCCCTTGCGGATACTGAAGTACCACTATTCCTGTTTTCTTTACTTTTTCTTTTACTTCTGCCTCTCCGTGAGGTATTGCAATATTATGGTCAAGATATGTCGATACCAGCTTCTCTCTTTCAAGCATGCCGTTAATATATCCTTCTTCCACATATCCTGCATTTTTCAATAATTCACCGGCCTGTTTTATAGCTTCTTCCTTTGATACCGAAGCCAGCCCCAGCTTAATATTTGACTGCTTTAAAATTTCCTCTTTCTTCTGCTCACCAGTTTGAGGAACATCTGGATTATCCAGATTTGTGTCCGATGAGCCGTCTACTTTTTTAATTTTTTCACTACCTCGTCATAAAAATCTCCGTCTACAAAGTTTGTCAAAGATAAATGAATCTTCTCAGGCGCCACGCCTTTCGCTCTTGCAGTCAGATCCTGATGAGTTATTATCATATCGGCATCCTTTGGTATTTCATTAATTGCCTTATTTTCTACTATTATATTAAGCCCAGCATTCTGCACTCTCTTTTTCAGAAGGCTTGCCCCCATGGCACTTGAACCCATTCCGGCATCACATGCTACTATTATTTTTCTGATTTCACCGCTGTTTATATCAGCTATATCTGCTCCTGCTTTTCCGCCTTTTAAGTCTGCCATTTTACTTGCTGCTGCCTCAAATTCATCGTCATCGACATTTGATGCTGCTCTTTTTACAAATACTGAAGCTACAAGGAAAGACACTACTGTGGCAAGAAGTACTGACAGCATTACACCCAGCATACTTCCTTTAGCTGTAACAAGCCCTATTGCTATTATACTTCCCGGAGAAGCCGGCCCCACAAGTCCTGTACCTAAAAGCATATTTGTAGCTACTCCTGTCATTCCTCCAGCTATTACCGCTAAGAATAATGCCGGATTCATTAATACGTACGGAAAGTAAATTTCGTGTATTCCACCTAAAAAGTGTATTATTATTGCTCCCGGCGCTGACTGCTTTGCATTTCCTTTTCCAAAAACAGTGTAAGCCAGTAAGATTCCTAATCCAGGTCCCGGATTAGCTTCTATTAAGAAGAAGATAGATTTTCCCATTTGTGTAACCTGTTCTGTTCCCAGCGGTGTAAAGATTCCGTGATTTACCGCATTATTAAGGAAAAAGATTTTTGCCGGCTCTATTACTATAGAAACCAATGGTAAAAGCTTCATTGCCACTAACTGGTTTACTGCAAACATCAGACCCTTTGTCAAAAACTGTACTGCTGGTCCTATTGCCTTAAATGCTACTATTGCAAGTATCATTCCTATGATTCCTGCTGAGAAGTTATTTATAAGCATTTCAAATCCCGGTTTGATTTTTCCTTCAATAAATTTATCAAAAGCTTTTATTGCAAATCCTCCAAGAGGTCCTGCTATCATTGCTCCAAGAAACATCGGAATATCAGCTCCAACTACTACACCCATTGTAGTAATGGCACCAACTACTCCTCCTCTTTTTCCGCCTACTATTGTACCCCCTGTATACCCTATTAAAAGGGGCAGAAGATATGATATCATAGGTCCTACCAAAGTAGCCAGACTTTCATTTGGAAACCATCCTTTTTCTATAAATAACGCTGTTATAAGTCCCCAAGCTATAAAAGCACCTATATTTGGCATTACCATGGCGCTTAGAAATCTTCCGAATTTCTGCACCTGTACTCTTGCTGAATTATCGCTCATTTTTATTTCCTCCCAATTTTTTCTTATTTTTCTAAATTTATGTTATTTTTTATTCACTTATTTAATTTTCCTCTGTTAAGCTTAATATTTTCTCATATATTTCCCCGCTTGTTTCCAGATCCTTTATCTGGTTATACAGATCCCTTTCGTCCAGAAGCTCGGTAAGCTTAAGCAGTGCATTAAGATGCTCCTGATTATCCCTGCTGGAGAAAAGAATAATTATCTTTATCTTTTTATCATTGGGGAATTCTATATAGTCCTTCAGAGTCATAAGTATCATTGATGTTTCAAAAACATTATCCTCATTTCTTCCGTGTGCCAGAAGAATATGCTCGTTTATTACCATATAGCTTCCATGTGTTTTTAGTATATTTATAATACTTTCCACATAATCCGGGCTTACCGCTCCTTTTTGCTCAAGTACTTCTCCCCCGAAATAAAGAGCGTTCTCCCATGAATCAAATGTCAGATTAGTGTATATATTCTCTTTCCCGAGAATTATTTCCAGATTATGCTTCTTATTTTCTACATTAAATGTTATTTTATTTTTATATTTCTCTGTAAGACTTTCTATAAGTCCTGCTTCATCTTTTATCTCCGCATGCTCCTTTATTATTTCTAGCAGCTCTTCGAGATATATCAGTTTTCTTTCTTTATCCAGTCCGTAAGATTCAAGCTTTTCCAGATCCTCTTTTGTAAGTATGGGATTTACATGTATTACCGGAATCTTTTCCTCCTTTATAGGTACTGTTGTTATAATAAGATCGATATTGTTAAAGTCTGTTATTTCTTCGAATTTATGCATAGGCAGGGTGTTTACCACATTTACCTCAAAGTATTTTTTTATATTTTCTTTCAGCAGCTTTGAACTGCCGTATCCGAAGCCGCATACTATTATTACATTTTTCAGGGCTTTTTCTGCCCTTCTGTCTATGGCTTCCTTAAAGTGTATTGTTACAAAGGCGATTTCGTCATCGTTTATTTCTACTTCCAGATAGTGTATCAGTTTTGTCATGGAATCTTTTATCATTAAAAAGAGTTCCGGGTAATTATCCAATACCTCCTCATAAATAGCATTTTCCAGTTTTATTCCCTGCTTTATTCTGTATATAGCAGGCTTTAGATGATTCAAAAGACCTTCAAATAATATGTTGTCTCCTAAAATATTAGTATCTATCTTGCTGTTAATATCTACAATTAATTTATTTACAAGTATTTCCAGCTGTATCCAGTTTTCATAATATGAATAATCAAAGTTATACGAATGACTTCCGAGAACATATTCGGAAAAAGCCATTATTTCCTGATTGCTGAATTTTACGAGGGCATTTTTTTCCAGGCTGCTGATTATTACGGATATTATCTTAAATTCGTCGCTTGATGTTATAAAGACGGGATTTTTTATCTCTCCCAGCACTTTTCCCTCTCTTACTCTCTTTATCATTATCAAAAGATACAGAGTAAGAATCTTATATGCTTCATCAGATATTATCTTTCCTATTTTTTCCTGTATTTTCTTTATGAATTCCCTTATATAGTTCAGGTCTATATCAGAAAAATAATTTTCTATGACCTCTTTTACCATTATCTCACCGGGATACTTTTTCGTAATAAATAAATACTCGAGCAAAAAGTTCAGAATATAACGTCTTATATTCTTTTCAGCTCCCTCTATATACTCGAAATCCTTAGAATAGCTGTTAAACTCAAGCTTATTTAAGGAGAGAACATCTTTTACCCTTGCCATATCATTAGCCACGGTGGTAGAGCTTACATTCAGATTTTCTTCAAGATTTATCTGTTTCAAATTTTGTGAATTAAACAGATAATTTGCCAGAATATAGTCTGTTCTTTCTTCTTTGGAATATGTATAATTTTCCTTGTTAAGATATTCCAGAACAGTATTGTAATTTAAATTTTCCGGTTTCTCCACTTTTCTTGAGATTATCTGAATTTCATCAAATCCGAATTTTGTCAGATAGTAATTCAGATTCTCTATTTCATATCTGATTGCCCGTTCTGATAAATTCAGTTTATTTGCTATTTCTTTTAATTCCCCTGCTTCATCCAGCAGTGTCAAAATATCCAGACTTTTTTTCGACAACATTTTTATCACCTCTGATACACTAATAATTTACATCATAAAATGTAAAAAGAAAACTACAAAATCGTTCATAATTTTTTGAAAGGATTTTTTAAAATCTCATTTCCCTTAATATCTTCAATGCTTTTTATTCAAAATCTCCGACTTCTTATTCCGTGTTTTTAATCTTCCATAAACTATTTTACCATATTAATTATATACAAAAAACAAAAATATACTTTTTTTATAATATTCATATTTTTTGTTATTTTCTTAAAGAAAAAATATTTCTTCCTCGGTAAATTCTCTGCTGAAGCTTCAAATTATCCGCATAAAAAAAATTTTTATTTTTTTTAATTTTACTATTGACATTTTACTGTGAAAATGATATAAAATTATTAGCACTCTAAACAGGTGAGTGCTAAATAAATATGAGGTGATTATATGGAAAATAAATTTACTGAAAAAAGCGTGGAAGCCATCTCAGAGGCGCATAACTACGCTGTCAGATATAAAAGTCCGGATATGAAGGTAGAGCATTTACTGCTTGCATTAGTCGGCCAGATGGAAGGATTAATCCCTAAGCTTTTACAAAAAATGGGAATAAATACATCTAATCTTATAAATAAATTATCAGCTAAGCTGGACTCATTTTCAAAAGTAGAGGGTTCATCAGGAGATCCGAGACCTAATGTGGAGTTAAACAGAGTTCTTGTACAGGCAGAAGATTATATGAAAAAATATCATGATTCTTATATCAGCACAGAGCACTTGTTTTTAGCTGCTTTTGATAATAATAATTTCTTAAAGGCTAATAATATAAATAAAGACCAGTTTGAAAATGTTCTTGCCGATGTAAGAGGAAATAAAAGAGTAGATAATACTACTCCTGAGAATTCATACGATGCTCTGGAAAAATACGGTAAAGATCTTGTGGAACTGGCAAGAAAAGGTAAAATTGACCCTATTATAGGAAGAGATACAGAAATAAGACGTGCTATACAGATTCTTTCAAGAAGAACAAAAAACAATCCTATTCTTATAGGTGAGCCCGGTGTCGGTAAAACAGCCATTGCAGAAGGAATAGCACAGAGAATACTTAAAGGAGACGTACCTGAGAGTCTGAAAGACAAGACTGTATTCTCGCTTGATATGGGTTCGCTTATTTCCGGTGCCAAATACAGAGGTGAATTCGAGGAAAGATTAAAAGCAGTTATTAAAGAAATAGAAGACAGTGACGGAAGAATTATACTTTTTATAGATGAGGTACATACTATTGTCGGTGCAGGAAAAGGCGACGGAGCTATGGATGCGGGAAATCTTCTAAAGCCTATGCTTGCCCGTGGTGATGCCAAGGTTATAGGGGCTACCACAATAGAAGAATACAGAAAATATATAGAAAAGGATCCTGCCCTTGAGCGTAGATTCCAGCCTGTTTTAGTGCCTGAATCTTCTGTAGAGGATACTATTTCCATACTGCGTGGACTGAAAGAAAAATTCGAGACTTTCCATGGTATCAGAATTACTGATAATGCGCTTGTAGCAGCTGCTGTTATGAGTGACAGATATATAAGCGACAGATTTTTACCGGATAAGGCAATTGATCTTATTGATGAGGCTTCTGCAAAAATAAAGACAGAAATAGACTCTATGCCTACAGAGCTTGATGAAGTTACAAGAAAGGTATTACAGCTTGAAATAGAGAGAGAAGCGCTGAAAAAAGAAAAAGACAAGGCTTCACAGGACAGGCTTGAATCTCTGGAAAAAGAGCTTGCAGACCTTAATGAAAAGAAAAGCACTCTTCAGAGTCAATGGGAAGCTGAAAAGCATGAAGTCGACACATTAAAGAAAATAAACGAGGAAATTGATAAAGTAAAATTAGATATTCAGGAAGCCGAAAGGGTTTATGACCTGAATAAACTTGCCGAATTAAAATACGGTAAGCTTGCTGCACTTGAGAAAAAGAAAGAGCAGGAAGAGGCAGATCTGGAAACAAAAAAAGACAGTGCAAGACTGCTGAAACAAGAGCTTGACAGTGAAGAAATAGCAGAAGTAGTCGGAAAATGGACTGGTATCCCTGTATCAAAACTAATGGAAGGTGAAAAAGATAAAATACTCCATCTTGAAGATCACCTGAAAGCAAGAGTAGTCGGTCAGGATGAAGCTATCAAAGCCATCAGTGATACTATTATCAGATCACGTGCAGGACTGAAAGACCCGAACAGACCGATCGGATCATTTATATTCCTTGGTCCCACAGGTGTTGGTAAGACTTATCTTGCAAAAACTCTTGCATATAATTTATTTGATGATGAAAATAATATTGTCAGAATCGATATGAGTGAATATATGGATAAATTCAGTGTTACCAGACTAATCGGAGCACCTCCGGGATATGTCGGATACGAAGAGGGCGGACAGCTTACTGAGGCTATCAGAAGAAAACCATATTCTGTTATACTTTTTGATGAAATAGAAAAGGCACACCCTGATGTATTCAATGTTTTATTACAGCTCCTTGACGACGGAAGACTCACAGACGGAAAAGGTAAAGTAGTAGACTTTAAAAACTCAATAATTATAATGACATCAAACTTGGGAAGCCATCTCATTCTTGAAGATCCTGAAATGAAACAGGAAACAAGAGACGGGGTAATGAATGAACTTAAGATGAGATTCAGACCTGAGTTTTTGAACAGAGTGGATGATACTATTGTCTTCAAGGCACTTGACAGAGATAATGTAAAAGGAATTGTACGTCTTGTTCTTGACGATATCAATAAAAAATTAAAAGAACAGTATATGAGAATAGAATACACAGATGCAGCTCTTGATTTTATAGTAAAAGAGGCTTATGACCCGAGCTACGGGGCAAGACCTTTGAGAAGATTCGTACAGAAAGATATAGAAACTAATCTTTCAAAAATGATTCTTGCAAATGAAGTAAAGGAAAATGATGTTATATTAATAGACAGCGACGGCTATACATTAAGCTATAATATTAATCTTCCTGCATAATGATTTACTTGGTATTCAACAGATAAAAATACAGCTGTATCAGAAGTAATATTATACTTTTGATACAGCTTTTTTATTAGATATATTATTTTTATTCGGCTGCTTCTGCCATATATTCTTTCATGATCAAAGAATCCGGATTATTCAGACGTTTTGTTATTTCTGTTGTTAATTTATCCGGGGGCATTGTTCCTACTTCCACACAAATATCTTCTCTTTTCTGATTTATAGAAAAGATTCCCTCTTTATCGACCTGTCTTACTGCTGTTTCCATTGCATTCAGCCTAAACAGAAATTCCTTCTCCCATTCTTTTTCATTCATAGTCGCCATTAGAGGACGTGAAGAAAAAATATGACTAAACCTTTCATATCTGAATGCATAATAAGGACTGTCAGCATAAGACCATTTTATTTCTCTGTATTCATCAGCATTTTTATATAAACTGCCTTCTCTCTTTAAAGCTTCCTCCGACCAGGCAGATATCAGAGGGGGCAGACCTTCCCCGGTGGTTAAAAATGTACAATAGTAAAACTTTTCATTATTATTAAAAAGCTCAGTAAAAACTACTTTAAGTATTGATGCCATTTCACAAACAATTTCGTCAAAATCATTCTTCATTTTTCACCTTCATCTTATCAAATATGCAATAAATCCTTACCCCAGCTTATCGCCGTTTTTTACATTAATTCCCGAATCGGGCTGAATAAGTACCACGCCTTTTTCACCATACACCCCCAGGACTAAAACCTCAGACATAAAAGCTCCGATCTGTCTGGGCGGAAAATTAACCACTCCCAATACTTGTTTCCCCTTTATATCTTCCGGTTTATATAAATCAGTTATCTGGGCACTGGATTTTTTCACTCCTATTTCCTCGCCAAAATCAACCCATACTTTATAAGCCGGTTTCCTTGCTTCCGGAAATTCCTGAACATCAATTATTTCTCCTACACGTATATCAAGCTTCATAAAATCATCAAATACTGCCATTTTTCTTCTCACCTGTCCCTTTTTTCCATCATTATATCATAACTTTATTTTTTATAAAAATTTTGTAATAAAAAATCCCCTGAATATCTGGATGAAACTGTTGTTTTAATACAGTATCATATTATTCCGCTATTCAGGGATTTTTCCTGTTATAATTATTTTCAAACTGACATCTGTTACTTTTTTAGAAGCCAGACACTTGTTTCATATGGTTTCAGCATACCCTTTTCACATGGTATATCTGTATTTGTAATAAGGCACTTTCCGCCTGCTGCGCTGTCTGTTATTTTTTTATCTATTTCCAGTGTTTTATCTGTAAGATTACATATTACATAAAGAACTTCCCTCTCGGTCTCACGTGTATAAATAAATGTATCTTCCGAATCAGCATCCAGTATTGTGAAATTTCCGTCTCTTATAATATCATATTCTTTTCTCATATTTATCAGCTTCTTGTAATAAGAAAATACAGATTTTTCATTTTTTAGATCTTCTTCAACATTTATTCTGTCTGCCATCTTCCCCATTTTTATCCATGGTTTTCCTGTGCTGAACCCTGAATTTTCAGTATTATCCCACTGAACCGGTGTTCTTGAATTATCCCGAGAACGTTCTCGTAAAATTTTAAGTGCTTCCTCTTCACTTTTTCCTGCATTTATCATATTTTTATATGCATTAAGCGATTCCACATCTTCATAATCAGTAATTTTATCAAAATGTGCATTCAGCATTCCGATCTCTTCCCCCTGATAAATATAAGGTGTTCCCTGCATCATATGCAGAAGTGTGGCAAGCATAGCGGCAGATTCATATCTGTATTCAGTTTCATTTCCCATACGGCTCACTATACGGGGCTGATCATGATTACACCAGAATAAAGCACTCCACCCGCTTTCCTTCTCCATTCCGTTCTGCCATTTTGTAAAATATTCCTTAAGCTCCATGATATCAGGTTTTTGTAATTCCCATTTATCTTTATTTTTATAATCTGTTTTCAGATGATGAAAGCTAAAAATCATTGAAAGCTCTTTACTCTCCGGCTTTGTATATTCTATACATGCTTCCAGCGATGTAGAAGACATCTCTCCCACTGTTATTACATTGTTATATCTGCTAAACACTTCTTTATTCATTTCTTTCAGATAATCATGTATTTTAGGACCGTCTGTATAATATTTTCTTCCGTCATCCGTAAAAGTATTAAGAGTATCATAAGGAAAATTCTGATCTTTTGACAAAAGATTTATTACATCAAGACGGAATCCGTCAATCCCGAGATCCAGCCAGTGTCTCATCATTTTATATATTTCCTGTCTCATAGGTTCATATTCCCAGTTTAGATCAGCTTGTGTAACATCATATAAATGAAGATAATAGCTGTCTGTTCTTTCATCCAGTGTCCAGACCGGTCCTCCAAACTTCGATACCCAGTTGTTAGGAAGTTTACCTTCATTTTTTTTCCAGATATAAAAATTTCTGTATGGATTATCTTCTGATTTTGATGATTCTTTGAACCATATATGCTCTGTCGACGTATGATTGACCACAATGTCCATCATTACTTTCAGCCCTCTTTTATGTGTTTCATGAAGAAGATTTTTGAAATCATCTGTTGTTCCGTAAACAGGGTCTATATTATAGTAATCTGCAATATCATATCCGTTATCATTACCCGGACTTATATATATCGGTGTCAGCCATATATATTCTACCCCCAGCTCTGCAATATAAGGAAGCCTGCTGATTATCCCGTTAATATCTCCTATTCCGTCACCATTACTGTCCTGAAAGCTTTTTGGATAAATCTGATATACACTCATCTTTTTATAATCTGTCATCTTTTTCTCCTTTACACAAAATATAATCTGCCTCAGTCTAAGAATACTATCCCAGACTTGTTGTTCCTGCTTTATCATAACTTATTTAAACAAGTTTGTCAATTTTTTTTCAGAAATAAAATTATACTTCAATACAACTACTTTTTGTGCATAAAAATTTTGATTATTTCATAATAAAATAAAACAGGAGGTCATTATGAAAACTCTCCTGTTTTATTATTTATCATTAAAATTTATAAAAAATGTAATTCTGTTTCAAACGGTCTGCCTTATAATTTTATTCTGCCACTGCCTCTATTTTATCCACATCCAATATTATTTCTGTATAATGATATCTGGAATTGGAATGAAGAAGAAAACCGGTAACCCTCACTGTTTTCCCTGTTAATTGATCTGGTTCTATTTTTGCGGAATCAAAGTTCAGCTGAATCCGCGAAACATTATATACAGGATCAAATATTTCATATCTGTTTCTTATCTCTGTATCTGATGTTTTTTTCACATCTACAGGATTTTCAAAAACTATAAAATAAGGATAAATAACTGCATTTCTGTTATATCCCGCAGGATTTTTTATTTTTTCCCTGACAAGCTTTCCCAGAATAACAGTATCATTTACTCCATAATAATAAACTGCTCTCTCTGAAACTGAAATAACTGATAATAATACTAATAACGACAAAATAACTTTTTTCATAGCTGCCCACCTTTGATTATTTTTTATTGATTTTATTTATATTTTCTCTAAATATGTTCCTTTTCTGGTAACATCTGCTGTTTTATCTTTACATTATACTATATTTATCAGAATAAATTAACCAAAGTTTTCTTAAGCTTCTATTTAAATAATAAATATCTGCTGATCATAAAATATTTATAGACTTCTTATAAAAATTTTGTTATAATTTTTTCATCTGATTTATATTTATGGAGGTTTTCATTGTGAAAAATATTAGAAATCAATATTTTACAACTGGTAATTTATATCAAAAGCCGGCTTTTATTAGTTTTAATAATGCTGATTTTTTAATGTGCAGTGAAATACACACGCTGGATATACCAGCCTATATATCAGAAAAAAAATATTTTAGTGAAGCAGAAAATATAAAGCGGAATTTTTTTAATAAATCCGTATATATTACAAATATAATAAAGGATAACAGCCTCCCGGCTTCTATTTCCTGAATAGTAATAATTATGTTTTCATGACTTCCTTAAAGGAAGTTTTTTTTATACAAAATATTTATAAAATTAAAATTTGAAAGGAGCAGCAATGAGTTTAAAAATATTTGCAGACTTAATTGATGAACAAACAAAAAACCAAATCATAAGCATTCATGAACAGGAGCACTATAAAGACCAGAAAATCAGAATTATGCCTGACTGTCATTTAGGAAAGGGATCATGTATAGGATTTACGCAGGAAATGACTTCTTCTCTTGTTAATCCTGCATTTGTCGGAGTAGATATAGGCTGCGGCGTTACTATGATGATTTTTAAGTCTGATAAAAACATTGATCTTAATTATCTTGATAAAACTATAAAAAATAATATTCCGTCAGGAATCAACAGAAATAAAAACTCATTAAGATATGAAAAATATGTATCTCAGGATTTTGATAAAAAATTAAAAAAATTATGTGATACTATTACTGTTATTAACTACGAAGATGTAAAAAACAGCCTTTGTTCATTGGGCGGAGGCAACCACTTTATAGAAATGGGGTATAAGCCAAAAAACGGCGAGCATTATTATTATCTTACAGTACACAGCGGAAGCAGAAATTTCGGATTGAAAGTTGCCGAACATTATATTAAAGAATCCAGAGAAAAAAACAAGGAATTGGAAGAATTTAATCTGGAATTACGTGAAAAAGTAGAAAAATTAAAAGCTGAAAACAGACATGCCGAAATAGAAGACTTCATCAAAAATGAAAGAAAGTCTTATTTCCCCCAAAATATAGAATTAATTGACGGAAATGACGGTTATTTCAGAGATCTTGACATAGCCCAGAATTTCGCATACTATAACAGAATTGCTATGCTTGGTGAAATTTACGAGCTTCTTGAAAGAGATTATATCCTTGAAAAACAAGATATTATAAACAGTACACATAACTATATAGATTTTTCCGGTAAAAATCCTGTTTTAAGAAAGGGAGCAATATCTGCCAAAAAAGATGAGCTTATAATCATACCGTTTAACATGAGAGACGGAATAATTCTCGGAAAAGGAAAAGGCAATGAGGACTGGAACTGCTCTGCTCCCCACGGTGCAGGCCGTGTTTTATCGAGAACAAAGGCAAACGAACAGCTGAAGGACAGCAATGTAAACGAAATAATGTCAGGTGTATACACTACTACTGCACAGTATTGCATTGATGAGCTTCCTGCTGCTTATAAGCCTGTAAATGCTATATTGCCTGTTATTGCACCTTCTCTTGAAGTCCTTGACACCATAAAACCAATTTATAATTTTAAGGCAAAATAAAGAGAGCCTGAAAAGCGCTTGTTTAACAGGCTCTCATAAAAAATTCCATTTTATCTTATCTAAATTTTTTTACAAATCCATATTTTTAACTTCATCCAGTTATTAATCGAAAGTTTTTTAAACGAAAAAATTAATTTTCCAATACCCCTAAAACCTATCTTTCTAAACTAAACGCTATATTTACTGATAATAATATGAAATTTTTAATTAAAATTATTTATAAAACATTCTTATTCCGCCTTTCAAAAACATCGTTAAATACCATTTGTTAATTTAAAATTTGTTGACATTTTTTAATTTTTATAGTATAATCATACTAATTTTCTATAAATTTTATTGTAAATCAATAAAAAAATTTATACACAATATTAACAAATTAAGGAGGTAAATATGAAAACTCAAAATAAGTTATTGCTGTTTTTAGCTTTGAATGCAGTTATTGCTCCAATGTCCAGTGCATCAGCCAAATATGACCGATTATACGACAAAATGATTAAGAACTTAAATTCAAATAAATCCAACAATGAATCTTACAAGTTAATCGAACGAATACTCAACCAAAAAAACAAAGAGCTCAAAGATTTATATCTGCAGAGTGATTATGTTATGAAACCGGAATATCTTGAATGGCAGGTATTTTTCAGCGGTTTTTACAACGAATATAATGAAGGTGTTGATAATACATCCAAAAGTGCAAAATACCATTCACATGTAGAAGGATATTATGACAGTAACGGCAACTTTGTCGCAACAGGCGGTCAGATAAACGGACTATACGGTAAACCGCTGCTCTCGCTGCAGCAGCCCAAGGAAATAGATCTTGGTATAGGTCTTTTTGTGAAAGAGCCTGACAGGCAGCCTATAGCATTGAATATCAGTAAACCGGCAATGCCTTCGGTAACTCCGGTAACACCTGAAAGCCCTCAGGTAGATACTATTATTCCTGTAATACCGCCGATAAAATCATTTACGGTTCCTTCAATATCCGCTCCTACACCGCCGGCATCGGTTACAATAACACCGCCGTCGCCGACTACCGTGGTCGTAGGAAGCTTTGATCCGATTAATCCGGTAATAACACCGCCGGCAACATTTGATCCGCCGACACTAAACTTTGTGGCGACTGGATTCGGACAGGGACGTGCACCTTCGCTTACGCTTACAAGTGCTACAATGATAAATAACTATAACGATGTAACAGCAACTACCCCTGTTACGATAACCACAGGAACATCTTCTAATATTTCTGGTGATTTTTCTTACACAACATCAGGGACTACAAGTTATTATTCGGGAACAACCGCATCAACATCGTCACCTGCTGCTATAATAAACTCAGCCGCAGATATTGATGTAATAATAGATGGTGACTGGATTGTAAATAATAACTCTCCTACCGGACAAGTTCGTTTCATAAGTTTAAACCCCTATGATGTAGGAAAAAGCCCTGTTTCAAGAGTATTTGATTTTAGAGGAAATCTTACATTAAATAATCAGGGAACACAGCCTCTGACAGGAATTGAACATCAGCTTCTTACCTACCAGCCCGGCAGTAATACACATGCTACCTCTATACTAAAAAATACGGGGACGATAACTTTGGCAAGCGGATCATATATAGTCGGAATAAATATAGATTCGGAAGGTGCGCAGTTTGTTACTCCTGCTGAAACAATCAATGAAGGTAAAATAATTATTAACAGTGACAATAGTATAGGTGTAGATTTCGGACAATATTACAACGGATTAAATGCCCTTTTAAAATCAGGATACATTGAAGTAAACAATCATGATAACTATGCTTTGAGAGTTAAGAATATCTTCAACGATGATTATTATGATAAAACATATATTGACGGAAGCAAAAGCGCTAACGGCGGGATCGAAATAAACGGAACCAAAAATGTGGGAATTTCACTGGAAAAACGTATCGGTACTGCTGCTGATGTAATTGCTAATATCACAAATCTTAATATAAAGGTAAACGGAACACAAAATGTCGGCTTCCTGAGAAGTTCCAACTATAACAATACTCATACAGGTACCATGAGCCTTACAAATGCTAAGATAGAAAGTCTGGAATTCGGGGATACGGCATCAAACAGTACATTAATAAGAACTGATAAATTCGGAATAGCTTTGGACAGAGATATTACAGTAAATAACAGTAATGCCGTAAATACAGCTGTTAATAATGTAGTGTTGCTGGCCAATGACAAAACTTCACTCGGAAGTCAGCGGACTTTTGTTTCCAATAATGCTGTACTGACAATTGGAAATAATCTGAAAAATACTACTGGGATTCTTGCTATAAACGGAGGATACGGAACAAATACGGGAACCATCAATATAAACGGACAAGAGTCACAGGGTATGGCAGTATTCGGTACTTCCGGAGGAACAGCAGCTTCTGGGAACAATGTAGGAACTATAAATATTACAGGTCAAAAGTCTGTGGGTGTTTATAATGCAGGAACATTTACTATGGGAAGCGGTTCTATAGTTTCTTCCGCAGAAAATGCAATAGGTATTTATTCGGATAATACTGCCGGAACTACTGTAAGCGGCGGAACTATAACAGCTAAGGACGGAGGAATTGCTTTATTCTCAGGTGATAACTCCACTATTAATCTTTCCGGAAGTAATATCCTGAAAGCTGAGGCTGGCGGACTTCTGTTTTATAATTTTCTGAATTCTTCTAATACAATTACAGGGAAATATAATATTACTGCTCCTGCTACAGCACAGGTAGATGCAGGAGGAATGGTTCTTTATACAAAAGTCGACAGTGTGGCTGATATATCTACAGTAGCCGGTTCATTAAAAGCAGCATTTACAGGGGCATCAAATCTTACTGTAAATATGGCTGCCGGATCAAGTATCCTTTATGTGGATACAGCAGGCTCATCTGCAAGTATAACTGCATTTACGGGGCTTCCTGATCTTACTACAGGTTTCTTTAACTTTGTGGGAAGCGGATACAAAGGCTATGTTATGAATGGATTCAATCTGTCTCTGGACAATGATGCGGAATCTAACCTTGATACCGGCTCTTACGGCAAAATTCAGTTTTTGAATTCTGATATCACTGTAACTAACAGTACTACAGTAAATGGTACTGCTGCAGGTCAGGTTGCCATTGTTCAGAAAAATAAATCCGGTTCTGTAAATGTCAATGACAGAAAACTGACTAATAACGGTACTATAGCCTTAACAGGAAATCAGTCTACAGGTATAGCCGGGGATTATACTGCAATCAAAAATACTTCTACAGGACAGATCAAGCTCGGAACGAATTCCATAGGTATATATACTGCCAACGGATCTGAAGCAGTAAATTCAGGATTAATCGAATTCGGTTCAGGTTCTGTGGGAATATACGGACAGAATTATTTTGACGGTACCAAGACTTCATCAGTACTGGGTTATGGAAACGATAAAATAAATATAACTAATGAAAAAGATATAAAAACAATTTCCGGAGGAGTTACAGGAGATGCATTTGGAATATATTCAAAAAATATTCTTAATGCAAGCGATGCTTCTATAGTACTTACTTCTGCATCAAACATAGATCTGAAAGGTACAGGGACTGTAATTGGTGTTTATTCCGAGAAATCTGATATTTCAAATAAAGGTTCCATAAAAGTAGACTCTTCCACTTCAGGAGTAGGTATTTACGCATCGGCAGGAAGTACGGGAACAGGTGCAAATAATACAGGAAGTATCGAAATAACTGACGGAAACAGTGTTGGTATCTTTGCTGAAAATTCCAATATTTCATATAACGGTAATGTAACAATTGATAATGTTACATCAGGAATAGGAATGTATTCCAAAGCAACTGCCGGTAATACTTCTTCTATTACAAACAACGGACTGCTTTCTCTGGGAGCCAGTGTAACAGGAATGTATTCCGAAGGAGCTTCTTCTGCAAATTTTGGTAATATTACAAATGCAGGAACTATTACTTCGCTTGCATCATCAGATAAAGCAATAGGAATGTATATAGGTTCAAACGGAAAAGGAACTAATACAGGAACAATAGCACTTACAGCGCTTGGTACTGACAAAAGCCAGGTAGGTGTTTATAACTCCGGTGAATTCAGTATGAGTGCAGGAAATATTTCTGTATCTTCACAGGACGGTGCCGGTCTTTATACTACCGGAAGTACTACAGTAACAAATCTGTCCGGCGGAACAATAACAGCAGAAAACGGTGCTGTGGGTATATATATGGATAATTCTGCAGTTAATCTGTCTGGTTCTTTCAAATCTGTAATAAATAACGGCGGAATCTTTGCCCTTGGAAGCGGATCAGGTAAATTAAATGTATCAGGAAATACAGTAGTTGACATTAATGCAGGCGGAATAGCATTCTCATCTGTTGGGGACCTTGCTACTTACCTTGGAAGTTTTGTAGCAGGTTCAGGGGTTCTTGAACTAAATCTGACAAGCGATACTTCAAAACTGGCAATATTAGATTCTCCGTCATCACCGATAACACTTAGTTCAGTAACAACATCATTTGCTCCGGGTGCTAATATTACTGCGAATGTGAAAATATCATCTTCGAGCAATCCTAACTATATACCGTTTTCACTGCTAAAAGGAAAGCTTATTATAGATGAAAATATAAGTCTTGATAACAATTCACTGTTTTATAACAGATCCGATTTTATAAATTCCAGTATTGATGTAAACTCTGGTAATGTAATAAGCGGATCAGGCGTAAATCAGCTTGCCGTGGGACAGGTAAACTACGGAACAGGCTCAGCAGCCGCAGACAGAGATAAAATTACTATTAACAACAGCGGAACAATTGATCTGGCAGGAAACAGCTCTACAGGTATCCTGACTGATTTCGGTAAAATTAATAATACAGGTACGGTAAAAGTATCCGGTACAGAATCAGTTGCTTTATACGGAGCTAACGGATCACTGGTTACAAACAACGGAACTTTGAATATAGGAAATAAAAGTATCGGAATTTACGGTACAAATTATCTTCAGGGAACGGCCGAAACATATGGAAACGGTCAGATCAGAATAGATAATAATGCCAATATTATTTCTACAGATACAACACATGGCGGATATGGAATATACGTAAAAAATACTCTCTCGCGGCCAGATTCAGTAATTAATCTGAATTCAGGCTCGAACATTGATGTTTCCAGCGGAGAAAGCGGGATCGGCGTTTATGTAACTGATTCGACATTGAATATAAATGACGGAACAATAACAGTCGGTAAAAACGGAATTGGTGTTTACGCTTCTAATTCCACAGGAACTATCAGCGGCGGAAATCTTAACCTGAACGGGGATAACGCTGTAGGATATTATCTGACTAACGGAAGTACCTTTAATAATACCGGAGGCAGTATTTCAGTAAACGGCCAGAATATTACTCTTGTGGTTACAGATGCAGGTTCAAGCCTTGCTACTACAAATCCGTTTACTATAAGTGCGACACCGGGTTCTACTTATGTCTTCGGCAATATGATAGGCGGGGACTATTATAACAGTACATCTGCTGCCTTAGGTTCCAACGGATCGCTTGTAAACGGGCTAAACTCAATAGTTTTATTTGGTACAGGCTCTAATGTAACTTCTGCCGGAAATAATGTTTCAGGTATGGTACTAAGCGGACAATATGCTTCTAAACCATTTTACTTTTCAGGCGAAGGCTACACCGCTGCAGAAGAGGGAACAAATTTAGGAATTATAAGTCTTGCAGATTCATCTGCGGGAATGTATCTTACAGGAGGAGCAAGCGGAAGAAACGAAGGAACTGTCAGCGTTGGAAAACAATCAGTAGGTATATATGCTGCCGGAGCAGGAGCATATGTCGTAAATAATAACGGAATTATCAATGTTGGAGAAGAATCAACAGGTATATTCTTAAGTGACGGTATCCGTGCCGAAAATCTGGGAACTGCCGAAATAAACGGAACAGGAAATAAAGCTGTCGGTATATATTCGGAAAATACCGCAGCAGGTGCAGTCCAAATAACGAATGATAATAAAATAGATCTTGCAGGCGAACAGTCAATAGGAATATATGCTTCGGGAAATCATAATATTTCTAATACAGGTAATATTCTAATTGGAAATTCTTCTGATCCTGACCAGCCGGGTGTAGGCATTTATCAGGACGGTATTGCCGGATCAATTTCCAATACAGGAAATATAAATGCTGGTGATAATTCAATAGGTATCTATAATATCAACGGAACTGTCACTAATTCAGGTTCTGTAACTGCCGGAAACGGAGGAACAGGTATTTATACAAACGGGGGAACACTAAATCTGAATTCCGGTTCATCTATTGCTGTGGGAGGAAATAATGCCATAGGTGTTTATGCATTAAATCAGACTGGAACACTTACAAATAACTCTGCCGTTACCATAGGAGACTCTTCTTACGGATTTGTATTTTCAGGCTCTACTGCTCCTGTATTTATTAACAGTCAGGCAGCAGTAACAGGTAATGACAGTATATTTACCTTTGCAGATTCAGTGCTTGATGTGACGAACAATGCTGCTGTTACAATGACAGGATCGAATAATATAGGATACTATCTGAAAAACGGAGGTTCTGTTGTTAACAATGCCAATATTACCGGAAATACAGGTACATCAAATATAGGTATCTATGCTAAAAACAGCACTATCACAAATAATGCCGATATTATACTCGGAGACTCCGTTCTTACTGAATATACGGCTCCAAACGGAATTAAATATAAAACCGGATATTCTGTGGGAATATACGGAGAAAATTCCAATATTACAAATAATGCGGGAAATACAATACAGATAGGCAGTGACGGAATAGGTATTTATTCAAAAGGTGCCGGTGTTACAGAAAACTACGGAACTATTACAGGTACTGGCAATAATGCAAAAGGAATATTCGCAGATAATTCCACTGTAAGAAACTATGGAACAATTAATCTTACAGGAAATAATGTAATCGGTATTGCCGGGCAAAACGGTGCTTATATTTACAATGATTCTAGTGCGGTAATAAATGTAACAGGGAATGATGTAACAGGTATATATCTTGCAGGTGATTCCACAAAACTGGTTAACAACGGTATTATCAATATTACCGGAACAGGTGTGGGAATTGCTTATACTCCTACTGTGGAATTATCAAATATTCTTGACAGCACAGGTGCCTCAAAGGGATCTACATCAAAGTATTATGAGCTTCCTGATATGCCGTCTCTTGTAAACTCCGGGGTAATAAACATAAATGTAGGCGGAAATTTCAATTATGACGGAATACGTGTTATTGTAACAATAGATCCTTCTACGAATACTCCTACTACAAGCTCTTCAAGCCAGGTAGGATTCGGCGGGGTTATACCTGACAGAATTGAAGTAGCTCCTGACTTCGCAACAGGTACAGCAGCTGACAGATATGTATTTGAAAATATTTTTAAAGGTACTACAGGAAAAGGAGAATATATTTCACAGTCGCTCACATGGGATGCCACTGCATCAGGAAGTGACCTTGTAATGACAAGAAAGGACTATAACGAGTTTGCAGAAGGTCTTTGGTATGAAGAATTCGCCGGTGTATTAAATGATAAATACTCTGTAACAACAGGTGAAGGAAGAAAAATCTATGATAAAATAAACTATATTACTGACGAGTATTCTTTCAGAGATGCAATGGCGAGTCTTGCTGGTAATATCTACGCCAATATGAACCAGAGAGAATATGATATAGCCAGATCATTTGAAAATTCACTGGCTTTTATGCAAAATTCCGAAAATAATACAAAAGAAAATGTAAAAATTAATATTATAGGCGGAAAAGGTAAGAATAAAGAAGAAACAGACGGAATTACAGGATACGACTATACTACAGCAGGTGTTCTTGCTCTGAGAGAGGTAGAACGTACATACAGACATACATTCGGATATTCACTCGGATATCTGCATACGGGATTTGACCTTAATGACGGAAATGACAGTGAAGATAAAGCTGATACAATCCAGCTCGGTGTTCATAATAAATATGAAACAAACGGATGGAAGCTGAAAAATGATCTTACAGGAAGAGTAAGTTTCCATAATGTAGACAGAAATATAAACTGGCAGAACAGCGGAAAATCAAGTATGGATGCCTCATATGAAGCTTACAGCATTACATCTGACAATATTTTCGGGAAAGAATTTGATCTTTCAAAAAATGTAAGTATTATGCCTTATGGTGCTTTCAGGGCAATGTATGTAACAAGACCTACATTCAGTGAAAATGGTCTTGAAAGACTTGAGGTAGAAGGCAATGACGCTTGGAGTGCCAAACCACGTGTGGGAATGGAGCTTCAGGGCAGTCTTCCTTTAGGAAATAAATCAGTGTGGAATCTAAAAGGAAATCTTGATTTTGCTTATGAATACGAACTGGCAGATCTTAACGAAAGAGAAAAAGCAAGATTAATTACTATAGAAGACGGATACCACAAGCTTTCTAAGCCTGAAGAAGAAAAAGGAACTTTTAGAACAAGAGCAGAAATAGGGGTAGAAATAAAAGACAGATACGGAATTTTTCTTACTGGAGAATACAGCATGGGAAATGACGATAGAGAAGATTACAAAGCAGGAGTTACATTTAAAGCTGTCTTTTAAACTATATCAATAAAATAAATACACCTCATAATCAGTTTTTTACCGATCAGAGGTGTATTTTTTATTTTCTTGAAATATTCCATTTATCAAAGTACTTAAGCTTTAAAATTATAAAGCGGTTTTATTATTTCCAGTACTTCCACAGTTTCTTCCAGATAAATCATTATAGATTCCGGAGTTTTATATGCCATAGGTGCCTCATCAATTGTAGAATTCTTTACCGATGTGGTGAATATACCTTTCATACTTCTCTCAAATTCTTCAAGGCTGATTTTTCCCTTTGCCTCTCCGCGGCTCATAAGTCTTCCCGCTCCGTGCGGTGCTGAATAATTCCATTCCTTACTACCTTTTCCCACAGCAAGAATCGAACCGTCCCTCATATTTAGGGGAATAATTACCTTCTCCCCTTCTTTTGCAGAAATTGCTCCTTTTCTTATTATCCTGTCTTCAAAATTATAATAATTATGTACAGAAGTAAACTTTTCAGAATTTTTGTAATCTATCCCAAGAAACTCTGCAATCCTCCCGGACATTATTTTTCTGTTTAATTCTGCATATTTTTGCACCATTTTCATTGCTTCCAGATATTCAGCAGCAGCATCACCTTCCAAAAACGAGAGCTCTTTTGGAATATGATATATACTGTCCTTATTATTTTTTTCTCTCATCTCCCGGCAGTATTTTTCAGCTTTTCTTTGATAGTAAAGCGCAGTTTCATTTCCTAGTTTTCTGCTCCCTGAATGAATAACCAGATATTTCTTATTATTTTTATCTGTATTTATCTCTATGAAATGATTGCCGCCGCCAAGACTTCCTGCAGCTCTCAATGCCTTTCTTATATCATAATTTATTTTGTCGGTCAGCGGCTTCAATGTCTTTTTCCATTCCTTTGGCACTGCTTTATCCACAGTTTTATTAATATTTACAGAAAAAGGAATATTATTTATTATAAAACTGTCCAGCTTTTCAAAATCTATTTCACATTCTCCCAGCTCGGTAACTTCCATTCCGCACCCGATATCCGAGCCTATTATATTAGGTATCACATAATCAAGACCTGCACATGTAAAGCCGACTACGCTCCCCTTTCCTGCATGTGTGTCGGGCATTATTTTTATTATTGTATCTTTAAATATTTTTTGTTTGCACATTCTGTAAATCTGTGATAAACATTGCTCCTCTATTATATCAGTATAGGCAGCTGCCTCATTATACTTTCCTCTTATTTCTATCATTTTTTTCTCCTGTTATTTTATTTTTTTGCACAAAAAAAGTAAGGTAAGCACCTTACTATTTATTTGCCGGTTTCTGCTTTTCCTGTTTTCAAACAGGGAAATACAGCCCTGTCTATATGTATGAGAGCATGACTAACATGAAGCTGTCTGTCTTTACTCTGTTTGTTATTACACTTTTTATTGTTTTTACACTAGGCTTTTTCATGGCTAGTCTCTCCTTTCTTTATTTTTTATCACATGTGAATCCTTGTCATAATACCATATCACCAAAATTTTGTCAAGTATTTCTTCTTGACTTTTCATTTTCATCTATATTTTTAAAATTTTAGAAATTAAATATAAATATATTTTCACATTAATATATTTGTCTTTTTGAATATACTGTATTATAATAAAGCTATAAAACTATCGGGAGGTTTTACAATGTCTTTTATCCAGCTAAATTTTAACTCAAAATGCCTTGGTATGCGTACGAATGTTAACGTTATTATCCCTGAAAGTGACAAAATTTTTACCGGGCAGTTTAATAAAAATCTGAAAACTCTCTATCTCCTTCACGGCTTAGGAAATGATTATTCTGCATATATGAGATATACCAGTATAGAGCGTTATGCATTAAAAAAGAATCTTGCTGTAGTTATGCCTTCGGCAGACCACAGTTTTTATACCGATATGGAATACGGACATAAATATTTTACATTCATTAGTGAGGAAATTCCTCAATTTATCAGAAATATTTTCCCTCTTTCTGATAAAAGAGAGGATAATTTTATTGCCGGGCACTCTATGGGCGGATACGGCAGCTTCAAAATTGCTCTTCTAAAGCCTGAATCCTTTGCGGCTGCAGCGAGTTTGTCCGGTGCCCTTGATATAAACCATCTCTTTATAGAAGGCCCTAAAAATGGCTTTAATACTAAAAGTATCTATGGTGATATGGAAACACTGGAAAATACTGACAATGACCTTTTTTATCTTATAAAGAAGCATGCCGAGAATGGTGTTATTCTTCCAAAGCTTTACCAGACATGCGGTACTGAAGATTTTTTATATGATGACAATGTCAGATTCAGAGATCTTGTACAAAAACTAAAGCTTCCGCTTACATACAAAGAAGGGCCCGGCGAACACGAATGGGGATTTTGGGATAATGCCATAAAAGAAGTAATTGACTGGCTTCCCATTGACTAATCCTTTTTTAGAGGTATTTATATCTGAAACTTTAATTTTATTAATTGAAATATTTTAGGAGGTATCATGAAAAAAATAATTATTATGTTGTTTTCGCTTTTATCACTTATCTCAATCTCAGCTTCTGTTATTATTCCGCAGAAACTTCTGCTTGAGGATATGAAGCCTGTTCTTCAAAAAGCAAAGACTTATGAAAAATTTAAGGTGATTTATGCCAGAAAGGCTGTTCCGGGAGAAATCATAAAGACTTATACCGCAGACGGTTATGAAACACAGAATACTGCCGGCGAAGGTGATTTCGTAGTTAAGAATACCACTGATGCAAAAGAAATGTACATACTTACAAAAGAAAAATTTGAAAAAAGATACAAATATTTGAAAAAGCTGGATTCAAAATGGAATATTTATCAGCCTCTGGGTAAAGTCAAAGCAGTTAAAGTAGACAGTGCCCTTACAAAGAGACTCGGAGTGGATGGTATTGATTTTTCCATAGAGACTTCATGGGGAGAGGAAATGACAGTAAAAAAAGGGGATCTTCTTGTTTCTCCTCTTGATTACAGCGAAGTTTACAGAATTGCCAACAAAGAATTTTATGAAACATACAAAGCTGGAAAATAGTTTCTATAATTTTTCAGATATAAATAAACCAAAGACTAAACAGTCTGTGACCCTATGTGAGTCTTCTGTTTAGTCCGTGAAAATAACATCAAAAAGGAGAAACCAAAATGAAAGTACATGAACGATTTATAAACTATGCAAAGATCTACACAACATCGGATGAAAATAGCGAAACTTGTCCAAGCACTGAAAGACAGCTTGTTCTGGCAAAGCTTCTGGTAAAAGAGCTTGAGGAAATCGGTCTTGATGACGTAAAAATGGACAAAAACGGTTATGTTACCGGAAAGCTTTATTCCAATACAGAAAAAAAAGTCCCCTCTATAGGTTTTATTGCACACATGGATACTGCTACAGATATTACTGGTGAGAATGTAAAGCCTGTTATTATCTAAAATTATAACGGGAAGGATATTCCGCTGAATTCAGAATATACTATGAAAACTTCAGATTTTCCGGAACTTCTTAACTATGTGGGAAATGACATTATTGTAACCGACGGTACTACTCTTCTGGGAGCTGATGATAAAGCGGGAATTGCTGAAATAATTACAGCTGTGGCTTATCTGAAAAAACATCCTGAAATAGAACACGGAACAATATGTGTAGGCTTTACTCCCGATGAAGAAATAGGCAGAGGTGCCGATTTATTTGATGTAGAAGATTTTGCGGCAGATTTTGCCTATACGCTTGACGGCGGGGAGATCGGAGAACTGGAATATGAAAATTTTAATGCTGCTACACTGGAAGTACAGATCACGGGAAGAAATGTCCACCCGGGAAGTGCTAAAGACAAGCTGATCAATGCACTGGAGCTTGGGATACATTTTCATAACAGTCTTCCTTCATTTGAAAGACCTGAATATACTGAAAAATACGAAGGCTTCTATCATCTGATAGAAATGAACGGAACTACTGAAAACAGCACATTAAAATATATTATAAGAGATCATGACAAAATAAAATTTGAACATAAAAAAAGCGAAGCCGCAAGAATTGCAGGATATATAAATAAATTATACAACGGGAACTGGATCAATGTTAAAGTTACAGATTCATATTATAACATGAAAGAAAAAATTGAGCCTGTAATGTATATTGTTGATCTTGCAGAAAAATCAATGAAGGATGCAGGTGTAAAACCTCTGATACAAGCTATCCGGGGCGGAACAGACGGCGGAAAACTTTCATATATGGGGCTTCCTTGTCCTAATATTTTTACAGGTGGACATAATTTTCACAGCAGATTTGAATATATACCTGTTCAGTCAATGGAAAAAGCCGTAGATGTCATACTAAAAATTGTAGAAAATTCTTTAGATTTATAAATTTCCCAAAAACCGGCTGTATCAAAAAATTTGATACAGCTTTTATTTTCTCATAAAAAAAGGGGATATTCATCCCCGTATATAAAATCTTTTTATACTATTTTTCTTTTAAAATGCTCTTTCCTTCTTCAAGAAGGCTGATAACTCTGTGATCAAGAAGAACAGACTCTCCGTCTTCAATGATAACTACCTCTTCCTTCAGCAGATCTTTCAGATCAAGATTATCCATCGGATATTCTCTTCCCATGACTTCCAGATATCCATACTGCTGAATGGGGTACATACCCTCGAATTTCCCGCCTATTGAAATATTATAGTCATCTATAAGCAAGACCTTACATTTCAGACTTCTTTCCACACGCATATTGCTGTGGTCATATCTGCCGCCGGCAATTTCCTCCACTTCGACATTTCCGTCTACATAGAAGTCACCGCCTCCCAGATATATATTCTTGGCATATACATCTCCCAGAGAGATAAAAGCTATTCCGAAGTCATCTGCCTCGTTATAGATACTGCCCTCCACAGTAATACCTTTTTCGAAAACATATCCCTCTACCCTGCTTCCCTCAGGATTTAAGTCTATATAATCAATAATTATATGATCTTTATAAACATAAAAAGTAATTCCCTTAATTTCATCTTCAAGTCCCTTAGCCCATGTATCAAATGTCCATATCCCCTTTACCTGATCGCCGTACCTGTTTGCCGCCTCTGTTAATGTTATTTCTTCATGCTTAAATTCTAACAGTTTCTTATTCATAATAACACCTCTTTCAAACAAGACTATAATAAAATATGTAAATTTTTAAATATCTATTTGGGAAATATCTGTTTCCAGTCTTTCTTCATGCTCACTACATTCCAGTTATATTTTTCTGCCCACTTAAGGGATATATTATCAGCTTCGGTATATAAAAATTCTCTTTTTTCATCATCATGATCTATAAGAAGCTGAAACGACGGATATTCCGATGCCTGACTATATCTCAGCATATAAATATCGCCGCCTGAACGTACATTCCCTACAGCAAAAACCGCCGGTCTTCCTAATCTGTGATAAATATTTTCTGCCTTTGCCCTTCCGTTATTATCAGTATACAGCTTTGATCTTCTTACCATAATATTTGTATTTTCATTATACTCAAAAACCAGCTCACTTCCTATTACCTGTTCTTTGGATATCCCATAGTATTTTTCAGAAATTACCCTCATAAAATCTGTCTCTCCTCCTGAACAAATGTATACCTTGAATCCGTTTTTTCTCAGGTAGTCCATTAATTCCAGCTGAGGCTGGTAAACGATTTTTTCTAAAGGAACATTCAGACCGGGATATTTTGTTTCTCTGAAAAAATCTTCCGCTGTTTTCTGAAATTCTTTATTTGTCATTCCCTCATGTACTATTCCCACAAGCTCGTCAAATATTCTTCTATCTTTTATTACAAACTTCCCGTTACTGTAAAAATCATTTATCCTGCTAAAAGGATGTTTGTTTTTTAATGAAGGATTTTTTTCTGTCATTTTTTTTGCATAATATATTATAAACAGCTCTTCTACAGTGGGCTGTTCTGCCCAAAGCGTACCATCATTGTCAAATACGGCAAATCTTTCACTTTCTGGTATAAAACCCGGATTTTTCGGATCAGTTACCATATCTATGTAATTAACTATTTTGATTTTCATTTCATTATTCCAGCTTGAAAGCCAGTCTTCCGCCGATATTGATTTCTTTGTAACCGAAACAGATATAAAAAATGTCTGTAAAAATAATAGTAAAACTAAAATCTTTTTCATGCTTCTCCTTATGCCTTCCTCTGTTTTATTATATACTCTTCTTTTCTAACCCGAAAAGCAGTCCAGTCATTATCTATCGATACTATTCTGACTCCCTTATATCCCAGATTCATAAGCGGCTCCCAGCCTCTGTCTCTGGAAATATCTGATTTTTTCCCATATTTTTCGGAATTCTCTTTAGGATACGCAAACCAAATAAGACCATCAGAAAAACTTAACAAATAACTTCTGTTATGTTTGGTAAAATGCTCTAGTTCAGCCTTTGTTTTTATAAAAATAAGTATAAATTCAGTTTTTATCGCAGTATTGCTTTTATAAATATGTATATCTTTATGTAAATTTCTTTCCACCGGTTCGAATTCCGGCGGCATGTTAAAAATCACCATGTTGTTATTTGCTTTAGAATCTAGTTTTTTTAATAAAGTACCCATAATAAAAGACCTCCTGTATATAAAACAACGGAATCTTACTTTTTCTTTTTAGGTTTAGTCTGTTTTGCTTTGGCTGCTTTGTTATTCTTGCTGATTACAGAGGAAACATACTCCACTTCTTCATCTGTCATTCCTTTTTTAGGTATAAAAAAAGTAATTCTTCCGATTAAATTAAAATAAAAGCCGCTTCTTCTCTCGTATATTTTATTAAATTCGCTGTATTTTCTCATTGCCTGCTTTGATTTATCACCAAAAAAATAGAAATTTTTCAAATAATTATCTGTCACCTGTGCCTTGATAACTCCGCTCTCTTTCAGTGCCTTTTTATAGGAAAAAAAGTACACCACCAGATAAACAAATATATTTATCCCTAAAGAAAGAACAAGTGCAGGTAATGTATATTCTTTCAGTATAGTTTGCAAGCCTGCCCCGTTTCCCTTACTCTCCATGTCATAAATAACATAAGCCCAGATAACACCCAGAGAAATAAGCAGCTTTATCTTTTCCATCTCTACCCTGCTGATAACGTAATCCTTAAATGACAGTTTCTTTATTTCTATATTCATATTCCCTCTTTTCATTCTTTATGTATTATTTTTAAAATATCTCTATCTTCTAATTCTATTATATTTCCTTCAAAATATCAAACTTTTATTTTTATAATTTTGATATCAAAAAACAGTCTGAATCGCTTTATCAGACTGTTCTCCATTATATTACCGCTTCATTTTTATACCCGCAGCTTCAAATTTTTTAAGATTTTTATCATATTGTTTCGGGTTTGTTCCTTTTAATCCTTCATTTGCAAAATATGCAAGCGTGGCAAAATCAGAAAGAGCATAATATCTTATAGCTTTCATATCCTCAAATGAATCAAAAAAACCGTCAACAGCCTTTTGATAATCTTTCATTCTGTAATTTATCTGTCCCTCCAAATAATTACAGTCTGCAATATACATATCTTTTTTTGCAGCTTCCTCAAAATATTTTTTAGTATCCAGATTCTTGTATTTTTCCTTTGCCTTTTGTATAAATTCCAGAGCTTTTGCATAATTTTCCATATTCAGATAAACCTGCCCCAGTCCGTAGTATCCTTCAGGATAGTCAGGAATAGCCGTAATCAGCTGCTTGTATATCCTTTCAGCATTTACAAAATCTTTTTTATACATATATGCTACACCGGCATTAAAATATGGAAACGGATTATTCGGATTTACCGCAATAGATTTTTTATAATACTCTATTGCTTTATCCGGATTATTCGAACGTCTGTAATGAACTCCCATATCATCCAGCGCAAAATAATTTCTCGGATCAGCTTCTATAGCTTTATTCAGCGTTTTCTCATATTCCTTGTCAGGAACTGTAAATTCTTTGGTTTTCCAGTATAAATCAATTGATTTCTGCTTTATGCCGAAATTTTTCATCTCCTGTGTAATCAGATCCCGCTGATTACTCTGAGCTGTGAACATAAAAATACTGATAAAAAAAAATAAAAAAAACTTTTTCATTCATTACCTCCTCTGAATATATCTAAAATCTTAACTATACATAAATCATTTTCACAGTCATTCCGCCGTCAACATTCAGGTTTGTCCCGGTAACAAAGCCGGCTTCCTCTCCAGTCAGATAAAAACAGGCTGCTGCAATATCCTCCGGCTTACCGACTCTTCCGGCAGGATGCTGCTTATGCTCGGCTTCTGTAAGAACCTCTTCTTTTCCGCTGCCCTTTTTCCATCCTGATACATCAATCCAGCCCGGGCTTATGCTGTTAACCCTTATATTTTTCTCACTAAGAGACACTGCCATGGAATGAGTCAGAGCGGCAATTCCTCCCTTTGAAGCTGAATAAGCTTCTGTTTCAGGCTCTGACATAAAAGCCCTTGTCGACGATATATTGACTATACTGCTGCCCGGCTTCATAAAAGGCACACAATATTTAGAACACATAAATGTACCTCTCAGATTTACACTTATGACTCTGTCAAATTCTTCCATTCCTTCACCAAAAATTCCGGCTTTTTTAGCATCGGCTATACCTGCGTTATTAATCAGTATATCTATTTTCCCATACTCTTTTACAGTTTCTTCGGCAAGCCTCCTGCAGTCTTCCTCCTTGGCAACATCAGTTTTTATAAAAACAGCCTTACCCTTCTTTTTTATTATAAAATCCCTTGTTTCTTCGCCGGCTTCTCTGTTAATATCAGCAACAACCACATATGCTCCGCTTTCTCCATACTTTTCTGCTGCCGCTCTTCCGATTCCTTCTCCTGCTCCGGTTACTATTACTACTTTTTTTTCAAAATTCATAAAGCACCTCTCAATAATAAAAAACATACAAAAAATCATTTAAATTTTTCATTCATTTTATCATATAAAAAATTCTTTTTCAATTTACTCTGTTACCAGAACACCTCTTCCCAGATTATTAAATTTCAGCTCATTGAGAAGCTCCAGATCCGAATTATCCTTCATAGAAGCCTGAACATAATTTTTCCATGCTTTTTTATATTCTGACATTATTTTTTTCTGTTCCCCGGCCTTTTCTGCTGTTGCGTATGCTTTATCCAGAGCAACCATTTCTTCAGCATACTTTTTTACATCAGGATTCTTAAAAGGAGGTACTTTATACTCCGGAACAGCAGGCACTTCCGCTGTTTTCTTCATTTCCCCTTCATCTGCCGGTATCCCCTGAACTCCCATCTCTGTCATAAAGTCCAGAAACTCCTTTTGTGTAAAAATTTTAGTAAAAATATTCCCTTTGCTGTTTCTGTCGCTTGTATAAATCTTCTCCGGAAATGGAGTGTGTATATCATATTTCCAGTTTCTGAGATTTTTATCAATAATCAGATCATCTGTCATTCCAAAAGGACCTTCATATTTCAGCCCGTCTAATATTACATCTTCACCAGCGGGTCTGAATGAATCACCGGCTCCTTCGGCGGCATAAGCCATACTTACATATATATAATTACTTCTTGAAGGATTGATTACTCCCCCGCTTGAATCTGCATATACAATAAAGGACAGCTCTTTTCCGTAAGCATCTGTTAATGTATGCTTACCGGGCTTTAAAACCAGCTTTTCATATTCTCCGGCCCCCAGATTATATTCTTTTCCGTCAACCTTTGTTTTAATTGCCGTATCTGTAGGATTATCCAGAATAAAAGTACCTTTCTGAATTGAACAGCCCAAAAACATTAATAATGTAAATATTGTTACAAAAATTTTTTTCATAAATCTTTTTCTTCCTCTCAGATGTGATATTAAACGTTAAAATAAAAAGGAATACTGACATACTCCTTTTATTTTTATCTAAATTTTCGATTTTACCGGTGTAAATAAATTATAGTAATCAGCATACAGCTCTTTTTCTATGTTTATCATCTTTGCTTTTATTTCCAAAAGTACTGCCTTCTTTTCCGTATTTGCTTTTACAGTGGCTGGTACTGACACAGGAACTGCATCCGGAGCAACATCTTCTCTCCCGTCAGAATAGTATGTCACATTCTTCACTGTACCGTCTAAATTATATGTTGTTACTTTTCCTTCTTTTACTCCGTTTACATAATCTATTACAAGAGTAAGCTTTCCGTCTTCAGTATAATCCTTTGTCTGACCGGTACCGTTTTTCAGGGTTGTCTCATATAGAACCTTCCCTTTTCCATCATAAAAAACATACTTTCCTGTTATTCTTCCTCTGTCATAATTTGATTCGGATTTCATTTTACCATCCTGAAAATAAAAGACTACTTTTCCGTTTTTCTTACCGTCCTTTATATCCATTACAAACCAGGGCTTTCCTGTAGCACTTCTTGTAACTTCTATTTTTCCTGTATATACACTTCCGTCTTTTTTAGTAAATGTATCAAAATTGGGATTGAATATCTCCATAAATTCTTTGTCTGTTCCTTTAAAATTCTCAGAATACCCTAAAAAACTCATAAAGAATATCCCTAAAAACAGTATTACTTTTTTCATTTCTCCTCCTAATGTTAATTTTACACCATAAAACAATTAAAACCATGTCTTCATAACTATCTCTAATTTTATAATATTTTTCGTATTTTGTAAACATATTTCTTGTTTCACAGTCTGTAACCCTTATATATCAGGCATTATAATATTTCCACTTATATTTTTTTTATTTATATGTTATGATTTTAATAGTATAGTCAGGTTAGAATACTTGATTTTCATTCACTTTACAGGGAGGTTTTTTATGAAAGAATTTTCTTTGACATATCTGGTCAGCATTTTATCTGTTTTCATCTCATCGGCAACAGCAGTTTTTCTCAGTATTATTGCATATAAACAAAATAAAAAACTGAATCTCCAAAAAGAAGAGCATGACAGAAATCTTACAAGACAAAAAAATGAATTTGACAAAGAAATAACAAGATTGAGCGGAAGCATAGAAAGAATGAATTTTGTCCATAAAACACAGTTTGATACAGAATTTGAACTTTATAAAAAAATATGGCTCGAAATTTCCAATATCACAAAATCTTTTCATAATATTCAGGATCATCTGACAGAACTAAACAGTACTGATAATGACTGTTCGGAAGCGAATAAAGCGCTTAAGAATGAGTATAATCTCTTAAAATCGTACAGCTCAGTATTTTCCGAAATCATAGATAAAAACCGTCCTTTTTATTTTCAGGAATTATATTCACTTTTGATTATTTTTTCAAATCAGTCAAAAATATTAGCCGAATATCTTTCAAATGATGATTATCAAAAAATTGATCTGGATTCTTACCTTTATGAAATGGTAAAGCTTCTGAATTTTTCAGTTTCAATAGAAGAAATTATCCGAAACAGAATTGAAAACCTAAAAATAGTCTAATAATCTAAAGAGGCAGATTACATAATTTTATATCCTGTTAGAAAGAATATAAATTTTCTGTAAGCTGCCTTACCATACCAATATCTATAATCTCAGAAATTCATCCAGAGCCTCTATATTTTCAGTTTCCATAGCATGCTTGAATTCCTTAATCGCATCTTTTCCTTCACCGCTATATACATTTTTCAGACTAAACAGACCTATTGCCACCAGCATAACTAACATTATCTTTTTCATACTAATTCCTCCTTTGTCGGTTTATCCTGATTTCATAATACACCATCTTTGTGAACTTTGTGTGAACATCTTCCGATATTTTTGACATGAAAATTTTCAAATAAAAAAGCAGTACTCATTTCCAGAATACTGCGCTATTAATTTAAGTCTGATTTATAGAGGTTAGGAGCCTATTTTTCATTTGGGCATAACGAAAAATAGTAAGAATTTATGAATTTGGACATTCATTTGTTTTTGGGCTTTCTTTTTTTATTAAAATACAAAAAATTAAATATTAGATATATATTTTACTATTGTTTAGGATAAGTATTTATCTCAAAACCCTAACCTCTATAAATCAGAGCTAAATATAAAATTTCAGACAACAAAAAAACGCTTTCCTGTACGAAAAAAGCGTCAAACATAGTTTAACAAGAAGCCGACCTTTCCGCACTGGGAGGCACATCCGTTTCCAGATATACCCTGCTCAGATCAGCATGGAATTTTCTTCTTTAGCCGAAATGAGTCGGTGGTAATATTATTTATTATGATTTTAACATCAAATACCCTTTATGTCAATATGGCGGAAATTTTTTATACTTTCATATTTTTGATTATTTTCCGCTATCTTTTATGAATTACATCTAATTTTATTTTCAAAAATTTTTACATTATATTTTTAAGCAGCCGTTATTGTCTTCTAAAAATTCCAAGAATCTTATTAAATAATGAAGTTACAAAATTACTCTTCTTTTCTCCATTTTCATATTTTGTATTATTGATTTCGAGAAAATAAAAATACTCATGAAACTGCCCGTCACAGCTTGTCCCTTTGAATTTATCCACTTCTTCAGTTTTCACGGATGTTCTCACTTTATCACTGTCTTTGATTTCAGCCGTTTTCTGACGAAAAAAATACACTGTTCCGTCATTTTTATAATATCCGTTACCCAGATATCTGTAAGTTTTGTCATTAACAGACATAAATTCTTCCCCATAGATATACAGCTTATCATTAAGCTTAAATATAAGATTTGAATCAAAATTTTCTATTGAATCATTATACAGCACCAGATTTTTACTGTCCGGCGCTATGCCTGCCTTTTCCAGATAATCAGTTATCAAAGGTTTGCATGGATATACAGCAAAAAACAAAATATAAAATAATACAGCTATCATTTTTTTCATAATCGGACTCCTTATTATTTTTATTTTTCTGCTAAAAGTTATCGTATCTGTTTTTCAGCAGATATGCCGGCAGTCAGCCATTGTTCAGTTTATGTTATTATTATTTTATAAAAGTAATATTACCTCTTTATACCATATTCCAAATTCTGTTTCAAGCAGTCTGGATAAAAGAACTCAAAAAATATACCAGATTAATATAAAAATCTCTTCTTTTCTGAAAAATCCACAGAATTTCTTTTTTAATCGGATATATCAGTTATTAAACAATTGACAAATTAATCTATTGGTTATATAATTAATTTATCCATACTGATATATACATTTCATTCTTTTATTTACTATTCCAAAATTAAATATCTTTATTTTGGAATTTATATTGATAAACTATATTATAATTATTTTGAGGAGGTAATTTTTATGATCAACGAAAATGAAACACTGCCGGTTTCTTTGCTGCAAAGTGATGCAGATTATAAAAAACTCGGTCTTTCAAAAGAAAAAGTCGAAGAATGGGAAGACGGACTCAGAACCAATCCTGATACTTCTGAATTTGAATGGTGGTATTTTGATACTGAGCTTGAAGATAAATCTAAACTTGTAATTACCTTTTTTACGAAACATTATACAAATCCGGTAAAAGGTCTTGTTCCAATGGTAGATTTTAATCTTACAAGACCGGACGGGAAAAATGATGTTGTAAGACTGGGAATGAAATTTCCCGTATCCGAGTTCTCTGCTTCCAAAGAAAAATGCGATGTTCATATAGGTAAAAACTATTTTTCCGGTGATCTTTCAAATTATAAAATTCATGTTGAATTTGAGGATTTTTCTTGTGACGTAGAATTAAAAAATTCTCTTGTTTCTTGGAGATCAAAAACTGGAATCAGACGTTATAATGATAAAGAATTTAACTGGCTTATAGCCGTTCCTAACGGAAAAACCACTGTTACCCTGAATAAAAACGGTGAAAAAGAAGTTTTAAACGGTATTGGATACCATGATCATAACTGGGGAACATGTATACTTTCTGAAATAATTCATCACTGGTACTGGGGTCGCGGAAAGATAGGAGATTACTTTTTTGTGCTAGCTTGTGTATATAGTGAAAAAGAGTATGGATATGCCCCGGCATTTGATTTTCTTCTGGCTAAAGACGGAAAAATCATAGCTGATAACGGACAGCTTCTGCGGCTGACAGAAAAGGACCTGCAAATTGATCAGGAAACCGGCAAGCCATACGGTAACCTGCTTGAATGTTCCTATAAAGAGGGGGATAAACAATTTATGATCTCTCTTGAAAATCAGGACATTATAGTCCGTAATCGCTTTCATGATGCTAAAGACGGTGCATACCTAAGATTTTCCGGTAATGTTACAATAAAAAGCTTTGAAAATAACAATCTGACCGATGAGGTTTCTGAAACAGGTATCTGGGAAATGATGTACTTTGGATTACCCGTTAATAATGATTAATTATAAATGTATACTCCAATTTTATTTCAATAATATATCTAAAATAAAGGAACTGAATTCTGTAATATAAGGATTCAGTTTTTCTAATATTTTTCTAAAGCACTATATTTTACAATATGATATAATATAAAAAATAATTTATAACAGGAGTATTAAATTTGAAAAAACAATTATCCGAAATGTCATTGGAAGAACTATGGGAGCTGTTTCCCATAATTTTGAAAGATTATAATCCGGAATATAGGAATTGGTTCGGGGCAGAAAAACAAAACATCCTCAATCATATAAAAGCTTCTGATATTGCACGGATTAACCATATTGGCAGTACTGCTGTCAAAAGTCTTATTGCCAAGCCTACAGTGGATATACTGCTGGAGCTTGACGGATGCTGTAATATTACGCACGTAATCAATGACCTGAAAGCAAACGGCTGGACCCTTATGATGCATAAAAATAATCCTCCCCAGTGGGAATTGTGCAAAGGTTATACTCCAGAAGGATTTGCTGAAAAAGTTTATCACCTTCATGTCAGATATCTCGGCAATTGGAACGAATTATATTTCAGGGATTATCTTCTAAAACACCCTGCTACTGCTGCTGACTACGGATATTTGAAAATAATACTGCAAAAAGAATTCAGGCATAACAGAGATGCCTATACTGCTGCTAAGAGTGATTTTATTATAAAATATTCCCATATTGCAAAACATGAATTTCAAAACAGATATAAGCCAAAATAATCCTGTTAAAATATATGCGGGATTCTCATTTTGAATTTGAATAAAATAAAGTACACAAAAGGAGGTGCTGTTCCTTTGAAAAATATATGTAGTGTAAAATTTAGAGATGGAAGCAAAGAGGAATTATTACCCGGTCTTACTCCGGATTTTCCTTATATTGCTTCTTTTGTCGAATTAGACAAGCATGCAGGCCGTTTTGTTCCCTGGCACTGGCATAAAGAAGTTGAATTATTTTATATAAGAAGCGGGGTTCTGGAATATTATACACCAGAGAAAAAAATTGTGTTTCCGGCAGGATCAGGCGGGATCATCAATTCTAATGTACTGCACATGACCAAAACACAAGAAAAGGTAAATAATACAGTTCAGCTGCTGCATATATTCGATACTTCCTTTATAGGGGGACAATCAGGGAGTAAAATAGAGCAAAAATTTATCATCCCCTTTATTACAGCCCCGCAAATAGAAGCATTGGCATTCTATCCCGATAATCCTGAACACTCTGATGTATTAAGTATGATTCGCGAGTCCTTTAATATAAAAAATGACAGCTATGCTTATGAATTGAGATTACGTTCAGCTTTATCAGAAATATGGAGCCGGCTTTTTTTATTCTCAGAACCGCTGTTAAAAGAAAAAGGAACTTATGATAAAACAAATGACGAATTAAAAATGATGATGATATACATCTATGAACATTATATGGAAAAAATTTCTGTATCTGAAATTGCAAACTATGCATTTATCAGCGAACGAAAGTGTTTTCGAATATTTCACGAACGTCTGCATACTACACCGACAGAATTTATAAAAAATTACCGTCTTCAAATGGCATGCAATATGTTAATAGGAAGCAGAGAGGCAATTTCATCTGTCGGTCATGCCTGCGGACTGGGAAGCAACAGTTATTTCGGAAAAGTTTTCCGTGAGCATTTTGGATATTCCCCGGCAGAATACCGGCAAAAATGGCAGAATAATGATATATAAGGGCAGAAATAAGATATTCATTCAAAAATGTTTTTGTTACAATATACTTGTAAGGACGATGAGTAAACCTAAAAATGTAACACATTAAGTTATCGTCCGAAAGCTTTTTGAATGGAGGATGTATTATGATTATAAAATTAAATATTTTCAATATAGACAATTTTTTTAAAACAATAAATGAATGCAGAGACACAATTAATTTATTACATCAGAATATGAAAAGAGAAACCCTTAACAAACAGTATGGTATTCAGGATGAATTATTAAAAAAACACAGAAAAAACAAAAATTTTCTGAAGCTTTCACTTGATATTGCCAATCCCAAAGATTACATGGATATTGTTCTTTTCACAATCAGAGATTATTAGTAGCTAATCTTGCTGACAAAAAAGAATTTATCATAAACCACAAACAGGATTTCAAAAGATATCCTGACTCTCCCCTGTAAGATACAAATATATGATTTCTGCCAGCTTTCATATAACAGTATCTTACAGGGTTTTTATTTAGGACATTTTTATTTTGATCTGCCGCCAGAGTCGTGTTATAATTTTTATGGCAGAACTGTCAATTACCGGTAAAGGAATGCATTATCAGTATTATAAAAATAAATGCTTACTCTTTTACAGGCACATAATCTATTTTAGATTCTTCATCAGTTGCCGAAATTTTGAAAATAACAGGTCTAAGACCGTCATTACAGCTGCAGACAGCAATACCCGGCTTATCAATCCAATCTCCGTAATAAAATATTCCGCTACCGTGAGAAATAGAAAAAACATACTGGTACATCGCCTTCCATGCTTCATCGCATAATCCTTCCGGTTTGGCGTAATCACCGTAAAAAATATCTCCGACTTTGTGCATCGGACATTTTCCAAGCCCCTTACACCCGTATTCTTTGGCTAATTCTTCATCAAATGTTGTTTTTAAAACTTCAATTTTACACTTATTCATCTCTTTTCCTCCTTTACTATCTATTATTCATATTGTACAATATAAAAAAAGAATATTAAAGTACGCACTTTTTTGTTACATACTTACCAAAAGGAGAGTTTAAATGAGTATGAAAGATTTCAAAAACATCAAAAATTTACACGATACCCCGTTCGGATATACACTTTCGATTATAGGCGGCAAATGGAAGATGATTATACTGTACTGGCTGTTTGAAGTTAATACTGTCAGATATAATGAATTAAAACGTCTTATCGGTTCTATTTCCCACAAAATGTTAAGCAGTCAGCTGAAAGATCTGGAAAAAGACGGCTTAATCATACGTAAGGAATATCCTCAGATTCCTCCCAGGGTTGAATATAGTCTGACTCAGAAAGGCCGCTCGCTGTTTCCTCTTATGGAGGAAATGTGTAAATGGGGAGAGCTCAACAAATCTGAATGAGTTTTGCTTTTTTTATATCTGTATTATAAAAAACTAATAATATTTCTTTATTTTTTATAAATACTTATGGCAGAAAGAATCTTTGGAAAGCGTTTATATTTTTCTTTGTATCTTTATTACAATTCTAATTAATGTGTTATAATATCCCTGAATATTTATAAATACGAAGTGTCATAAAGAATATCTATATTTTATAACAAGGAGGTTTTTTTATGGAACGACTGGTTAAAATGACTGCTATCCCTCTTTTTTTAATAGGAATCCTTCTAATTTATGTAAGTATTTCTATTTTTAATTCTACTAATGATTTTAAAAAAACAGCTGTCCCGGTCACAGCAGTAATTTCTAATATAAGTACATATTCCAGAAATGACGGTGAAATAGGACATAATGTATTCGTTGATTACAAATATGCTGATAAAATATATGAACATGTCTATATTAATGCTTATAACAGTAATATGTTTGTAGGAAAAAAAATTAATATTTATGTAAATACTGCTTTTCCTTCCGAAGCAAAGTATATTTCTTATCTATCTGTTTTTTTTCTTGCAGGCATGGCAGTTATTTTACTGCTTGCCGGATTAGGAGTTGTTTTCATGGACAGCGGCAGTCGAAAATCAAAGGAAGTGTGAAAATACTTTATGAAAATCTTGATAAAAAATTCTGCTAAAATGCTTATTTTATATATTTTTTTATGTCTGTTGCTGGTATCTCAATATAATAAAGCCCCTGCTTGAAGGGCTTTATTTTTTTATAGTGTAATTTTTCTGGTACACTCCATGAAATTTCCATAGTTTCCCGCTGCAATAATCAAAAATTCCGCTCCTGATTATTAATAAGTCGGAATATTTTTTATTTAAGTAAATCTTTTGGCAAACCCTGTGATATAAATTCATTGCAGTAAAACTCATATTTTGGATGCTTATTTCTTTTCGCCCTGTTTAGTAAATCTACAAAATATTTACAATCTTGGCGAAACTGCCGATTATTTTCATAATTTTCTCTTGGTGATATTCTGCAATGACTTAGCAGCATATCCCAATTCTCACTATCTTCATCATATATAAAGTTAGATGCTGCTCCGATATTTCCCATATCCAGAAAAAAAGATGCCCAGCGTTTATCCCAAATCCGTTGTGAATCACTGTAATTTTTATTATACTCTATCCCGTATGCCCTGCTGAGACATGGCGACACCATATAATATTTACGAATATCTTCTCTAAGAACCTCGTACACTTTATCTGCAGGAAAAATACGCGGTGCTGAGAGAATTTTAAATTCTAACAATTCTTTATGTGTACTTCCTAAATTATATAAAATATTATTTTTAAAATTTGTATTAGATTCATACATAATTTTCAATACATAATCCAGATCCAATTTATGAAATAACTCATTTCTTTGAGAATAGTGAAATATCCAAGCGTCATTAATATCATTTCCATCTTGATGTACATATTTATCTGCGATATCCTTTATAAATAAAAGACACTTCTCATTATCTTCTTCTGCAAACCAGTTCAGACTGCGCCTTATTCTTCTGATATTTTTTATTTTCCCTGAATATTTCTCATCTATATTTAATAAATATTCGGCAATAAGATCACGCTCTTTCTCTAAATCTGTTGTCATTTTTAATATTCCTCTCATTATTTTTACTTTCTTGGAAATTTATAATTGTTCATCTATGATTCAATTTTAATTTTAAAATTATACAGTATTTAAGATTTTAAATCAATTTTTATATAGTCTGATAATCACACTTATAAACAAAATCAGAATAGTAATCAACCAAATCTATAAACATAAAAGAAAAAAGCCCCGAGAGGCTGAGCAGACTGCTAATACATATTTAGTTATTTTTCTATTTTGACTGCTCCTATTATCCCAGATTTCCAGTCTGGTGTCATTTTGAACAGTTAGTATTTATTCAATCCTTATTTAGTAATATTATAAATAAATTTCACCAGCAAGATAAAGAATTGCGTTTCCTGAAATTTTTACTCTGTCTCCCTTATCCTGACAGTATAAAATGCCCCCTCTTTTGGACAATTGATGTGCTGTAAGTTTTTCTTTTCCAAGTCGTTTTGCCCAAAACGGAATTAACGATGAATGTGCAGATCCGGTTACAGGATCTTCTGGTATACTAATTCCCGGAGTAAAATACCGGGACACAAAATCTGCTTCTCTCCCTTGAGCAGTAATTATTAAATTTACACAGCCCGGAATTTTTGAAACAATATCTAAATCAGGGACTGCCTCGTAAACATCCTTTTCTGTTTGAAGAACTAATATCATATCTCGTGATAAATGAGCTTCCATTATCGGTACACCCAAAGCATTTTCCATCAGCTCGGTCACTTCTATTTGCTCAGGAGGACGTGACGGAAAATCCATTTCTAATAACCCGTCATTCCGTGTCACTTCTAAAATGCCGCTTTGTGTTGAAAAGACTAAATGTTCTGCTTTTTTATCAACGAATTGAAAAAGAACATAAGCACTGGCAAGAGTAGCATGTCCGCACAGATCGAATTCCTGTTCAGGCGTAAACCAGCGTAAATTATATTCATTTCCTTGTTTTAGTATAAATGCCGTTTCTGCCAGATTATTTTCCGCAGCTATATTCTGCATTATTTCATCAGCTATTGGCTCCTCTAATAAACAGACACCCGCTGGATTTCCTGAAAAATGATGATCTGTAAATGCATCAACTATAAAATATTTCAAAATAATTACTCTCCTATTTCTAAATAGTGACATTCTATGAATATTCTATCAGTGTTGTCCCTATCTTTTATTTTGTTCTCATTTTGGACTCAGTTTTTTTATTTTTAGTATTATACTATATTTGAGAGCTTTAATCAATTTTATAGTGCGGGGTATTTAGTTTCAAATTATTGGTAATATAAATTATTATACTAAAGAAAAATTACTCTATAAAACTTATGATACAGCCCAGCTCCTTTTACATCTATCTGATTTCAGTATTTTCGACTCAATTGTATATTTTCATTATAATTTTCAATTAGTAATTTTATTTTTTCTCTATTCTTATTAGAATAATCTTTAAGATATGTATTTCTATTTTTTATAAATTTATCAGTTCTATCTGCAAAGTCTTTAAATATAACTTTATACTGTAATATAATATTACTTAGTATCAAATGTAAAAGAAAACTATTGTTGTCATCTTTATTTAAGTTATTCAAATTATTTTTCACAAAAATATCAAATTCTCTTAAAGGATGTTTTTCATCATAACTTTTATTATTATTAAATTCTTTTTTTATTATAATATACTTTTCATCAATTTCGTTATCAATAAATAGCATTTTTTTCTCTTTTGGATCTACCCCCTTTGGTAACTGAGTTTTTATATTATAATATGCATTATCAAAATTAATACTTTGCGAATTTTCGATATTTTCAAATATTGTGTTAAATAGTATTGTGTTTTTAAAATTTGCAGTTTTCATATCACTGCTTTTAAAATATGTATCAGTTATAAGAGAATTTTGAAAGTTTGAAAATCTCATTTTACAATTCTCAAAATTTGAATTCGATATCCTTACATTTTCAAATTCTGACATTATAAATACGCTATCTTTGAAACTAGAATTTATAATAATTGTATCATTAAAAATAGCATTTCTAAAATCTGAATTTTCTACAAAAGTTTTCTTTATTTTTATTTTATCCAGAAAAGCTCTGTGAAAATTTATTCCCTTAATATTTTGACTTTCTAAACTAATTATATCTAAATTTAAAATTGCTTCATCTGAATTAGTATATATTCTCAATTTTAATACCCCAATCTGTCGGATCTGCTATTAAATTTAATTATGCTTATTAATTTAATTTTTTTTACTTTAGAAATTCTCCTTGTTATATTTTACTCATCATCAAAACTCTTTAATACCTTTTTCCAATTATCGTCATCATCATTGTCATTGTTGTCATCATCCATTATATATTTTATATCTTCATCCGAAAATTCATTGCCGTCAAATACAGGGTGCCCATTAGGATCCAGCATTCCCATTACTTTTCTATCTTTATCAGAAACAATCAATGTATAATCCTCATATAAAAATGAATTTTCCGGCAAATTAACCTTTACCCTCCAAGCCGACCGTTTATCATCATTTTTTCTATTATTTAAATCTATTTTAAATGTATATTCTTCATCAAAAAATAACTGTCCAAAATCTTCATTAACATTCCCTTCCAGTTTATTTATTTCATGATAATCTTTTGCTATTTTAATTACTTCCTCTGGTTTTAAAGAAACAGAAATCGTTATTTCATTAATTCTTCTTAAATGCTTCGCATTTCCATCACTAACATTCTTCTTTCTTATTTCTTTACTATCCGTTTTTTTATTATCCATAAAAATTCCTCCTATTCCCCTAATTCTAGTCTGAGCCTATCAATATATATTTTAGCATTATCAATAGAAGCCTTGTCAAATCTATATTGATTTTTCATTATTTGTTCATAAACTAACTCTTCTCTTTGTAAGCGAGTAAGCTTTAGATATTCTTCTTTTCCTAACTTCAACCATTGTTTTGTATGATAACCTTCATGAGCCATGCTAATATTACTAGGTTTTTCTCTTACATAAATTATGCCATCTTTGTAATCAAAACCAGCAGCCATCCTTTCTGGTAATATTCCGTCTTTATCAATTTTTACTTTTATGCCACATCTACCCCAGTATGTCTTATAATTTTTTATTTCTTTTCTAGTTGCTATTGTTTCCCCAACAGGATTTACTTCCACTACTGGTTTTTTTCTATAATCTAAATTTTCACTGTTTGACTTACTTCCAGTCTTAACCTTACCCTTTGTCGACATATCTAAAGCTTTTACCATTTGATAATATCCATATATCTCATTATATGCTGACATCCCATCATTAGCTGTTTTCCTTAACATATATGCCGCTTTTCCATCATCACTTAATGAATTTACTATCTGAGCTGATTCCATTGGATCATAATTTGTATACCCTCCTGCATATGCTGCCTGTAATGGATGGTATCCCAATACACCAGGAAGCATTTTTTTGTTCTGACAATCCATTCCTTTTTCCCAAAGTTCTGTTATTCCTTCTTTACTTGTTCCCCTGCTAAAGAAATCTCCTATTGTCATATCTGGTAACACTGAACGGATATCTCTTACTTTAGTTTCTATATAATAACCTGCTGCAAATAAAGGATTTGTTAAAGCCATTAATCCTGATATCTTTCGCGGTTCTAAATCTACCTTATTAGGGTTTTCCTGCATTTTAGCATAAATATCTCTTAAATTCACGTTTTTTATATCCTGCCAGTTATCAGCTTCATATATTTGCTTGCTTCTCTGTAATTGAGCCAGTTCCTCTCTTGGATCATAACCTGTCTGCATGTACATATAAGAGTTTCCTTTATTATTTCTTTCCATGTCTCTTACAGTACTTCTCAGCCTATTCTCTTCATTTGTAAAATATTCAGTCATTGCTCCGTCAAACATTCCTATTAAAGACTTTACAGCCATATCAGATAAATTTTCCATACTGTCTTTCATCTGTTCTACTGTGTCTGCAAAATCTCCAAATAATTCTGTCATTGCTGAAGCATAATCAATCTGTCTACTATCGGAAATTGTTATCCTGCCGCCATACGGGCAAAAACAATAACTATCTTCCAATAATGCCTCACTTCCTGCAAGTATTACTTTTGAATAAGTCTCAAACCAGATCAAAAACTGACCATATAAATCTGATTCCATTTTACACTTTCCCGTAACACTGCAGCTGCCAAATGATTTAATATGCTTTCCTGCAACATTGTCTGCTTGACTTGCTACATAATATCCCTGTAACTTAATATTCTTTGGTGATACCTCAAATTTACTTTCAAATTCTCCTTTATCACAGATAAGTTTACTTCCAAGAATTAAATATTCCTTATTTTCCCTGCTAATCTAACACACCCCACCTTCTATTTTAGTAAAAATTAACTAATGAAAGTTCGCCTTTTGTACGCTTTTTTTATTATTTATAATTATATTAGCACTAACTTTTATATACTACCATTAGTAATTTTCTCTAACTTGACAATATTTTCATTCCTTCATTTCTTATAGATACTTATATTGATAATAGTTTAAGTAAATTTATGCCTAGGGTTACTATTAAAATTATTGAGAAACTTGATAATGAACTTGAAAATTTTTATTCTTTGGTTATTAAAAAATGCTGATTTCCATCAGTATTTTTATTACATCTTCAATTATCATTTGTTACTCTTCATCATTTAATATTAAATTCTTTCACTCATATCTTATTTTTCATATTAATTTTTGAATTTTTAACCTGTTTATTTCTTTCCACTTTTCAATGGCTTTGCTATTCTGCAAAACTTCTCCCAATCCCCAAAGCTGTTTATTATCTGCTCTATAGTTATACCAGTTTCCTTATAAAAATCTTCCGATGATATTTTTACATTTTTATATTTCATCTGTTTTTTTAATCTTTTATATTTTCCTACCAGCTCTCCCTTTGTGTATAGATATTCTCTTTTTTTTGGATTTTCTAACTCAATTATTATTTTTTCTTTTATATTATTTCTCAGATTAGCTGCTTTTATTCCGTTTGCCCAGCTTCCAAATTTTAATTCTACTATTTTTGCCGAACATACTGTCTTATCAGAATCAAAGCTTTTCTTTGTTATTTTTCTATTTTTGGAATAATGATCTTTTAAGTCTTTTATTATCGCTTCCTTTGTTATCTTATTTCCAATTCCTGCCTTTAATAAAGCATTATTCCAGCTTCCAAATCTCATATATACTATCGAACTTGAACATACAGCTTTATCCTTTGCAAAACTACTTCTTGTTATTTTAGAATTTCTTTTATAATGGTCTCTTAGTTGTTCTAACATATCTTCATTACTGTATCTTTGTTCAGTTCCAGCCATAAAATCCTCCAAACATAGTTTTTTTATAATTTAACATAAATATTTATTTTTTTCAATTATTTTATTAAAAATTTTTTTTATTATGGTGAATTTCTGCTATATAAAATGCACCTCCATTTGTTAGTTCTGTCTAACTTTTGGGGTGCACTTCATCCTTGAAGAGCTTTTTTAATTAAAGCTGTGATAAAAATCTACAAATAAGCAAAGATTAAGATATCTCAGAAAGTTATTTTTTATACATTTTCTCTATAATCAATGAAAATTACATTCTAACTATCTATCTTTATTTATATTAAATTTCCTGATTAAATTTTTTCTAAAATCATTTAATTTCTGTATTATGTTTTTTATTTATTATACAAGTGCTTTTCGCCGTTCCTGCAGAACTGAAATTTGCTCTTTTACATTCTGTATAAGTTTTTCCCTGTCTCCGCCCATATCAAGATAAGCCCAGTTTTCATCAGGCGGATCAATCATTTTTTCCAAAGTAATTATTGCGCTGTCAAGCAGCTTTTTTAATTCATTAAGATATTCTGCCGGCCAGACATATACAATTCCTAATGTCTGCAGTAAATATGCGGCAGCACGAAATGAATCATAGGTTTCTTTGGTTTCATCAAAATTTTCTATTTCTTCTATCAGAACTGGTATTCCCCATTTTTTCACACCTCCGGATTAATAAAATTAATATATCTGTTACTTGTATAGAAGCCCGTATATTTTATCACCAAAATTAAAGACTAAAATTCCGAAAAGAATTACTGCTCCTCCGATCAGAGTCGAATATTCCGGAATTTCATTTGCAATAAAAAAACCTAAAATACTTGTCAAAAATGGTGTAACAAACATATAATTACTTACATCCGAGGTCTGTCTTGCTTTTGAAAATGCTTTTGACCATGCAATATATGCAATCGCACTGGAAAATACACCTAATAATACAACATAGAATAATTGTATAAAAGGTACGTGTAAAACCTCTCTCAGAGAAGCAGGCATAAAAACAGCCAGCAGTATTGTTCCGCTGAAAATGCTGAAAGAAGAAGTCTGTAATGCTGTATATTTTTTTGTAAGCCTGCGCTGTATTAAGTTATATATGCTTAGTACTAATGCAGCCAGAAAGAGCCATAACAATCCTATATTAATAGAAAATATCCCCTTTAGCAATGTCAAAATACATACTCCTATGAGCTCAATGATAATAGCTCCCCATTGAATACAGCTTAGTTTTTCAGAATAAATAAAACGTGCTAATACCGCTGTAATAACAGGAACTGTAGCTATAACAACGCTTGCTGTGGAAGCTGATATACTTTCCTGCCCTTTATTAAACGTAATTATATAAATGAAAAATCCCACTGCTCCTGCCAGTAAAAACCAGGGAAAGTCTTTTTTTGAAGGGAATTTCATTTTTGTTATAAAGGCAATGCAGAGTAGAGCACAAGAAGCAATAAAGTATCTTAAAAATCCCAGAGAAAAAGACGAAAAATACTGTAATGTCAGTCTTGTTAATACATACGCCAATGACCAAAATACAATCGTAATTATTGCATACGGATGATAGCTGTCCTTAAATTTCATATTGCTCCTTTCAAGTATTATATATATTTCAAATAATTTCATTTATTATATCTTAAATATATTGTTCTGTCGATCTCTTTTTTCAGATAATTTAAAGCATTAAATTAACTTTTTGTGGTTTTAGATAATATGACATGCTTTTGTCATATTATTAATCATATAATGTTTATATTATATAAGAAAGGGTGATACTAATGCTTGAAAATATTAAATCTAAAAAAATTACCGGAAAAAAAATACGAACTAACAATAATAAAATTGATGAAATCATCTCTTTATGGAAAGAAGTTCCCACACTGGGGTTAAGCGGCGATATCTATGCTGTATACTATAATTATGAAAGTGACTTTAACGGGGATTTTGATTTTTTGATTGGTTCTGAGAATAGTGCTTTAAAGGACTTTGCAGATATTAAAGAAGGAAAATACATGATATGGACGGCTGATTCCCAGGATGCCGTGGGATCAGCATGGCAGAAAATCTGGAATACCGAATTAGACAGAGCCTACGAAAGTGATTTTGAAGTATACTCACAAGATGGAAGTATAAAAATTTTTATCGGAATAAAATAAACAAATCAGCTATAAATCTAAGTTTTTCTGCAGGATACTTAGATTTTTTTATGCTTCTTTTTTATTTACTGTAAGTCTGTTGCAAAGTACCTTTTATAATGTATCATTAGTAATATTTATTGATTTTATTAAGTAAATAAACTATAATTTACTTAATAATAATATCATAAGAACTTATTATTATATTCAATTCTTTCAATTGTACAAAAAATTTTTAAAAAAATATTTTATTAAATAAATTTACAATTATCTGTTTTTTCATAATGAACTGTACAATCAATTAAATTTATAAAGCTACTTATATTAGCTTTTTAGTACGAAATAGAATAAATAATCTATAAAAACATTACTTTATTTATTGACAAATCTAATAGATAGTTATATAATTAGCTCACTAACGGATTTGCTTTTTTATACAAATTTAGAAATGAGGCGATTGTCATTATTGAAAAATTTCCTGATATTAAAGGATTAAATTTGTTAATACAAGAGTATACTACTGGGAACTCAGATATTATAGGTGCATTTTTCAGTTTTTTATTTACTTCCCAGAAATTCTCCGGAAAAATGGAGGGTTTTTTAACTAAATTCAATTTAACAAATACTCAACTTTCAATATTGCTGCTTCTTCATTTAAATAAAGACTCTTTTGAAACACCCAGCAGTATTTCAAAAAAATTGGGGTTATCCACTCCCACTATAAGCAATGTCCTAAAAACTCTGCATAAAAAAGAATATATTCAAAAACAGACATCGCCGGAAAATAAAAAATCTTCTTATATAACTTTAGATAAAAATGGAATAAATTTTTTAAAAGATTTTATTCCATACTGTAAAGAAAAATATGAGGATTTTCTTTCAAACTTTGATGCCGAAGAATTAAATTATCTAAAAGAACTATCTTTAAAAATTTTTTCTAATCTTGATTCTTTTTAATACCTGACTCAAGAATATATTACTTTTTGAAAGAAAATATAAAAAGAACTCCCTTTCGATGTCATTTAGAATTTTACAGATACAGGAAAGGGAATTTTCTTATATGGACTTCTGAATTTAGGAGTCACAGTAACTTCGCAATTTCCAGACTGCAAAAGCAGGTTTTACTAAAATAATTTTGAAAGCAGTTATATTATTATGAAAAAAATAAATTTAAAAAAACTATTAATTTTTATTGCAGGTATCATAATTGCATATGTCGTAATCACGGCCATAAGCATCTGTCTTTACAGTAAAGTCGATGAAAAGCAGCCTGCCGATGTTGCTGTTATTCTCGGGGCAGGCGCATCTGACGAAAAGGTATCACCTGTTTTTCAGGAACGTATCAATCACGGGATATCATTATACAAAAATAAATATGTAAAAAAACTTATTTTTACAGGCGGCACAGGAAAAGGAAATCAAAATTCAGATGCTTATACTGCAATGCAGTATGCAATAAAGCAAGGCGTTCCGAAGGATGATATATTACTCGAAGAAATGTCCGTAATTACGCAGGAAAACATTAAGAATGCAAAGATGATAATGGATAAAAATTCTTATCATACAGCAATTCTTGTCAGTGATCCGCTGCATATGAAAAGAGCTATGCTAATGGCTAAAAATAGCAAGATAGACTGTTACAGCTCCCCCACTCCTACAACAAAATATATAACTTTGAAAAGTACTCTGCCTTTTTTATTAAGAGAAGTGTTTTTTTATGTGGGATATAAAATATATACTATGTTCGACTATATTTCACGGCTGTTTAAGTCTGGTCTCTAAAAATAATTAAGAATTCCAGGAGTATTGTATGCGTAATAAAAAGAAAAAAATAATTACTATAATTATGTTATTGTTTGTATTTTCTCTGATGCCTGTGACCATACATTATAAAGACGGCGGGACAGTGGAATATAGAGCGGTTTTATATCAGGTTATTCAATGGCAGAGCATAAATAACAAAGAAAATGTTTCTTCAAAAATATTTTATGTTTATAAAGGGCTCGAGGTCAAAATACTTGGAATTACTGTTTATAATAATGCTCAGGTAAAAGGAGAATAAAATTATAAATAATAATATTTCAGATTTTTGGTTTACAATTACATATTTTTTATTAATACGCTAAATGAGAGCTTTAAAAATCAAAGCTCTCATTTCTCTGTCTTACTATGTTGTCAAATATATTATCTGTTCCTTTTGTAATTTACATTTCTTAATTTTCCTGTCCATATTACAAAAGATCTTGTTATTTTTTATTAAATAATCTAACCGGCTGTTCGAGATACAAAGCTTTTCTTTCAAAATAGACATTAATTTAATATCAAACTGATAATCTGATTTCAGATGTATTTCAAAGCTATTGTCTGTGTAAATATCAATATGTTCTCCGATAAGTGAATAAGTCGGCGGCAATATCTCAAAACCGGTTTTTGATAAATGATTGCAGCTCATAGTATAATAATGAGCTAATTCAGTGTCATTTCCATAGAATTTATCAAGCATTTCTCTGGAAAAATAATTGTGCTTTACTCTGGAAAACAACTCTTGTTTCCACGTAGTTTTACAATTAGAGCAATTATAGATAAGCCATACATCAAGATTTTTTTGATTGGCATTCACTCTGAATAATTTCGATGATAAAAATTCACTTTTTTTACCACATTTTTTACAATATTTTTTTACTCTTGGAAGTGAAGTATATTCCACTCTCCAAATAATTTTTTCCATATTAAAATATCCTTTACTATTATTTTGTTTTGTAATAGTAAAGCAAAAAAAGGCGGGGTTATTCTAAAACCATATGTAATTCCCAAAATTAATCACTCCTCAAAATTTTTTTATTATAAAAATCATATTATCAAAAATTTTAGTACATTGGTTTAACCGCCTTTCATAATTTTAATATAATCATATATTATATTTTTCCTTTGATTTTACTCACTTACTTAGCTCAAAATTTACAGCTGCTTACCATTTGGTTTATTTTTATACTTTATATAATTATTTTTAAATATATCATATTTCAGGAAAAAGTACAAGTATTCACTACCATTGCATAATTACCGGCTCACTCTGTTTTTTACTTAAAATATCAGTTATTGACTTTTTTACCTTTATAATAAGTACTGTAATTGTCCTTAGCATATCCGTTATCAAGATTTTTAAAAGAATTGCCGCTTGAACCGCTGATTTTATTTCCTCTGTAATAAGCGTAATAATTATCTCTGGCATATCCGTTACCAAGAGCTTCAAAAGAATTGCCGCTTGAGCCGCTGATCTTATTTCCTCTGTAATAAGCATAATAATTATCTCTGGCATATCCGTTATCAAGAATTTTAAAGGAATTGCCGCTTGAACCGCTGATTTTATTTCCTCTGTAATAAGCGTAATAATTATCTCTGGCATATCCGTTACTAAGGACTACAAAAGAAGCGGCGGATGCTCCGCTAATTTTTTTCCCTTCATAGTAAACATTATAAGAATCTTTATAATACAAGTTATTATCATATTTTCTGTTAGAAAAGCCTGTATTAAAAATAAATATAATCATTAAAACAGTAAATAAAAATTTTTTCATAAAAAACCTCCACTCAAGTATTTAAATACATGATATACTATAAATGTGAAGTTTTGGTGAACAATGATTGTTAGAAACAAGAAAAATATTATTGCTTTTCATATTGGCCATTTCTTCTTTCAGTATTGCTGAACTTGAAGAAAATTCAAAAATTAAGTATAAATAGGATATATCTCATTATGAAACCTTTTTATGCTAAGCAATGAACCTGCTTACTCAGAAACATATATCAAACTAATACATAGGAGAGAAATATGACAGACTTTAAAGAATGTAAAATTGAAGATATTAAGGAATTTACAAGAGCTCAGCCGTACTACCTACTTAAATTCTTTTTGCAAAATATTAAATGAAAATGATGTAAAAGCATATATCTCAGCTAAATACAGCTTAGAAAATTTAAGAGCCGAGCTTGAAGATAAAACAACCCGGTTTTTATTCCTGACATTTGATAATAAAAAAATAGGATATATGAAGTATAATCATGACTCTTATAAACTTAACAATTCACTTGATATTGACAGGATTTATTTATCTGACGCATATAAAGGCAGAGGGTTTGGAACCAAGCTTTTGCAAAAGGCTGAATCTATTGCTAAAAATAATAATAAAAGTTATCTGACTCTTGGAGTCTTAATGCTTAATAAACCTGCTGTTTCATTTTATGAAAAGAATAACTTTTCTGTTTTTGGCGAAGAAAACATAATAATAGGAAGTAATAGTTATGTCTTGTTACATATGATGAAAAACATATAAATCCATATCTGCATTGTTGATAAATTATAAATTTTTCATTTTCATATGAAAGAATACGCTAAAGTTTTTATAATAATTCAGATACAAATACCTATATAAGAAAAAGCCCTCTAAAAAGGGCTTTTTCTGCTTTTAATTTTTATAAGACAAAAATTTATTTTCATTAATATGAAGATTTTTTGCCTTTTATTATTTTTAAATTTTCATATAAAACCTGACCTTTTTCATTTATTATAAATTCTTGCAAATACTCAGTACCAGTTATTTTTTCCTCCACTACAAAAGTCACCATGGCAGGATAATCAAACTCTTTTTCTAATATTCTTATATTATCTTTTGATTTTTCAAATAATTTTATTAAAATTATTTTTTCATTATCAGGCATTAAAACAACAAAAGAATTATCTTTTGGATATTCAAAAACATTATTATTCCCTTTACTTATAACTATCGGCTGGTTTTCTCCGTTTACCGTTATTGATTGCAATTTCACCTTTTCTATTCCTTTAGATATATTTTTTATCTTGAGTGCTAAACTTTTACCGCCATAAGTACCATTATAGTCTAAAACTGTATTCGAAATATCATCTATGCTAAAAGAACTTTCAAATACTTTTTTTGGCTGCTTTTCATTTATTTCTTCCTCTAACGTTTCTTCAATACGGTTTTTCGGATCTACTATATCCTTTTTTTTACAGCTTACAATAAATAAACCTAAAAAAAGAACAAATACTACTAATAATAACTTTTTCATAAATTTTCTCCTTATTTTTTGTTCCATTATACTATAAATATTATTTTTTGTAAAAACTAATATCTTTTGACACTAAGAAAAATTACTTTATTAGTGTTTTATCTTCCCTACAATATATTCTCTGTTTTAAGTTATATAAAATCTACATTTTAGATAAAACTTTTTTAGACTTCTGTTCTTACTTTCTTAAGCTGCTTATCTGCAGTTTTCCAATTTTTTTCAAAAAAGTATTGACAAAATATTTTTTATGTTATATACTTAGACATATAATTGTTAGGGAGCGAACTAAGGAGGTGCTTTTTATTAATAGAAATCGTTATGTAATGTTTGCAATAAAATCATTAACACTCCAATTAAAACGACTGCTTGATGAAAGTGCTGCAAATATTGAAAAAGACATGACGGGTATTCAGGCAGGAATTATTGCATATATTAATATTTCAAGTGAAACAGGAGAAGTGTTTCAGAAAGATATTGAAGAAGAATTTAACATAAGACGTTCTACAGCAACTGGTATTCTAAATTCTTTAGAAAAAAACGATATGTTAAAACGCGAATCTGTTTCATATGACAAGCGCTTAAAAAAATTAGTTTTAACAGAAAAGTCCAACCTTTTTTGCAAGAAAATCCGTGAAACCCTTATAGCGGATGAGAAAAAATTGACTGAAAATCTTACAGCAGAAGAAATAGAATTTTTTTTGAAAATTATTGCAAAAATGATGAAAAACATTATGTATTAAAATATTCCATCTAATATTAAAGATGGTTATTTTTCAAAACATATTGTTAGGAACATAACTGTTAGCGCCCGAATTTAATTCAGATATTATCGGCTAATAAATATACAAGACCATACTTATCTCATAACTTTTATAATAAAAAAATTTAACAGGAGGAAATACTATGAAAAAATCAATATTAATTTTAACCTTATGCACAACAGTATCTTTTATGTCCTTAGCTGAAAATAATTATGCAGTTAAAATAGCTAAAAAGACAGTGCCTACTGCTACACAAAAAGCAGTAACCTATGATTCGCCGGAAGAAATAATAGAAAGAATACAACAAGAAATAAAACACAAATAAATATAATATTTAGGAGGAAATACTATGAAAAAGACAATCTTATTTTTTACTTTATTAACTTTAGTTTCTTCAGCTTTTGCAGCCGAAACTATGATAAATCTTAAATTTACTGGACAAACACAATCAAAAGAAACTACAAAAGATGAAAGATTAGAAGAAATGATGAGAAGATATCAGGGAGAATAATACTGAATCTGTGTACATATAAAAAGACCGGGATAATCCGGTCTTTTTATATTATTAATAGATAAAGCAGTAACAATTTTATATATTTTAAAAGCATAAATATAACTGCTCCGGAATATTTATGCATCCTTATATTATTCATCTTCATAATAAGGAATATTTGAATCCTGCTTATAGAATTTTGGGAATTCACCATTTACAAATACGCCAACTTTGTTTGTATGAGGATAAATAACAACATCCGGAGAATTATTTGTATCAACATCCAAGTAAACTAACATCTCATTTTCTGATGAGTTTTTCAATCTATGTGCAGCATCTTTACAAGGCGGAAATACAATAACATCTCCTCCCTTAACAGAAATTTCACCTGCCGGTGTTTCAAGAAGTCCTTGTCCGCTAATAATATAGAACACCTCTTCATTTGATGTATGATAATGATACGGATAATTAGATTTGCCCGGGGAAAGAGAATAAAATGTTACCGTACACTTGTTTTCATGTAATAAACCACTTACATCATATCTGTCAAATTCATAAATCTCATTAGGTGATACATGTTTTGGTTCAATTTGATTGATATTGGTTACTAAAATTTTTTTTAAAGACATACTACCTCCTTGTATAACTCAAGACTTTCTTTAAATACTTTTTCTCCATATTCTTTAAAATTCATGTTTACAAACCTCCTTTTATAGTCAGCCGTTCTTTTTTTGCTATTTCTCTTTCAGATATTTTTAAATCACTGCTTTATAATTTTCGCTATTCCCTAATAAAGCAAAAAAAATTTATGGCAGTCAAAAGTAAAATTACTCCTCAAAATATTTTATATTTTCTACAAGATGTTTTGTACTATTTGTAGTAAACAAAGCAACACTGCCCCCAAATTGTTCTGTTATATACTTCAATACCCATGAAACAGGATTTTTTTCTTCAGCACGCAGCTTTTGTAACTTTTCTCTGTTTTCTGCGGTATCATAAACTTTCAAAGTAATTTCATCTTTTAGATACTGCCCTTTTAAAAGTGAGGTATGTGACACCATCGTAATATCATGATAGAATTCTATATACTCACCAAGACTTTTATCTGCCGCTACCTGAGGAAAAAAATCAGCATCAAGCACAGGCTGAAGATATGTATATCGCTGCTGTACAGCACTAAAAAATTTATAATTATTTTTTTCACAGATATTCCTAGCACTTTCGATTCTCCATGTTTGAAAGTTACTGCATCCAATCTCTCTGATAAATCCCTTACGTATCATTTCGTCAAGGGTTTCCATAGTTTCTTCCTGAGGTGTTTTATAGTCATCAACATGAAGATATAAAAGATCTATATAATCTGTTTTTAGATTATTAAGGGATTTTTCTATCTCTTCCTTTATTGTTTTGCTGTCTAGTCCCTGCATATTGGAAAAATCTCTGGAATTTATATCCTTAGGATAAGCCCCTAATTTTGTCGCTAAGATATAATCTTTTCTATTTTTTCGTGCAGATATCCATTTTCCAAGCGTTTCTTCACTCTGTTTTCCGTTTCCTCCTGCCCATACTGCATAATTATTGGCAGTGTCTATAAAGTTACCGCCATTTTCAATATAGGTATCCAGAAGTTCAAAAGAATCAGATTCTGATGTTTTACTGCCGAAATTTATGCATCCAAGCCCAAGCTGTGAAACTTTAAGATTTGATTTCCCCAAAAAAATTTTTCTCATAAAATACCTCTTTCCATAGATTGAGTATTCATATTCATTAGTAAATCTATAAATTATTATAACAAAAAATTTAGACTTGCGTCCAGCTTAATTATCGAAAAATTCTGATCTTTTGCATTGTTTTCGAGTATATTACGCCATATTCTTAAAAAATAAAAGTTTTTAAGTATCTATTCTCAAAAATACTGTACTCTCATATAATAAAAAGCTGTCTTTGAAAATTATAACAGACAGCTGAAATTCTGTATAAAGTCTGAAAAACAATTGCAGTTAACATAAAATATCATTATTAAAATTTTCCTTTATCTATCTCCCTTTATATCTTCCTCCGGATATTTCAAATATAAAATCCTTTACTTCAAGATTGGCAAGTACTGCCAAAATAATTCCTGCACTAAGTCCTGTTTCCATTATCAGTTCATCCAGACTCTTTTCCATATCAAGCAGGGAAAGAATTTTTTTCTCTTCAGAGCTTAGACTCTGCTCAGCTTCTGCTTTTGATTTTTTTTCCCATAAAAATTCATCAGCTATATCCTTTCCGGTCAGCACCAGCTTTGCCTTTAATTCTCTTATTAGTTTATTACAGCCTTTGAAAGAAGGATAATTTATAAATCCGGGTACTGCAAAAATCTCCCTGTTATTCTGAAAACCGAGCTCTGCGGTTATCAAAGCGCCTCCTTGACGAAATAAGCTAATGCAAAACAAACATATATTCCACTTTTTTTTAACTTTATGCTATAATACTTATAACATATTCAAAGGAGGGTTACAAGTGATTTTATTGGAAAAATTATTTAGTAAGTATACAAAGAAGGAATTAGAGGGGATTTTCCCCAGACAATATGTATATGAACTTGTCAATTACAGGATACATCCCAAGCTGACTTCAATAGCCGGCAGAGTCGATGTAGTTAATGAGCTTAATTATACATATGAAGATTTCCTTGCTGATCATGAAAATTATGCAGAATACAAGGAAAGCAAACTATTATTTGATCTCTATAAAAAAGGGATTACAGCAAAAGATGCTGCCATCAAATTTGATTATAACGAAACTTCATTCTTAGCTTATTTAAGAAACGGAATCCCGCTTAATAAGGGAACTAAAATTGAAGAAATAAAGTCTTACTATATTGAAGATAAGATTGATATCAAAGGAATGAAGCATAAGATTTTTAATAATCATTGCGAGTTGTATGCATCAAAAGAAGAACTGGAAAAGTTCCGGGATAAGCATGATATTGATGAGGATATCATATATAGTGAAACTAAGGAGACCTTGCATCTTGCTTTTACCGGGTATTGGTTTTATTTGATTAAGTATGAGAAGGTGGTTTAAATGGGAGAATTTTTAAAAGAACAAAATATTATGTTAATTATACTAAATCTTATTATTTCAACAGTAATCCCACTCATTATTGGTTTTCTTTTCAATAGGCAACTTACCAATTTAAAACATAATTTTGAAATTGAAAAACTTGAATACCAACATACTTTTAATACTGAAATACAAGAACAAAAAATTGAATATGAAAAAGAAATTATCAAATTAAATGATGTCATCAATAAAAATAAACTTGTTTATACTTTAAAATTTAAAAAAGATTTTGAAGCTTGCTTTAAACTTTGGGATAAATATAATATTTATTACAATTTATTTTATGAACTTTTTTCTTTTTTAAAAGCAAATGATCTAAATAGCAATACCAAAAAAATATCTAATTTAATAACACAATTAGATATTAAAAACACCGAATTAAATGATCAAATTGATTTTTATGAACCATTTATTGATAATAGCTTTCATTTTGCTATTAAAAAATCTGTTGAATACTTACCGAGCTTTTTATTAAAAGCTTATATAGGAGAATATTCAAAATATCATTTTATTAGATATACAGATAGCCTTAAAACTGATATAACACAAAACAGAACTTTTATAAAAAATTCTCTAAAGGAAAAAATTGATACATTAAAGGAAATAAACTAATAAAAAAGGAGCACCTAATAAAAGGCACTCTACCGCAAATAGATTATACCTTTTTTAGGTTTCTCCTGTCAAATAAATTTAATCAGGAGGAAAACATGACTAAAGAAAAAATGAATGAACTATATGAAAAGTCACAGGAAATTGTGACTATGATGGAAGAACTAGGAATTAAGGAATGTAATGGATATGTTTTAAAAAGTATCTCTTCTGGAACTTTTCTTATGCTGAATAATATTTATATCAGCTTATCTTTATCATATATATATATAAACGATAATTTAAATAAATTTATGCCTACTACTACTCTGGAAATTATGATACAATTTAACGATGACATTAATAATGATAAATTTATTCAACTTGAAGAACTTTATCAGAATTTTTTGGAATAATCAAATGGAGGGAAAATATGAATTGGATTCCTATTTCACAATTAAGTGATGATGCTAAAATCTGGTCTGGAATAATTGTAAAATTATACAATGTTGGCTTGAATGTTTCAGATAAATCTAAAGATTATTATGAATATCTGATATCAGAGATTTACGGTAACAATGAATATTTGCAGCTTACATGTCTTTCACAAGGAGAAGCCGGAAACATAATATGTGTTTTAAAGAAAGACCTGCCTAACTATTATGCTTTAGGTAAAGAATTAAAAAGAATGATGAAGATAGAAGATAGAAGATACTTTTATTAATATTGATTCTATATAAAATACTTATCTTGCATTTATACAAAAAATGACTTAAAATATACAAGAGTATATATACTTGAAAGTTAGGAGTAATGAATCCATATGAATGAATCAGTAGATAAAATTATAAGAAAAATTACTGGAGAATTGCGTATAATTATAGAAAAAGAATCTGGTCGTGATAAAGAATATTCTGAACTATTATTAGATTATATAGCAAAAATGAATGAAAATATTCAAAAAAAGAATTTCGATAACAGTCAAATTGAAGAATATATAAGTAAAATAAAAGGAAATTATCTTCATTCTGAAAAGTCACCTTATTTAGGTGAATATGCTCAAGAATTAATTGATGTTCTTAGTGCATCACTAATAAATGTAAAAATCAATTTAGAAGAACTTATGGAAAAACATAATATAAAAAGTGTTTCTTCTTTAGAACGACAATTAAAAATGAAAAATTTATATATTTCCAGACAAACTCTACAGAGACTTTCTCAGAATATTGGAGTTGAAAAGATGAATTTATCAACTATCATTAAATTAAAAAAATTTTTCAATTGTAGCTTAGATGATTTATTTACTATAACTTGAGGCCATTTCATGGTCTCTTTTTTTCAAAAAATACGTAAATACATTTGACAAAAAAGTAAATATGTTATATATTATTATTAGAAATAAAAATAGCCAACTGTTGAAGCAGCTGACTATTATAAAGGATACTTGTTATAAGTACCCCCGAATATGTACATTATAACAAATATCCTAAAAAAATACAATTTTTTAGGAGGAATCACTATGAATCAAAACATTAAAGAATTTATGATCTCTCACATTGAAGAGATGTATGATTACGGTCATTTAAAAGACGACCTGTCTAAAATGGAAGATAACTTTTATAACTTAATTGAAAACATCAATTCTAAAACTACATGTACTAAAAATGACATCCAACAGCTTATTAACACTTTTGAAACTGTATTATTAACCGCAAAGAAAACCTATTTTGAACACGGAGCTACTTCTGGAATATCTAATATCAACAAAATGTATTTAACTCCAAATGAGGTGGTACTTCATGGATAAACTTCAAATATTTCAAAGTAAAGAATTTGGAAAAGTAAGAACTGTATTGATAGAAAATGAAGTCTGGTTTGTATTAATTGATATATGTAAGATATTAGAACTTTCAAATCCAAGTAGTGTGATCAAAAGATTAGATGAGGACGAGGTGACTAAGTTTGACTTAGGGAGCTTATCAGGGATTACCAATATCATTAATGAAAGCGGATTATATAAAGTAATTTTTAGAAGTGACAAACCTCAAGCTAATCAATTTACTAAATGGGTAACCCATGATGTATTACCTTCACTAAGAAAAACTGGCAGCTACTCAATAAACCAAACACCAAAAGAACTTGAACTAAAAGAAAAAGAAATCCAACTTAAAACTGCTGAATTTCTTAATAATATGGCTGACAGTATTCTGATTCCTGAATACAAGCAGATACTTAATGCTCATGCTACTAAGGTACTAACCGGGGATTTTCTACTTCCATTACCTGTTGTTGGTGAAATAACCTATAGTGCTACTGAAATTGGCAAAATGCTTAATATCTCAGCTAATATGGTTGGAAGATTAACTAAAAAGCATAATCTCCGTACTGAAGAATATGGAAAAGTCTTTTATGACAAGTCTAAGTATTCCAGTAAGGAAGTTGAGACTTTCAGGTATTATATTAAGGTTATTGATATTTTAAAGAATATTGTTAGCACTCTATCCGCATAAAGAAAAATCTCTATATAAAAATTTTTATAAATTATTTGTTTGATTTTTTATAATTTAGCTGTTACAATTTTTCATATCTTAACTACTGGAGGAACTAATGATTAAAAAAATATTCGTTACTTTCATTATCTTTGGTGTATTTTATTCTTGCTCTCCTTCAAATCCTGAACCAACTGTAGGAACTGAAGAATATTATCTTGAAAAAATAAAAATTGAAGATCGAGAATCTATGTTTCAATTAGGTCTTTTATATCAAGAACAAGGAAAATTCGAACTTGCTGAAAAATACTATCTTATGGCTAGCGAACATAGTGACTCTAATGCTATGAACAATTTAGGAAATCTATATAAAAAACAAGAGAAATTTGAACTTGCAGAAAGGCTCTTTCTCATGGCCATTAAATACGATAATAAATTAGCCTTATATAATTTAGGACTTTTATATCATGATCAAGAAAAATTCAAACTTGCTGAAAAATACTATCTTATGGCTATTGAAAATAATAATTATGATGCCATGATTAATTTAAGTGTTTTATACTATGAGCAAGGAAAATATAAACTTGCTGAAAAATATGCAAAAATGGCTTATGATAATGGAGTTGAAGGAGCTAAAAATTTATTAGATGAAATAAGAAAATAAAAATCTAATTTATATAGAAATATAACTAAAATTTTCAGGTATTATATAAAGATTATTGATATTTTGAAGAATATTGTAAGCACTCTATCCCCATAATAAAAGGCCCTCTTTGGAGGGCTTTTTTATTATGTATTACTTCTAAGATAGTTACATTAATAGATAAAAAAACTTTTGGCCTAATCTGGGAAGAGTACATATTTACATTCTAGGATAGTTATATTAATAGAAACAGATCAGCTAATTGCTTTACTTTTGTTTTATAATTTACATTCTAGGATAGTTATATTAATAGAATCTTGCTTGTATTTGCAATACTGCAAGGAACTATATTTACATTCTAGGATAGTTATATTAATAGATAAAACTATAATAGTTGCGGAAGAATTAGAAAAATTTACATTCTAGGATAGTTATATTAATAGCTGTAAAAATCAAGTTGAAACGCTCCCATGACAAGAATTTACATTCTAGGATAGTTATATTAATAGGCAACAATGAAAAAAATATTTGCAAAAGCTAGAGAAATTTACATTCTAGGATAGTTATATTAATAGTCCTCTATTTAAAAACCTTTTATTTATTATACCTCAAATACACTATTCTGTCGACCTATTTTTTTCGTTTACTGAAACCTTGACATAATCATGTCTCATTTTATGAGAAAATGCTATCAAAGCATTGTTCTACTTAAAGTTGTCGATCTCCTATAGTTTTTACCTTAATGGAGGTCGACAGAAATTATAGAATTAAAAAAAGCCCCAAAGGGGCTGAGGAACTGTTAATACAGTACTTTAGTAATTACTATAAATAATATAGTAACTATTGCTAATGTACGCATAGATGTCCTCCGAGTATAAAGATTTATGGTTTTTGTGAAACCACAAATTATTATAACAAAAAAGCCAGACTCACGTCTAGCTTAATTGTCACAAAATTTTAAATCTTTATACTCGTTTTCAATATTATTATATCATATTTCCGAAAAAGTGCAAGTTTTTAAAAATATGTTTATTTATATTATTGTAAGCACTCTATCCGCATAATAAAAGGCCCTCTTTGGAGGGCTTTATTTTAGTATAATTCTCAATATAAATTTTGATATTTACCTTATTTTAACAAATATAACTAACTGCCAATTTTCATCATTATTATTTTCCTGAAGATTCACTTAATGCTTTTAGACTTCTGTACTTAGTTCTCTGGTATTCAATATCATCATTCAACAATATTTCTCCTGTTTTTTCCATATAATTAGTCCCTAAAGATAAATCTAAACCTAACATATAACTTAAATTCATTATTTTCAAGAGTTTTAACTCATTTTCAGGAACAACTGGTATTAAGTTCGCTTTATCTACTACAAATTTTATCGTTTCTATCCCATCAAAAAATATAACTTCCTTTTCCATTGCATTATACTCCGCTTGTAATACTTCTACAGCTTCACTCACACTTTTTGCTTTTATTAACTGAGCATTTTTATTTAAAAATTCTAACTGCTTATCAGCTCCACTTGTTTTTACCATTGTGCAACTCGAATCTATCACATCAGGGACTACAGTTCCCAATTCTAAACAATATCCAATAATAGCTTGTCGGTTATTTTCCAACTCTTCTGGAATATTTTTTCTAATTTCTCTATTACTTTTAACTGCTTGTCAGCTTCACTAAGCATTGCATCACAGCCCAACGTCCCTAAACATAAAATCAATATAATTAATATTTTTTCCACCATGAACCTTCCTCAATTTTTTCTCACTATCTTAACTTCAGGTATACTTCTTTGAGGTAACTCCACCATTTTAACATATTATTTACAATCATTTACATTAGCCATTGAAAGGATTCTTTGATATTTTTACTTTATTTCTATCTTTTAATTTATTTTGAAAAAATGTCGTATATAGTTCTTGCCTTTGATGTATGTTTATGTAAGCAATATGATCTTCTATATTTACTTTATATTCGCTGTAGATTCTTTTTAATTCATTATCTTCTATTATTTCTTCATTTCCAAATTTTAGTATTTTTATAATCCTACACTCTCTTTCTTCTTCATATGCCGGATCTTTAATTAAGTACCTTAAAGGCATTAAAATTTCAGGAATAAGATTCGTTACTTTAGTCATTTTAGTTTCTACTAACATATTATTATGCTCCATTATTTTTTTTATTGAATTTTCTATCTCTTTTTCTAACTTTTCTAGATTATCATAATCTTCTTGGCTTTTATGTATTTCATTAAATTCTGACCATTCACTTCTTTTAGCCAATTTACAATATATACGCTCTTTATTTTTATTATCAAATCCAAAATATATACACCGATATAATGATCTATGTTCAGTCTTAATAATTTTGTTTGTTTCTTCAAACTTTATTTTAGAACTTGATTTTTCACAAAAATAATCAAGATTATTAAAATCCTTACTAAAAAAAGAACTATTTAGCACTATTGCAACTCCTGTTGCTTCTCTCCCATTTTCTTTACCATATAATCTGAATTGATTTAGAGAGTCAGTATCTAAAGAAAAGCATGTTAAAAAACAAAGATATTGTTCTATTAATCTTTCAATTGGTAATTCTAAATAATTATATAAAAGATGACCTTCTGTTGGATCATTACAAAGATGAGAGATTCCCATTCTTAAAAATTTTTCTTTTATTTTTTCATCTTCTTCATTTTTTTTCCCCTCTAAAATCTTACTAAAAACATTTATTGATGTATAATGTGCAATATTATCAATTTTTATATGGCATCTTTTTAGAATTTCATCCGTAAAATACATCATCAAGATAATTCTTACCAGTATTTCACTGTCTAATTCTTTTATATTTTTTATCATTTGAAGATATATTTCATTTAGATATGGAAAAGAAAAACGAGGATTTTTAGTTACTTTCTCATAATTATTTTTTGCTTTTTCATATTGATTGGTCAAAGAAAAAACTAAACCTAAATGAAATCTTGTTGCTTCATCATCCTGTATTTCTAATGACTTTTCATAAAATTTTATTGCTTCATCATATTGTTCTTGTTCAAAATAAAATATTCCTAAATTATAAAGTATCATACTATTATCTTTGAAGGAAATTAGAGCCTTTTTATAACTGTCCTCTGCTTCTTTATATCTTTCTTGTGATAAATAAATTGTACCTAAGTTATTATATGCTATTGTATTCCCTTTTTCTATAGCTATCTTATATTTAGATATTGCATTTTCAAAATCTTTTTGTTCTGAATAAATAAATCCTAAATTATTATATGCTAAGCTATTATCAGGATTTATTTCTATCGCTTTATCTAAATTTTTAATAGCTTTATCATATTCTTGCATTTCTGAATAAGTAATTCCTAACTGATTATATATATCAGATAAATTCTCTTTCATTTCTTTTAATAAAATTTGCTCTTTAGTTTCTTTTATTTTCATAAATATTTTTAGCTTTTTCCAATGTTTCTATTGCATCATTGAACTTCTTCTCTTCCAAATAAACTCTACTTAAATTGATATAAACACCAATATTTTTATTTCCCATCTCTATTGACTTTTCAAAATTTTCTATCGACTTCTCATACAAATTTTGCCTTATATATAATACACCCAAGTTATTATATAAACTAGAATCCCCTTCACTTGACAGTCCTAATGACTCAATCGCATCTGTTACTTTTTGGTATTCTCCATTATCTAAGGAGTAGAGTACTAAATTTTCTACTCTACTTTTATATTCTTCATTATTTTCACGAGCTTCTTTTATTTTTTTTACCATTTCATCTATTTCTTCAACAATATTTTTCTTAAGATTCACATCGCTCATTATTTTCTAACCCTTTCTTTACTTATAAAATCGGCTTTTTAAAATTTCACTTTTTTCATTTTCTCCAATTTTTCTATTCCCAATCTTAGAAACTTGAATCATTCCATTTTCCTTTATTCTTCTATTTCTATTTTTTGCTTTTCTAGGACTAAAAGGAGCAGCCACCACTCTAGAACGAACTGGTATATTTTTCCTTGAATCTATCATAATATTTTGTGTCAAATTCTCTTGTAAAATTTTTAAAGTTATATTTCTTAATAATTCATAATATCGTTCATTAGAAAAATTATTCTTATTTTCTACTAATAATGTTAAAAAATTCATATTATTTTTCATTAATCTAATCAATGAATCAATTGATTTATTTTGTATCATTCCATTTTCATATCTTGTTATATTTTTTTCTCCTAAATCCAGTAATAAAGCAAATTCAATTTGACTAATTTTATACTTATTTCTTATTTTTTTTAATTCATTTGATGTGAGAAGACCAACTTGATTTTTATATTCATCTGTTACTCTTATTCCATTCTCTTTCTCTAATTTTGAATCAAATATTTCTTCCCCAGTTTCAATATTAATTTTAGTTTGTTCAATAAATGTAATATCTAAATTCTTAACTTTATATGTTTTCTTTTTTGATACTATTTTTTCAATTTGCATAAATATCCTCCATAATTTATCTTCTATAACCCTTTTAAAATCATTCAAACATTCCTTCCTCATGTAATGACAATATTATTAATTTCTTGTTATTTTCTTCTACAATTTTAAATTTTATATAAAATTTCTTGCTAATTTCTGGAATTATACAATTTATATCCTTCATAAATATATAAACATCTCCATCTTGTTTATTTGGATCTTTATCAGGAATTGGTCCTCTGAATAAATCACCTGGCTCCAATTCATCAAAGATGTTACTAACTAAAAATTCAGCTGTTATTCCATAATCTTCTAAAGTTTTTTTATTTTTCTCTCTATATACCAGAAAATCATACTCTCCATTTACTATATATCCTCTTACTGTTTCTAATAAACTAACTATTGTTTCAGACATAGTTCCCTCCATTGGAGTATCAAATGATACTTTTAATATTATAAATATCATAACATTTTTTTTATTTTTTATCAAGCTATACCTTACTGTCTAAAAAAATAGTTTATAACTCTTTCTATAAAGGAATGCCTACGAATTGTTACTCATATGTAAGAATTTTATTTCTATCAATAAATTTGATGTATGTACTTCTTTTGGAAGACTTTTTGATTAAATATAACTTTTCAGATAGTTGTATTGCAACATCATATTCCAAAACTTCTTTTATTTATTATATCTCACAAACACTACTCTATTTATCTATTTTTTCTAATAAACTATTTAAAAAATTTTTTTTATTAACTAATATGTTATAATTTAAATTATTTTAAGGAGGTATATCATTTGGATATAAAGTTAATTGAGAAAAGGCATAGAAGTAAACTTAGATTAATTTTTGGATTTGAAATTCTTTTACTTGGAGTTGGTTTTCTCACATATTTACATATGAAAGATAATCCTAATTTCACATTTCTAAGTATTGCTAATATTAAGTTTTTAGTTCCTTTTGTTATAGCCTTATGTGGGTTTGGAGTTAAATTTAAAAACTATTTTTTAGTAAAATTTCCTGTAATACTAATAATATTTATGGTGCTATTCTTGTTTTCCGGAAAATTTTCTTTTTTATATTCTAAAGATACAATTTTTTTTATAAGAACAATTTTATTTTTCGGCTTGCTTATATTCTCGCTTGGTGTTTTACTGGAATGGGAAATTCATATTGATATAAAATCTTCCATAGAATACGAAGAAAATAAAACTCTACTATATTATTAATAAAGTAGAAAATAATATATATACTCTCGATGATCTCTGTCTACTTAATAGTATCAATTTCTTTTTCAGGGATAAGATTGCAAGAATCAATCTATACAATAAATTATATTTTTGGAAATCAAAAAAAACTTTGCCTCTTTTATAAGAAAATGAAAAATATTTCAATGATTCAGAAAATATTTTAAAAAATTATAGAGAAACAACTTCTAAGTTTTTGATTTAAAATAGTTCTCCTTCAATTAGTAAAAGCCCTCTTTAAAGGGCTTTTTTATTATATATAATTCTAAGATAGTTATATTAATAGTTTGTCTCAAGCGGGTAAAACTACAAAAATTTTAAAATTTACATTCTAGTATAGCTATATTAACACCTTACCCATAAAACTTCTTTTATTTATTATACATCAAATACACTATTCTGTTAATTTATATAATATCTTTTCGTCGTTCCTTGAGAATATCAATTTGTTCTTTTACAGCCTGCATTAGTTTTTCTTTATCTCCGCCCATTTCCAAATAAGCCCAGTTTTCATCAGGAGGATTAATCATATTATTTAAAATAATGATTGTTTTATCAAGCAATGGCTTCAATTTATTGAGATATTCTACAGGCCAAATATAGACAACACCTAATGTTTGTAGTAAGTATGCTGCAGCACGCAATGAATCATAGCGTTCTTCTCTTTCATCAAAATTTTCTATTTCATCTATTAAAACTATAAATTTCCCATTTTTCCAAAATTTCCCGAACCAATCAGCGGCTTCATCATTTCCCCAAGGTTCATAACTCCAATCTCCCATTTTTTATTCTCCTAGTTAGTAGTTATTTTAGATCTCTATATTTTCTTCACGCTATCCCCTATCGGGATGAGAAATACTTTAGTAAAGTATTTTTGTGATAACCAAAAACATGATTATCAGAAGTACTTTCAACATTTGTATTCCTCCAATATTATGTATGTTGGCCCGCGAAAGCCACAGATAATTATAACAAATGAAAAATAAAAAAGCCAGAAATAATCCGACTTTTTTCGCGATTTACATACATAATATTGTTTTCAATATTATTATATCATATTTCTGGAAAAGTGCAAGTTTTTAGAAATATATTGATATATCTATTATTGTTTGAAAAAACTACCTTATATTGGATTGGTTTCACAAATAAACCAACAAATCAACTCTTCAGCAATTTCCTGCCATCTTTTTTTATGATAATCAGATAATGAACTATATTCTATATTTATTTTACCTGTTTCTATTCTTTTATTTACTGAATTTAATAAATTTTCTGAAACTTTTTCTATCACACAACTCTCTTCATCCAAATCATCTAATTTTTTATCCAATTCTTCTTTAAAGAATTCTTCTATTTTCAATTTCCAGAATTTTTTATATTCTTTACACTCCAAAAATCTTTTCTTTTTCATCCCTTTTTTAAAATCTAAATGTTTTATATATTCGAATTCTTTTTCTTTTTCTAATTTATCTAAAAAATCTGACTTATTTTCAAGAATTGGATTATAGATTACTCTTGGAATTAGATTTTCAATTGCTTTTTCTTCTAAAATCATCAAATGAGCAATTTCATGGCAAAGTATCTTAACTTTTTTTATTTTTTTTGCTGTATCTCCAAGTCTACAATTTTTATAATCTCTATCACTATCACATACACAAATCACAATTTTATTTTTTTTTAATTTTCTAAAATTATCAGCAGTGGTGTTTCCACCACCAGTAATTTCATCATAAGTATTTATGTAATTATAAGCTATTTTTTTATTAAAATTTTCAAAATGAAAATTGACAATAAAATCAAAAAAAGTTATATCCTTTCCTTCTACTAAAAAATTTGTTTTAGTTTCGTCAATTTTATCAAAATCTTTTAACTCTATTTGAATATCATTTTTAGATTTTTTTTCCTTTGGTGTATCTATATATATTAAAAGTCTTTTTTTGAAATTTTTTTCATAAAAATTAAATTTTTGACGAATTCTTGTTGCAAGCTTTTCAAAAATTTTTCTATCTCTGCAGCCTAAATCTTCAATTTTTGATAATTTTTCCAAAACTTCATATTTTGAATATATAAGATGGTATCTTTTTCTTACTAAATTTATTAACTTCTGTATAGCATAAATTTCTTCATCTTCATAATTTCTATTTAATTCAACAATAGAACTATCTAATTTTATAAGCATTATTTCACTCCTTCTGGTTCAAAAAAACCATAAGGCCAATTTGTCAAATATCCCTCATCGTCAAATTCTGCTTCTTTAATTACAGTACCTATTTTTTCTTTTTCAAAGATCAACAACGAAATATCCTCTTTATTTAAGTTTCCTTTTCCTATCTGATTACAAATTCTATTTATAATTGTTTCACTATGAGTTTCCATTATTATTCTAAAATCAATTTTTTCTTTCGTTTTTTCAACTAAATTTATTATCACATCAGTTAATTTCGCTTGAAAAGCTGGATGTAAATGTAGTTCTGGTTGTTCTATTAATAAAATTTTTAAATTTTTGTCATATTGTCTACTTTTATTAGTTTTATTTGAAATTTCCCACAAATTAATTAAAATTGGTAAAATTTGTGAGTATCCAAAGCCAGTATCTATTATATTTGCTCCTTCATTGTTTGAGGCATCAATTACTTTAATTGAATTATGTCCAGTAGATTCTTTTAAGTCAATTGAAAATTGAAAATTTTCAATTAACCATTTTTTTAATTTAATCATGTCAGTTTCAGAAAAATTAGAAATATAAGTAGCTAAATTTCTACCACTAGGATCTATCTTTCTAATGTTGGAATTTATTCTATAATATCTTTCACTCATTGCTCTTAATGGGGTTATATACTCAACATTCTCTATTATTTTACAAAGTGTAATCGAAATATTCATATTAATTTTATACAAGTTATATGCTAAAAACAAATTATAATATTTCATCGTATCATTTTTTTTCAAAGTTATTTTTGAGAACTTTGTTATAAGTTCAGCAAATTCCTCATATCTTAGAATTTTTTCTATCAACGAAAAAAACTTTAAAAATTCTTCCTGTTTTTTAGAATTTTTTTTTCTTCCTAATATTTCTATTTCAAAGCTATTTTTTTTATTCATAAGTTTTCCTAACTTCTCTACATCAAAAATATCCTCATCTATTTCAGCAAAAAGCTTTTCTCTCCCAACATGAATCTCCGGAATTAAAGTACTTAATTTAAATGGATATATCCAATGTTTTTTTTCAACTTCTTCAAATATTTCATTATTTATTTTTACCTTAACAGTATTTTTCTTTTCATGACTAATTAAAAAATTATTGCCAAAAAATTCAAACTCTACTTTAGATATATATTCTTTTCCACCACTTTTTTTTAATGTACTATTTATTTTTATTGGTATTTTTTCTTCTCTTTTGTCTTCAAAACTATATCCGCTTATAATATTTGAAAATAAAAATTCAAATGAAAACATAATTTCTTCTTCAGAAGCATTATTATTTATAGCCTCATCAAAAGAACCGAAATCTACTTGATTATCATAATTATACCATATGATTGGTGCAGCATTGTTTAAATCAAAACTTTGTTTTAATAACATTAACGCTCTCAAAAAAGTACTCTTCCCGGAACTATTTAGTCCAACTAAAGTAGTTATTGGTTTAATTTCAAGTGATTCTTCCATATTTAAACTTCTTAAATTCTTATACCCCATTTTAAACATAAAACTCTCCTGACTTTTAATTTTATATTATATTTATTTTTCCAATTAAGTTTCTCCAAAATCTTGTTATTTATTATAACACATCCATTTATTTTTTAATATAAAAAAATAAATTGTCTAACAAAAAATAAATCTATATATAAGAAAATGGCTAAAAAAGCCTAGTCATTCTTTTTATTATACCTTATTACCATTGCTATTAAATCATCAAGTACACTATCCGATGTGCCTCCTTTGTAAATACTTTTATCACTTTCCATTATTGCTTTATAGAGTAAGACAGTCTCATTATTCAATATTTTTATCTCTATTGAAAAAATACAATATCTGGTCCAACTTCGGGCAAAATGCATCGTATTCTCTTCCAAAAATATAAACCACTTGTCTTCCATTACTTTTGGTTTCAATCCTCTTTTTAATAGTTTCAATTCATTAAGAGATAATACACGATTGTACTCTAATGGTATTGGCATATTTATAGGATTAAATTTCCAGCTGTTACGAGTTAATATTTCTATTTTGATCACTTCCCTACTCAAATAACTTTTTTATAATTATATTATTTAAAGAAATTTTATGTAATCTTCTTAAATTTATTATACATAATCGTACTCTTATAATCTAAATCATATACAGTATTTAGTATATCCTCGAGTATTTTTATTGTTAATTCTAAATCCTCTTTTTTAGATGAAATAAAATCATGAGTCGCATCATTTCCTAAGTATCTGATTCCATGTAAATTCTTTTTTATATTATCAGTTATAAAAGTAGAATTATCTATTTTATTCATTAAATTTTTCCCTTTTACTCCTTTATCTACACAAATAGCTTCAAGTAAAGTTCTTAGTCCTATTGAACAAAGTAATAAACATGAGTTATTATAACTATCAATTATTTCATTATAAATAACTCTTAATTTTTGTGGTATTTTTATATATATTTTTTTCTTTAATGATTTTATATTTCTTGTTGGATAGAAAGTATTTGTTAAAATAGGATTGCCTTCTTCATCTCTATCTTCAGAAAAATAATCAACTTTTTCAATGACTATTTCATCACAACCCATACATTGCCAAATGATCCAATTCTCACTCCACTCTACTCCAAACATATTTTCAATAATTTCGGAATCTTCAAATAAAAAATCTACTTGATATTTATGATTTCTCTTCCCATTACATTTGTTACAAAACTTTTTTTCTATTCTTTCAGTTTTTTCCAATCATAAACCTCCCTATAAAGTTATTTAGTATAATTATACCATAAAATTATATTAATTTTGAAAATATAAATAAAAAAAGCCTTCAATAAGAACGGCTCATCCCCTAACGGGGTGAGGAATACTTTAGTGAAGTAATTTTGTGATAATCAAGAACAAGATTATCAGGACTACTTTAAACATTGTATTCCTCCAATATGCATAAATTATGGCTCTGTGAAGCCACAAAATATTATAATAAATGAATATAAAAAAAGCTAGATCGAAACCCAGCTTTTTTTCACAGATTTTAATTTATACATATTGTTTTCAAATATATTATATCACATTTCCGAAAAAGTGCAAGTTTTTAAAAATGTGTTTATTTACATTTATTATAAGCACTCTATCTGCATAATAAAGATTCTCTTGGAAAGTTTTATTTTATTATAATTCTTGCTAGTATGATTTTTTTCTTTAAAAAATGGATATAATGAATATCCAAAAAAATCAAATACTCTATTATCTTTTGAAATTGAAAATACTTCTAAGAAAAATTATTGTTTAATTTTTTTAACAAATTAAGAAACTGTTCCTTTTCTTCAATTGTGAAATTCTTATAAGCTGTATTATAAACATTTTTAGAAATTTTATCAAATTTTTTCCTTAACTTCTTACCCTTATTTGTCAAAACTATATTTAGTTTTCTTTTATCATTATCATTCTTAAATTTTTCAATATATTCTAATTCTAAGAGTTTATTTATTAAAAAAGTTACTGTCGATTTATCCTTACCAATTAACTTACTTATTTCTTTCATAGATAGTGGACTATTATTTTCATATAATACTGTTAATATATTTCCACATGATGGTATTAAATCATTTAAACCTTCTTTTTGTAGTTCTTTTTCAATAAATGTCATTATTTTTTTCTTTGTTCTACTTATAAAATAAACTATATATTTATCATTCAATTTTTTTCCTCCTTTAAATGTAATATATTATAACTTTTTTCTATATAATTAACAATCTAAAACAATTTTAGTTTGATACTAAACCAATTATATGTTATTATAATTAAATAATACTAATCAAAAGGAGATTTAAATATGAAAATTAATACTTTTAAAGCTATTGTTGTCTCAGAAGCACATAATGGAAAATTTGATATTAATATTGTTAATAAAAATTTTAATGAAATAGAAGATAGCAATATTATAATAAATGTAAAATATTCCTCTCTAAACTACAAAGATGCTTTATCAAGTCAGGGAAATAGAGGCGTTACTAGAAAATTCCCTCATACTCCTGGAATTGATGCTGCAGGAGTCATTGTTAAAAGTAATTACCCTGATTTTAAAATCGGAGATAAAGTTCTCATAACAGGATATGATTTTGGTATGAATACTTCAGGGGGGTATAGTCAATATATTAGTGTGCCCAAAGAATGGATTTTAAAATTACCGGATAATTTTTCATTAAGAGATAGTATGATTTATGGAACAGCTGGTCTTACTGCCGGTCTTTCTGTTTATCAACTAATAAAATCAGGAATAACTCCAGATTTAGGAAATATATTAGTAACTGGATCAACTGGCGGAGTTGGTTCTTTAGCTATTACTATTTTAAATTCACTTGGCTATACTGTTACAGCACTAACAGGAAAAAAAGAAACTAGAGATTTCTTATTAAAACTCGGGGCTAATGAGGTCATTTATAGAGAAGATTTTAATATAAATTCTGAAAAACCTTTATTAAAAGAAATATATTCTGGTGTAATTGATACAGTTGGTGGTGAAACTTTATCTAATGCTATAAAATCAACAAAATATGGCGGAATTGTTACTTGTTGTGGTAATGTTTCTTCACATAAACTTTCTTCCAGTATTTATCCCTTTATTTTAAGAGGTGTTAGTTTAATTGGAATAGATTCTGTTCAATGTTCTACAGATCTTAGAAAAGAAATTTGGAATAAACTATCTAAAGAATGGAAAAATTCATCTATTGAAAATCTTGTTCAAGAAATTTCTATGGAAGAACTAGTTATATCATTGAAAAACTTTCTATTTGAAGATCATACGGGGAGGAAGATTGTTAATTTAGATAAATAAAATTAAAAAATTCAATTTTAAGACTCAAAATAATTCTATCTTAAATACAATCTTTCAATCTAATTATAACTAAAAGTCATAAAATATGCCCTCTTTTTTAATTAAAAAAAGAGAATTCAATCCCCTACTCCAACTTGTATTGCTCATTTAAGATTTACTTTATCTATTATTTTAGGTAGGTACTCTATCAGTATAAAAGTTCCAAAGGGGTTGAGGAACTCTTGATACAGTACTTTAGTAATTACTATAAAATATAGTAACTATTGCTAATATACGCTCCAAAGATTAAGTTTATGGCTTGCTAGAGCCACGAATTATTATAATATATGATAAAAAAAGTTAGGTTTACACCTAACTTTTTCTAGCAATTTAAAACTTAATCTTTGTTTTTAATGTTATTATATCATATTTCCGAAAAAGTGTAAGTTTTAAAAAATGTATTTATTTATGTCATTATAAGTACTCTATTTGCATAATAAAGGTCTTCTCAGAGAGTTTCATTATAATTTTACTTATTAATATAATTATTTTTACTTTAGAAAATATTTTTTTATTACTAATTCTATCATAATACTCGATATCATTCCAATAACATAGTTTATACATATAAATAGAAACATAATCTTTAGTAAGAAGTTACTTTTTTTTATTCTTCACTATATCTTCTTGATAATAGTAATTATTTTTATCTTCTGCATTATAAATTGTATCTTTAATATACCTATCTTCTGTATATACTTTAAATGTTTCTGGATCGGCATTATTTATTTTTGAATCAAAATAATATACATTGTTTTTATCTTTTCCATAAAAACCTCCTAAAACTTCAAAACTTGACGGATCTATTTTTTCTAATTTTCTATATCCATAATAAACACTATATTTATCCTTACTATAATCCGCCCCTAAATATTTAAAGCTTTTCAAATCTACATCTTCAGTACTAAGAAAAGAGTTATCCCCAAAAGCATAAACATGATTTTTATCTTTGGCATATTCATTACCTAAATATTCAAAACTTTCTGAATCTACTCCTTCCAATTGTATACCAGCAAAATATATTTTATTTTTTTCTTTAGTATACCCATGAATACTTAAAAATTCTATTTTTTTTACCTCTTCACTATTTTCTTGTTTTTCAGAAAAATTTATTTTTTTATCTTTGATTTCACAATAGATAAAAATAGATATACTTAAGAAAATAACTGATATAATTTTTCTCATTTTAACAACTCCTTTTTATTTTAAAATTACGCTTTATATAAGATTTTAAATCGACTTTTCTATTATTCTTTATATAATATAATCAGAGAATGTAAAAATTAATAGCCTAAATTTTCATTTATTAGTATTATTTCCATTTTAATATTATTCATTTTTTTATAATAAATCATCATTCCATTACATATTCTAGATTTACTTGAACAATCGTAGCATTTAATTTCAGAAATCGCACAAGGAGTTTTCAATTTTAATCTTCTTGCATTTAATGGTGCTGCTAAATTTCTTGCCCTGTTAATTGCATCATCCAAATTTAAAGTTAATTTATTTAAGCCTATAATGAAATATACTTTATCATGACCAAATAATGAGCCAGCTATTCTATTACCTGTATCATCAATATTTATTAATTCCCCTGATTCTGTGGCTGCATTAACAGAAGTTATAAAGATGTTTGTTGTTAAACACTTTCTCGCCGTTTCAATAAACTCTTCAGTATTTTTACAAACTCCAGGATCAATTACATTATTTTTCAAAGATAGTTTTTCTTTTAAATTAATGTAATCTAAAGTCAATGAATCACCAAAACCGATATTTTTCCCAACAATTGATTGTTCTAAATAATCAACGGCATTTTCTATTGTTTCAAAAAAGCTTACTTCATATTCTTTTTTTTCAAAATTTTTTATTATTTTTTTATACTTATCTTCCATATCATTTGCTCCTCCCTAATTTTAAAATATCCTATTTTAAAAACTATATCAAATACTTTTATCATGCTCCTAATTTATTGCTGTTTTTCTTCCATTTTCTTTTGTTAATAGTTTTCATATTTTCTTGTCTTTCTTTATCTATTTTTCCACTTTAAAAAAATGACTGATATCAAATGTTATCAATCATTTTTTATTTATTTTAAATTGCCATTCTTTAAATATAAAATAATTAAAATTTTATCCTCAGATACTAACAGATAAATCAAATTTTTATTATCAAAATATATATTATGAAGATACTTCTATAATAACATATATAAATTTTTTTTTATAGTTATATCTTATTAAGGGTAGTCTCTTCATCAAAGCAACACTTTTTTAGAGATTTATCCCTCTAAAATTTCCCACACACAGTAGAAGTTTTTGTTAAAGAATATTTTGAGTATAACAATACACATAAATTTAAAATATAAAAGACTCATACAAGCCTTTTATATTAACTTATTTTCTATTCTGTCTTTTAAATCTAAAATTTTACTTTCAATAATTTTGATTATCATTAAGAATTCATCATCACTTCTTCCTGTTGGATCATCTAACCCCCAGTCCTCTCTATATTTACATGGCAGATATGGGCATTCAACATTACAACCCATTGTAATAACTATATCTAATTCTGGTAACTCTGCTAATAATTTTGATCTTTGAGTTTTTTCCATATCTATTCCATATTTTTCTTTCATTAATCTTACTGCATCTTGGTTAATTTCTGGTTTAAACTCCGTTCCAGCTGAATAAGCTTCAAATGTATTAAGAGCTAATTTTTTCCCTAATGCTTCTGCAATTTGTGATCTACATGAATTATGCACACATATAAAACCAACTTTTAACATATCATTATCCTCTTTCATAGCTATTTTTTTCAAACCAACTTATCGTATTATTTGATATTCTGACTAACATAAGCATCACAGGAACTTCAACTAACACTCCAACAACTGTTGCAAGAGTGGCACCGGATCTTAAGCCAAACAATGATATTGCAACTGCCACAGATAGTTCAAAAAAATTACTAGCACCTATCATTCCGGCTGGTGATGCTATGTTATGTGGTAATTTCCATGCTTTAGCCCATAAATAAGCCAGAAAAAAGATTAAGAATGTTTGTATTGTTAGCGGTATCGCAATTAATAATATATGTAACGGATTATTTAGAATTCTATCTCCTTGAAATGAAAATATTATTATTAAAGTTAGTAATAAACCAATTATAGTTATTCCATTGAATTTTTTTAAAAATACTTCATTAAAATATTCCATACCTTTATTTTTTATTACTATATTTCTAGTAATAAAACCTAATAATAATGGTATTACTACAAATAAAACCGTTGATAAAATCAGAGTATTCCATGGTATTGTTATCCCGCCAATTCCTAATAAAAATCCCACAATTGGTGCAAAAGCTACCAAAATTATAAGATCATTTACTGCTACCTGAACTAAAGTATAGGCAGGATCCCCGTCAGTTAAATAACTCCATACAAATACCATTGCTGTACACGGTGCTGCTCCCAATAAAACAGCTCCTGCTAAATACTCTTTTGCTAAATCAGTTGGAATAAATGATTTAAAGACTATGTAAAGAAAAAAACTTGAGATTGCATACATTGTAAATGGTTTTATTAACCAATTTGTTGTGCAGGTTATTATTAATCCTTTTGGTTTTTTAGTAGCATTAAGTATACTTTTGAAATCTATCTTTAACATCATTGGATATATCATTAACCAAATTAGTATTGCTGTTGGAATAGAAACATTGTAATATTCAAATTTACTTAATGTTTCAGGAATCAGCGGAATAAATTTACCTATTGCCACTCCCAGAATTATACAAATAGCTACCCATACTGTTAGGTATCTTTCAAAAAATCCTATTTTTTTATTTTCATTATTCATAAACTACTCCTCAAATTTTATTCTACAGTTTTGATATTCAGCTCTCTTGTTATTATTTCTGCAGTTTTTCTAGCAATTTCCCCAGTAAATTCTATGCATTGTTTCATATGTACATCTGAGCCCATTTCCATATCCTTTGTTAAAACTCTACAACACAATACTTTATGATTTTCTTTGAAACTTTGCTGTAATTCATCTGCAAGCTCTAATGTTTTATTTACTTGTTTATCTTTTGGATTACTTCTTCCGAAAAAGTATCCTAAGCTAATGATTCCACCTGATACTGCACCACAAACACATTTTGATCCTCCAATACCTACAGGAAATCCTGATGCCATCGCTATAGCTTCTTTGGGTATATTATTATCTATATATTTTTTTATAACAGCAACAATTGCTTCTGAACAATAATAGTCACCTTCCGCATAATATTTTTCTGCTTCTTTTTTTATATTTCCTAAGCTTACCTCTTTATCCATGACTTATCCTCTTCTCTTATTAATTAAGTGAGCATGTTTAGATAGCACATTTTTCGTTTTTAAGTTCAAAATATTTTTCTAATTTTTTTAAATCTTCTTGATACATATCTTCTTTTCTCAAATAATTTTCTACTAATAATTTTAATAACTCATTTTCCTTTTTTATCAATGTATAATGTGACCATTGAGCTTCTTTTCTATCCTTGACAAAAGCATTATTTTTTAAATACGCCAAGTGTCTCGAAGCTTTTGTCTGTGTGATATCAAGCACTTTTAAAATATCACATACACACAATTCTCTGTCATATAATAAATTAACTATTCTTAACCTAGTTTCATCTGATAATGCTTTTAACTGGTCTACGATATCAATCATTACTTACCTCCATACTGTAACTATAAAATTTCTATTAATTCTTTTATTGTTGCTACTCTTCCGGAAACTACTACTTTTTCATCAATTACCAGAGCAGGAGTTTTCATTACGCCGAATTTCAAAATCTCTTTCATATCTGTTACCTTTTCCACCTCTGCTTCTTTTCCGCTTTCTTTCAAAGCCTCTTTAACATTTTTTTCTAAATTTTGACAATTTTTGCATCCGCTTCCCAAAACTTTAATTTTCATATTTTTTTCCTCCTTTAAATTATATAAACATATAACCGAAAAAATTAAAAGAATATCCGATTATTATTATTCCTATACCTACTATTAAAACAAAAATCGTTAACAACTTTGGCTTTACCACTTTACTTAACATTATTACTGAAGGCAGAGACAGTGCTGTAACTGCCATCATGAAAGATAATATTGTTCCTATTCCTACTCCTTTTAAAAATAAAGCTTCTGCTATCGGGATAGTACCGAATATATCTGCATACATCGGCATTCCTAATATTGTTGATATTAATACAGCAAATTTATTATTATTCCCTATTAGATTTTCTATTAATTCCTGCGGTATCCAGTTATGAATCAGTGCTCCTATTCCTACTCCGATTATTACATAAGGCCATACTTTTTTAAATATATCTTTTACCTGTTCCTTGGCAAACTCATGTCTTTTTCTTTTTGTCATGGTTTCCAGCTCACCGTCAACATCAGGCATTTCTCTCACATATTCCTCTACCTGTGATTCTAAATTTAAATGGTCTATTATACCACCGCCTACAACAGCCAGTACTAATCCCACTAAAACATATACAAACGCTATCTTAAATCCAAAAAAAGACATTAATAACAAAAAACTTCCGAGATCCACTAATGGTGAGGAAATTAAAAATGAAAAAGTAGTTCCTAATGGTAATCCTGAGGCTGTAAATCCTATAAAAATAGGAATGCTTGAACAGCTGCAGAAAGGTGTTATCGTTCCTAATAAAGCTCCTACTATTCTACCTTTAATTCCTTTCATATTTCCCAATAATTTTTTAGTTCTTTCGGGCGGAAAATAGCTTTGTATATAAGAAATCCCATATATTAACAATGTTAATAATATAAATATTTTTATAGTATCAAATATAAAGAACTGAATACTTCCACCTATTTGAGAAGCTAAGTCAAGTCTTAGTAATTTTTGTACTATAAGTCCAGACAAATCATTCAACCAAGTCATTTTAAAAAAAATATCCATTATAGAATTAAACCCTTTTATAAACATTTCCATATTTTTCTCCATTCTTCATATTCGTTAAACCGGTTATACAAATAATATCATAAATGAAAATATATTGTCAACTTTTTTTGAATTAATAGAAAAAGCCCACAAACTTCCAAGTATTATAACTCTATTCAAAATAAAAAAGTTAGGCTTACTACCTAACTTTTTTTAATTTAATTCTTAAATTTTGTAAAAGTAACCTATAATATCTTTTTTGCATGATTTCATTTAGTGGTTACTCTTATAGGACCTGCTATACTATTAAACAATAAATCCCCATTTGGTAAAAACTGTACTATTGCATAGGCTCCATTACCATAGTTATCAAATCCAAATTTTGCTCTATATACTGTTCTACCGTTCTCCCAGTCTAATCCTGTTACTTCCCAACCAGTTTTTTGGTCATATCCGTTTACGAATACTATATTTGAGCCTGTACTCATTGAAGGTACCATACTAATCGATGATACATCTCCTCTTGCCCATACAGATTTCCATGAATCTGTTTTTGAATCCCATTGTACTCTTTCCAATCCTACAGGAGGTTTAATTACTGGACCTAGTGCTATTACTCCAACCAATCTGTCATCTGGTGCCTTATACACTATATTATTTACTACAAATGCCCCATAACCTTTTACTACTACTGACTGTTCCGAATGTATCCATTTTGCAGTTTTGGGTTGCCCTGCTGTTATAGGCATCTGGTCGGCTATATGGTTTGATTTTGTTCCAGGTTTTTGTTTAAATCCTACTGGTATTTCATCTCTCCAGATTGTCACTATATTCATTCTGTCCTGTCCATCTGTTATCATCACTAGTTTATCTTTATCAGAACCAAATCCCATAAGAGTTGGTGTAGAACCAGTTCCTTTTCCAAATTTTACTGAAGGTGTCTGTTCTCCAATATTATATTCTGATTTCCAGGCCCCATCTTTTTCATCCTGTTCTCCTTTTGCCGTTTTCCATAAATACATAAACCTCACTATAAAATATTTATAATTATTATATCATAAAGCTAAATAAAAGATATTGACTTTTTTAATTTGTATGGTAAAATAATAATGCAGATAGGTAACAACTAAAAAATTGATAGAATCTCGTAACTACGACCTTTAAATTCCCATATAAGGTCGTTTTATTATAAAAAAAGAACTCTTACGAGCTCTAGTTATTTATACTTAATCTCTTTGCAAGATAGAAGACTTATTATATGCATATATTAACATTCTGTTCCTATATTTCTATAATAAGCCTTTTCATGTATACATTATACTTAAAATATCTTTTTTAATACATATAAATTTCTTTAATTTGTATATGCAATTAATTATATTGTCATTTGATTATCCTTATAATATTTCATTATTTATCAATATATTTCAAAATAAATCATTATTACAATCATGAAAAAAATATTGAAACTCCACTTAAAAGATGCCAATATATAAGAATAGTAATGCATATTAATTTACACTAAAAACATATTACAAAATGAAGGTAATGCGGATACGCTCATAATTAACTTTAGGAGTGGTTATTTTTCTTTACTTCTTTTAATTTATGTGTTAAAGTAAATTTAGGTCTATGAAAAATAAAATAAATAAATCTAGTTTATTAAAACATTTTTCACTCCAATTATTGGTAAACCTCCTAATAGGAGGTTTTTTATTTCTTGATATTTATTAGTTAATCTGAAAAATTGAAGCAGAGATTTGTATGTCTATCTTATCCTGACGATTTTATACTAACTTATTTTTTCTACCTGATTTAACATAACCCATTCAATCTCAGCTATTTTTCTGAATTTTCTAAAAAATCCTAGATATATAGGATTCTGTATTTTTCATATCTTCATTTTTATGTTTTTCAAAATCTTGTATATAGAAGAATAAAGATTGAATTGTATATAAAAATATGTTATTCTTAACATATGAATAAAGGAGGCTTTATGGTATTTTATACTTATCAATATTTTGAAAATAAAGTTCATTCTAATACTGTTCTAAAGTATATTATTATAATTTCTGTATTAGTATTATTCTTTTTTTTAATTGTTAAATATTTACAAAATCGTATATCTTCTAAATATAGAGATTTAATTATTATCCTTATTTTAATTATTATTTTAATGTTAGGTATTAATTATAGTGAGTATAATCAAAGTAAAACGAATTCTGCTCAAACCTCTGAAATGCTTAGTTTTATCCAAAAAATGAGTACTGATAAATCAATTTCAGTTGAAAATATTTTAGTAAATAGTACTTATTTATATGATGGTATAGTTATAAGACTTGATAGAACATATTATCAAGTTAATTTTGACAGTGGATTCAAATTCTACTCATTAAAAAATGTTGAATTATTAGTTTCTGATATTGAAATCAAAGAAGAATAGGAGTTAATCATGATATTATTTTATTATACTTTTATAAAACTAGTTTTAGGTATTTTTTGTTTAATTTTCCAAATTAATTTAATGGGAAAAGGAAATTTAGCTCCTTCTACAGCAATGGATCAGGTTCAAAATTATGTACTTGGTGGAATTATTGGGGGTGTTATATATAATAAAGATATTACTGTTTTACAATTTTTTTTAATTTTAGTAATTTGGACATTACTAATTTTTACACTTAAATTTATTAAAAATCATAATAGATACATCAAGTATTTATTAGATGGAAAACCTGTAACTTTAATACTTAATGGAAAAGTATTAACAGATGAATGTATGAAATCTGGAATAACTGCCAATGATTTAACATTTAAATTACGCACTCTGGGAATATATCATATTCATTCTTTAAAAAGAGTTGTTCTTCAAGAAAATGGTCAGTTAAGCATAATAACAGTCAATGATAAGGATGATATAAAATATCCAATTGTAATTGATGGACAAATTAATTTTGATGTACTAGAAATAATAAATAAAGATGAAGATTGGATTATTAATGAAATAGAAAAACAAGGTTTCACGCTATCACAAATATATATAGCTGAATATATATATCAAAAAATTTTTATTTATCCATATGGAATCCCATTAAAACAAAAAAACTAGGCTCTATACCTAGCTTTTCTTCATTATTTCCTCTCTATTTCTTTAGCATCATTATAAATAGTTATTCCTAGTACTTTAACTTCAAGACCAATATAATATGTATTTCTCACACCGCGCATAGCATGCCAATTTATTATTTGATACAACATGGCTTCGTGCCTTATTGTCCCACCATCTTTTAGATAGAAAGTTTTAGGAACTAAAGTCAATACAAGTAATATTGTAATAATGAGTGATATAATCATTTTCCTTTTTTTGTAATACATTTATTTTCCTCCCCAAAAATACAATAGTTTCTTTTGTAGCACTATAAATTAAAAGTATTTTCTATTTTTTATAGGTTGCCATACTTTATATAATCTACTGTATCATCATTCAATACAACCACAAATAAAAAAATACCAGACTGCAAAATATTGTAACTAGAATAATTACAGTTCTATAAAAAACCTTTCTTTTTACTTTTTTCATGGATAATCTCCGTTCTTAACCATTATATAAATATTATAATATACAAGTAAAGTTTATATAAAGATAAAAGAAAATTCTTTCTCTTCTTCTCAATATTGTTTTTATATAAATTTATATGCTGTTTATGTTATAATATTCCATACTAAATTCAAAAGGAGTTTTTTCATGAAAGAAAAATTTTTTTACTTAATTATTCTCTACAATATTTTAGTTTCACTTTTTATTATTAGTTTTTGTACTGTCTTAATTATATTTGTTGGAGAAAAAACAAGCTTTTAAATTTACAAATTCAATAATTTACTATTTTACAATCTTTTTTCATTAACTTTTTTAATTCATAAAAAAAATTCTGATTTTTCTATTGTTTTTGTCAATTTTTACATTTGCTTTCTTATACTTAATTTATCGTTGTAGCATTCTTCTTAATTATGATGATTGGATTAAATGCCCTAATTCTATATAAAAAAGATTCTTATAACTCTTTTTTAATTATGGTAAACAATGACTACAGAGTTTCCAACAACAACAATATGATCAATTATATACTTGTATTCTAACAATCGAACAAGTTGTTTTCCTGCCTCTTCAGAAGTAACTGTCACTGAATAATAACCTGAGTAACTTATTATATTGAAAATTAAAAATAATGAAAAAATGATTTTTTTCATAATACCTCCTCATATTTTATTTATATTATACCTTTAATTGCTTATATATTTATTCTGCGGATTCTTCCTTACTTGATCATAAAAACTCCCATTGTTTGTCTTAAAATTCAGAGTCGAGAATATCGTATTAATCTCAATGCTGCCTAAATCTAAAACTCCAAAAATTATAATTCCTACTATTAAAGTACTTCTCTTTTTTCATTTTTTCATAAATGCTCAAACTCCCCCATAAAAGATTTATAATATTATAGCATAATATTGAGTAAAACTAAAAAACGACCTTCTGATTCCATATAAGGTCGTTTTTCATATAAAAATTCATCTCTATGTTTCAAATAGTACTGACTAAAACCTTCAATAGTATAATCCTTTACCTCACTCATGTCATACCTGCTGGCATCTTTTTTCTTTATTATATCATTTTAAATATGATAATATTATGTCATATTTAAAAATTAGTTCAATGAATATTTTTATAAAAATATAACCTTACAATTCCAAGCAAAGTTATTTTTTTATAAAAGCGCCCTATATTAAGGCGCTTTATTCCTATTGAGTATTTTATGGTGTAACTATATTGAAGTCAGGTGTAAAACTATCAAATAATCCAAGATATTCTTTTAATTTATTTACATCTCCTGATATTTTTACCTTACCTGAACTAATTTCTTTATCAAGTGTTGTTTCTTTAGTTTGAATTGCATCAAGAACTGTTTTATCCATTGTTAATGTTATTTCTGCATTTTTAGTAAATGAATTAACTTTTCTATATGTCAATACTGAATTTTCTAAATTTACTGTATACTTCTCTTTTATATCCGGAAGTTCCCAGTTCAATGATAAATTTTTCCCGTTTGCTTTATCTCCGTTCAAACGTATTCCTAAATAATCCAAATACATATCCATTGTCATAGCTTTTACAGTATCAGGTGTATTTGTCCCAAATGTATCTGGGACTTTCGGAGTTCCATTTCTTAATTCGTATGCTCCCATTAAATATTCATTTCTCCAAGTCGGATCTTCTGCCTGATATCCTAATTGTTCCAATGCATCAGCTGCCAGATTTTTAGCTTCTTGATTATCTGGTTCTGCAAATACAACCTTGTTCATGACTTCTGCTACCCATCTATACTCACCTCTATTATAATATTCTTTTGCTTTTTTTATTACAGCTTTAGATCCTCCCATAAATTCAACGTATCTTTTAGAAGATTCCATCGGAGGGAGAGGATTTAAATTAGCCGGATTACTGTCATACCATCCCAGATATCTTTGATACACGGCTTTTGAATTATGACTTAAACTTCCATAATAACCTCTTATAGACCATTCATCGTCTAAACCTTTGGGATAGCTCATTACTTCAGCTATTTCATTCATCGTATATCCTTCATTTGCGAGCCTTAATGTCTGATCATGAATATACTTATATATATCTCTTTGTTTTACCAAATAATTACTTATATTCTCCTTCCCCCACTTTGGCCAGTGATGTTGCGCTATCACTATCTCAGTCTTATCCCCATAATCCGCTAATAATAAATCTAAAGTTTTCCACCATACTACTGCATTCCTTACCTGAGCTCCTCTCAATGTATATAAATTATGTAGAGTATGTGTAGCATCCTCAGCTGTATTTAACATCTTAAATTGTGGAAAATACAATAACATTTCTGCCGGAGCTTCAGTTCCAGGAGCCATTATAAATTCTATTTCTATTCCATCTATAATCTTTTTTTCTCCAGTTTTTGATATTAGATCTGTTGGAGCAATTAATCCAGTATTTCCAAGAGAACCTGTTTTCCCCAACCCTGCATCTACCTGACCGTCTACACCTTTAGGAAGTAAAGCTCCATATTGATATATAGCCCTTCTGCTCATTGCCGTTCCAGCATATACATTTTCACTGGCTGCCTCTTGTAAAAAAAACTCAGGAGCATATATTTTTACTTTTCCGGATTTCACATCTTTTTCATCAGCCACTCCACGTACTCCTCCATAATGGTCACCATGGCTATGTGTATAAATAATAGCTTTCACAGGTTTTTTTGGTCTGTTTTCATAATAAAAATCTAATGCTGTTTTTGCTATTTCTTCCGCTAATAATGGATCTATTATTATAAGTCCTGTATTTCCTTCTATAATTGTCATATTAGAAATATCAAATCCTCTTATTTGATATACTTTATCAGTTACTTTAAAGAGCCCGTTGATATTATTTAACTGGGCAATTCTCCATAAACTTGGATTTACCGTACTTGGAATTTCTTTATTATTTACAAAATCAAATTTTGTCATATCCCAAGCCTCAGTTCCTGCTTTATTTTTTATAACTAAATTAGGTATCGTATCTATAAATCCTCTTTTAGCATCCTCAAAATCCTGCATGTTATTAAATGGCAGCTCTTTTAACACTTGTTCATTTTTTTCCTTTGTAAAAGATGTTGCTGGTTTAGGTTGATCAGCTGCATAAATAGTAATTGTCATTAAAATAGACAGCAAACTAACTTTCAAAATGTTCATTCTACTCATAAAATTTTCCTCCTGCAATTCATTTTTTAAAAAATATATAACACACCTTAATATAACATATAGTTATTTACATATACAACATTTATAACAACATACTTTAAAAATGTCAAGAAAATTAATCAATATAAAAAATTATTCAGAATATAAAACCATAAAAATTCAAATAATTAAAAATAAAATTCATTAATTTTTTTATTGCAAAAAAGAATTCTTTCTATTTTTATTGATGATATTAGTATAGAAAATTGATAAGAGGAAAATATAAAACGACCTTATATAAAAATAATAAGATCGTTTTGTTATAATAATTTTTATTTTTCTTATATTTGTTATTGAACTCCAGGAAACATATTAACAAATTCAATCTTAAAATCAGAATTTACATTTACAAATTCAACTGTAAAATCTGAGAACATATCGGTAAATTCCCATTTACCACAAGAATCAGAAAACATATTCACTTGCTCAACCTTAAGATCTGCACCACTACTAACAACTTCTACTTTAAAATCGGCCATAGATGATACAACTCTTACTTTACCATACAATCTCTTACCATTTAATGTGCAGTCACTGCCAATGTTTCCTGAAAAAATTACTGCTCCAAATAATAAGAATAGAGGAACTCTTTTCATAATACCTCCTAATGTTTTATTTATATCTTATACTATAACTGTGACATTTATGTGAAGATGAGAAAAAGAACCCTCACAGATCCTTTAAAATATTTTGAATGGTTCATTGATTATTCAATCAATTTAGCTTTTACCACCAAAATTTTTCTTTGCCTGACATTGACTCAATTGCAAGGTTCAATTTTACTATTAAAAATTGCAGTTGCAGCAATTCTTCTTTATCAAACTCTTTAAATAATCCCTTATATTTAGAATAATATTCCGGAATAAAATTTTTCATAAAATCTTTTCCTTTCTTATTCAAAACTACACGTGAAAATCTTTTATCTTCTTTTAATTTTTTTCTTTCAACTAAACCTTTTATTTGTAGAGTTTTCACAACATTACTTACAGTTACATTTGAAATTCCTAATTTTTTAGAAATATTAGTTATATTATCAATATTTTTGTCACTTACATATAAACAAAGTAAAATTAAAAATTGACTGTTCGTCATTTCTATTTTGCTTAAATAACTCTCTATTTTAGCAATAGTTTTCTGACATATCAAAATATATTCCAGATAAGACTTAGTAATATCACTATCAACACTGGGAAAATCTTTAGCTAATAACTCATAATGTTTCTCACTTGGAAATTTAGTCTTCATATTAACCACCTCACTTTATTTTTTATAATTATACACGAAATATATAAAATAAAAAAGAACCTTTTTTTAGGTTCTCAAACAATTAAAATTATATTATACAACAATTCATGTTATTTCCGTTTTACTTATATAAAGCATTTGCTTTTTTTCTCTCATAGTCTGCTTCCAAAGCATTTCTTTCAGTTATTAACTTTTCTATTACTGCCCAATCTGAATTTCCGCTTCTTTTCGCAATATGAATTTGATAACGTTTTTCTTCTATTTGTACTAACAAATCAATATTATCTTTTTTAAACTGCAATTCTTTCTTATCAAAATTCAATTCTTCTAAATCTGCCTTATATTCTCTTTCTTTTTCAGCTAATTTTGCTGGTTTATCTCTATATTTTACTCTGTCTTCCTCTATTTCTGCTGTTATTTTTTTTTCATCACTTATTATCTCTGCCTCATCTTCTGCTATTTCTCTCTGAACTTTACTAAGACTTGATTTTGCTTCTGCTACAAGCAATGACTTATTACTATTACTTTTTGCATCCTCTACAACTGGCTGAGTTCTTATAACATTTGCATATGCTAATGTTGCAAAAATTAATATACTTATTAAAATTGTCAAAATTATGCTCTTTTTCATGTAAAATCTCCTTATTTTTTATTGTACTACATTTTATCATATATTTCCCAAAAAAGGAATCTTCCTACAGATTATATAAACTATCTTTTATTACTTAAAATATCTTATCCAATTGATTTATAGTTTTTTTTGAACATTTTATCTATCTTATTACTCTATCTACTAAATCATAGTGTATTTCCTTTTGGGGAATTAACGCCAAATTCCTTTTTTTATCTGTTACTAGTATTCCTACTTTCGTTTCAGTCAATTCAACCAAATCTGCGTCCAATAATTTCAATTTATTTAAACCTATATCTGTAAACACTTCGTTTGCTTTTACAAACCTCTTTTCTAGTAGTGTTTCATAATATTTATATGTTAATTCTGGTGTTTCTTTCTCTTTTATTCCACTTGATTCTTCTGAAGCTTTTGAAGAACCCTCTGACCAATATCCGGATGCATAACTAGGTGCAAGTACAACCAGCCCTGAATAAAACGATGATGCACCTGAAGGATCTTTAGGCACTATATCTATATCTCCAAATATAAAGGCTCCTAAAAGTAAAAATAGTAATGATTTTCTCATTCATTCATCTCCTTTAAGTTAATTTATTAAAAAAAGTTGCTTCTGATGACCGATCATACTCTTCTACAAACTTGATATTATCCTCCAGATATTTTTCTATTTTTGGATCATATAATGCATACTCCATTTCTATTTCTCTATTTTTTACTTTCTTCCTCTTCAGATTTTCCATGTGGATTTTCAAGTGGTTCAAAAGCGCTGTGAATCACCGATTTATTTTCATCAAGCTTCTTTGAATAAGTCCGTTAACATATTCATAAATATAAATAAAAGGTATTGACTTTTTTAATTTTTATGTATTCCTTTCCCTAATTATGAGATTTTGATTGCCTCTCTATTATTGGGAGGTTTTATACTTAAATTCTGATAAAAAAGAACCAAATAGATGATCTCTTAAACTTTTTATATGGTTTATCAGTAAATTTAAAAAGTTTTCTTCTTTTCTATCATTTTTAAATTTCATTCCGTCTATTTCCAAATAATAGGTATAGTCATGGAATGCCCCTTCACAACTCGTGCCTTTCATGCTGCCATTTGTTTTAATTTTAACAGAAGTTTTTATTTTGTGTTCACCTTTTATTTTAGCAACTTTTCTAGTAAAAAAATAGATTGTTTCTCCATTTTTATAATACCCATTCCCTAAGTATTCATATGATTTATCGTCAACTTTTAGAAATTTCTTCCCGTATACATATAAGTCATTTCCTAATCTAAAGATTAGGTTATTACTATAATCTTCACTTGAATCTTCATATAATTTCAAATTCTTACTATCTTCTGGAATGTTGGCTTCTTGTAAAAAATCTATATAAGCCGGATCACAAGAATATCCTGTTAAAAATATTAGACTAAATAAAACTAAAATTATCTTTTTCATTTTATTCCCCTATTTAAATTAATATTTTTAATTGCATTTTTCAACTTATCCTACATATTTAGATATATCTTCACCTGTAATTAGGCAGTAAACACCTAAAATAAATATAATAATAAACGCAATTAAAAATTTAGGTCTATAGTTAAAAGAATGCCCTTTTGCTACCCTATATCCAAATATTGAAAGATAAAGAACACTTACTGATACCATGATCCATCCCATTGTTTTTCCCTCCTTAAAATAATCTATAGTATTATAACATAATTTCATTTTAAATAAAAGAAACCTGAAATTAATCAGGTTCTATTCATTCTTATCCAGTCTTTCAAATACCTTCTTTAAAAATCCGGGTATCGGTACTCCCATTTCTGATATATTTTCCAGTATTGATATTCCCTCATTTGCTATTATAAGCACCAATATCCGAAAACTCATACTGTTATCTGATTAAAGATATTGCTTTTTTACTTTTATTTTTCTTTGTTTTATGTAAACAAAACATAATTTCTCGTTCTTAATATTTTTTTATGTGAAAATCAGTATTCTAATAATTTCTTTGTTTTTTATCAACTTTTTGCTATACTTAGTTTATATTTTATTTAGGAGGATTTATGAAAAAAAAATACAGATTCCACAATTATAAATTAATTATAGGCATTTATATTTGTTTAATAATTATTTATTTTACATATGACTTAAAAAGATATATTAAATTGGATATTTCATCACTAAGTTCTAATTTTGTTATTTTTTCATATCTAAGTGGTATTTTACTATATGGAATAAAATCTCATAATAATAAAATTTCAAAACATGTTATTTTTGCTATTATTTTTTTTATTTTCATATTTTACTTTAATCTTTTTTGGAATATTGAAATCAAAGATCCCCTATTGGTATACTTTTCTTCTTTCTATTCTTTTATACTGTTTTGTTTTTTAATTCTCCTTACTTTAGATATTATACTTGAGTGGGAAAATATATTTGATATTAATGTTATTAAAAATATTTACAAGCAAAAAATTGAAATGGATTTTGCTCTAAAAGAAATCAGTAAAAATGTTAAACAAAGAGAAAACTTTATCATTCTCAATGATTTAAATATTTTTTTCAAGTTAGAAGTTTCAAATTTTGAATCTTATTTTAAAATTAAATTTTTATTTCGAAGAAAAAATAAAAAAAATTTCAAATCACTTCTAAAAGATTCTAATAACATGGAAAAATATAAGATTCTAAAAATTTGTAGAAAATATTATTATTTATCAACAGAAGCGCTAAAAAAAGAAGTACTATGATAACAAAAAATGAGCAAAGTTTAGCTCATTTTTTTATTCCTAAATACTTTTCCATATAATATTTAATTGTACTCTTCTTATTTTTACTTATCCAAACTCTTAAATATCTTTTTCTAAAACTCATGATGTTATCTAGCCTCAAACTTATTTTATCCAATTAATACTCTTATTAATATCATTGATAAAATATTGATTTTTCAATAGGTCTTTCCTACTTTTTTACTACTTACTTCTAGATAGACTATACTATAAAAGTATATCTGCGCTCAGAATATTTTATTAATTCTTATAATATCTGTCAATATTTATTTTGTCAAATAAGAAAGTAGCATAATGACTCCTCTACATATGAAATATTTTTATAATTTAAATTCTTCTAAATTTTCCTCATAATTTTCATCTTTTAATATTGGTTTCGAATGTATAAAATGTTTTTTATATTTTTCATGGTTCGTTATATATTCTAAATTTTCTTCAATAACTGTAAAAAAAGTTTGAGAATCTAATTCTAAAAAGTATTTTGATACTGCACTAAACATTTCTTTTTTATTTTCAATATCAAGCTCTGTTGTTATGAAAGAATCAATTAAAAAAGGAATCTTTACTTCTGAATATGAATTTAATAAATTAAAATATATTAAGTATACTAAATAAGTTTTAAGATTTGCATCGGTACCACTACCTTTAATTTTAGTAAAATTTAAAAAAGGATAGTCTTTTAATGTATAATTTGAAATTGAAGTTAATGAGCTTGATATTATATCTAAAAACAATTCTTCATATTTTTTAGATATTTCAGCTGTTTTCTTTTGTTGTTTAGATTCCAAAGTACGCAATAAACTTTCATTTTTCTTTATTTCTACAATATTTGTTCCTACTTTTGTTCCTGCTTTTTCTTTCTTTTTTATAAGAACATCACTTGCCAAACTTTCTGCTGAATTTTGAATATAACTATCAATGGATTTTAAGTCTGGTTCTCTTTTTATTATACTCATATACTCATTATAAATATTTTTTACTTTCTTTTCTCTTTCAATAAACTCATTCATTGTTTGTTGCTCTAATTCCATGCTTTTTCTAGTAGTATCAATTTGATAGCTTATTTCATCAATATTATTCATAACTGTAAGTCTATCCGCTAATTGCGTTATTGAAGAAGATGAACCACAATGTTTACATACTCCCATCAAGTTCTTATTTTTTTTCTCCAACATCTTTTTTATTTCTTCTAAATGATTTAATTCAGAAAATATCGTATTTAATTTTTCAGAGATTTTCATTTTTTCTTTAGTATTATTTTGTATTTCATCATTTATTTTACTAAGAATTTTTAGATACTCTTCTCTCTTCTCAAAATATTCTTCATCATACTGTATACTACTATTTTTTTGTTTTATTTGCTCCTCTATTAATTCTTCAAGAACAGAAATTTTTTCTAATAGTTTTTTATTTTCATCTTTAAATTTTTTAATTTTTTCTTTCAATTTAGTAATTTTATCGTCTGAAACAGAAAATAATTTTTCAAACATATTTTTATATGAACTTTGCCCATACATTCCCATGACTTCTGATTTATAAGGAGTTCCACGCCATGAAATATCTTGATCAATATAAAATGGCATAATTACTGCTGAAGCATATATTTTATATTCATTCGCATTTTGTATTTCTTTTTCTCTACTTAATTTTAATCTATAATCTATACCAAGTAAATTTTGAAACCAATATCTATACTCCTTTTCATCTAATGGTTTTTCACTGCCTTCCACATAGAATAAATCTTGATGTCTAATTATGTAACTACTTTCGCCATTATTAGTAAAAAATAATTTAAATTTCATATTATTATATATCCAACCATCAGGCATAGAACTTCCATTATTATAACCTAATGTATAAAATAATGATTTTACAATACTTGATTTTCCTATTTTATTTCTTTTTCCAACTATTAAGTTTTGTGTGTTAGAAAATTCTAGCTTCAATGATTTTTTATTAACATAATCTAAAATAATAAATTTATCAAATGTCATGCTGAAACTCCTTTCTGACATAGTATAAAACAATTCTTGCTATTATATCATTCTCTGATAATTCATTCATAATTTGTTCATTTTTCTTTATTTCTCCTAAAGAAAAATCAATGTAATCTTTTATTTTATATCTTAATGATTTTAAATAGCTCAAATCATTTAAACAAGACTCTATATAAGAATAATGTCTATCAGAAATTAAAGGAATAGCAATCATTGCTTTAGCTTGATTTATTTCATCTTTTTGTAAAATTCCATATCCTATCTCTTCCAAACACTCATTAAATAATGCTGACATTTTATTTGTCTCAATAAGTGGTTTTATCATACTTGTATGTATTTTTTTATCTTCATAAACTTGATCATTTAAAAACTTGATCTGCGTCTTAGCCTTTATAATACTATCAATTAAAATTAATGTATTTTTCCCCTTATGATCATTTGTAACAATATTTTTTCCCGTCAAAACCCCTAATAAATATGTCCAATAACTATCTAATTCTTTTGTAAAGGGAGTTTTATATACATATATCTTTTTAGCAATTTCTTTCAAATTTTCTTTTTTACTATCATTAAACTTTTTGTATGCTCTAGATTTTTCTATTTTTCCTATATCAATTCCATACTTATATTTATTAATATGGGTATCTGTTCGAGTAAATAATACTGTTGCTTCTGCACTATCTTCTTTAATACAATCACAATCAATACAAACTATTTTAAAATTTAAATTTTCACTATTTATTTTATTATTATGCAATTTTTCAATTATTGAGTATTCTTGATTCTTATCTGGTACGATTAGTTTAGAAGTTGTTAATGATTTTGATTTTACTTGAATATAATAAAGATTTTCTTCTAAATGAACATCTATATCTTCATATCCTTCTGGCACTACCCAAAGGGTTTCATTATTATAATTCAATAATAAAATAAGAGCTGTGACAGCTTTTTGATAAGTAAATCCTCTTATTGCTTCCACTCCACCAAAATCAACTTTAGTTTCACTCAACATTGTGCCTCCAGTTTAATATTTTTTATTATTATATAATAAAAAAAATATTTAATCAATAAAAAAGCATTTCTAAAAAATTAATTTATTTTTCTGTTATTTCATTAGTAAAAAAAGAACCCACTTATCTAGGTACTTCATCTTTCAATTTTTCTAACATATTTTCTATCTTTTTTGGCATTTTTATTCCCATAATTGATAGGTTTTCCAGTATTGATATTCCTTCTGTTCCTATCATATATAATAACATTATAGTCCGAAAACTTAGCCCTGCTTCATTTAAATGTGTTACTTTATCCAATAATACTGATAATATTATTGCTGATAAATACATTGTTTTTCTTAGTATTCCTTTTAAACCTTTATTTGAATTAAGTCCAGTTGTCATTATCGCTTTTATAAATCCTGTCAGATAATCTAAAAGGATAAGGCTGACCGTCACTTTTAGTAACGTATCGGCACCACCCAAAAAATAAAATACAAAACTTCCTATTACTGAAAATACAACTGAATACTCTATTTTTGTTGTCATGGTATTCTCCTTATTCTTAGATTCCTATTGCCTGCTTTTCTTCTAGTAATATGCTTTCTAATAAGTTTCTTAAATCCAGAGTTTTTTTTGTATCTTGGAATACAGAATCAAAGATATCTTCTGAAAATGTTTCTATAAAATTCGGAATAAATTTATTGTCTTTTGCTTTAGCAGCTACGATAAATTTTTGTATATTATCCCACACATATTCATCAAGTATATTTTGAAGTTTCTCCACTCCTTTTTTTCCTTTTCCTGTAATTTCCTCTTCCAGAATTCTTTTTCTTATCCATTCATTGATTTTCCCTACTATAAATAATTTCACTGCTAATTCTTTCATATATCTCACTCTCCTATTTTTTATTTTATATATTCTTTTATTGCTGATACCACAGCTTTTGCTAACTCTGCCTTTTTTTCATTTCCTCTTTTGAGATCCCCGTCATTTGTAATAAAGAAACTTTCTAACATTACAAATGGAACTTTGGTATCTTTAAACATTGTCCAACCTCTTTGATTTAATGCATCAGCATTATCTAAAGGTTTTCTTCTTATTTTGATTCCTCTGTCCGGCAACCCTAAAACTCCTACCAGTCCTTTTTGAATTAGTCCCGCAAGCTTTTTGCCTTTTTCACTTGTATGCCAGTACAATGTCTCTGTTCCAGAAGCTTTTATATCACTGTTCAGGTGAAAAGATAGAATAATATCATCTTTTCCTGATTCTTTATTTAAATCAGTAACAAGTTTTGTTATATTTGTGCTTCTTAAAACTACTTTATTTGCTATTCCAGATGCATTTAATTCTGGAATTATATATCTCATAACAAAGTCATGATTCCATGTAAATTCGTCCACTTTTGACTTATCGTTTACAGCTCCGTAATCTCTGTATTTTTTGCCACTTGATGTGGTTTTGGTTCCACCGTGACCTACATCAATAAGTACTTTTCCATTCCAATTAATTATTTCCTCTTTTACTTTTTCTGTAAACAGTGTCATGAATTCCTCTGTTGTTTCTCCTATTCCGGTTATTTTATAAGTTTGTCCTGATTCTTCAAATTCTATCCCGATAAGCTCTTTCGGGTCTTTATATCTGTGTTCCATGTTTTCCTCCTTATCTTTTTGTAATACCTGCTATAATCGTAAAATGATGATTAGTATAAAATGGTGAAGCTGATGTACTTTTAGTAAGTGCAAAATTTGGACTCAATATCAAATTCATACTTGCTATCGGTTCTGCAACTACTATATAATCTTTAATTTCAGGTATCATTGTACCCAAATTGACAAATTCAGTACTGGGTGCCGCTGAATTAAATGTTGTAGGATCAGTAAGAAAACCATTCACTATTAAAACATTTCCTGAAAGATAGGCATTCATTAGCACAATGTTGTTTGATGCTGATATAGCTATATTTAGTTTTTTGAAAAATAAGTCATCCCTGCCAGAATCACTACCTGTCAAATAAAACTGGTAATTGTGATATAAAAGATCATATATCTTCCCAGGCTTTATTTCGCCGTCTTCAAATTTTCTGTCATAAAGTCCTGCTAAAATAGGGTAATTCATAGTCATTCCCATATCATCGGTAGCATCTATTACTATATTTCCACCCCGATTTGTTTCATTAAATACTATCTTCAAATTGGCTTCTGTATTTTGAAAATGCCATGCATGAAAACTTGAAGCTTCATAGAATTGGTATTCTCCGTCTGAATATTTTTCCTGTACTTCAATTACTACAGGAGTTTTAGTATATTCTAAATTTACTATTCTTTGTCTCAGCATGATTATATCCGTATCTACATTACCTGTTCCTGTCATCACATTTTTTGCAAGTGTATGCGGATATAGCTGTTCATATCCGCCATCATCTTTTTTCTTTTTTATTTTCACATTTGCCATACTTAATCACCTACACAGTTTCTTGTATCCAGATATCTCCTTCTATCTGCCCTGTCGGCTCTGTTGCCGATACTTTGATGTCAACAATATTCGGCTTATTTTGTATATCTGTCCAGTCAATTATCATGTCCATGCTCTCAAATTCTGATATCTTTATCCAGTTACTTCCATCATAAATGTAAGAAGCTCCACCTGATTTTACCGTACTATCTCCTGTCGCATCAACTACATAAGCAATTAAACCTTCCTCTGATGTCAGAGCATCCCTTGCTGTAATATCTGCTACCACTTTTGCTCCTGCCCCTCCACCTGTAGGTAGAGTATCAAGAAAAGCCTGTACTGTTGTTCCATCTGTCATTTTTACCTGTTCTGCTGTTGTCTTTAAATTTATCTCATCATAAGTCCCTGCACCGTTTTTTCTTTTTAAAGTTCCTTTTTTTACTGCCATTATAATCATCCTCTCTAATCTTCTAATTCTATTTTATAGTCCTTCCAGTCGCCTATGTTCTCTACACTATCAATTAAATCAGTAAGAACATTAAACTCATCTGTTACTTTTATGGATTCGTTTAAATCCTTTGTTGATTTTACATGGAATACAAATTCCTGAAAGGTAAGCCTCTTATTTCCCTCATAAACTTGTACTAATACACTTACTTTCCCTCCCTCAGTTATCTCATTTCCCTTAAAATTATATACTAATACACCGTCTATATCTTTTATCTCACATTCTCCCACCACCACAGCCCCTGACATCTTTGTTACTGTCAATGTTGCTGTTTTCCCTGTCAAATCGAACGGCATACCATGCTTTCGCAAATTAATTGTTAATGGATATACTTCACTATCTCCCTGAACATACAAAATATTTGTATGCTTTATATTGTCAAATAATTCTAAATCAACTGAATATTCTTTTCTCATTTCCTCTCCTTCCTACTGCAAAGTATTTATTACTGAACCTTTGTAGACATAACTATTATTTTTCTTCAATGTTATTGTTTCGCCTTTAGGCACTATTATTGTTAATTCCGAGTATGTCAGTTCTGCTTTTACTGTTTCCGAACCGGATATCAAAATTATTTCTTTTTTCCCTTCAATATTTCTGAAATTCAAATTTTTTAATACTTTTATTCTTTTATCTGAGTAACTGTCTGCAGTTATAGTAATATCTTCAAGTACCATAAACTGAATATTTACCTCATTCACCTGATTACCCACCGAGTTTTTAAAACTCAATAATCGTATCTTGTCAACTTCAATATCTGATAGATAGTAATCAAGATTTACAGGTATATATGATAATACTGAATTATGGAATATGATTGTGACATTAAAATCTGTAATTGGTATCAAATATCTAAATGAATATGTCTGCGAACCTATAAGCTCTGCTTCAACATTCGCTCTAAGAACATAATTCGAACTATAGTCGGCATTACAAACTACTGATATCTCACAATCTCCAGTTTCATTGAAATTATATCTGACCATCATGGGACAAGCTGAGGTATTATACATAGGTGTTCTGTTTCCATCTATTCTGCTCCACTTCCCCATAGCCTCACGTTCTGATATTATCAATTCTTTATTTTCTCCTATAAATACTGTAAGTTTTGGTAAGAACAATTTGTAGTACTCCATTGTCTCTGTTATATAGCTGCTTTTAAAATCCGTTTTGTAATATTCTATATTTAAATTTGTAGATAATTCTATACATTCTGAAAACAGCATGCATATATACATTAAATTTTTAGCACCATATCCTGTTGGTTTTCCTGTAATATATGCTTTTACTTTTTCTAATGTCACAGGTAGTTCAAAACCTAGTTCTTCAAGTGAAGAATCTACGTTAAATTTCTCATAACCTGATAAAGCATTATATTTATCCAGTGTTAACAGACATTTTTCATCAATTTCAGATTTTGGTATTACTTTCTTATATAATACATAATATCCCATCTCTTTAGGTGGATAATAAGTATACATTCCGCCCCCTGTATTTCCGCCACTACTGTTATCTATTTTTTCTTCCAGTTCCTCTATTTTTATATCTCTTTTAGCAAGCTCTATATCTACCTGCCCTGCTAATTCCAGAAGCTTACTTCTCTCAAGCTTATCAAGCTCATAGTATTCTTTTACTTTTATTTTAGCTTCGCTGTCATAGTTAGCTGTTGTTACATCTCCTACTGTAAAGCCTTTATTTATGTCATCCTTTATACTCATTTAAAAATCTCCTTCCATTGCCACAAAGTTAACTAACAAATCTTTTATTTCTGCAGGAGTTGTAAAAATTGTTATATTTGAAAGTGTTCCTCCGTAACTTCTCCCAAACTGCTGAATAACTACTGCCCCGTTTTGTTGTGTCGGGTTAAAATAACTTGCTGTGTACCCTGCAATCTTTTCCACTCTACTTCCAGCATGCTCTACAAACAAATTACCGTTTGCATAAGCTCTATGTCCTTCTACACCTAAAGTTCCTGCATTATTATAAGTATAATTAACCCCGTAAAACTGACCTGAATAGATTGTTATCCATTCCGCATTAGGATCCACATTCATATCTGGAAGCCTTATTGCATTACTGTAATCATATCCTACAAGCCGGCAGATAATCTGATATTTATTATCGCCAAGAGGAATTGCTTCAGCATAATATCGCGTTTTGGTGAAGTCAGGTAAGTAAGAGTACATATCTAAAAATATCTGTTCATTTTCCCATGGAACTCCTCCCGTAAGACTTCTTAAATCTAAGACTGTTCCACTTTGTATAGTTCCTTCCACAAACTTTTTCATTTGTCTAAATGCAATCCAATCACCCATAGTTACACCTCATAAGCTAAAACATTCGTTGTTCCGGCTATTTCATTTCTGGTTTTTACAAATTTACTAAAAGATATATCTGCTCTTGTTGTGGTATATATTTGTCCTGTTTGTGGTATTAACTGTACCTTTACATTTCCTGTGACATAATCTGTTGCAGGAACCTTTAGAGTATTTGATATACTAAAACTTGTATTATTGAATACCTGATTTAGAAGCCAGTATTCATCATTCACCAATACTAATACCTGTAGCGGTGGAATACAGTCATGCACAGCTATGTAGATCGATATTCCTCCAAAATTTACTTCATTTACAATAGTGTGAATTGCTCCGAATCCTGTATAAGGAATAGAGTAATTTCGTACTATTCCCTCACTTATTACTCCCTGTCTCCATATTCTCGTATAATAGGTATCATGACCGGTTCTCACTACTTCGCATTCAGTAGAAAAAGTATCATATCCATGTTCCATATTAGTTATGCCTGCCCTCACAACATGATCTCCCCAAGCTAATCCATCAGTCAAATCTGAAAGTTTAAATTGTATTCCGGTTGATATTGGAAACATTTTTCTTTTAATTAGTACTGTTTTCTTTTCCCAGTTTCCCATGTTTCTCTCCTTAATTATATTCAAATACCTGATAATTGAATTTTGCATTACAGTTAAGTGGTTTTAGGTCAAATACTACTTTACCGTTTTCAATTCTCTTTGTTGTACTTATTGCTCCCTCTGTCAGTCTTGTTGATTCGAGCATTATGGGATTTACTATTATATTTGTATTTGAAGCATTTGTTGAATTAGTATAGACGGTTAAAGTTTCAAGATTTTTTAAATATACAGGACTTGTATTTCTTATTGATATTGTTGTTATTGCTACTCTGTACCAACTACCCGTGCTAGGGAGACCTCTCATAGAATATAATCATCCCGCCTTGTATCACAGTCTTTTTAGTAGAGTTTGCATCTGTAGTATTGTTATATACTGTAAGCCCTGCCTTACTGTACACCTGTAGCATTCCGGATATATCAAGACTATTTCCATTAATTAATTTTACTTCTATTCCCCCGGAAGCATTTTTCTGAATTGCATCTCCTGCTCCAAAAAGTATTTTATCTGTTGTTATTGTATTTGCCTTAACATGCTTCGCTTCTATTTGATTCGCTGCTATATGTCTTGCAAGGATATTATCAGCTGATATATTTTTAGCGTAAACTGTTCCCAATATTAATTTTTTACTTCCTGTATCAACAACTATTGTATCTCCGTCCACTCCTATCTGTTCCCCAGTTATTTCAAGTGACTTAGCTATTACAGCAGTTGACTGGTCACTTTCCATCCCTGCCATTGTTACGCAGGATACTTTTATTTCATAAAATCCCGGGTCCGTATTTGCTAAAAAGTGAGTACTGTTTCCACGGCTAAATTTTAAATTCAGTCCTGTATAATCCCCATTTTCAGTTAAGCCTTTCATATACACTATATATTCCTGAATGTCATCCCTGTTTACTTTATCCCATTTTGCTCCCACTCCTAAATGTAGATTCTCTGGAACTAAATTAATAGGTGTTGGTGGTTTATCTGCAGGATATTTTATATTTCCCCATTCAACATAACCATTATTTAGATATGATTCATCGAAAAGGTTGGACTTCTGATTCTCAAAATACTCTGTATTAGGTTTGTATTCCTCATATTCTACAGCTTCTATCTCAAGTTCATTTTGCTTCTGTGTTATCTTTGTTAACTGTATATCTGCGGTTAATTCTTCAAAATCAAGTTTCACAACATCCTGTAATTCCAGAAATGGAATACTGTTAGTCCTCATTTTATGTGTTGTTTTTTCTCTACAATTTTTAAAATATAAATATCTTGCAACACTTTGGGCAAGTCGTATATCCTGAATATATTTATTGTCATATGTGTAAAGCTCTATTTCATGATCTGCTAAATTCTTCTCTGTATAAGTAACAGTATTTCCCTCGTATACTTTGATCGGCTCTCCATACAGTTTAAACTTCTCTATGAAGATATCCGAAGTAGTATGATTAAAAAACTTTACTTTTCCTCCGTCATTATCAAGAACCAATTCATAGTCTGTGTATGTTATATATGTCTTTGTTCCGTCTGAATTTGGAATATATGCAACTACCTCAGGAGTTTTTTCAAGATTATTTACATAATCAGTCAGATACTTTATCTGCCAATATTCGTTATTGGTTAGTGTATTTGCAGGTACTTTTACTTTTGCATCGTCAGCTTCATAATTTGCATTCTGTCCTGCAAGAATAAATACAGCCTGTCTTGCTTCTGTCTTATTTTCTGTAAATGACACTTCTACTTTATTACTTTCCGGTTTTGTTACAGTGGACTCAAGATAATTAAGGATATTTCGATACTTTAGTTTATAATCAACAATATTAGTATCCTTTTGATTTAATAGACTTGTTATTTTTAATTTTCCTTCGCGGGTTACCCAGATATCCCCTACTACTGACCGGACTAATTCTGCAAGTTCTTCCATAATACTTTTGTCTTTTTCAAATTTTGCAACGGGTATTGTTATGTAATCTCCTAAAGTATGCTTCATTTCTTCTATTTCTATATCAATATCTTCAAATCCTAGTTCTTTGGCCAATTTATACAAAAGAGATAAATTCTTTGCTCCTGAATGATAAACATAATAACCCTGAAATACGTAATCTTTATCAAATCTTTTCTTAAATCCTATAGATGTTTTGTCTTCCAGTTTCAGCTTTATGTATGTTCTCAGGTGTTCACGCCGAATGACCGGTTCTGAAACTATTCCAACAAACAAAAGAAGTTCTTCTCCGTCAAACAGATCTATTACATGAATTTCATCATTTAAATTTATGATGTTATTTTCATAACTATCTTTAAAATCTGTAAACAACATGTCGTATACATCAAAGGTTTTGTCACTGTCTGAGAAATATATTACTTCTTTTTCTGATGATTTATCTGTTTCAGGCTTTAAGAAAGTAAGGTCTAAAGTATTAGCTGCTATACTTTGTGTTTCATTTTCAAGAAATTTTGATATTTCCAAAGTATCATTGTCTAGATATTCCGATATATCCACATTTTTTGTTTTGTTATATATTTTTATCCGGTGTTTCAAATTATTTTCTTCCAGGTATGTTTTATCTATATAGCTTTGTGGTAACATATTTAGACCTCCTTCTTACTTGATTTATGTAATTCTTCTTTTACTGTTTTTGTTATATGTTTCATAAGGTCATCAATAGCAAGAAAACCATAATTATTAATAGTAAAATCAAACTTCATTTCGCTAGCCAAAAGTCCTGTGGCTGTTTTATAACTATTTGATAAGCCACCGTAATATTCTCCTGTAGATGAGTTTGTTCCTCTGAAATCTAATCCTTCTGCCTGTAGTTGTATTTCTGCTTTATCGAGCTGTGCTTTAATAATATCGTATGCATCTTTAAAACTTCCGGCTCCTTCCAGTGCTTTTGTGTAATCTTCATTCAGGAAATACTTTTCGGCAAGTGCCTTAAATGTATTTGATTCATAAAAAGCTTCAATCAGTCCGTCTTTTACACTATTATAAATACTATCTCCAAGTGACATACTGAACTGACTGAATGAATTGGTGTCCAATGCATCTCTCATTGCTTTTTCCAATGCATTTTTTATATCCGAGGCTTTATCTTCAATAGCCGAGTCAGGAAACATTGCATTTATTACATCATCACTTAAGCCTGCTCCTTTGGCTTGGGATTTTAAGATATTAAGTACTTCATTCATATCATTTTTTATATTTTCAGTACTTTTAAGCATTGTAAATTCATTCCAGAAATTGAGGTTTTCATTTACAAAAGCATTTAAGTCTGTATTTCCGGAAAGCCTAAGGTCGGCCAACTTATCAGAAATATTTGCAAATTTACTATTAAAACCTTCCTCTAAGCCTTGAAAATTAATATCATAAAATACTTTTGATATATTTGTTCTCAGCTTTGTAAAATAGCTTTCCATTCCAGTAGCAAGAGACATAATAGTTTGGTCGCCTTCAATAATTTTGCCATAGAATGTACTTTTCACATCATTAAAGGCACTAATTATAGTCTGTCCCTCCTGAATAAGAACATTGACCTGATTTAGGATTTCTTCCCTGTGGTTTTCAGGATCTTTTCCCATTCCTTTATAGATGTTCTCAAGCTGTTTCTGATATTCATCTCTAAGCTCAAATACATCAACTACTTCCACACCCTCAAAACTTTCCAGTATTCCATTTTTTGGTAAATTTGCAGAGTGTCGTTCCATAGTTTTAATATCATCAATAAATCTGAGAAATTGACCTTTTACTTCATCTATATTCTGATTGTCCAGGCTGTTTTTCCCAAGTTTCTTTTTAAGAGTATTTATGTCAAAGTTCTTTAAATATGCATCATAGAACTGCTCTAGACTTTTTGAATCTCTTGCTGTGTATTTCCAAGCATCTCCGAAATACTCATCAAAGCTTTGATTTAATGTTCCATATGAATCTTTTGTTTTTGAACCGAATAATCTTCTTTTCTTACTTGTACTGTATCCTGTCGCTGTGATATTCTCATCAAACAGATCTCCTGTTTTTGTAATCAGGTTATCATAATAATTTTTCTGTTTTGTTATATTTTTATCTGATGTATCATTTGCAATATTCTGAATAAGTTTTGTATTTAAATCTACTATAGAGCCTGTAAGATCATTTATACTCTTTATAAGATCAGCATTTTCTTTGAATTGTTTTTCATACCATTCAGCTGCTTTTTTTCTTTCCTCTTCATTTTTAGCTTTTTGCTTCTTACTACTTCCAAAACCTAAAAGATTTCCAGCACTTCGGAATAAAGATACTCCTGTAGTTACTAAACCTGTTACCATGCCTATTCCACTCGTTACATTTGAAAGAAATCCTCCTACTCCTCCAAGTATTCCACCTAGTTTTGAATTACTTGTTAAACTTGTATTTTTAAGGCTTTCAGCTAATGATGCCAGGCTTTCTACTGTTATTGCCAGATTTTTTAGGAAGTCATCTTTTAATACTTCTCCTGCCGTAGTTAGATGCCCGGCAAGTTCATCAAGCTGACCTTTTACTGTATCAAATAAGGTAAGGTTGGCTATACTTCGTACTGCTGCATCCGAACTCGTCGCCAGTTCTTTAAGAGCTCCGATAAATCTTTTCTGATATTCTTCCTGGTCCTTAAGATAATTTCCGCTTGGCTTAAAATCTGCCATTACTTCCTTAAAGGTATTTCCAAAAGCTACATTGTATTTATCTCGGTATACCCCACCTATATCTGTTCCAGTAACTGCTTTATCAAAAAGATCTTTTACTCCGGATATAAGACTTTCCTGTATTCCTTGTGGGTTTATATTTAAAAACAGATCTTCTATTCCTTTTTCAAAATCATATACTTGTGAACTTTGTCTTGCTATTTCCCTTTGTTCTCTTTCATTTTTCAGAGCTTGGACAAGTTTTTCAGTTTCTTCTGCTTTTAATCTTTCTAATTCTCCTATATCCTTTGCTTTTACTGTCTTTTGTGTCCCTTTATTTACTATTTCCCTGCCCGTATTCGTTTTAAGTATTTCTGATAATGATTGCAGTAAAACTGTATATGTTTCTTTTTTGCTCTTATTTACTGCATTATCTTTTTTCCCTGATAATTCCGATAACTGTTTTTGTGTTTCATCATACATGGCTTTTATGTCATCAATAGTATTAAATACGCTAAAATCTATATTTATTCCATGAGTTATATATTTGAGCTTCTCTCCAAGTTTTATATTAAAATCTTCCAGTATTTTCTTGTCTTCTGTTGTTAACAGCCCTGTTATTTCTCCATCTTTTTTCGTACTTGCTACTACTGCCGGTGTCCCAAGACTATATTCTAACTGTTCTTTTTTAGCATAGGCGTTATCCAAAAGCTTTTGCCATAAGTCTATATTCCTTTTAAACTCTTCTTCCTGTTTACTTCTTAAGTTTTCTGGTAATATAGATAGATGACTATTTAATTCACTTAAAACTTTTTGATTTTTTACTATTTCTGAATTTATAAAGATTAATTCCTTTTGTAATTCTTCTGTACTTTTATCAGATTTTTCTATATTTTTTACCGAATTTTCCGTTTTTTCTTCTTTTACTTCTGTTGATTGTGGTGTATTTTTCTTTAATTGCTCTATCCTCTTAGTAAGTTCGTATATGGATTTTGCTATTGTTTCTGAACTATTTTTATATACATCTGCTATTTGTTTGTCTACCTCGCTTTGATCTGTTCCCAATAGCTCGCCCATTGCCCTTATTTCTTTTATTTGATCTATTACATTATTTTGGTTTTTTTCTCTTATTAAGGCTTCTTTTTCCATCACTGCTGCCAGTTTTTTATTGGTTAATCCCAATTTATCAAATGTATCTTCTATTCCCTCTAACAGCTTAATCTGTTTATCTAAGTAAATATCATAATCGTCCATTCCTTCTGTATATCTTTTTTCTAAGTCTATACTGGATGCTTCAAAGTATTCTGCCATATTTTTTATTAATTCATTGTAAACCTGCTTATTATCATCTTTTTTTATGTTATAATTTAGCTCTTCTGTCTTTTTCTTATAGTCCTTCGAAGTATTGGCAAAATACAGCTGTTCATTCAGTTTCTTTATTTCCTGTGTATATTGCTCTACTGCTCCTTTATCTCCCAGAGTTCTTGCTAAATCCCTTGATGTTTCTTTTATTTTTATGAAGGATTGTAATACTTCGGCATTTGACCAGTCTAGGGCATCTCTAAAATCTATTATTTTACTTATTTCCAGTTTATCAAGTTCATTTCTGGCATTTTTTATTTTTCCTGCCAATACTTCACTGTTAATACTAAAATCTTTTATCTGTTTATTTAGACTCTCAAGCATCTGCTCCCATTTATCTTTTTCTGGACTTTTTCCTTTTCCACCTTTATTTTTACTGCTTCCTCCGCTCGCTTTATTATAATCTCCAAGATTTGGCTTATTTATATTTTTACTTAATCCTCTTATTGCTTTTTCAAGGTTCTCGGCATTTTTATCAGTTTCATTTACGACTACTCCATTTTGTGCACTTCTTTGGACTATGTTATACATTCCGTTTAGTCCTTTGGATATTGTCGTATGAAGTTCACTTCCCATTATTGTGATATGGTCATTAGTTTCCAAAAATCCTTGTAACATTTCCATTGACAGAGCTTTTTCACTTCCATCTATTCTTCCTACTACTTCTCCTTTGGAATCTCTTACCACTCCAGCTATATATTTATCTGATTCCAGTTGAGCTATTTTTGAATTTGATATTATGTTATTTGCATTATTCTTTATGTCTTGTTTGACCGAGAAAATTCCTTGTAATATCTGATTATCACCTGCTTCTATTGAACTGGCAAACTTATCAAATATTTCTATTGTATTATCTCTCTTTTGAGCTATTTTTGTCAGATTATCCTCAAGTTTTACATACCCCTGCTCTTGTTTTTGCATTACTTCTACTTGGTTAGCTGCGTAATCTGTTAACATTCTGGCTATGTATATAGCATTTTTATCATTGACTCCCTGCTGGACCAGCATATCTTCAAACTCTGCTGTCATTTTTCCTGTAGCTGCCATTCGCTCTGCCATACCTTTATCCATTGACTTTTTCAGTTCTTCTACCATTTGAGGAGTTACAAATTTATCTGCATCTATGTTAAAATCTGTTGCTATTTTTACTTTTATATTATTTGCTGTTTCCATGGCTTTATTTATTTTATCTGTAAATTTCTTTACTTCTTTGGCCATTTCATCTGAAAAGCCTTCCATTATCTGAAGCTTTATTTTCTCCTTTAGCCTTTCTATTACATCATCAAGAGCTGTTATTACATCCCTGTATGCACTTTTCTCTCCGCTTATACCTGATAGTATATCCGGATATTTTGTCTGTAATTCAGAAAATATCTGTACTCTCCTTGATTCCTCATCATTTGTAAGGCTTGCTTTTTTAGATAATGCTTCATATTCTGCTGCAAGATTCTGGATTTCTGATGCTTCTCCTAAAAATTCTCCTATATATCCTCCTGCTGTTGGTTTATTCAGCCAGCCATCTATAGTTCCCATTAAGTTATTAATTATATGAAGAGTGTCTTCTCCGACAGGAATAAATTTTTGTCCAAGAGTTCTGCTTATACTGTCCCAGTATGCATTAAGTACTTTTACCTGATTGGCATAACTGTCTATTGTTCTTTCAGCATCTCCCTGTACAAACTTTGTTTTTTCCATTAGAAAGTTATATCTTACAATTTGTTTTTGAGCTTCCGACATCTCTTTCCATTTTGTTTTTATTCCCATTGACAAAGCATACTCAGCAGCAGTTGTCTCATTTAAAATTATCCCGTAACGTTTTAATGGTTCAGTCTCTCCCGTTAGTCCAGATTTTAATGCATTAAATACCTGTTCCATATCATTATCATAAAATGAACTAAAATCCGCTGCCAGTTGAGATAAGGCCATTGACATATCCTGAAGATCTTCTGTTTTTATCCCGGCTCCTTTAAATACTGCTCCAAATATAGAAGCCTGTTTTTGTAGTTCAAAACTTGCTCTTCCTACATTTGTTGATATACTGTCTGCCCACTTTACTACTTCATTACTTCCTTTTTCAAATACCTGTTCCAGGACATTATCAAGTTCTTTTATTTCTGAGGCTGCATCTATACAACTCATTCCTAATTTTCCTATTTCCTTTATTCCTACTGCTATTCCTAAGCCGGCCAGAATTCCTTTTATTCCACCTAAGGAGGCTGCCAATTTCCGAACACCAGAAACGGCTCCTCCGGAAGTATTACCCATATCTGTTATTTGCTTTGTCACAGTCTTTAATTCATTTCTATATCTTTCTATCTCTCTTGTATAGTTATCTACCACACTTAAGACCGTTTCTATTCTGTCCTGTTCCACTTTTGCCTCCTTACTTTGGTTTTTTCTCCTGATATGCTATATTTAGTCTGTCTTTTATATATTTTAGTTTTACTATCATCCAATATGGATGCTCATCCATTGATCTACTTAGTGGTAAATGTCTTATCTCATATGAACCACCCATACCTGCTATGCCAAAATATATTACATATCTCTGAATATCACTTATTACTTTTTGTAATCCCTCATCTGTTGTCTCATGTCCTTTTACTATATTTAGACACGCCCTAGCATATATATTATCTGAATTCTGGCCTGATACTTTTTTATCTGTTCTACATTTGAGGATATTAATTCCAGTAATACTTCACTTAATATCTCCCCATGCCTATCGCTGAATTTATTTAAGTTTTCCATACTTACTTCTATACTGACACCATCCAGATAAATTTCTTTTATCTGAGAAAACAGAAATTCTATTTCTTTACTTTCCATGAAACTGTATTCTATTGGTATTACTTCTATATCTTTGCTGTTTTCCTTTATTCTTCTTATTACATCCGGCTTTGTAAGATAGTTCCATATATTTCTGTATTTTCCTACCAGTTCTACTACTAATTTATCTGTTTTTGTTCCATATGTTTTTATATTAGTTATTTGCTGTTCAGGTATTACAGGTGATTCATTACTTTCTATTTCTTTTTTGATATCTTCACCTGTATTCTTGAGGCCCTTATTATCAGGATTCTGGTTATTCACTCTTAGCTTTTCATTTTGATACTTTAAATTTTCTTGTTTATCCGGAACAGAAGAAACATTCTCCTTACTTCTGTCTATTATTTCTATATTCTTTTTGGCCACATTATCACCTTACTATAAAATACTTGCATAATCTGTCATCTCTATCTTTACCGGTGTTTTTGCTGTTTCATCGTAATATGCTGATACTTCTTTTGTAAGTCCCCCTGCTCCTGCAAGGTCTGTTCTTTCTGTTTTTGTTGGCTTACAGTTAGGAAAAGTCATTCTGAATATCTTTGTCGGATTCTTTTTTTCTGCAAATTCAGTTATTATTTCATATGAATTGTTCGACTTTATATCGCTTAAATCCTGAATATATGTTGGTTTATCAAATTCGTTAAAAGTCATTGATATTGTCACACTTCCCCGCTCTCCTTGTCTTATTGCTTTGTAATACTCAGAGTTCAGTGACTGTTTTCCTTCAAGTTTATTATCTATGTTGATATCTATACTTTCTACTTTTGAAGTTATATCTACCCCGTTTTGTTTTATTGTTGTTCCCAGACAAATCAGCGGTTCTCCTTTAGGTGCTATTTCTGTTCCCGTATATCCTGTACTATTTGTTGTAAAATCCATTCCTATCATACTGGCTGTTGCTGTCACATACGATGCTACAGAAGCACTTATCCCTATTGAAGATATGAGACAATCTTTTGAATATTCAAACATACTGTTATCTACATCATCCATTCCTACAGTAAGATAATTCTTTGTTGCACTTGATGGAGAAATTAACCATAAATCAGGATCCACTGAATCAGCTACGCCGTCAAATCCTGCTCCGTAGAAGAGCAGTTCCAGTTGTTCTCTTGTTGCTTCTACCGGTAAATCTCCTTCAACTGCTATCTTTGATACAAAACCGTCACGCTCCCATCTCCCTGAACCTAATGCTTCTGATGTAGTCTTATCAACACTCGGAGCCATTCCAAAATCTGTACTTGCTAATCTGTACATAGTCGATATCTCTGCTGTTCCTCTGGCAGTTTGTTTTCCTACCAATACTCTTACTTCCATTTATTATCTCTCCTTTATATCCAAATTTACTTCGAAGATTACAAGCCCTGTTAAATCTCCTTCATCTTCTTTTGCATTTCTTACCATGCAATAATAATCAAAGTTTATTATCTCTGATAATATTTCTCTGTCTTTTTCCATTTCTTTCAATAATCCCTCTATTTCTTCCACAACTTCTTTTGAGTTGGTTACCACATCATTTGAAATTACATAATACAAAGTCAGTTTTCTGTTTCTTTCTTTTCTGTGGTTTATTCCTATTGTACGGGAATTTATACTCTGAGGCTCTATTATAAATCTGCCTTCTGCCAAAGTCATTGATTTAAATGTATAATCATTGAGAAACCCGAATTCACATTCTTTTCCGCTTAATTCCTTTATTCTCTTTAAAAATATATCTACTGTTTTCATATTTCAAAACACCTTCGTCCTCTTAGGTTTCTCTCTTTCTTCATTTTGAAGTCTTAATTTATTCTTTTTTATATTTGCAATGAGTTCCCTTATGAAAATTCTTTTATCTTCCACAAGGGATTCCATTTCTACATCTGAAAACAACTTATATTGAATATAATTATTTTTTATAAGATGTATTTCTTCTTCTTTCAGTTCAAATCCCTCAAGCTCCAAATTTATATATACTCTTGCTTCCTCTGAATATTCTGTTATTTTCTCTGTTATCTTTTCATCATTGTAGCCAAGCTTATTCAATCTAATTTTCAGAGCCTGAGGGAGCTCATAATCAGCTCCCATACTCTTCCCCTATTTAGTTACATCTATTCTTACTACAGATTTTGGATTTGATATTATTGGTGTAAAACATGACTCACCCACGTATAGGGCTGTGGCATTTAGTTCATCCGAAGTATTTCTCATAATGTATTCTGCTGCTATTTTCTTTGGAGTTCCTGTTGAATCAAGTACATCTACCCCGGCATGGCCTACATGTAACCTCTTTGTGGCAAGTAACGTCATCCTGTTACCTTTGGCTATATCTATGCTTACTCCCTTCATATCTGTTATTGGTTCACTTTCCAACAACAGATAATTAAATACTTTTGCTATTGCAATATACTTATCATCTATTGTTACATTGGCAAGTCCCAGTTTATTTACCTGATTTATGAAGAATTCATCATCTATAAGATCATTTACTATATCTTCTCCTACCAATATTCTGTCCGGAGTATCAAATGATTTCTTCTTGTAATCATTTATCTCTTCTTTCATAATTCTAAGAAAACTTTTAAAATCTGATATATCATTTTTCTTTCTTGACTTCACTGCTGGTATATCAAAACTTATTTTTTCTCCGGTATCAGCATAATATTCACCTTTTGACAATAACTCAGCTGTTATCAGATCCATTCTTGATATTATGGAATTTTTCAAATATACTGCCACATTTTCATATATGGCATCAGAAGCTTTTCTCTCAGTTCCGTTAAAATATGCTGTTTCTCCTGCTTTTATATATTCCGCCTCATCAGCTGTCAGTTGATATCTTTCTCTAGTTTTTCCAGGTGTAACTTTAAACTGGTTATACCCTTCTCTTCCTGCATAATTCCCAGCTGTTTTATCATCATTTCCAATTAACATTGCCCTAACATATTTTGGTACATATGCATCATATATTATCGTTGATACTGGTGTTTTTATCTTAGGTCCTTTTAACAGGTCAAGGTAAAAAGTCTTTTCTGTAGGTTCTATTTTACTAAGTATCCCTACAAAATATATTATTTGTGCTATTTTCTTATCCATTCTTATATCCTCCTAAAATTCTTGTCTTTCACTTATATTTTCTGGGAACAAGTTTTGTTGTTCCAATATTTCATATACTTCATAATCTTCCAAACCAGATATATTTGAAGTGTGTATTGCCTTTTTATCAAGTTTCCCTCTCTTTATTACAACAGAATTATCTCCTGCTGTTACATTTTCTTTAATTACTCCTACAATAAGATCGCCTGCAGTTCCTGTGTATTCTTTTATTTGTGCCTCGGCAGGATCCGAATTATCTATTGCCACTATCACAACTTTATTATCCGGAACTGTAATGTTAGCCACTGCTTTATATGTTCCTGTTCTTGTAATTTCTATTACTCTGTAATCAAATTCCTTCTTTATTGACTCTATTCCCATTCTTGCCATATTAATTTCCTCCTTCTACTGCTTTTTGTCCTTGTTTAAACGGACTGTTTTCATTTGTTCCCTGATCAGCAAACTCTATATTATCTGAATAGTTTTTAAAGCCTGAAAACTCATTCATCTGTTTCATAAATTCCTGTAACCCCTCAAAGAGTGTTGTATCTTTTTTATTGAATTCCCAGTTTACTTCACTTTTTAAACTCTCTTCCGCTATTTTTTCAAAAAAAGGTTTAAATGCCGGCAGGATTTTTTTATCATTCTCTTTCATGAATTCCGTTACTTTTTCTTTATCCGCATATTCTTTATTCAGCTTTGCTTTTATATCTGTTTCTATTTCTTCCGGTGTTTTTGCTTTTAGTTTCTCCTTTACTTCTATGTTAAGCCTTTGGGCTTGTCCTTGTATTTCTTCTTTTGTTAATGAATTTAATACCTCTGTTCTATCCATAGTTTTATCTTCTCCTTTTTCTTTCTTTTCTGATTTTTTTTCTTCTATTTCCTGAAATTCCATAAATATTGGTGCTTCCTGAAATTCTGCTCCTTCTACTGCTGGATTAACCTTATTTGGCAGTATTGCTATTTTTGTAAGTTCATCATTAGGAAGTTCCACTGATACTCCGTTTAACACTCTTCCGTTATAGAATTTTTCTCCGGTTTCATTTAATTCAAGATCAGCAAATACTTCTATTTCTCCATCTGCATCTTTAAACTCATAATTACTGAATTTACCCAGATTCAAAGGCTTTTCATTTTTAGCCCATAATGAACTGTGTAAAAATATTGCTTCTGTTTCTTTAGCATTTGAAAATATATTCTTGACTCTTTCCTTATCATATTCTCCCTGTCTGTATTTTCCACTTTTGAAAATTTTTATCTTTTTTCGCACATTCCCACCTCTTTTCCACATTTATCTAACTTTTTTACCTTATTTTTTCAACATCTTTTCAACATTTTTACTTCAGCTGTCCTTTATGCCATTTTCTTATCCAATCTTTATATTTAATCCTTTGATCTCTGCTTAGGCCCATAAATCTTCTTTGTGGAATCCTACGATAACCAAAATTATGAGTTGCTGCATACTTTATATTTGTTCCAACTATTGCTTCTGTTCTAGTATTTCTTGCCTGTATAGATCTTTTCAACCTTCCCGTGTTTTGAAGTATCTTACTTCTGCCCTTCACTGCTTTTCTTCCTTTTTTCTTCTTTAAACCTGAATTATATTTTGATATTATGCTCCTGCTTTTTAGCTCTTTCCAAGGTTTTCCTTCCAGATCCACTTCATTTCGAAATCTCATATCAACTTCTTTTTCCATGTCTTTTGAGATTTTTCCAGTTAAAAATGTGATATCATACATATTTTTTACTGCATTTACTCTCTTTTCTATATTCTTAAGTTTTCTTATTACCTTAAATTTAGCCTTCATAGTTACTTACCTTCTTGTATAAGATTTCAGCCTCTTTTTCTTTCTGGTTTACATATCTTTTTATTCCTGTAATATAATTACTTCCTATATTGTTATTAAAACCTTTCTGTGGTTTGTTTTCCGGAATAATATTCTCAGCTGAATATCCGTAAGTCTGCATATCTTCTTCACTCAGTGCAATCACTCTGCTTCTGCATTTAAAATGATTTGGCGGATAATATATTTCCCAAAACGGACTATCCAACCTGTATATCTTTCCATCAAGCATTCTGCAAAGAGCCGTTTCCCTTCCGTCTACTACAGCATCATACAAACCGTATATGTAGCCATATTGTATCCCTTCCTGCAGTTGTTCCCACTGTCCCACGGCCTGAGCATTTATCATTGTCTGATCAAATACCTGTTTCAGATAATACCCATCACTTCCGAGACCTAAACTCTCTATATCAAGATTCTTTTTAAAATCTTCAAAAGTCTGGCCGAGTTCAAGATTCTTTAATAGCTCTGCATATAATATCTTTGTTACTTCAATATCTGTGCTTCTTTTTATCCAGAAATAATTAGTCCTGTATCTCTCTATTACTTTCTGTATCTGATCATACATCAACGGTTCACGATCAAGCAGCCAGTTTACAGCTTCATTGAAAGTCATATTAAATATATCCTGAAGATCTATTTCAGAATAAAAGGCAAATTCACTTTTCTTTTTATATTCCTTTACTTTTTCCCTGTCTTTTATTGTCAGATAGTGTCCCCATAACTCTGATAGTACTAGGGCATTCTCATGTTCTTTAGTTCCTGTATCTAGATTTTTTATATCATCAGGAGTTTTTATCTTTTGTATCTGTTCTGTTACCTTCTCACTTATTCCGGATATTATTCTTTTCCTGAGTCTTTCAAGATACTCCAGTGTTTTCTGATTACTATCCTCAGTATTCTTTTTAGAGAATTCAAAAAACGAATTATTAATCTGTTGCTGCTCTTTTTTCTTCAGTGTCTTATATCCGAATACTTCCTGTAATTCACTATCCTCTACTTCATAACCTGCCTGTGATAATTTAACTATCAAATCTGCCTTCTTATTTACTTCATCCTGTTCGAGATTTTTTATTTCAAGTTCTTTTCCCCGGTCCTTTTGTCTGTTTATCTCTATATAGTACTGATTAGGATCATAACCATGTATTAATCCGTCTATATCTATTAATTTATCGAGCTCTTCTCTCACAAATAAGGCAATTTCATCTTCTATTTTTTCCTTTTCTTCCTGATGAACAGTTCCTAAAGCATGAGTTCCTTTTCCGTTGCTTCCGTCTGTTACTGTAAGTGTGCTACCCAGTAGATTTTGATAGATCTTCTTTTCCAGTTTTTCCATAAGCAGAGTATGAATTTCTATATTAAGATCAGCAAGTCTCAATAATACAATGTTATCCTTTATTCCGCTTTCACTTGGAATTCCGACAGTATTTGAATCCATCATTCTTTTTAGTTCTAAACCTGTTTTTTCTACCAAGTCATCTTCTAAATTAGGATCATACCCGAATAGTACAATTGTCCCGCCATACTTTTCTATTATTCCGTTCATTTTTCCTTTTATATATTTTATTTCTTCATAGGTTTTAAGTATGGATTTTAATATGGTTTCTCCATAGGGTCTTGTTATACTTTCATTGTATACAGCTACATGCCATTTCATTGGATTATCCAGATATATATTCTCTGTTGCATTAGTCTCTATATAGAATTTTTTCTTTTCCTTGTCATATCTTATTAATTCTCTTGGAATAAATTCCATTCTCTCTATCTCAAAATTATCATTATAAATTATTTCATGGACTGTTATTTTAAGGAAAGGTGTTTTGGCCAGCTCTTTTATAAAGTTCATTTTCCCCTTTATATTATTAATTCTTTTCTGGCCCTCTTCTATTAATTTTTTATTCTCTTCTTTTCCATTTTCACTCGTAAATATTAATTCTCTTGATGTTACTCCCCGGACCAGAGTTGAGACTGCAGTATTTATATCTATATATTCAAATATCTCCTGCAGTTCCCTTATTTCATAAATATTTTTATACTCGATATCAAAGCTGCTTATGTCTATTACATTACGGGCTATATTTTGTATCAATACTTTATCTGTTATATATGACGGTTCCCTTGGTTTTCTGTTTTTCCAAAACATTTTATCTTCCTCTCTTTAGTAATCTTTCAACATCTATTCCTTTTTTAGGCTGTTTATATATTGCATATCTCATTGCATCTATTATGTGATTAAAAGCATCCACAGGCTTATTTAGTGCTTTATTATCCTTTGTATCCCATATATAACTTGAAAATTCTGTTATAGTATTTACACACTTCGGATGGATGTATATCTTATATTGCTGTAATAACTGTATTCCGTGAAGTACGCTGTCTTTTCCTTTAACTGATGGTCTTATCCGTCTTATTCCGTATCTTTTTATTTCTTCTATACTTTTTTGTTCTGATGAATCTCCTATTATTTCCTCTTTTGCATACCCCATGTATTTAATCTGGTTTGCTATCTCGTCATTCAGCATTCCGGATTTATAGAATTCATCAAATACATATATTTCTTTATTTTTTTCATCTTCAAGATAACCTGTAAAAGCGGAAGGATCATTCGTATATCCGAAGTCAAGTCCGAATCTTGAGACTACTCCTTTTCTTTTAGATATTTCCCTGTAGTCAAATTCTTTCTCTTCCCAGTTTTCAAATATGAGACCTTCTGCTATTCCCCATTCTGCTTCACCTTCTACCCTGTATCTTTTCGGGTTGTCTCTTTTCATTTTTTCAAATACTTTTCTGTCATCATCATCGAGAAATTCATTTATTTTATAAGTTGTAGTAAGTGCCAGTATATCCTCATCTTCCACATCAAAAAATCTTGCTTTCAACCAGTGTTTTTCATTCCACGGGTTAAATGTGAAAGTAATTTGTTTCCATAGATGTTCAGGTAATTTCCCTCTGATTGACAAATCAAGTTTATTAAAAGCATCTTCACTCATGAGTTCATAAGCTTCCTCAATCCATACCCAGCATAAGTAACCTTTTTCTACTGTGATTGATGTAAGCTTTAACGGATCATCCAAACCACGAAATAATATTTTCTGTCCCGTAGGTTTGTATACTAATTCAAGCGGACTTTTTGTGGATTTCCATAAATGACTGACTCCCAGTCTTTCAATAGCCCATAAAAGATCTGAATAGCAGCTGTCTCTTAGTGAATTAAAAACTTTTCTTATAACTAAGGTATTAGATTCTTTATGTTTCATCATATTGTAAATTATCCACAGTGCTGTTGTTTTACTTTTCTTACTTCCTCTGCTTCCTTTTAATACTCTGTATCTTTTCTTGCTTTCCCAAAAAGTTTTATATCCTTTTCCTACTACCTGACTTAATTTGACCTGCATTGTTACTCCTCCAAGTCATTTGAAAAAGTTATATTAATATTTTTCTCTGCTTCTCTTTCTTCAATATTTTTTGCTTTTTCATATTCAAATCTTTCTCTTGCTAATTTAGAATTATCCATAAAACCATATAAATCCGCTATTAATTTTATTGCTGCATTAGCTGCTTTTAAATCCGTATCTTTTAATACATACTCTTCTGGAACCTGATAGGATATTTCATTTATTTGATTCTTCACAACATCTTTAAAACTTCCTTTTTCTATTACCCCAAGTATATTTGACCCTTTTACCTCCGTTCCATCTGTTAACTTACCTTCATAAGTTCTAACTGATACCGGAATAGTTTTCTTATCAAATTTACTTATCAGAAATATCTTATTCTGTGGTATTTCCCCTGTTGCTTTCTTCAATACCAGAAACAATTCTTCCAATAATTCATTTGCTGTGAAATTTATATCGGCCCTTTCCAGAATTATTTGCTTAATTCTTCTTACTATCTTTTTTATCTTTGGTTTATTCAATACCCGGTGTCCTTCAACTTCGCTCCAATAGCCCACTGCTAAACTTGCTGCTTTTACATTAAATTTATATGCAAAGTAATATGTAATAAACATTCTTTCTTTCTCAGTAAATACTTTATATGTTTTTTTTGCTTTCTCCTCGCTAATTACCTCATCTACTATATCTGTCACTAAATCTTCATCATGTAATAAACCAATTTCCATTTCAGTTGGTTGGTTGGTTCTTTTTTCAACCGTTTTTATTTTTGGTTGGTTGGAATTCTTTTTCTTTACCCATTTATATGTACTGGACCATGTTTTTATGGTTCCTGTCGGAACTGAGTATTGTTTTGATAATTTACTTATAGATTTTCCATTTTCATATTGTATTTTTATTTTTTGTATTAATGCTTCTTCATATTTAGCCATAACCTCTCACTATCTACCTCCATAAAAATAAATTTCAAACAAAAAAAGGACCTGATACGCATTGCTACGTATTAAGTCCTCTTGGGTCTCTTACAGATTAAAAATGTTCTCAATAACATTTAAGGTAATCCCTCTGCATGATATTTAATTTTATACTTAATTATACTATATTTCTTTCTGCTTGTAAATATATGATTTACTTAACTTCAGCTCTTTTTTAATATTAATCTATAATTTTTCGTTTAAGTGTAGCGATAATTGAACGGGTTCCACCGTCAGTAAAATTTATTGTTATCATACTCACTACTTCCCAACCTTCTGCTCCTAATCTATTTAATGTTGGCTGTATGTTCTTTATATCTAGTGTTACAAAAGTTGACTTCCCAAATTCTAAGACCTGATATTCAAATTTCTCCATAGCTCACTCTTATCCTTTCTTCATAATTCATTTTCCTAAATTTTATCACAAAAAATAAAAAAACACTCTAATTTTTAAAGTATTTATCTACTGTTACTAATATTTGATTCTCTTTCTTACATTGTCTGCACTTCCATTTTAATTCTGCTTTTTCATACACCTTAAGTTCAACATGGAATCTTCCGCAATACTTACATCTTATTCTATACTTTTTCATTTTGGCTCCTTTATTTTGTAATAAAAAACAAGACTGTTTTTATTTAGTCTTGTTTTATTTTTTACTCCTCTAATTGTAATTTCCCATTCTGAATATCCTTTAATTCATATGTTCCATTTTTATCCTTAAATTTTTCAATATTCGGAGGGCCACATGTCGGCACTGGGCTTTTTATAAATTCAGGAATTGGTTTATATTCATGAATAACTTCAAATGTTTTCGCATCTATATTTTTAATATTCTGTCCTAAATAGTAAACTCTATTTTTATCTTTTCCAAAAGCCCAATCCAAATCTTCAAATGTTTCGATATCAACATTTTTTACTACCCTATTTTGACCAGCACCAGTATATCTAAGTACTCCATCTACCACTCTGTAATACGAAGCAATACAACTTAAAGAATACCCAAACTGAAATACTATAAATAACCCTGCTAAAATCAATAACTTTTTTATCACTTATAACCTCCTAAAATTGGTTTGTTATATTATAACATAGTTTTTAATTCAAGACTAAATACTCGATTGCCATTGTCTAGTTTTGGTTTTCAATAAAAAACAAGACTGTCTTATTTAGTCTTGTTTAGGGATATTTAATTTAGAAAAAAACTCAAAATTGCTACAATTATTTCCAGACCCCCTGCACAAAAAAATATGTTTGATATTGCGATATGTCTTTTATCATTTTCAAAACAAAAAGATTTAGGATCTTTTTTGTCATAATAAATAATTGTTTTTTCACCTTCATTAAATGGATATGACTTATATATTGACCTTGCTGTAACTATTCTTTTTATTATTACTTTGTATTCTACAGTATACTCTACGGTTACATATGCCCTATTCCTAATTCCAATCTTTTTTTCAAGTATTTTAGCTTGTGACTTTACTCCATTCTCTTTTAATTTCTCATCTTTTTTTCGGAAATACACCCCTATCGTTATAAATATTAATCCTATTATAATAGTTATTACTATTCCTATAGTTTTTTCCATAATCATTTCCTTTTCATTTTTTTAATTAATACACCAGAAATTATATATTTTTTTCATATTCATTACAAGACTAAATATTCAATTGCCATTGTCCAAACAAAATAACATTAACTCTTTTTTTTATTATTATATTTCTAATTTTTTTGCTATAATAATTATCATGTTCAGGAGGTGATTTCTTATTAATTCACAAAAAGAAGTATTAAAAGGCATTATTCCTTTAAATTTATTTTTTATATTCTTAAGCTTAAGTTTTTATACAGCTTTACTAATTCCAATAATTTATATAATGGGTGATTTAAATTTTATTATAACACCAAAATTTTCCAGTTACTTAGTTGAAAACATAATATTAAAGATCATAGGTTTATTTGTTATTTCAACAATTTTATCCTTATGCATAAGAAAAGAAATAACAATGGATCAGAAAAATAAAATTTCTTTTTATAAATTTCCAAATGCTTTTAAAGGAATTTATATTAAATCCCTAGGAAAAAATACAAAATATTTTTACTTTTCAGAAAATTTATCTTCTTCCTATAAATACAATATTATAACCTCAGAAAAGCTTAATGATTTTATATCTTTTTTACCCAAATATTTTAAGTTAGGATTTTTTTTATTCATTTTTTTGGGGATAACTTTGAGTCTTTTTTCTTTATTCCTATTATTCCTCTCATTTTAATTGAAGTGATTTATATCACTTCTTTTTCTTATTTCTCTTTAAAAGCCTTAAAATGATTAGTATAAATCTCTTTAAGCTCTATAACTAATTTCTCGTTCAAATATACACCCTCAATATGATACTTATCCTTAAAACTTTCCACTCCTCTATGATGAAACTCCTGATGGTGCTCTGTACACAATGATATAAAAGGTGTACTAAGCCCATCATCATTTTCATAAGTCCCTACAGCTGAAGCAACCGACTTCCAGTGATGTAATTCCACAGTATTATATTCATCATGCCTTTTCCCACATATCGCACATACCCGGTTTCTAAGACAAGCTATCACATATTTCTGGATATCCGGAACTATAGTCCTGATGTGTTTATAGTTTTGATTTTTATCCCTTATATACAATACCCTGTTCTCCTGAATACCAAGCTCAATAATGAACTGAATAAACTGTGTTGCTGTTTCCATGTCCAGAGTATTAGCTTTATATGGACTCGTAGAAAATCCCGGAATTTCATATTTACTACAGAACTCTCCTATCAAAACATCTTTTATATATAAATAATCTCCTCCTGCTTCTTCTTCGGCCCATTGATGAAACAGAACATAAATAAGTCTCATCTGCTCAATTGACATCATTTTTTTAGGAATTACTTCAATTGGATAATTATTCAGGACTTCTTCAAGTTCTGTTTTAATATCCGGAGTGACTTCCTGAACCGGTACAGTTAAAAGTATTTTATTTTTTGTTATTTCTGCTAAAGCCATATCGCCACCTCTCTATATCTTTTTCCCGTACTACTTCTTTATTCACAAGTTTTTTTTAGTAACTAAATTTTTTTCAAAAAATAGTTGTAATACATCTTTATCTTTGTTACAATATATTTGCTAGTGAAGATAATAGTAATTTTTTATTCATGAACAACCTTGTGTTGTTCATTTTTTCTTGACATTTCTTGTTTTTTATGTTAGTTTAGTGAGTATATTAACTAATTTATGAAACTGTTATTATCTTAACTAGCAACGATAGTCTATAATAAGGCTATCGTTTTATTTTTCTATTAAAATCTACAAAAATGGATTATTCCTATTCCAATTATCAACATTGCTAAACCTCCTCCTAATACATAATTCCATTTATGAGATCTTAAGTATTTTTCCGAAAATTTAGCTGCAGTATCTGACAAAGTTTCATTTCTTTCATCGGTCATTGCTATTATATTTTCTAGATTCTTTCTTTCCTGATTTCCTTTCTCTATAATTCGTTTTAATTCCTTTATTTCCGCTTCTTTTGCTTTGGCAGCTTCTACTGTCTCCAGCTCTTTCAAATAAGATATCTTTTTTCTTAATTTCTGTGTATCCTGACATCTTTTACAATCTGTCCTTAGTCCATCTTTTGTTCCTGTAGTCTGATAAAAATATTCTTTAATATTTGGGAATTCTATTCCACATTTACTGCATTTCTTTACTCCGTATGTTTCTACTTTATCCATTAATATTTCAATGTTCATAATTAGTTCCTCCTATTTTTTTATCTTTATTTATCACATTAATTTACTCCTTATAAAACTTATGATACAATCTAATATAAAAGTTTAAAGGAGACTATATGAAAAAAGTATTTCTAATTACAGTATTAATTTTATCCATTTTTACAATTACTTCAGCTAAAACACCAATTACTAATAAGAAAATTTTACATGCAAGTGCCACCGGACTAAATGAAGGTGAATATTCAACAGTTATAGTACCTAAGTACATCACAGTCACTAAAATTAACTCAGAAAAGGTTAATATCAAAAATTCTGTAATTATTATTGCTCCCGGTGAATACACTTTTAAATCCAAAATTTATAAAGATTTTTCTAAAAGTTTTATTTTTGAAATAGAAAGCAATAAATTTTATATTGTCGAAGCTTTCAAAAATCCTGAACGTTCTGGCGGTAAAACTGCATACACTCTCATTGAAATTCCGAAAGAGAATGCCGAAAATTATATTAACGGGAATCATTTTGATTAAGATTGAGACTATATCAATCTTTTTTTATTTCTTATAACTTTCTCTTATAAATTTAATTGCTTATACCTTTTGTCTATATTCCTGTTATTTCTCTCCGCCAGAGCTTTCTGTAAACTCTCGTCTATTTCCCGAAATTCCTTGTTTATTTTTATAAGCTCCTTAGATTTATTTGTTTTAGTCCTTTCCAAGGTATCTATATAATCATTAAGTTCAGTATTATTCATAGAGTCTACGCTTTTCATCCATATCCTCCCCGATCTTCATTTGAACTTTTGCATTTACGATTGACTGTGTTTCTTTGTTATAAGCTAAGACCACATTTCCAGTTTGCCCGTTTCTGTTTTTCCTTATCAATACTTCCAGTGAAGAATAAGGTTTGGGCTCTTCCTCGTCTTTTCCGTAATAATAATCAGCCCTGTATAAAAACATGACAACATTACTTGCCTGCTCTATTCCCCCGGAATCTCTTAAATCTGACAATACTGGCTTTTTATCTGCCCTTAGTTCCACCTGTCTGTTCAGCTGAGCTAATATTACAATGCACGTATTTAATTCAGTAGCCAGTAATTTTAGCCTGTTGGACATATACTCAACCTCTGTATTCCGGTCTTTATATTTTTTCACATGCAGCAACGTCAGGTAGTCTATTACAATCAGTTTAAACTGTTTTTTCTCGTACATTCTCCGAATCTTTTGAACTATTGAAGTAAAATCACTATCCCGACAATCTAATAAGCTTAAATTTAAATTTTCAAATATTTCCATCTTACTTGCTATTTTGCCTGCTTCTTCATCATTCAGTGTTTTATTTATTATTTTTTTCAGCGATACACCACTCATGCTTGACAGTATTCTGTTACTTATCTGGTTCGTACTCATCTCGAGATTTACATAAAGAACACTTTCTTTTACTGCATTTCTTGAAGCCAGATTAAGTCCAAAGGCTGTTTTTCCCACTGCTGGTCTTGCACCAACAGTCACAAGACTTCCTGATTCAAATATAAAATAATTATCGAGATCCTTATAACTTGTTCTTATCCCGTCTACTTTCTTATTTTCCAATGACTTCCACCATTGTGTTGATAACTCCTTCATATCATAAAATTTATTTTGTTCAGTTTCAAAATTCTGTAATCCGTCAATAACAGCCATTATCTCACTCTGCTTCTCTGCAGTTTCTTTTTTATCGTTCGTAAGAATATTACGGATTTTATTATCTAATACAGAATTTCTATAATTTTCTTTTAGCTGTTTAATGGCAAGATCTATATGAACAACATTAGTCGAGTAATCCCCAAGCTCTATCATTTTCTTTTGTTCCAGTTTTAAAAGACTGGGGTCAAATTTTGAATTTACATCAAAAACTTTCAGCATTTTTTTGAATATTATATTTGTTTGTTCATTCAAAAAATACTCTTCTTTTAGGCCCTTATCAAGACTTTCCGCCAGTAAATACGGCAGTATTATTATTTTCCCCAGTATTCCTTTTTCCAGTTCTATGTTAACCAAGAATCTTCCTCCTCCTTAAAGCATTGTTTTAATTCTTCAGCTGATAAAGTATCATCTTTTTTAAACGGATCATGTGCACCAAATGCTATGTCAGTAAATTTTTCAAGTCCCAGAATATAATTCAAAAAGTTCAGATCCCCTTTTTTCTTACGAAGATCCATCAAAAATTTATTTTCTTTTATTTTATCAAGTGTTTCCATTACTTTCTCCAAACCTAAACTTACTACTAGAGCTGATATCTTACTTACTTTAGAATCTAATATTTGAGGATTTTCGACAGACTGACCTAATACATCCTTCAATTTAACTTTTACTTTTTCTATAGAATTTATATCTGTCTTTCTCTCTTTTTCCTTTTTCTCTTTTCCCTTTATTTCTTTTATATTCTTTGTTCCGATGTCATCACAGGAAGCTTTAGCTTGTTGACGACGCAAGGTTTCAGTTTTTAACGCCGGAACCTTTGTTTTGTTATCACCGTAATCATTTCCTTGCTCATCTCTCATTTCTAAATTTTCATTTGTCCTCAAATCTTCTAGTTTAACTGTAATATGAATAAAGCTAAAACAACCTTTCTTGCCATTTGCTTCATTCTCTTTTGATCTCTCTATTAAACCCATTTCTTCATATTTCTTAAACCTTCTGCCCAAAGAATCAGTCGTTATATCTAAAATAGGCATACTTTCTAAAAGAGTTTTATAACTAATCCAGAAAAAGACTTTATTATCTATAATTTTATTTATTGTTTTTAAACTTCCTCTAAAATTAAATAATCTATTTAAAATATATAAATCATCTATTCCTAAAGTTTGAGTAATTTCCTTTTCTGTATTTTTTCTTTTTTCTATTTTTATATTTTTTATTTTAATTACTTTTTCCTGGTTAAATCCTAATACATTTAAATCCAATCCAATCACTCCTACTTTATTTTAATTTTTACTTATGATATAATTATTAATATTCATTCCATTCGCTTTCTGATATAAAACTTAATCTATAACTTTTCAGTACTATTCACTTTCCATTTTTTCAATATTTTATTACTTAATATTTTAAGGATGTGTATATTATGAATTTTTATTTTGACTATTTTAAAGACTACTGCACTAAAACTGAACAATTTGAGGAAATAACTGTTAAAATTTTTGGTATTTCTCCTGAAGGTTTTCCTACAAAAAATCAAAAAAAAGTTCTTTATCGATGTAGTAGCGAACATTGTAATTGTAATGATGCCCATCAATGTAATTTGTACAAAAAATTTCTCTTCAATAAATTCTATTAAAGAATTTTATCAAACTTGTTTCTGATTTTTTCTCTTTTAGTACAACGATTGATATTTTTTTAGAATTATGTGATTTTTTCTTATGAACTTTCTTAAAAAAATTCATCTATTGTGATTATAAATATATTCAACATTTTTCTAAAGAAAGGTAGTTTTTTATGTATAAATATTTGAATAAAAAATTTATTTTAGATATTAATTCCGGTATTTGTCATGATTTTTCAAATATCACCCAAAGTTGTAATATACATAAAATTGAACTCCAAAATATTTTTGATTCAGATCTTTTAAATGAAGAGATCAAAGGACACCCTCGTTACAAGAAAAAATGTGTTTATTGTATGATTGAAAAATATTATTAACTTATTCATATTGCCCTATACGGGCTTTTTTTATTTTATAATACTTAAATTACTTTCTACTTTTCTCCAAATTCTAATATATTTAAATCCAATCACTCCTACTATTGATTTTTTTCATTTTTATGTTATAATTAATTGTAGTAGAGAAAAACAAGTTTTTCTGACCTCTTCGGAGGTCTTTTTTATTACCAAAACTATTAAATTTATGTTATGATATAAGTATCATGTTTTAGAAGGAGACATGTCTTGTTTTCTAAGAAATATTATTTTGATAAGCTTATTTCTAATGATTTTAAACACACCATACATACTGAAGATTGTGAATATCTATCTACGATTTCTTTCAAAACCTAAATAGGCAAATTTAACAATCCTTTTGAAGCCTTAAAGCAGGCTCAGAAACAGAATCCAAAGAAATATTTTTGTTGCTGTAAAAAATGTTGCTTGTGATAGGGAGAGCTTTTATTCTCTCTCTTTTTTATTTCTTTACTACTCATAATATTTTTCATAATTTCTCTTAATTTTTTTTATTATTTTTACTTTTGAATAATCATTTTTCATACTCTTATTTCCTCAATAATTTATCTGTATAACAAAATTTTAAATATTAAAAATTGACAAAAATCAAAATATTTTATAAAAAAACTCATAAACTAAGTACTTCTGTTAATATTTTTTCTATAGTTGCCTTTGTATTATTCTGAAATGCCAGATAAATATTTTGACGTGACATCCCTATTTTCTTTGAAAATTCTTTTATTGTAAGGTCTTTCCGCCATAAGGTATTTCTAAAAATAATATACTCTTTTGACTTTCTATAATTATTTTTCATTTTTTCACCTCGATATGATTATAACCTTTCGTTTGATTTTTGTCAATGAAAATATTTTAAAAAAAACACATAGAAATGCGTTTTTCATAATTCTGTATTTTCATATATATTTCTTATAGTTGGATAAATTAACTTTGAACAATTACTATACAATTTCTTTTCAATACTTTTATTTGTCATCATTTCTAAAAATCTATACATTAGCCTTTTAGAAAAAGGGGCTTTTTCTTCTGGAACAAAATATATTTTTAGCTCTTTATATATATTAAATGAAGCTAAGCCCACATTAGCATGTTCAAATTCAATTATATTTTTTAAAGCTGGAGCCATAGTTGCTTCGTCCATAATTGCAAATGTCATATTCGAAAAACTCGAATATTTATATGCTTGAACCAAGGCCCTTTGCCAATTTTTTAATTTTAATTCTATCGAAAGAACATAATTTACGTATATATTTCTCTTTTCATATACTACAACATCTGGAATTCCAACTAATCCTTTTAATTCATTCTCTAAATAAATATCTTCTTCTTGAAGTAGAGTATCGTGTAAAAATTCGTTAAATTTTTCCTGCATCTCTGCTTCACTTGCAAACTTTTTCATAATTCTCTCCTCTTCTACAAGATATTTTAAAACAACAATTTAAATTTGTTCTAAAACACTCAACCATTTATATAAAAAATCTCCTGAATCTTTTGGATCAAATCTAATTCTTAATTCATTAGTTAAAAAATTATATTCTTCAATACTTTTGTTCAACTTTTCTATTATATATTTTTTTCTTTCTTTCTTATTTGGTGGTAATTTTTTCAATAATTTATACAGTTCAAACATATGATACTTATAAACAGCTGGTTCTTTAAATTGCCAATTAGAAGTTTCTGGCTTCAAAACTAAATATTTATTTAAAGGGAAATATTTATTTAATTTCTCATTATCTCTTAGTTCTGCTTCTATATTCTCAACATAGGTTTGTTGTATCGTATTTAATAAAAGTGGGGAAAATACTTTGAAATTTGCTTTTTTAGTTTGCCTAGCTATAAAATTATTTTTACTAAAAATTCGTAAATTTTTATAAGTACCTAAGGTTATCGAATCTGGCATAGCAACTGATAATAAAAAAGATTCATTATTATTATATCCCAAATGTACTTCTAAATCATTCTCTTTTAATGTTTCAATTAATTCAATGTATTTTTTTAATCCTTCAATATCTTCCTTAATTTCACTTGAACTCTCATCTTTTAAAATTAAATATACACCTTTTATATCAAATTTAGTTATCCATGTCAATATTCTTTCAAAATTTCCCTCATTTTTCAATTCATCATAAGAAACTACGTAAGATAAATATTCTTTTTGCTGTTTTACATTTTCACGAAATTCTTTTATTTTCTCACTATTTAATGCTAACTTATCTTTTAAATCTAAATTATAATCAAAGAATGGAATTAAAATGTTTTCATATTTAAATCTGTCTAGTTCTTTTAAAAAAAGGTCATAGTTTATTTTAAAATCTCCAGCCTTTTTACATACAATTCCTTTTTCAATTAGTTTCTTATTCACCTTACTTTGAGATTTTTTTCCATCTTTTTCATAATCAATATACACTTCTTCATGAGATAAAAAATATAAATTTAAGTCAACAAACTTGAATTCTAACGAATTTAAAATTTTCTTATTCACACTACTAAAAAATAAATATGACATTATAAATTCATGTCCAATACCGTCTTCACTATAAATAGAATAGTTCCATGCTCCATTGTGACCAATTAGATGATTAATTTTCATAATAATTTCCCTCCATATCAAGTAAAAATTCATAAAAAATCTTTGAATTTCGAAATCTTTTATATATTTTTTTATTAGCTAATTTACTTATTAATTTTTTAAAATCATCTGAAACAGTTTTATTGAACTCATATTCGCAGTTTAAAAATTTATCTTCTAAAAATTCTCCATTAATAAAAAATGGATGATGCCCTAAAATTAACTCTAAAGCTATTATTCCTAAAGAATAAAAATCCGTTCTTAAATCAATCATATCTTTCTTTATTTCATTATACTGTTCCGGTGGAGCATATATTAATGTCTTTGGTGTAACACCATATATCTTTGTAATATTCCTTTCTTCTTTTTTGGCTATCCCAAAATCAATTACTACAGGAGTTCCATTTTCCCGAATTAGAATATTAGCAGGTTTTAAATCTCTATGAACTATATTTTTCTCCCAAATTGGTGTCATTTGAATTACTATATCTTTTAACAGTTCTATTATTTTTTCCTCACTTTGATATAAAATTTTATTTTTAATATCACTTAATGAACCATTTGGGATATACTCTTCTAAAATGTAAAAAATTCCTCTTCGATTTTGAAAGTCGTATATCTTAGGAAAATTTTCATTTTTTATACTTTGTATAATCTCATATTCTTGTTCTATCCTGATGTTATAATCTCCTAGCTTCAAAACAACCTCACCATGATCGCTATGTATTCCTTTCCACACCACTTTTTGGCCAGCTTGCACAATAATATTCTCAATTTGTAATCTACCATTACTTTCTTTAATAATTTCCTCTATTATTCTTCCATACATAAATTCCCTCCTTTTAAACATTCACCCACTCCTAGAATCAGTTAAAATTCTATATTGTCAAGATCCCTTATATTGATTTGTTTTCTCACCCTCCCTATATATGTTATTTTTTCATTTATCTCTATATTCTCATAAAGCCTGTTGTTAAAAGCTATTAAATACCCTTTTGCATTTTCAAACAACACTTTTCTTATATAAGTTTCCCCATCAAATTCATATAATACAATCTTTCTGTCTAATTCCTGCCAATTTTCAAATTTCTCTTTCTCAATTAGTAACACATCTCCTTCATAGAAATGTGGCTGCATAAAATTACCTTTTATTTTTATAATAATTCCTTCGTTCACACTATTACTAATTTCGTCCTCAACCATTAAAGCCTCCTCTGTGAAATTTTCTAGGTCAATCCTCCCAGCTTTACTTGAGTCATAAGTATGTATTTTTACCAAAATTTTCTCTTTTTCCTTAATTGAATAGTTACTATTTTCTTTTGGAGCTTTCCAACCTAACATATCAAAAAAATTATAGTCTAAAATATTAGACAGGCCTACTAATAAATTTGCATCCAGTTTTTGTCTTCCTCCACTTTCAATTCTATGTAAGCCTGAAATAGTAATTTCTACTCCTTGTCTTTTTAAACTATTTGCGACATCTTCCAATCTTAACCCTAATTCTTCTCTTCTGCTTCTAATTTTTTTAGTTACTCTCTCTATTTTATCCATGGTTTCCTCCACTTATTCTTATTTTAATTATACTACTTTTTTTGACAAACGACAATTTTTTTGACTAAATTCAAAAAATATATTGACTTTTATCAAATAAGATTATATAATGGTACCAAGATAAGAGAAAGTTATATTTTTTTAACATTATATTTGACTAAAGTCAAACGAAGGAGAAATTATTATGACAACAAAAGAAATAAAAGAACTAATTATCGAAATGATAGCTTGCAAAGAATTTAAAATAATAGAGGAAAGTCAAATGAGACCTGTATTCGATGATTTTGATGAGGATGAATATGGAAAAGAATACACAATCTCATTAGATTTATCTGATTTTACAGATGATGAGAAAGATGAAATCAGTAAAATCAAAGAAGTTGAGTTCGAGGGTAATTATTACTACCCTCAGTATCAAACTTTGGGGAAGAACAAAAAAGAAATAAAAAATTTTTATTATATTCCTAGCGTATCAACAATAATATCACTTAATCTTTTTCAAAAATATATATTTTTTATCGGAAATAATTGATAGGAAAATAGAAACTTTAACAAAGAAACTTAATATAAAAAGGGAGGCATAGGGGACAGCCTCCCAAAGACAAAACATTTTTCAACTACGAAATAAATATATATTTTAACAGTTGCATATATATTATATTTAATTTTTTTATTTTGTCAATACCCTAAATTATAAAATAGGAGGAATAGTTATGTACACAGTAATATCTACTAAAGATATAAGAGAAGCCATTGCAACATAGAAAAATATTAGGCTTTCATATATCAAAAGGATAAAAAATTCTGAATTTCAACTAGGAGGATTATGAAAACTTATGCAGTTCAGTATTATTACAACCGGAAAATGGTTATTGAAATCATCAGATCCCATTCCCAAACATCTGCAGAATTACAAATAATTAGGGAAAAAGGAATGGTTTATTTTATAGAAAGCTGGGAAATCATTTAAAGGAGGCAATCATAATGAAAAGAATAATTTATATAATCAAGTCAAAATTCAAAAATTACAAGGATAAAAAATTAAGAAAAGTCAGAAATGAAAGATTCAATAATAAATATAATATAGAACTTAATAAGGAGGCTTTTTCATGGTGAGACTGATAAAACAATATTTAAAAGACAGAAAGTTTAAGAAATTTATCAGAAGTAACAAAATACTTATAAATATTCTTTCTATAAATGATTTTAAAATTTCTGAAAAATATATTGCAAAATAAAAAAGACAACTAAAAATGTTGTCTAATTATTCCATCACTTTTTTATCATCATTCAGTTTCATTATTAATTTATCAATTAAGCTTGGAACTGAAAATATAAGAATCATTGGTAGTAACCCTATAAAAAAATAGAATATATAAAAAATTCTTAGAAACTTATATCTCTTTCGTATTTTTACTAAATTAGTTTCTTCTTTTAAATCAAATAAAGATTTGATTTGTAATAATACACAAAAATCACCTAATAAGACTATGGGCATAGGTATAATTAAATTTCCTACATATTGGGGATCCGAAACATTTAGTAAAGCTTTGATCATTCCATAATTAGTTGGAATACACATTAATAAAGTTAGTATCATTGCAATTTGCATTCTTAATTTTATGCTTTTATATTCTGTTTTATTATACATAATATCTCCTTATTTATTATTCATACAAATTTATAGCATAAAAAAATTAAAAATTCAAGAACACTGCAATGTACTTCTGCCACTGATAATAGGAAACTTACAAAGCCAGTTCAATAAGGATTGAGAAAACTAAAAAGAGAGCTTATACTGCCCTCTTGCTAAAAAAGAATAACAACTTTGTTAACTAGATGCCATATAATAACAAAAATATCTATATAAATCAAGGAGGTCCATATGAACTTTAAGAAAATACTACCGGCAGACAGACAAGACTGGTTAAGACTAAGAAGTTTGGGAATAGGCAGGAAGTGATGCCGGGATAATAATGGGAGTAAACAATTATAAAAATATAATTGATCTCTGGAAAGAGAAGAAAAAAAGTGCTTCTGGTAATCCAATAGAAGAATATACTAATGAAGCCACTGAAAGAGGAAAAAAACTCGAAGATATCATTAGAAAACAATATAAGATTGATAATCCTGATAAAAAAATATATGAAGTTAAAGATTATTATGTTCATAAAAACTTTGATTTTATACGTGCCAGTCTGGATGGTGAAATAGTTTTATCGAATAAGAAAACAGGAATACTGGAAATCAAAACCACTACAATACATAACTATTCTGTTTATCTGCAATACTGGAAAAATAATATTCCTGAAACTTATTTATATCAGATACTACACTACTTTCTGGTAACCAACTATGAATTCGCTGTCCTTGTAGCTGATATAAGATTTAAATGTTTTGAAGATGATGAATTTGATCTGAAGAAAGAAATTAAAACTTATACCATTTATAGAGATGATTTTAAAAATGAAATAAAAAAGCTACAGGAAAAAGAAATAGAATTTTGGTCCTATATTGAGAATAATATAGAGCCGCCACTTATAAAAAGACTAATAATTTAAGGAGGGATAATGCTGTTAGAAATTATAGGATATGACGGAAAAAGCAGAAAAGCAGATATTTTTGATGCTAAAGTATGTAAAGATAATATTGACTACCAGTTTCAGAAAAAACACGGATTTAGGTTTGTTTTACCTTTTTCAGAAACAAAAGAAATAATTCTGGATGGCAAAACAATTTATAAGGAGGAAAACAATGGATGAATTTCAGCTGGAGACCAAAGTTACACAACAAATAGCAATACAAACCAATATTGAAAAACTGGATACTTTTCTTGAAGAAATAAGAAATAAATATGCTGGTACAATTGTTACAGAAGATATTGTGACCTCTTCCAAAAAAGACCGGGCAAATTTAAATAAAATAGTGGCTAAACTAAAAGAAGCCAAAAAATATGTTGAGGAAAAAGGAAAAGAAGGGATATCTGAATTTTTAGAGAAAATAGACTCTGCTGTAAAAGAAATATCTGATATAAGCAATAGTATAGATGTCCAGATAAAAAGCTTCGAAGAAGAAGAAAAAGAGAAAAAAGTAAAACTTGCTACTGCTGCCAAATCTAAAATTCTGGCAGAAATGAATATACCGGAAGAAATTCACGAATTCATTAAACTGGATAGTAAAATTACCAATAAAACTTTCACTCTTAAGAAAATCGAAGAAGATATAACTATTAAAGCCAGTAAAAATCATGATAAGTATAACTATATCCTGAAAGAAATTGAAAAAAATAATGCTAACCTGATTAATAAAATCACTTTTGATGATGTCAAGTCTATCTTTGATACTGAAATTAGTAATATTATTCCAAGAATAGAAACTACTGCTAACTTCAGAAGAGCTCAGGAAGAAAAAGTTAAAGAAAAGGCTGCCAAAGAAAAACAGGAAGCTGTTGAAAAAGCTCTTGAGGAAGAACGAAAGAAAATAGATAAAGATATTGAGAAAGAAAGTATTGAACGTCCTGTTAGAAATACTGATGACTTTGAAAAAAATCTTACATTTGATAACAGAAAAAAGATATCTTCAAAGGATGATTACACAGCATTAGTTATAAAAATAGCTAATTCTGATATTCAAAAAGCTATAAGACTTAAGAATTTTCTTGATAATGAAGAAATCGAATATGATAAATACTCTATTCCAAAATTCACGAATGAAAAAATTCAAATAAGCAAAAATGAATATTATGAAGATGCTGCTGAAGAAAATAGCCTACTTTATGTAAGTGAAGAATATGGGGAATCACGTAGATGGAGTATTACAAAATATATTTATTACCGAAGGGAAAGTGACGGCAGAATCTTTGGTTACTGGAAAGAAGAACCCGCAACAGAAATGCAGGAAGGCGGAGACTTTGCAAGCTCCGATTGCTTTTATGAGGTAGAACAAAAAATAATCAAAAATTTATAGGAGGAGAATATGAGAGTAGAGAATAACATCAACAGTAATGAAAAAGATAAACAGACAATGATATTCAAAGTTGGAAATGATCAGGTAAAACTAAATCCGGGTATTGTAAGAAAATATCTTGTGAACGGCCAGGGAGCTGTAACTGATCAGGAAATTGTATATTTTATGCATCTGTGTAAATCGAGACAGTTAAATCCTTTTATCAAAGAAGCTTATCTTATTAAATATGGTCATGAACCTGCTACAATGGTAGTCGCAAGAGATGCACTTGAAAAGCGTGCCATCAAAAATGTACAATACAATGGTAAAAAAGTCGGAATATATGTTATGAACAAAGAAACTAATGAACTCATCAAAAGAGATGGTACCATATACATAAAAGAAACTGAAAAACTTATCGGAGCATGGTGTACTGTTTATCGTAAAGACTGGGAAAATCCTGTCAGTGTAGAAGTTAATCTTGATGAATACATCGGAAGAAAGAAAGACGGCACTGTTAATGCTAACTGGACCAATAAACCGGTGACCATGGTCACAAAAGTCGCCAAGGCACAAGCCTTGAGAGAAGCATTTATTGAAGAACTTGAGGGAATGTATGAACAGGAAGAAGTAAACGTAAATTTAAATGATATTTCTGAAGCTGAAATTATTACTGATGATATAGAAGATATACAAGATAACACTAATGAAAAAAGTAATGATTTAACTGCAGATGATATTTTTTAACAGTAAGGAGGAATCATGAAAATAGAAATGAATGAAACTGAAAGAAAGACAAGAATAGAGGAATTCTGGAATCTGGTATTTCTGTTATACAATGAGATGGACATCTCCATATGAAATATGTAGCAATATATGCAAGAATCTCACGTGATGATCTATCAGACGAGGAAATGAAACTATCACGTGAGAAAGTTTTAAGCCTGTCTAAAATAAAGGACCGAATTAAAACACTTACTACAGAATTTGAAGAAAACAGAGAACCAGACTGGATTTTAGAAAATGTCTACTGGGATATTGAAAGTGGCTACTCTTCTGAAAGAGAAGATTTAATAAAAATGTTTAATAAAGTTGAAAGAGGTCTTATAAACGTAGTATTTATCAAAGAAATCGGAAGAGTGGCCCGGGATCCTCTGATCTCTATCCCGTTAATTAATTTAGCTGAAGCCCAGAAAATAGAACTTTATTCATTAAGGCTTGGAAAGTATGAAACTAAAACAAGGCAGATGTGGATGTTCGATGTATTTTATAACGATGCTGAATATCATATGACTAAAGACCGGTATAAAATAGAAACACTTAGCAAAGCCAAACAGGGCTTTAAATTAACCGGTGTCCCGCTTGGATATAAAATGATTGATAAAATACCAATTGTTCAGGAAAAAGAAGCTGATATAGTAAAAGAAATGTTTCAGTTAGCTTTAAAAGGAGAAAGCTTAAATAATATTGCTAAAAAACATAATATGGGTTACACCACTGTTAAGCAGATCCTTATGAATAAAACATATATTGGTATTAATGTATACGGTAAATATATCTATTTTCAAGGCAAAAGAATTAAAACAAATGATGATATTATTGAAGTTCCCGGTAACTGGGAAAGTATAATTGATCATGATACCTTCTACTCTGTTCAGGAAATCATTGAAAAAAGAAGTTTTAAAAAAATCCGGATAACAGATAATGAAAAATATTTATTAGGTGGAGTCGTATTTTGCTACTGTGGCTGGAAACTTTACGGAACAACTTTAAGGAACAACCAATATTATGTCTGTTCTAATAAAAAAATCTGCCGGTGTAAAATGAAAAGGGCAGATGTATTAGAGAAAGAAGTTATTAAAAAAATTGAAGATGAAATATCAAATTTGGATCATGATGTTTATGATCCAAACTCTAAAATACGAATTAGACTGAATCAGCTTCTGAATGATAATATAAAACTCGAGAATGATAAAAATGATCTTGCCCATAAATTTATCAAAGTTAAAAATAACGACTTTATGATTGATAAGATCCTGGAAGAACAAAGTAAAATCGACAATAGTATTCTTTCTAATACTGAAGAGATTAAAAGACTCCAGTATATTCTGTCCAGTGAACAAGCTACAGAAAATAAAAAGGATATCTTAAAAAAAGTAATTGATTTTTACTATGAGAAAGACAGAATTAAACTAAAAAAATTACTTCAACTGGCAATTGAAGTAAGATTTGAAAATAATTACAGATTTGAGATTTATTTTTTGTAAAAACCAAAAAAATAAATATAAAACCAAATAAACGTTAACCATTTTATCATAATCATATTATTATAGAACAGTTTAAAAAATCTAAAATTTATAATATATAAAAAATAATCACCAGCTTTCATTATTTACTTGGAGGTCTCTTATTTTTAAAAAGTTTTATTTCCTCTGGAAGCGACTATTTACTAGACCTCCTCCCTTCTCATAGCTCTCACATAAAAGTATCCCCTGCGAAAGTCCTGCAATAATTCTGTTTCTTCTTGGAAAATTCCATTTCAGAGGTTCGCTTCCCGGCGGATACTCACTTATTAACATTCCGTTTTCAGGTATTCTTTCCCATAATTTTCTGCTTTCATAAGGAAATATTTTATCCAGTCCGCTTCCTACTACGCCGATACAGCAGCAGTTTTTCTTTAGTGTGAATTCATGGGCAATGGTGTCTATTCCAAGTGCCAGACCGCTGACTATGTTCACATCATATTCCAGTAATTCCTTTAATATACTTTCACAGGAAACCTTTCCATAAATTGTATTTCTTCTGGTTCCTACCACCCCGATATTTCTTTCACCGAATTTTATCTTTCCGGCAACGTAAAGGAAAAGCGGCGGATCCTGTATATTTCTCAGATTTTCCGGATAATCATCACTTGTATATTCTAGCAAACGGATATTACTCTCTTGCAGTTTTTCATAAAATTTTCTGTTATCATGCAAAGCTGCGAGTAAAACCTTTGCTCTTATATCTCTGTCCAATATTCTGAGATTTTCATCTCTGATAAATGATTCAAAGCTTTTGAATTCTTTCATAAATTTTAATATGAGGGAGTCCTTTATTCCAAACTCCCTTAAGTTTATCCACCCCATACTGCCCCCTTGATAAATTTACTCTTTTATATTATAACATAAAATTAATCATAAATATATAATTTTTATAATATTTTTAACGTCATTAAAAAATTTACATTTTTTGTTTATTACTATATTACTGTAAAAATGAAATTCATAAAAATATTACTAACAGTAAAAAATTAATTTTTAAAAAAACTCTATAAAACAAAAAGCTGTTAAACTAATAGAATTTTTTCTATTTTATTTAGCAGCTCTTAGTCTCCCAATTTTCACACATTTTATTTAAAATATCTTATCTGATTGTTATCTATGAATCTGTACAATTTTTATTTTTTTTCTTTTATAAAACCTAATTCATTAATTGTTAAAATTGATAAATCAGCAATCACTTCCCCTTCTTTTAAGCCTTCCTGCTCTAACCATTTCAAAATTGCATTGACCTCCTGAAGTGTATCTACTTCGTTTGACTCATACATTCTGTTCTTTTTTCCGGTTCTCATTCCTTTTTCTATTGTTGCCTCTACTTTATATTTTATGATTATATGCTGTGAATAACCTTCTTTTACTAACCCAATGTTTAAATCCATATTTTCCTCCAATCTTCAAACTATATAATAATCTTATTATAAATATATTTCTTATCCTTGAAAATCTTATTGTTTAGACCTATGAAACAGCTGATATTATCTCCTGTCCGATTTCATAGCATCCGGCTGTATTAATGCAAAGTCTTATTTTATATTATAACAAAAATGAACCGATATTTAAATTAAAAGTTTTGAAGAATATTTTGTAAAATCTAATTTACCAAGACTCTTCTATCTTTCAATAAAGGATTATTCTGCAGAAGCTGTCTTACTGCTATTTATTCTTTGTTTCAATTAATCAAAAACCCCTACGGCAATTTTTCTTCTTTCAAAGTCTTTTTTCTTTTGACCTCCCACTATTCTAACATTTCTTACTGTATATTTCAATTACAGATTTTATCTCTTTATTATACAGCCCAGAGAATATTTGAATCATTCAGATTACTTTAATATCCAAGTAAAAAATGCTGCAATTGATGCCAGTATTTCCATTAGTCCCGCAAAAAAGAAGAGGCCTGAACGCACAATATATCTTTTATCATTTTCAAAACAAAAATTTTCAGGCTTATTTTTATTATAAAAAATAGTTACCTCGTCGCCTTTTTCTAATGAAAATAAAAATCTGCTTGTTGTAATTTTCTTTTTTATCACTTTATTATCAGCTGTGTATTCTACTGTCAGCAGCAAGCTTTTTCTATATCCCGACTTCTTTTCTGTTATTTTTGCTGTTGTTTTAATTCCTGTTATTTTTAATTTTTTCTCTTTTTCAAGGAAAAATCTTCCTGCTGCCAAAAACATGAGTCCTAAAAACAGTGTTCCTGTCATTCCAAATATTATTTCCATATTTTCAACTTCTTTCTGTCTGTGTTTTTCTTTCAGCTTATGAAACAGCTGTCTGTAAAATTCAGTTTTTCGCAGCTTTTCCATAAAAAAGAGACCCCTCACAGAGTCTCATATGATTATTTTAATTAAGAGTTCCATTTATTATATTGTTCAAAAGAGCAATTTCTCTATTTACATTTTCATCTCTTCTTGAGTTATTATAAGTTTTCAGATATTCTACAGCTCTTTTAAAATCTCTTTTTGACTTATATGCGATTCCAAGACCCAGATGTGCTTCAAGGAAGTTCGGGTATCTTGCCAGTATTTCATTATAATACTGTATTGACTGGTCAAAATTCCCCATAAGTCTTGATGAGAGTGCCACAACATAAAGGTTTCTTATATCTCTTGCATTATCCTGTTTTGCCAGACTCAAGGCTCTTTCATAAAGACCGTCTCTGAAATACAGATTACACAGTCTGAATATCGCTCCGGAACTAGGATTGGTTTTTATCGCTTTTTCATAGTTATCGTATACTTTAAACTTCGATCCGTCTGAAGCTTCGTCACCGCCGATAGTAGGAGTAGTTCCTGTATCAACAGTGGAAGTAGTAGTTGTCGTTGTTGTCGTTGCTGCTGTATCAGTATTATTTATATTGTTTAATTCTGACTGAATTATCTGATCTATTTCATTCTCTGTTTTTACCTGTGATTCCGGTTTCGCTCCGCCTCCGCTCTGCGGCTTGGCACCTCCGCCGGCAGCCGGTGGTTCTCCACCTGCAGGTGCAGTTTGTTCTCCGACTATCGCAATTGATGCTAAAATAATCAATAAAACCGTTGCTATTCTTCTTTTCATTGATCCTCCAAGATTTTTATATATACTATATTGTATCAAAAAAAACAAATTATGCAAATATATTTTTAAATATAATTTATTCTACCGAACAATACTTTTTATCTCCCCGTCTGAAAATACAGTTGTAATTTCATCATCTTTTTTCAGACTTTCCTTTTTTACTATTAATTTCCCCTTATACTTTGTAAGGGTATAACCCTGTTTCAATATTTCACCGGAATTATATTTTGCTGCTACTGCCTTTTTATACTCTAAATTATTTTTGTATTCCTTTATTTTTTCGGTAATCAGCTTTGTCAATATCCTTTCCATATCTGTCAGTTCTTCTTTTTTCTCTTTTATTTTGTCTTCCAGCTTAATTTTTGAAAGCAGCTTTTTTGTCATTGTAAGCTTTTCACTGCTGGCAGCAATCTTATACTTCAGACTTTTGTTCAGACGATTTTCCTTATCTATCATCATCATTTTTTTCTCAATGAGTATATTCAGGAAATTTCTTATAATATAATTTGATTTTCTCTTCTCCAGATTATTTTTCATTAGTGCAATTTCATTCATAAGATGCTTATTCAAAAGATTTTTTCTGTACTCCAGTTCCTGTATCAGATCACTTTTCAGCGGCACTGAAATTTCTATTGCCTGTGTAGGGGTTGCTGCTCTTATATCTGCTGTCAGATCAGACAGAAGATTGTCTATTTCATGACCAACAGCTGATATTACGGGCAGATCAGATTTATATACTGCTTCTATTACAGGCTCTTCATTAAAGGCCCAGAGATCTTCTATACTTCCTCCGCCTCTCCCGATTATTATAAAATCGAGATCCAGTCTTTCCCTGACATTTTCCCTGTTAAAAATTTCTATCCCCCGTGCTACCTCATATGCGGCTCCTTCTCCCTGAACCCTGGAAGGATATAAATATATATTTACATTGCGAAATCTCTTATGCGCTGTATTAATAATATCCCTTATGGCTGCTCCTGTTTCTGCTGTAACTACCCCAATATTCAATGGTACTTTAGGAAGTTTCTTCTTGATTTCCTCATTAAAATATCCTAATTCAAAATAATATTTTTTCAGCTTTTCAAATTTTTCATAAAGCTCACCCAGCTTATTCTGCTTTTCAAGATGTTCCCCGATTACCTGAAAAGATCCTCCCTGTTCGTATAAAGTAGCACTCCCGAGGAGCTTTACCTGATCCCCTTCCTTCAGATCCCTAGGAACTCCTTTTATCATATATCTGAATACAGCACATTTCACACTTGATTTATTGTCCTTCAAAGTAAAATACAGGTGTCCGCTTTTATAATAAGTGATATTGGATATCTCCCCCTGTATATAAATATTCTTAAAAGCCCGCGTGCCTTCAAGATATTCTTTTACTGCTCTGTTTAATTCACTTACGGTAAAAATTCCTGCTTCCATATCTTCTCCCGGCTATTTTAATTTTTCTTCATATTCCTTTTCATTAAAACCAACGATGACCTTATTTCCCTCTACAAGCAGCGGTCTTTTCAGCAGCATGCCGTTAGAGGCAAGAAGCTCGAGTTTTTCACTTTCATTCATATTAAGAAGTTTATTCTTCAAATCCAGTTCTTTATAAACCTTCCCGCTGGTATTAAAAAATTTTTTTATATCAAGCTTGCTCTTCTTATATATATTTTCTATTTCTTTTCTTGTTAAATTTGCATCCACTATATGTTCCTTTTCATATTTTAATTCAGAATTATCAAGCCACTTCAAAGCTTTTTTACATGTACTGCATGAAGGATAATAATATATTTTCATATCTTCTTCCCCGTTTCTTTTTTTATTTATTTTATAATTCCAGCAGCAGCTCTTTCAGAGCCTTCATCTCGTCTCTTTTAGCTATTGCCTTTTCAAAATTCAGCTCCTCAGCCAGTTTTCTTATTTCCTTTTCAAGAATTCTTATCTCTTTTTCTATATCTTTTTTATCCTTGTAAATCTTCTTGATTCTGTCTACTTTTTCTTCATTGCCTATTTCATAATCCACAATGGAATCAGAAATTTTACTTACAATTGTTTTTGGATTTATATTATGTTCTTTATTATATTCGATCTGAATTTCACGTCTTCTCTCTACCTCGTCCATTGCTTCTTTCATTGATCCTGTTATTCTGTCTGCATAAAGAATTACTTTTCCTTCTACGTTTCTTGCCGCTCTTCCCATAGTCTGTATCAATGATCTTCTGGATCTCAGATATCCTTCCTTGTCAGCTTCCAAAATAGCTACAAGTGCTACTTCCGGTATATCCAATCCCTCTCTCAAAAGGTTTATCCCCACAAGTACATCAAATTCCCCTCTCCGTAGTCCTCTTATTATCTCTATTCTTTCCAGTGTTTCTATATCAGAATGCATATATTTTACTTTCAGACCATATTCCAGATAATAATCCGTAAGCTCTTCAGCCATCTTTTTAGTAAGTGTGGTAACAAGCACCCTTTCGCCCTTTTCTACTCTCAGCTTTATTTCATCCATTAAATCATCGATCTGATTTTTTGTAGGTCTTACTTCTATAGTAGGCTCCACTATTCCCGTAGGTCTTACCAGCTGTTCTATTACCTCACTCTTTGACTGCTCCATTTCATAATCTCCCGGAGTAGCTGAAATATAAACAACCTGAGGTGTTTTTTCGAAAAATTCCTCGAATCTCATCGGTCTGTTATCAAAAGCACTTGGAAGTCTGAACCCGTTATCAATCAATGACTGCTTTCTTGCCCTGTCCCCTTTATACATACCGTTAATCTGCGGAACGGAAATATGTGACTCATCCAAAAAGACAACAAGATCTTTTGGGAAATAATCTATCAGAGTGTCGGGTGTTTCTCCCGGACCTTTTCCTGTCAGATATCTGGAATAGTTCTCTATCCCCTTGCAAAAACCTATTTCTGCTATCATTTCCAGATCATATTCGGTTCTTTGTTTTATTCTCTGTGCTTCCAGAAGCATATTTTTTTTATTAAAAAATTCTATTCTCTCATCCAGTTCACTTTTTATTTCCCTGAACATTGTCTCGGAATCCTCTGTAGAAAGGTAATGAGTCGCCGGCATTATTGAAATTCTCTGAATTTTCCTGATTTTCTGTCCTGTTAATGTATTTATCTCCGATATATCTTCCAGATCATCCCCGAAAAACTCAAATCTATATCCAGTATCCTGATAAGTCGGATATAAATCCACAACATCCCCGTTAACTCTGAACTTTCCACGTTCGAATGCATAATCATTTCTTTCGTATCTCAGATCTACAAGTCTCAGTATCAGATCATTTCTGTCAAATCCCACAGAAACATCTATCGGTATAGATCTTTTTTTATATGCTTCCGGTGATCCTAAGCCGTATATTGCAGAAACAGATGCTACTATAATAACGTCTCTTCTGTTCAAAAGGGCTGCCGTAGCAGCATGCCGCAATTTATCTATTTCGTCATTTATTGACGAATCCTTCTCTATGTAGGTATCCGTAACAGCTACATAAGCTTCCGGTTGATAATAATCATAATATGATACGAAATATTCCACGGCATTATCTGGAAAAAACTGCTTATATTCGTTATAAAGCTGTGCTGCGAGTGTTTTGTTCGGAGCCATGATTAATGCAGGTCTGTTTAATCTTTCTATTACATTTGCCACTGTAAAAGTCTTCCCGGAACCTGTAACCCCGAGAAGTATCTGATCGGAAACTCCGTTTTCCAGATTTTCCACTATTTTTTCTATTGCTTCCGGCTGATCTCCGGTAGGCTTAAAGTCCGAATGTATCTTAAAATCCATTATAATCACCCAATTTTTTTATATCTCTTATTATATCATAAACTGTGTATATTATGAAGATTGCTTTTAATATTATGATCTCCTTTTTCTTATTTTATTATATGTATCTTACAAAATAAGGAAAATATAATTTTTTTCCTTTTATGTTACATCTGTTAGAATTTTATACTTCTTTATTTGTTCTCTGTCTCCCGGAGTATTCCCGTATGAACCTCAATAAAGTTAATATTGCCATTACTCATAGAACTATTAAAATTGTCAAAACCATACACTTTTTTTATATAAAATCTCTTTATTTTCTATTTGTATTACATTTCCCCATATTTTCCAGAAAAAAATATTCTGTATTCTAAAAGTTATTTTGCTCTTTAATCATTAAATTTAAAAAAAGTATCCTCTCTAAATATACACTTATCAAGTATAATATAACTATTAATTTTCATATAATTTATAATTTTTTATAAATTGTACAGAAATATATTTCACTTTCTTACTTTAATATCTTACCATTTATTAAAAACAATATTTTAAAAAAATATTGTTTTTATCATTAAGCCTGTTCAAAGTGATTTAATTGACAATATAAAAAATAATATAATCATCTTTATTTTCCATAATTACATTTTCTTTTACAAATATAAAAATGCCTTTTATACGTACTTTACAAAAGTAAAAATCAGGGTATACATTAGTATTTAGTAATACAATATAAAATATTTGGAGGTTATATTAAGATGAAGAAGTTTTTGGTATTAAGTCTATTCCTAGGTTTAGTAGGAAGTGTTCAGGCTTTAGAAAAATTAGATATCACAACAGGAGCGTACATTGAATCAGAAAATCATAATGCTGTTTATAATTCAAGCGACGTTACTGTACATGGTTTCAGAGTTAACTTAAATGCTAAGGATTTTCCTTTGTGGACTGAATTCGTATATGAGTATAGAAATGCTGACAGTTCTTCAGGTCATAAAGGAGATGCTGATAGATACAAAGTTATGTTAGGTTCTGCACTTAAGTATGGAAATTTTAATTTTAATCCAACATATGAATTAAGAATCACTGATATGAGAGAATCTTCTGAGAAGACAACAGATCACAGATTTCAGCCAAACTGGGGCTATACATTTAATGATCAATGGTCATTGTATAACGGCTGGTTATTTGGTTACAGACAAGACGACGCATACAGAGGGTATTCGGAAGTGAAATCTTGGGATGACTATTTCCATGAGTTAGAAACAGGAGTTAAGTACAAATTTGCCGACAGTCAGGCAGTATCTTTTTCAATATATAATGAGTATGTAAAAAGTGAAAAATCTGATATGCAATATAGAGCTCATAAATTTGATGACTGGCAGGTAAGAATAGCATATGAAAAGAAATTTGATAACGGAATTGCCGTATCACCTTTTATAAGATACAGTGTAAGCTCTAAAACAGAGAATAGCAACGGGGTGGACACAGACCACGACGGAAAAGGAAGATATGGTGTAAAAATGGGATATGTAGCTGATAATGGAATCGGAGTTTACGCTGAAACATATTATCAGAACGAGCCGAGAGAAAATACTCCAGGACCAGATTCTCCTGATAAAAACAGAGTATTCTTCAAACTTGGTTTAGATTATAAATTTTAGTAAACTATCGAATAATATATAGTTTAATTTACGCAATAATCCAAAAAATATACCTGTACCAAAAGGTATAAAAATGAGCCTAACCAGCTCATTTTTTTATTTGTATTCAGTATTAAGGCACTTCAGAGCTCATTGTACATATTCTTTTTATTGAATTATCCGGAATTAACACAGAATTTCGGATACTCCCGATTTTTGAATTTATTTTAGTATACTCGAAATTTTTTAATTGTATTTTTTTTACTTACATTATATACTTAGTGTAGTATATTATCCGTAATTTCATACATAAATTTTTTGAGGAGGAGATTATCATTTTTCACAGCATTGACAACTTTGTACCTTTTGTTTTACTGCTTTTTGCAGGGGGCTTTATAGATTCTATTGCAGGAGGAGGCGGACTTCTTACACTGCCGGCCTATCTGCTGACAGGACTTCCCACTGTATCTGCACTGGCAACCAATAAGTTTTCTTCTATTTTCGGAACCTTCGGAAGCTTTCTAGGCTATCTGAAACATAATAAACTGCATCTGAAACTGCTGAAATTTCTGGTTCCTGCTTCTTTTGCAGGTTCTATGCTCGGTTCATTTATAGTTACGAAAATAAAAGCAGATTTTCTAAATGCCGCTATTCCTTTCCTGATACTTGGCGTGGGTCTGTATTCTCTCTTTAATAAGTCTCTTGGAGGAGTAAGCATGTACAAGCATCCCAAAAAAGCTGTTCTCACAAAGGGAATTTTTTTCACTTTTCTTGTGGGCTTTTATGACGGTTTTTTTGGACCAGGGGCAGGAACATTTTTTATAGTTATGCTTATAAAGATATTCAGTGTTGATTTTCTTGAAGCTTCTGGAAATACCAAATTATTGAATTTTGCATCAGGTTTGTCAGCTTTTTTTATTTTCCTGATCAACGGAAAGGTAAACTTCTTTTACGGCTTAATCGGTACTGTTGCTATTCTGCTCGGTTCTCTTGCAGGAACAAAACTTGCCATAAAAAAGGGAGTTCCATTTATAAGACCGGTATTTTTAAGTGTTTCTTTTATTATTGCAATTAAAATGTTTTATGATAAACTTCTCCACTAAAATTCATTATTTAATTTATTAATATAATAAAAACAGCAGAATATTATTGTTATTCCAGATAATAATATCAGCTGTTTTTTTATTTTTCATTATCTAAAAATTTTCAAACTTCTTAAATATCAGAAATAATTCCATTTTTTAGGATCTACAGGATTTCCATCAATAAGTATCTCAAAATGCAGGTGCGGTCCTGTTGATAATCCTGTATTTCCTGTTGCACCTATTATCTGACCTTCTTTTACAGTATCACCTTTATTCACGGATATTTTATCCAGATGGGCATATCTCACTCTTATTCCGTCTGATCTTTCCAGCTCTATCAGATTCCCATAACCGCCTTTTGCAGAAGCATAAGTAACTACGCCTGTAAAAGAAGCTTTCAGCGGAGTTCCCATTCCTACTCTTATATCCAGACCCCTGTGAAATTTTTTGGTTTTTAGTATCGGATGTGTTCTGTTACCGTATCCGCTTGTAATTGTAGTCCCCGAAACGGGCCACAGCATATATTTATTAATTTCATATCCTGTTTCCCTTGATCTTTCAATTGTTTGCAAAGTATCTTTTGTTTTTACCGATGCAGTTAACGGCTCTTTATCTTTATATTTTTCACCTGAATCGCTATTTTTGCTGTCCTTGTTATTTTCCCCGGTGTACTGCCGATTTTCAGTTTTTCTGCCTTCCTGTATCTGTTTGCGTTCTTTGACATTACCGCTTTTTTTTATTTCCGAAATTTCAGATTCTCTTTCTGATATCATTTGATTCTTACCGTCTTTTTTTTCTTCATAAACAAGCTTTTCCTGATTACTCAGGTTATATGCAGTATTTTCATAAACCATTTCATCTTTCAGACTCAAAAGAATACTTTCTGTAATAAGCGGATTTTTTATCAGAAGATATCTCTTATTTTGAATCCCGATATCTAGCAGCTCAGGATTTGATTTTAATATTTCCTCCTCTTTTACATGAAACTTTTCTGTTATTTTTTCTATCGTATCATTTTCAGCCACTTTATAAAAAATAACCGGCTCGTTATACAGAACTATTCTGTCCCCTGCCTCCAGAATAGATTTTCCTATTAAATAAGGATTATTATACAAAATAATTTCAGGCTCTGTCCCCAGCTTCTCCCCCAGAACTTTTATATTCACAGATTCTGTAACAACATAAATATCATATTTAAAGTTATCAATATCTTTTTCTGTATTCGGAATTTTATTTATTTCTTCATAAATATTGGAAAATTTCTCTGTATCATCTATATACTCAGTACTTAATATCCCGTTTAATACAACTGCAAATATAACTATAAGAAATAAAAAGGGAACATATATATTTATAAATTTATATTTTTTTCCTCTGCCCACTATTGCTCCTTCTCACTGTAAAAAAGTCTATTTCCCCGGTTATATATAAAAGTTATTTTTACATTATGACATACTATTTTTCTGTTTTTATTATAAAACCGTTTTCCAGTCTGTTATCAGGATTGAGAATCACTCTGTCTCCGTCTTCCAGTCCTTCTTCTATCTCAATAACAGCACCGTTTACTTCCCCGAGAGTTATCTGCTTTTCCGTTACTTTATTGTTACTGTCTACTGCATAAACATAATTTTCATAATTTCCGCCAGCTTTTTCTTTTTTTATAATTGTTTTTACCGGTATCGCTAAAATCTCCTTTTTATCCTGCGAAACTGCATCTATACTTATATTTTTATCAGCATTGGTTATTATTCCCTTTATATCACTAACAGCAAGCTCTCCGCGCAGATCTCCGCTGTCTCCTGCTTTTTCCACTCTTATTATTTCAGATTTTATTTTTTGATTGTCTGAAAACTTCACAGTTACAGGCATTCCCGGTAGCAGATTATTTTTGTTACCGGATTTTATATTTCCGGTATAAAGCTTTATATCTTCAGGATTTACAATAATAAATGCTATTTCCGGCACTTCCTCCCCTATATTCAAATTCATTTTAAATATATATCCATCCTGTCCGCTCACGTATCTTCTTATCCTTTCAGCTCTGTATCTTTTGCCGTTTTTCCCTTTCCTTGTGACATATGAACTAAAAGTAGCAATTACATCACCTTTTTTTACCTGATCACCTTCATGAAAGTTTATTTCTTTTGTTTTCAATCCTTTTGTTACCTTCACTTCTGTAAGGTTACTAATTTCAATAATTCCTTCTATTGTTGTTTTTATCTCTCTCTGTTCTTTTTTTACTGATATTATCTCGTAATTATTTTTTTCTCCCTTTGGTTTACTCTGTTTTGAAACAAATATAACAGCTACTGCAGCAAAACACAGCACCATTATTACTTTCATAAAATCCGGTCTTTTTTCCATCTGTCTGCCCTTTCAAATAAAATTCTACTCTCTGTTTTGCCTGTCTTCTTCTTCCATTTCCTCCAGTGTCATTGCTTTTTGCTGCGGCTGTATAATCTCTTCCTCTGCTTTTTTTGTATCTTTTTTCTTTGCCCCGCTCTCTTTTTCCAGCTTTAATATTTCCCTGTTATTCTTTTCTATCTCTTCATTATATTCACTATTTTTTTCCTTTATTTTTTTCAGCCTTTCTTCCCTCTCTCTTTTCTCCCTTTCAATATCTTTTCTTCTTACTATTGTATTATTTTCCAGTTTTTTATCAGGTGTAAGTATTATTTCCTCGTTTTCTTCAAGTCCGTTCTTTATCTCTGTTACTTCCCCATTTGACAGCCCGGGATCTACAGCCCGCTTTTTAATTCTGTTTTCCTTATCTATTGTATAAACATAATATTTTACATTCTTATCTTTATCTTCAGTCTTTATTAATGCACTCGACGGAACTGCTACTACATTCTCCCTCTTTTGATAAAATATTTTTACATTTAATATTTCGTGCAGATATCTGTTTTCTACATTTTTTGTCAAAAGTTCAACTGCAGCAAAACCTGCTCCTTGTGAATCATCTATTTTATAAACTGTTGCTTCAAATTCTTTCTCAGGATCATTCACCGAACTTATTAAAGCACTGTTTCCTGTCTGTATCAGCCGGGCTTTTTCTTTTGTTACAGGTTCCGTCACTATTTTAATATCTGTTTTTTTCGCAAGTATAAGTACCGGTTTAGCCGGATCATTCGTCCCGCCTTTTACAGCATTTATTTTTATGATATATCCGCTGACAGGACTTGTAATATCTCTTACTATCAGTTTTCTTTTACTCTGTCTGGCTGTCAGTGAATTTTGCAGCGACTGTATTTTACCACGCAGTTTCTGTAATTCTTCTATATTATTATCACCCGAAAGCTGATACTTCTCCTCCTCAAAACGCAGCTTCGAGCTCTTAGCTGCCAGTGTTTCTTTTATTTCATCTATTTCCTTTTTATATTGCTCTTCCTGATATTCACTGAACCTGATAATTAAATCCCCCTGCTTTACATAATCCCCTTCCTTAAAATATATTTCATCTACACCCAGTTCTATATCAAGACCTATAGGCATTACATCTCTCGCCTCTATCTCTCCCCTTGCACTGACAAAAAGACTTATATCCTGTCTTTCTGCTTTTACCACTGTATATTCTTCATTTATTCTCCTTGTACAAAATTTTACAGAAAATAAAAACAATAATATAAGTATGCTTGGTAAAATCCACATGTAATTGTCGTTTCTCTTCATATGTGTCCCTTTCGTTAATATTGTATACTTTATGCTTAAGCAGAAATTGATTAGTTCTATAAATACTATCAAATAATCAATTATATGAAGAGCGGACAGCTCTAGAAAATTCTGCTAAAACATACAATATGTTTGAGTTTGTTTTTAATTTAATATTTTTCTCAATCAGGAAGCTGTCAAAAGCATTTTTTATCTCCAAATTCCTTCTGCTATTATTTGCCTGTTGTATGTATTATCACCAAGACTGAGCTCTCTAAGAACATTATATTTTTTCAGCTTATTTTCTTTAGTATCTATTGTATATTGCCCTTTAATATCAAGATAAAATTCAATTTTTTCATATTCAGGAAGCTGCAGATATTCTTTATATGCTGATACTATATTAGCATAACTTGCCATTCCGCTATAATCAGATGTAAAATACAAAAGTAATTCATTTTCTGTCAGTTTTTTTATTTTAAATTTAAGTTCAACCGGAATAGCAACTTCAGGTACTATATTTCCTATGTACTTTATTATTTTTGTTTCTTTCGTTTCAAAGTATTCTTTATCAAAAATATTAATGAAAAAATATGAACTCATTCCTTCTGTATTCATAAAAAATTCTAATTCTCCTTTATTTTCTAGCTGTTTTTTATATAAGTAAACTAGATCCATTATTTTTCCAGAATTCTCAATATTTTCTTCCATGTACTGAAATAATTTATTGTCAATATTATCAGCCATTTCTTTTTTATTTAATATTTCCTCTATTTCATTGTTTTTATTTATTTTTAAAACAAACTTATTATTTTCTCTTTCAAATCTATCTGTCATTTCCAATTCAAAATTCAGTTCGCAGATCCTTTTTTCACCATGGCATAATTTAAAATCCAAAATATTATTTCCTTTTCCTTTTACATCTATTTCATAATTCTGAACAAGATATCCGGTTTCCTTTTTTTTAATTTCCAGTATATCACTTACTTTGTATCTGTTATAGTATTTCTCAGTTCTGCTTTTTAAAAAATAACTTTTCTCCAAATATCACACCTCTTCCTTTATATTAATCTCTCTTCCATGTAAAAATTTATTATCAGCTTCCAGTATAAATTTCTTTTTTGAATTCCTAATTATATTATTTTCATCCATTTCAATATCATTTTTATAAAATAATTCTATTTTTGTGATATTTAAGCCCGTTTTTTTCATTATTTGTTCACAAAAATTCAATTCAGATAATTTTATTGTATCCAATTCTCCAGTTATTTGATATTTTCTCAAGCCTGTTTCCTCTAATTTTAAGTTTAGTGGAATTGTTATGTTGGGCATTAAATCTGTTACATATTCATTTCCTTTTAGAAAACCACGTAGATTTTTGTAAAATCCAGTATAAATTTCACTAAAGAAACAATCATAAAACTTATATTTTCTTATTACAAAATTTAAATAATCATCATTTTCCAATATTTTTTCAATTTTTAAAATACTAAAATCCATTTCTAAAAAATCAATATTTTCAGACATTTCTTTTATAATTTTCAATTTTTTATATATCAAATCTTTATTCAATACTTTATATAAATTAAAATTTTTATCAATCCTTAAAAATAAAATATCCAGCAATGATTCTTCGATTTTTCTCTGAAAATTATCATATGAATCTATTCTTAAATTTTGTTCATATACACCAATATCAAAAAGTTCTGAATTTACTCTTCCCAGCTTTTTTACTGTACAAATTGTAGCTCGTTTATCAATCACCTTTTCTTCATATATTTTTGTAAGTTTTTTATATTCTACATGATACTTTTTTTGGTCAAAATTCGCTAAATCAGCTTTTATCATACTTCACCTAATTTCCCGATATTATATTAATATACCAGTCATTCTCTCTTTGCAGCACAAGATCAAATCTCTCTTGAGATGTTAGAGTCTCCATTGTTTTAGTACTGGACTCCATGAAAGTATTTACCTGATCTTCTGCAATACCAGTAAGCGTTAAATAAGATAAATCACTTCCTATTATCTCAGGTTTTGGTGCATTACTAATTAATTTATCATATTGCCCCCAATTTTGTTGTGCTGCAGCATTGTTAACTATTCTTGCATATCCTGTTTTATTTATTACATTTTGGGCTCCTGGTGCAATTGATTCTGAAAGGGCTACATTATATTGTACTTTAACAGGTGTTAATATCATACTTACATATCCGTTTACTTTATATGTGTTATCTATAAAATTATTTGCTGAATCTGCGGTTTCCGGGGTAAATACTTTCCCTACTGTATTATCTAACATAACTTTTTGGGTGTCTATATTTTCATCAGAGAAAAAAGTTGCCACTCCGCTTGTAAAATCTCTTGCTCCATCAACTATAGTTATTCCCCCGTTTATTATTAATGACCAGCTTAAAACACAGCCGGCTATAGTCAGACATAAACCGGTTCCTATAGTCACCTGACTAGCACCGCCGGATATTTTTAAAGATCCCCACGTCATTTTACCTAAGTAACTATGGTTTGGTCTTTCTCCAATTGAATTGAAAAATTTTGTACGTAATACTTCTGCACTGCTAATATCCTGACCATTAGTTATTATTATTATCTCAGCACTTTCATCTTCCAAACATTTTATTGTACTTTTTTCTGTCACTAATGCTGCATATCCATTAAAATATATTTTATTTGAAGTATTTTTCCATACTTGCGGCTTTATTTTACATTTTTCACCTGTTTTTTTACACTTTATACTTTTATTTGCCAGTATAAAATTCTCAGGATAATGATCTAATTCTGATGCCATTGGTTCTAAGCCCATAAATCTTGCCTGCGGTTTTAATACCTGTAATATAAAACCTGTATACGTCAAAGGCATTTCTGTCATTGGAGAATTAGGAGAATAATAGTTTGTCGGAGAACTAGCTATTGTAATATGATTACTACATGTTATTCCTGCTCCGTCACATACTAAGGTATAGGATTCGTCAGTTGGGAGTTCTATTTTTGTATATTTTTCTTTTTCTTTTGGCTTTATACTACTATAATATTGAATGTCTGCGTCTGGAGAGAACATTATTTTATATCTATTATTTATATTTTCAATCAACATTTCATTTTACCCTTTCCATATTTTCTATTCTTTCCATAGAGTTTTTATCATCTAATTCCAAATATAGTATTTTAGCTTTCTCAAAATCTTTAAAAATAGTTTCATATAAATATGCCAAATTGTATTTTCCATTTTTATTTCCACCTTCAGATGATTTTTTATACCATTTTTCTGCCTCAATATAATTTTGTCTTTTCTCATAAATTATTCCCAATCCATTTTGTGAATCTGTATCTCCTGATTCTGCAGCTTTTCCATACCAATATTCTGCTTCTTTTAACATATTTTTCTCTTTAAATAATAGTGCTAAATTATATTGTGCTTTTATATTATCTTGTTCTGCTGATTTTTTATACCATTTAATAGAATTTGATATTTCTCCTTTTTCTTCATACATAAGCCCCAAACTAAATTGAGCACTAGCATTTCCCTGTTCTCCTGCCAGCTTCCACCACTTTTCCGCCTCTTCCGGCTTCTTTTCATATCTGTCATAAATTATTCCTAATTCGTTCGCCGATTCCGAATCCCCATTTTTCCACCCTTCTTTATATTTCTCTATACCCTTTTTTTTATTTACCTTCCTGTAATACATTCTCCCTATATCTGCATATGATGATTTTTTATACTTCGCCGCTTCCAGATAATACTTTTCTGCTGTCCTTACATCTTTATTCTCCCATAATACCCCTGTTACATATAAGTCCGTGTATTTTTGTTCATCAGTCTTACCTGATACATTTTCTATTCTTTCTATCACTTTTTTGATTTCCTCATCGTTTTGACCGCTGCACGATAATATGAACAGTATCAATACAAATAGCAACAGTAACCTATATATTTTTTTCATCCTTTCCACCTTTCAAGAAGTTATAGAATATCATCTATTCATAATTCAAAGCATTACTATAATTTTCTACAGCCCCCCCCTCTTTGTCTAACCGACAAAACCATTAACCGTTTATATTTACTTTCTGCCCGCCACTCACTGTTGATACTCCATTAGCAGTTATAGAAGTATTGGCATTTGATTTTATAGTAGTATTCTTTGCAGCTGTATGATTAATATTTTTAGCTATTACTGTTTTATCATTTCTCACAGTTTCCACATGATTCTCCGAATTATTTGAAATAATTTTTGCAGATTCTGTTATATTTTCAGATGAATATACAATAGAAGATGCTGCATTCACGGAAAAATTATCTTTAGCTACTATCATATTAAAATCTGAATTATTTACATGAAAATTTCTGTTTTCATAATCTGAAAAACGGCCATTCCCAGGATTGTTCACTGCACCCTGAATATAAATATCCTCTTCATTATTACTTCCAAAAAACAACTTCACATTATCCCCCTTCTCTGGCGTACAAAATAAACCTGTATTACTGGAACTATAAGGTGTCACATACGGTATTTGCCATTTTCCTGCATATACATCAATATATGCTTCTTCACTGTCATCTTTTATACATTTTTTCAAGCCTTGTGTTAAATCCAATGTGAGTTTTGCTATACCATCAGAATTTACTACCTCTATTACATTCCCCTCTATACTCTTTCCTATGAAAGTGTTATTTTCATACTTCTCATATTTATGGAAACCGCCTGTATCTACTAAATCACACTTACACTTTATATAATTATCTTCTATAAACAAATACGATTTTGAAACAAGCTTTGTCCCTACCATATTACGTCCGTCCTCTTCAAATTGCACACTGACTTTTTCCCCAATGTTGTAAGGATCTGTTCCATTTACTTTAAATAAAATATTACCCAGTTCTCTTCCTCTTCCATAAATAGAACTGCTTAAATCTATAAGGTATTCTTCACTGTTTATTTTACCAAATAAAATTTCGCTTAAATGACTAAATAAAGGTATATTTACATCTGATAATATTCTTTTTAGGAACTGCCAGTCTGTTTCTCCGTTTTGTATATATACATGTTTTATTGATTGTTCTAATTCCGGAGCTAATTTATATTTTAGTTCATAAGTTTCCATGATTATCTCTGCTATTTTCTTATATGTAATTTCTGGATCTAAAAACGACCTGTATTTTTTTATTTTATCCATCTTTACACTTTCAGAATAAGTTTTTATTTTACACTTTGCTCTTTCTCCAGCTGACAATTCAATATCAATATTTTCTATAGGTCCGTAAAATATATTTTTCCAGTCTTCATTACCAGACTCTGTTATCCTGTTAAGCTCTATCTCTAATTGATTATCCAGACTAAAGATATAAGAATGATACTTTCCTACCTCTTGATTTTGTATAGTAAATTCCATTTCCAGATAATCATGTTTCCATGTTTCCTTATTTATGCTGAAATCTAAATCTTTAATGTCACATACCTTATTATTTATTCTTATTTTTGCCTGTTTGGCAGCATATAAAACTTTATCCTTTATATTTTTGACATTATTTGAACCGGATATATTTTCAGTTCTATCATTTTTAATATTTGTCAAACTATTAAATTTCAGATCTTTTTCCAGAATTCATCCCTCCTAAAGTAATTTATTTTCCATTCCTTTCCTTCTGATATCAATTCAATACTTTCTATAATCAATATAATTTTTCCTTCTAAAGTATATTTTATTTTTACAGATTCCTATATTTTTTTAATGCTCCCCGTCAAAAAAACTAATTTCATTCAGATCATTTTCAAATGGATAATATTCCGGTTTTCCCATATATATCTGATCATCCCTTCTTCTTATGGGACAGACATAAAATCCCCAGCAGTTTTCATCAGTATACACCAGAAATCTCGTTATTCCGTTTGGTACATTATCCGTTTCATTCTGGCTGATTTTTTCACGAAGCTCATGTATAATAGGCTGTACATCTTTATCCACAAAATCAATATCATTCTTATAAACAAATTCTTTTTTCATCTGATCTTCTACATTTTTCAGATAGAGCTTCAATTCTATCACAGAAGAAACCTTATCTATATACCCCAGATTTTCATTGGCACGACGCGAAGTCCTTATTATCTCCACAGGCTCTCCCTTATATGTTTCGCCCCAGACCGAATACGGAACAAGAGGTATTTCATTGATTATCTCTACATTCATATGTCCGAATCTTCTATAATCGAGGTATTTTATCACTCCGTCAAGACAGCTGAGCTTCAGATCATATCCTTCGTCATCGCTGCCCCTTGTTTTGAATTCTATCTGCCTTCCGGGAACAAATTCCTTTAAAACCTCCTGAAATACACCTATTCTTGCAGACTGTCCGCTAAGCTTAATTAATGCATAATTATACAGAAGCCCTTCTTCATAATATGTATTAAGAAATTTTTTAAGCATTCCGTAAATATCTATCTTTACCAGCTTCTCCATTTCCTTTATTGTAAATATATTTGCAGGATAAACAGTTTCTTTTCTAAACAGACCGTTTTCCAAAATATGAAGGTTCCATGATTTTAAGACAGTGATATGAAAATCATTGCTTTTCTCAAAATTTCTAAAATTATCAAATCTTGTTCTCAAAGTATCGTCCCTTTTAAAAAATTCTTTCTTCAAATTTTCTGCTGCTTCCCATAAAAGATAAAAATTATTTTTTATCTTTCTATATTCATCACTTAATTTATTCTCAAATTTTGAAAATTTTGTCGGTATAATTTTTTCTGCTTTGTCGTATTCTTCCTGCAGTGTCTTAAATACACCGTTAACTCCCAAATCATCGACCATTCTGTAAATGATATCAGTCTCAAACGGCAGCAGATAATTCATATCTATATTTCTCTCAGTATAATTACCCGCGAGAATTATTTTAAGATACTGCATTATTCTATACGTAAGATTATTTCCCCCGAAATTTTCATCCCCGTTTTCAAAGCTTGTTCTTATATCCAGGTGAAACGCCACATTCTGTGTATTTCCTACAGTAAATCTGCAGGCTGCGAGATCAGTGGTTCCTCCGCCGCAGTCTATTATCAGCGCTTTATATTCCTGATTTTCCCGTATATCCTTTGATCGCATTTGTGATTCTATTGTATTATAAAGCACTGCAATTGCTTCATCCATTGATTTGTCACGTATTATTTCATATTCCTGTATTACCTTTTTGCCTGTTACTGTTTCTATTTCTACCTCTTCTATTTCTGATATTACCTCTTTCTTTCCTGCTTCTCCTGTTTCATTATCAAACTTCTTCTCAAGTTCGGCACTATTCTTGTCATCACCCGATTTTATTACAGATATTACTTTTTTCTCATTTACTGCTTCATCCACCTCAATAGTAAAAATCTCCTGAAACATATTAAGAAACTGCTCCTTAAGCCTTACAGGACTGGAAGCATGTATTCTTTTAAATTTACATTTAAAAAGATATTCCGCTCTTTCCACTACATACTTCAAATATGCCCTGATAATATCTTTTCTCGGGATATACCTTATATTTCCGAATTCATCCACTACCTTTTCCTTCTCCTCTTTATCATGTACCCATTTTTTCAGTCCGTAGAATAATGTCCCGTTTACGATGTAGTCATTGGCTTCAAGCTTCTTTGTGACATCATGTCCAAAAAGAAATTTTATATTCTTAGGATTTCTGCAGTCCTCCACATATGCCAGTGTAGGATAAATGATACTGAACCCTCTTTCACCGTCAGGAAATTTCACATAATTTATCTCATTTAATTTTATATTTCCGTTTAAGATATCATTAGTCGGAAGATCTCTCACGTAATTCTGGTCTATGTAAGCCCCGGCCACTGTATTAGTAGTCCCGAAATCTATGCATAAAGTTGCTGTTGTTTCTTCCGGCGTTCTGTATTCGAAGCTTTCTATATCTACCTTATAGTAATCCAGCTTAAAAGGATACAGTTCATTCTCTTTTCCGTCCTGCATATTGTAGAAATTATAAGGAAAAACTGCATCAGCTTCTTTAAAAAACAAAAGTGAAAATTTATTATTCTGCAAATCATCCAGTCTCATAAATTCCTGTTTGCTCGTAAGATAATATGCATCTCTTGAATCCACATCCTTTTCCAGACTCAGTATTCCGCACAGATAATTATTGGCATTTACCAAAAATACATTCCCGCTGTTTATATATTCCGGGATTATTATCTTGTAATTATCTTCCCTTGTCAGGTCAAAGCCTTTATATATTATTATTTTATGCGGAATTTTTATTCTGTATTCATGATGCAGCTTTCCTGCAAGCCTTGTATCAAAAAGCATCTGAACATAATGAAGTCCGTTTTCATTATATATGTTTATATCATTAGAAGCCTTTAGTCCTCTGTATTTCAAAATTATATTTATCAGCTGCTCCCTTGTGGGATTCTCCATATATGCTTCTATTAATTTTTCTGCCATTGCTATTTCGTATAATTCATAATATGATTTGGTTCTAAGTTCTTCTTCCTCATATAACTTTTTCATTTTTCCTCCCTGTTTTCAGGTATTTCCGGCTCTATACCGTCATAATATCGTTTTTGTTTATTTTATATACATTCTGTATATAAGATTTTTTATTTTCATTATAAAAAATGAGTTTTTTACTTCCCGCAAGATTTTCATATACCTCTATATTACTTAACTCTGACAGCTCCTGTTCATCTAATTCCCTCAGTGCTGCAAATTTTTTAAACTCTGTCTTAAAATAACCGCGGTTTCTTCCGTCTTCATTTTCGCTGAAAATATATTTATTTTTTATATACCTTTCTTCACCATATTCAAAATAAAAAATTCCGTTTTCATCATGGCTGACTCTGCTGATTATTTTTTTATTAAGCTCTTTTTCAAAATATTTCTGAAGCTCGCTGTATTCAAAATTTCTTTTTCTTTCAGCAAGAAATTTATTAATATACTCACCAATATTTGAAATTATCATGTCATTCTCACTGTCTGCATAATATTTCCTGTATTTCAGTATCTCCGAGTAATAAAGACACAAAAATTTAGCGATCTTAATTTTTATATATTTAACAGCAGATATTTTATAATTAACTATTTTCATATAGTCCCCTGCCGAAACCTCCACACTGCTGTCTCTTCCTATCAGATATTCATCCTCATATACCAGCGAATACTCCTCTTTTCCCAATACTGTAAACAGCTTTAGTGCGACATCATACTCTGTATTTTTAAGATTTATCCATACATATTCTTTATTTTCGGATATTATCAGTGAATAAGTATCCACATAATATACCAAAGTCAGAAGTTCTATATTGTCAAGCTTTTCTATGGCATCTCCCAGTAATACTACCTTGCTTTTCAGTGGAAATTTTTTTATCACTTTCTTGATATTATCAGCAAGCTCTGTATTTTCTTGGATTACCTCCTGTTCTTTATCAGCTTCCTCTTCCGGAACTTCCGCCTGTATCAGCTCTGTAATCTGCTCTTCCTCTTTTACTTCCGTTTCCTGTTCTTTTTCCTTACCGCGGAATATTACTTTTATTTTATCCTTCAAATTTTTTAAAAAATTCATATACCTGTCCTCAGTTTTTCAATATTTTTTCAATTTCGGCAATACTCTGGTATCTGTCCCTGCTCTCTATCATTAACCCCTTTTCTATGGTTTGCCTCAATACCGGATCTGTATTATCTTTGAATATTAACTCGCTGTAATAGAATCTCTTAAGTACATCCATAGGCTTTTGTTTGTAAAGCATAAAGTATAACAAAGCACACAGACTGTAAATATCTGTACTCTCATCATTTATGCTTTTCAATGAATACATTTCCATAGGTGAATAGCCTGATGTTACTCTTACATATTCGGCATTCTTTGATCTTTTATCTATTGCCGAACCAAAATCCAATATTTTTAATGTTTTCCCTTTTATCACTATATTTGACGGTTTTATGTCTCTGTGAATATATCCTTGTTTATGTATGTATTTTACAGCCTTCAATATCTTCAAAAACAGACTTTTTATTTCTTCCTCTGTTAATTCGTTATTAAGTATAAAATGTTTCAGCGTACTTCCCCTGCATATCTCCATAACAATATAATATGTATTGTTACATCTGAATTTATCATATATTTTTACTATATTTGCATGCTTAATATTTTCAAGTATACGTGCTTCAGTAATAAAACTTTTTTTTATGAGATCAAAATTTTCTTTATGCTTTATAGTAAAAACTTCATTGTCACTTCCGCGGATTACAAGTGATTTTGGAAAACATTCTTTAATAATGATATCCTTATTGCCGGCTTTTCCTGTATATATATTTGAGAAATCACTATTTTCCATTAAGCTTTCTACTGTATATTTTCCTTTCAAAACCGTTCCTTTTAACAAATGATCCGTCATTTTTCCTCCAAAACCTGTTTTAATTCTCTATTTCCAGAACTGCCACCATCTCTTATTAACCTTTCTTGTCGCTTTAGCAAGCTTTTTTTCCACTCTTGATTTTACTTCTTCGCTTATATCTCCCGCTTTGTCAAAACTGTCTGCAGACATTTTATATTTTTGTTCGGCATCTATCCATTTTTTGGCTTTATATGCCTGATCTCCCTGAAGCTCATATAAATAACCTTCATTTCTTTTTATTTTGTATTCAAGGTATTCTGTCTCGCCTTTCAAATCAAGTTCAGTATAAAGCTTTTTTGCTTCCTCATATTTATCTATACTTTCTATGTACCTTTCAGCAAATGCCAATTCATCTCCTTTATTTTTCAAATCTCCCGCCAGTATGATTTTTTGGTTTCTCTCCTCTGCCTTTCTCATTTCCTCAGCTATTGCCGCATTTTTTTTATCTATTTCCTGCTGCTTTACTGCCAGCTCCTCTTTGCTCTGCTGTTCGAGCTGCTTAGTATGGTCCTCTATTTTTACAAAGGTATGAGCCTGCTTAATATACTCGTCGGTACTTCTGCTATTTCCAGAATCCCCTAGTTTATTATATATCAGCTTCGCTTTATTAAAATTAGCAATTGCCATGACAGGATTACCGCTGTTCAAAAGACTGAGACCTTCCTGTATAAGATTATTTGCAGTCTGCAGATCTGCAAGCTGTCTGGCATTTATTTCCTGAATTTTGTTGTCTACTTCACCTGTTTTTACCTTATCTCCAAGCAGCTGATACATTCTTCTTGCTTCATAATAAGTCTCTCTTGATGAGTCCGGATTGGATGCCGAAAGCATATCAGCCCTGTTTTCAGTCAGCAGTGCCCCGTTATACGCTGTTTGCTGCTGTTCGGAAATCCCCTCCATTTTTCTCTCAAGATTTATTACATAATCAGCTTTTCCGTTAGTCAGATAAATATTTATTGCATCATCATATTTTGACTTGGCAGTGGCAAAATCTGATCTTGCCATTGCTTCGTCACCGTTTTTTTCCAGTGATTTTGCCTCCATAAGCTTTGGCGTGGCGTCTATTCTGGAATTAAGTATTGTAAGTATATCATCGGTATTTAGTTCATCTCTCTTATATGTATTCTGTTCAAGTGTAAATTTAGCCGACTGATATTTTCTTGAAGCCTGTTCATAATCCCCGGAATTATACAGCTGATTTCCGTCGTTTATATCCTGAAAGGCTTTTTGAAGCTTCTCTGTCTGCTCTATTCTCAGCTTTATTTCATTTATTTTCCCGTCCGTGTCTCTGTTTTTCCCTTTTGCCCCCTTGAAAAATCCTATTATTCCCCGGCTTTTTATATGAAGCTTGTCATATTCCCCTATAGCAAGATTTAGTTCATCAAGGGAGTTATTAAAATCCTTCTTTACTATTGATTCTTCTGCCTGCTTCTGATAACCAAGTGCTGTTTTCTCTATATTGCTTCTCTTTTTCATACTCCAAAGACTCATTGATAATAAAATTATCAATAATACTGCTGATATTATTATAATTTTTATTATTAACGGCTTTTTATTTTTCTTTATTTTTTCAGGACTTGCAAGCTGTTCAGCCACCACGGAAACCAGTGTATAATTTTCCACTTCTTTTCTTGAGGTAGCCATAATTTTATTTTCCAGACTTTTCAGCCACTGCTGTCTGTTATCTATTTTGGAAAGCTCTGTTTCAATTTCGCTTTCATCCAGATTTTCCCAGGCGCCCATTGTTGTCATAAGGAGAATATCACCTTCCTGAAGTATTACAGGATTTTTTGAAATATTCGGTTTTACTTTTATATAATCACCCACAGCCTGTGTCAGATCATTTCTCTGTCTGTGCTGCTTTATATCCCTGATATCAAGAGCTTCATCATTAACAAGAAGCTGCGATATGGAGTCATCCTTCGTCTGAAAAAATATAAAACCGTCTCTCAGATGATACAGCCTTGTATTCCCTACATTTGCCCATAATATAGAATGATAATTGCTTATTACTATAAGAAGTGAAGTATGCATCAGAGAAAACCTTTCGTTTTCCTCCTGCTTTTCCACTACCTTGGAATGTGCATATTCTGTTATTTCTTTCAGAATCTTTGTATTAAATCCCGGTGTAAGCATAAAATATTCCACTGCAGCTTCCACTGCTATTCTGGCAGCAACGTCTGCACCTTCCTCCTCATCAAAGCCGTCCGCCACTGCCCATATAGCATAGTTATCCAGCTGAACATATCCGAAATAATCGTTATTTTTTTCCTGAGTTCCCAGATTACTTATAAACCTTGTTTCAAATTTTGCTTCCTCTTTTCGCATATTCTCCCACACCACTCTCCTATTTTATAACAATGATACTCACATTATCCTGTTTTCCCGATTTTTTTTCTATTAGGGCGTCCATAAGCTTTCTTACTATTCTTTTGCTGCTTTTATTTTTAGAATGCTTCATTATGTCTTCTATTTCATCAAAAGACAAGAATTTATCCAGTCCGTCACTGCACATTAAAACAATATCATTTTTCTCAAGAAGTATTTCCCCGTTTTCTGCATTTGAAAAACTGCTGTACCCGAGATAATTCGTAAGATAGCCTTTTTTCTCCTGATGCCTGTTCAGTCTTTCCAGCTTATTTTTTCTGAATAAAAATAAGGAACTGTCTCCTACAGAGAAAAACTTTAATCTGTTATATAAAATTTCACCTGCCAGAAAAGTAGTTCCTACTTTATTCTCTATTCCTATATTATATGAATAACTCAATATCTCCTTATTTATCTTTTTTAGGATTTCTATTACAGATAAGTCCCCTGCCGAATACAGATCCACAAACCTGTCTACTGAAAACTGACTTGCAAGCTTCCCGTTATGAAAGCCGCCCATTCCGTCAGCAATTATCCCGAGAATTTCATATTTGGAAAAACTTACCAGCTCCATACAGTCCTCCTGTATTTTTCTTCTTCCTGTATAGTTCTCCATGTAAGCTGTTATCGCCAAATTCCCCCTGTCTTTGTAACCCGGCTGTTTTTTCAGCATAATAATTATAAAAATTACCAAAATAATCAAAACAACTAATATATATTTCATAATATGACTTTCTATCTGTCTTTATTTGTTTCTATATCTTTGGTTTTTTCTTTATTCCAGTCAAAATGCTGTCCGCATAATTCTACAAATACGAATTTACTTTCTCCTATTTCAATAAAATTATGTGAAAATATTTGTTTTGTTTCATATAACGGGGCATTATTTATATAAACCAGACCGTTTCCCGAACCGGGTGTCATTACAAATTTTCTTTCTTTGGGATTGTAGCTTATAGAACAGTGGTTATTTCTTGAAATCGCAGAATCTCCGTTTATACAGATATCCATATCATCGCCTCTGCCTATAAAGTTTCTTTCGCTTACTATTCTGTAGTCCTTTCCTTTATCAGGCCCTTCTATACAAGTAAGCCAGCCGACTACAGGATCTACTTTACTGTCCTTTGACCAATATGCCACGGTTTTATCATCATCATCCATCTCATCTACCAGATTTATTTTTTCATCCTTTATTTCATCAGTAAGACCCTCTGATTCACAGTACGGACATCTGCTGTGTCTTCCCGAATCATATAAGTGCCCGTTATTACATCTTTGTAAATTCATTTTTCATACCTCCGTTAATTTATATTCTTCTTATTATTTTAACAATACCTTTGTTGTAGCAAGATATATAATATCCCCTGTTTCCACTTTTACCGGCATATTGGATTTCAGCTTTATTTTTCTTCCGTCCCTTTTACGCTCAAGACCGCTTCCGTTTCTTGAACCAAGATCTTCATAATACCAGCTGTCATTTACCAGATTCAATACCCCGTGTGCACGGCTCACGAGATTCGCATATACTGATTCACCCAAATCAACATCTACTTTATTTCTGGGTGTTTTTTTCCCCAGAAGCATTGATGTGGCTCTTCCTATTCTCCATACCTTCCTGTCATAACCGTCTTCATCTTTAAGTATTATTGATTCCAGTCTGTTTTTCTTTACCTGCTCTATCTCCTGTACCCTGTCCAGAAAAACATTATGCTCTTTTTCTCTCTCGACCTTCATATCCTTGATCTCTGTTTCTATTTCTGTTTTTTCTATAAATCTTTCTACAAGAAGCATGTATAAAGTTATTCCTGTAAATATAAATATTGCCGCATACAGGCTTTTTGTAGAATATGCATTCATATGCATATATATAAATGTTATTACCACAATTATAAGTATTATAATATTTCTAAGTGAAAAAAACTTTGCAGGCCTTCCTCCCCTTGCCTCTGTCTGTCTTTTCTCGAATTTCTTTATACCTTTTTCCACATTCATTTTTTGCTGCTCTGTATTACTGTTCTTTTCTGTCTTCTGCTGAGTCATAAGCTGACCTGCTTTACGGACAGTTCCGTATCCTATCCTTGATCTTCTAAGAAAAGGTATTCTCGGAAATCTAAAAATTCGTCTTAACATTTCACTGCTCCTTCTTCATAAATTGTTTTCCTGCTTTCTATAAATCAGTATGATAAAATATCAAATCATCCTCTTAAAATGAAATTTCCCTCCCGCATGGAACACGCTCCACAAGAGAGGGAAAGAATAACCGCTGTGAATCTTATGGAAAACATTAATATTCTTTTCCTCTGAGTTTATACTCCAAAACATGAATATATTTTTTTCTCTGTTACAGTAAATTTCTTTATTATTTTTTTGGTTTAAAAAAATTTTCAAACGCACTGTTCATATTTTCTTTCATTTTCTTATTTGTATCTTTGTCTTTGGTATTCATTTTGTCTTCACTGAAATAATCTGAAAACATATCTTTGAAATCATTTGGATTAAAGCTAAAATCTCCGGTATAACCTTCGGAAGATGATTTTTTTCTGCTTCCTGTTCTTTTATTAACCAGTTTTTCGTCATAATTCTTTCTTTTCTCGGCATCACCAAGAATTTCATAAGCTTCGGATACCTGCTTAAATCTTTCTTCGGCCTCTTTATTATCCGGATTCCTGTCCGGATGATATTTCATGGCAAGTTTTCTGTATTTTGATTTTATTTCGTCAAAGTCCGCATCCTGCTTTACTCCTAATATCTCATAATATGTCATCTGTACATCTCCTTTAAGTGTAATGACTTATTTATCTTACCGGCATTTACTGCCGAATTCTTATCCTGCTCTTGATTAATCCCGGCTTTAAAATTCCTAGTCCACCACAATCTTTTCCGGTCTGTATATCTTTTTCACTCCTATAGATCTTCTCGGTCCCATTTTTATAAGAATGTCATTCAGCTCTTCATAAAGCTCCCTGTTTGTGTATTCTCTTGTTTCCACCCTTTTTTTTCTGTTTATATATGATGATATAATCTCTCTTTCCACAGGATTATTTATGCAGGCCGCAGCAAAAATAAAATCCTCCGGGTTGAGGTTCTCCCGTTCCAAAGCTTCCAGCCCCCAGAATTTAGTGACTCTCGGATCCAGTGTCCCGGATTTATGTCTTGAGGAATATTTCCTGTCTACTATTTGTATTGTATTATATTCGCGTACAAGATCTTCAAACTGTTCGTAATTTTCTCTCAGTTCCGCACCCTCCCTCAGAATAAATCTCAAAAGCTCAAGTTCATCCTCATGAATACTTTTTCCTGCTTCTGTTATTATCTCTCCGCTTCTTTTATAATATTTTTTTTCTTCTGAACAGCAATTTAGTTTATATTTCACTACATAGTGATCTTCCTGTTCGGGAAATGGTATTTCGGTTATTTCTTTTTCCCAGAATATTTTCCCGTTATGTTTCAAAATCCCGGGCTCCATAATCAAAAGCTTTCTTTCGGAATCAATGGTAAAGTTAAACCCGTTCACTATTCCGTCAGAAAAATCCATATACAGAAGATTATATATTTCCATAGGATTGTCACGCAGAAGATCCAGCATTTCCTTTTCCAGAATTTCATTTTTTTTAAATAACGGATATTTATTTTCCAACACAGCTCCCTCTCCTTTTTTAAAAATTTTCTATTCAAAAATTCAAGCCGGTTCGATGCTGAAATGAGCAGTCATATTCTGTTTTAAACCGTGCTTAAATACTTAAATAGAAAAGGGTACCACAGCAGTGCAGTGGCCACCCTTTTTCAAAAAGGCTACGCTTCGTGTGCCTGATATCCACCTTCTATTGCTACTTCTTTTACTTTTTCTTTCTTTTGTTTAATTTTTAAAAGGAATGTTCCAGTTCCTTCCTGATTTCCAAATGTTTCTACATAATCTACCACAAATGCATTCGGCATTTCAAACTTTCTAACCATCTGTCCTGCAGAAATTACTTCTAAGGTAGCATGTCTGTATGCATCTGCCACTTCCGCAGGTAATAAAGACCATTGCGCTGTTTTTCTCGAATCATCTTCATTATCTCCGCTGGCTGCTGCAAGTATTCTTCCGCTGATTTCAAGGGTAATCCCTAAATCTGTTGCTCTTGCGTTAGAGTCTTCCGGTGTTTCCGATAAGTACTTTACATCCAAAATACTTTCTTTTTCTAATAAAATTTCGTCAGTCTGCCCTTTTACTGTTAATCTGAATCCCATTTTTTCCTCCTCCTAAATTTTTATTATCTATTCTAATCAAATGATTAAAATCTCTGTTTTTACTGTAAAACCCATAATTAATACCCCGATTCAAACTGATCTTTCTGTCAGGATTTTACAGTTGTTTTTATTTTGATAGTTAATCAGGGTATTTATTACTTAACATTGTTTGGTATTTTAATCATTAGTGCTGCAAGCACCTGTCAATGTTAAATCTTTGGTAATCATTCCTGTTCCCACATAATGAGAACTAGTTTTTATTTATATCAACCTGAAGGTTTTTTACATTTCCCGAGAATGTAATATTAAGCTGGCATACATTATTTTCCTTATCTATTATATGCGATATGTCATCTCCAAGCTGTATTATTGAGTTTACAAAGTTCAGCTCTTTATTCCATATAGATTTCTGGCTTTCAGGATCATTGCTGAAAAAATAATTGATCTTATCCTCTTTAAAATCCATTGTTGCTGCTCTAAGCACTCTTTCTATATATGTTGTTGCCTGTGTTTTATACATCGGCTCGTAAATTCCGTCAGAATTTTTACTCATTGTTCTTGCTTTGTATACAGTCACATTTTTTATTTTCTCTTTTTTGAGATGTGCGCTGTCTGATGAAAAAATAAATCCGTAATTAAAACTGTTTATTCTGTCTTTAATTGTATTTGTAAATCCTGAAATTTCTTTTGACATTGTAGTTTTAACCTTGTACGCATTATCCTCAGCCTCTATATCAAATCTTACTCCCGGATAAACATTTGATACTTTTCTGAATCTTTCTTTCAGATAGCTCGGACACTGCAAAGCAGCTATTATTCCTGCTGCTACATATGACGCATCTATATAAACCCCTTCTATCCAGAACTTCAGCAGATCCTCCTTCTCCTTTGAAAGCTGTACCCCGTTTTCCTCCTCATATTTCATTTTATAATCCAGTATAACTCCTGATTTATCCTTAGGTATTATTGTAAAATTCGGAAGTGCCGGAATTACGTATTCTGAATATTTGTTTCCTTCAAGAATCTGCGTTCTTTCCACATATTTATCTATTCCCATTGTGGCAAGATTATCAAATGATGTTTCATAAGTTCCTTCAAAATTAAAGAAAACCTGAATTTTGTAGTCTGCCAGCAGAGTCATTAAATTTGTCAGCGTTTCCATGGTATTTTTTCCGTCTTTTTCTTCTGCTTTTGTACCTTTGAATCTTTCTCTTACTTTCTTTTCAGTTTTCTTAATATCCAGATCCACATTAGGGAATATCCCAAACCATATTGAATTATCAAAATCATTTTTAGAATTTACTGTATTTAAATATGCCTTGAATCTTTCTCTGTTTCCGGCTTTAGCCAGCATTTCCGGTTTAATATTAGAAATAAGAAGAGTCGGCTGCATATTTTTTACCTTTACGCTGTATTGGTCAAAAAACATTTTTACTCCCAGAATTTTCTCAATTAATGGTTTTGCTACTTTTATGAAATCTTCCTGGGCAGATTTGTAGAACTGGAGATAATTATTATAATTTTCTACTTCTCTTTCCTCATCTATTTCCACTACGCCTTTTTCAAGAGGAACAAATGTTCTTACCACAAGATCGCTTATATACTTATTAGGCTCTTCCGTAATTTCGTCATAATCATCTCTGAATGCCTGGGCAAGCTCTTTTGACACTTTTTCATCTCTTACTATGAGCTCTTTTTTATTGCTCTGTTTATATTCAATAACTTCAAGCTCGCCCTTATCACCTACATGAAGCATTCCTATTCTTATTTTTTCCGATTTTGTCTTTTCATCCTCATGTGTAAACAAAAGTCTTGTTTTTATATCTTCTATCGCAAGGGGAAGCATCCCTAAAATGTTGTTATAATTCGATGATGCTTCTTCGAATTTCTGATTCAGCTTATCACCGTATTCGAGTCTTTTTGGATTTTCTTCATCCAGCTCTTCATGCTTTGAGTATAAATATGTTATTTCCTTTCTTATTTGCTTTATATCTTCGATTACTTTCTTCGGAGAAATTAATTCCAAGATATTCTCAAATTTGAAATCTACATTTTTATTGCCTTGTGAATTACGTGTTTCAATTAATGTATTCAGCATTTTAAAGAAAGTGTTTCCGTTATCTATTTTTATTTCTGTTATTAGCTCTTCCGGAATACCCTCGGGTTTTTTCAGTGTATATTTTACCTTTTGATTAGCAGCGTTAAAATAACTGTATACTTTAGGCTCAAATTTTGTCAAAAATTCATTGAAACTTTTTACTAATAAATGCTCATTTACTTCCAAAACTCTTTCATCATCCAGACTGTCCATTTCTCTGGCATCGCCTATCAGGGTCAGCAAATCCAGTTTTTCAGGATTTATCTCTTCAAACAGCATTGTTCTGTTAGTTTGATAAATAAAATTTTTAATCATTTTCCCTCCTCATAATAATATCAATATTTTTAAATGTAACAAGCTTAATTAATTAATAAACTTAAATACTATTTTTAATTTCAATCGTTTTATCTTAATATATTTTCTACTAATAGTCAATTAAAAAATCTTTTTTTTTCATTGTTTTTTAGAACAATTATTTTAAAAAATATAAAAACTTTTTCTTTAATTTACTAAAAATATAATATTTTAAAGGCATTTATTATGTGTATTGTTTTTTAAAAATAAAATCAATTTTTGTTTTTTTATTTTCCATAAGTTTAAAATCGACTGTCATTTTCAGAAAAAATTATAAAAAGTAAATATTGATTAATAATATTTTATAATATCAATGTGTAGTTAATGTGAACAAAAAAAATTTCGAGAAATAAAATGAATTATTATTCTGTATTTTGATTTATATATCAAAAAAATATATTTATTATTTATAGTTTAATACTTTAAAACATATTTATTTTACACAAAATTTTTACTTCTATATATAAAGCAAAACGTTAAAAATGAATAACCTCAAAAAAGAAAAATCCATATGGAAGTAAATTGAAAAAATTTGTAAAAAAGTTGTTCACTTGTTTTTATACCGTATAAGGGTACAATCATATCGGTGAGAAAAATGAAAATCAATAATCGATTATTAAAAATTCTGAATTTTCTGGAAAAGAAACCGGAAACCAATATAAAGGAAATTTCCGCTTATTTGGATATTTCAGAAAGAAGCGTACGTTATGAAATAGAAAATCTAAATTTTTTACTCGGTCTGAATAATCTTCCACCGGTAAAAAAAGGATCCAAGGGAAGTATTCTATTCGACAGGGAAGTAAAAAATGAAAATCTGACTGTTTTTTTGGATAACATTGATACATGTTCCAAAGAAGAACGTATCAGATACATAAAACTGATTTTTCTGTCTGAAGAAACAGTTAATATAAGTTCTCTTGCACGAAGCCTTGATGTGAGCAGAACTACAGTTAGAGCTGATATCAAAGAAATTACTGCCGAATTTTCATCTGACAATGTTATTGTCATAGATAATAAACTCTATCTGAGCGAAAAAAATATAAGAAATCTTATTCTGAAGTATTTTCATGAAGATCTTATACAGTTTTACTACTATAATAAGGAAACAATGGATAAGAATATGCTTTTGGATTATTTTTATCCTTATATATCAGATTTAAATATCACATATTTGAAACAATTTATAGATGATATTCTGATAAAACTAAAAAATAATGCTAATAATTTTCACGAATATACTTTTACCTATCTTATACTATTATATATAAGGGTAAAAAATAATAAAAAGATTCAAAAGGTCGAAAACGAAAGCTTTCTTTATAATACAGGCGAATATCATATTATCGCAGAAGAGCTGGAAAAACTGGAAACAAAAATCAAAATCAAATTTTCAAAAGAAGAAAGACTCCTGCTTTGTGATTATATCCTCGGCTTTTTATCCTATTCCTATAATACATCTATTTTTGAATACTGGATAAAAACAGAAGTTATTATAAAAAATCTTATTAATAAAGTAAACACACATACACAAATTAATATTTCCGGTGACGAGGAGCTGCTCAGCAGTCTTCTGAGCCATATAAAACCGACTATTTACAGATTGAAAAATAATCTCGCCGTCGAAGACGATATCTATATTGAAGCTGTTGAAGCTTATCCGGAGTTATTCAATATTATTAAAAATGCTCTTTTTGAATTGGAAGAGCTTATCGGCAAAAAAATACCCGACTCCGAAATTGCTTTATTCACACTTCATTTTCTGGCTTCGCTTGAAAGGAATAAAGAAAACAAAAGAAAAAAAGTTATTCTCATATGCGGCGGAGGATACGGTACTTCTATGCTTGTAGCCGGTCAGATTAAACAAAATTATAATCTTGAAATTATTGATACTATTTCTTATATGCAGTTTCTGGATTACGATATTTCGAACATCGATCTGGTAATAACCACGCTGAAATTAAGGAAGGATGCTAAAAGACATATAGAAATTCCGCTTATAAAAATCTCACCTTTTTTTACTTATAATGATCAAAAAAAACTAAGCAGATTTCTTATGAAAAAAAAATTCAGCGATGAAAAATTACAGACCATACTTAAAATAATAGAAAAAAACAGTATTGTAAAAAACAGGAATACACTTATTTCAGAGTTATCAGAAGCTCTGACTGAAAAAAGCCGAGATAAGGAAACTAAAGAAGTAAAAGACCTGCTTTACTTTATCTCAAAAGAAAAAAGTACACTGGTCAAGGATAAGATAAGCTGGGAGAAAGCCTTGGAAATCTGCGGGAATATGCTGGTAAAAACCCGGGACGTAAGTGAAAAATACATTGATGAAATTCATAATCTTACAGAAAATTTTGGTTCTCACTTTGTTTTGGAAAATGGAATTGCTATTCCTCACGGGGAAGTGGGGAAAAATGTTTTTAATTCCTCTATAAGTATACTGCTTTCCAAAAAACCGGTAATTTTCCCCGAGGGAAAAAAAGCATTCCTGATTTTTTTTATCAGTGCCAAAACCACTAAAGATCATTTGAAGAGTGTGGAAGATATAATGGAGCTTTCCCGCAATAAGGAATTTCTGGACGAAATATCTTTAGTAAAAAATTCTGATTTAATTATAAAAACTATAGCAAAATATCTAAAATAACATATCTGGAAAGGAAGATAAACATGGACACAGAAAAAATCAGCTTTCATATTATCTCATATGCAGGAGACAGCTTTTCGAAAATGAGGGAGGCCCTTTCAGAAGCTAAACTTGGTAATTTTCAAAAAGCGGATGAACTGATGAGCTCTGCTAAAAAAACATTAACAGAAGCACATAATGTACATACAGAAGTTATAACTCTTGAAGCTCAGGGTGAAAAAAGCGAATATTCAGTACTTCTCGCACATGCACAGGATACGCTTATGAATGCAATTCTTGCAGAAACAATATTTGAAGAATTTATAGAATTATATAAAAATAAATAAAAGAGGTGTTTATAATGAACTTAGACAGACTTTACGTACTTTTGGTATGTAATCTTGGTGCATCTACAGGTGTTATGGTTACCAAAATGAAAGAAATTGCTGCTGAAAGCCAAAAATTAAAAGATGTTGATATAAAAATAGAGGCACATCCTGCCGGTGATATTCTGGAATATATAGATGACTTTGACGTGGTAATGCTTGGTCCGCAGATAAAGCACCGTTTCAAGGATCTTGAAATACTGTGTAAAGAAAAAAACAAGCCGGTTACTGTTATTGATACCAAGGATTACGGTTCGGTAAATGGAGGCAATATTTTAAAAACTGCTATTATTCTGAAACTGGAAGCACTGAAGGGAGAATAAAATGAATAAAAAACAAGGGATTATGGATAAATTAATAGTTTTTCTGGAAAAATATCTTGAGCCTGTAGCTGCCAAAATCGAAAATCAAAGACATATATCCACTATAAAAAACGGAATGATTGCTCTTATGGCTGTTCTCATGGTAGGATCATTTTCACTGATTATAATGGCTATAGGCGGAATGTTTCCGGACGGCTCTGCCGTAAAAATGTTTTTTGAAAGATACAATACTCTGATAAGCCTTCCGTTCAGGTTTACATTCGGGCTTCTTTCAGTTTACTGCGCTGTCAGCATATCATATAATCATGCAAGACAGCTGAAAATTCCATTTTTACATGCTATTATCGGAGGACTTCTTACTACTCTTGTATTAAATATAAAACTTGTAGGTGATGAAGTAAATATAGAATATCTTGATTCAAGAGGGCTGTTTATTGCTATTTTTGCATCTTTGATTACAGTGGAAACTATGGCATTTTTTATGAAAAATAAAATAACAATCAGAATAAAAGGACTGCCCGACGGAATTGCCCAGACTTTTGAAGCAATTATTCCTCTGGTTACTGTTTTATTCGGCGCTGTTCTTGTAGATGCACTGGTTATACATTTTACAGGGGGAAGCAATCTGCCCGAAGCTTTTACGACTTTCCTTGCACCGTCTATTAACAGTATTGATACTCCTTATGCTATATTCCTGATTTCATTTCTGGAAATGATATTCTGGTTTATCGGATTGAATGGTTATGCCATTTTAATAGGATTTGTTCTTCCTTTTATGACACAGTATCTTGGGGAAAATGCTGCGGCATATGCAGCCGGACTGCCTATCCCCCATGTTTTCGCTCCTAATTTCTGGGATTATTTTCTTGGTTTTTCCGGTTCGGGAATTACCGGTGCCTTAGTTATTCTAGCTCTGTTCAGTAAATCAAAGGAACTGAAAGCAATAGGAAAGGCCTCAGTGGTACCTGCCATATTTACAATATCAGAGCCTGTAGTATTCGGGCTTCCTGTAGTTTATAACCCTTATTTGTTTATACCGTTTGTATTTGGTACACCGTGTATCGGAGTTTTTGCATATTATGTATTTAAGCTGGGAATAGTTCGTCCCCCTATTGCCAATGTAGGAGGAACGCCTATACCGCTGGCACAGTATCTGGCTACTATGGACTGGAAAGCGGTTGTGCTGGGATTTGTAATTTTGGGACTGGCAGTCTGCATGTATTATCCTTTTTTCAAAATGTATGAAAGAAAAATTCTTCAGGAAGAAAGTGTAGTCAGTGACAGACAGGCAGCATTTGATGCTTTGGATTTAGATTTTTAAAAAAATATCAGGAGGAAAAATGAATATTATTATTAATAAAGACTATGAAGCTATGTCAGAAAAAGCGGCAGATTTTATTGCCGAATATATTGCAAAAAAGCCGGATACACTCCTTTGTATTGCCGGCGGAGAAACTCCCATGGGAATTTTCAGATATCTTGTAAAATATGCCAATGAGGGAAAAATTGATTTTAGCAGCTGCAAATTTGTGAGCCTTGATGAATGGGTAGGGCTTGGCAGAGAAACAAGAGGAAGCTGCAAGGAAACTCTTTATAATAACTTTTTTGATCTTATTCCTGTAAAAGAAGAACAAATATGTTTTTTTGACGGTCTTGCAGATAATATGGAAAATGAATGCAGAAAAGTGGATAAATTTATCTCGGATCACGGAAATCTTGATTTGATTGTTTTAGGAATCGGTATGAACGGGCACATCGGATTTAATGAGCCTAATGTTCCTCTTGACACAGAATGCCACATTGTCGGTCTTGATCCTGTTACCAAGGAAGTTTCCGTAAAATATTTTGATACGGCTCTTGATGTAAAACAGGGAATTTCACTCGGAATGAAAACTATCACCAGAGCAGATACAATACTTCTGATCGCAGATGATTTTAGAAAAGCAGATATTGTCGTAAAAACAATTGAAGGGGAAAAAACATCTGAAGTTCCTTCCAGTCTTTTTCAGGATTTTCCAAAACTGTGGTTCTTTCTTGACGAAGCAGCCGCATCAAAACTTACAAAATAGAACCGGAGGTAATTTATAATGAACTATATAAATGTAAAAGGATATAAAGACGGAAAAGAAATACAGATAAAATGCTCGCAGCTTGTACTTGGTGCATCCGATTTTCTGAGAATTGACAATATGGATTTTGCAGCACCCGTACTGGATAAATTTATAGAACTGGGCGGTAATACCTTTGATACTGCAAGACAATACCGCCATAGCGAAAAGGCTCTCGCAGAATGGATAGAAATGAGAAATATCAGAGATGATATTGTCATCCTTACCAAAGGCTGTCATCCCACAAGAGAAGAGCCTAAAAAAGCAAGGGTAACTCCGCAGGCAATAACAGAAGATTTGCTTGTCAGTCTTGAAACATTAAAAACCGATCATGTTGAACTCTATGCTCTGCACAGAGATGATGAAAGCGTTCCTGTAGGTCCGATTATGGAAATTTTAAACGAGCATATACACTCAGGAAAAATTTATGCCATCGGAGCTTCAAACTGGGAGCTGCCGAGAATTATAGAGGCAAATAAGTATGCAGAAGAACATGGATTGATCGGCTTTACATTTAACAGTCCTAATTTAAGCCTTGCAAAATGCAGAAAGCCGCGTTGGGAAGGATGTGTGTCAGCAGATTCCGCCATGATTTCATGGCATGAAAAAACAAAGCTTCCTTTATTTTCATGGTCTGCACAGGCAGGAGGCTTTTTCTCGGGAAGATTTACACGTGAAAACAAGGATGATCAGGAAATGGTCGATGTTTTCTATAATGATGATAACTGGGAAAGATATGACAGAGCAGTGAAAATGGCGGAAAATAAAGGACTTACACCTATTCAGACAGCTCTTGCCTATGTTTTAAACCAAAAGTTTCCTACAACTGCTGTTATCGGACCGGAAAACATAACTGAGCTTATTTCATCATATAACGGATCAAAACTTTCACTTACGGCAAAAGAAGTTGACTGGCTTGATCTAAAATAATAAAAGGAGTGTATTTACATGAAACATAAATTCGCTGTACAATTATACAGTCTCAGAAAAGAACTTACCAAGGATTTTCCCGGAGTATTAAAAGAGCTGAAAAAACAGGGCTGGGAAACTGTTCAGATAGACGGGCTCCGTGGCTATACTGCCGAGGAGGTTGCCGCTGCTTTAAAAGAAACAGGACTAAAAGCTGTCAGCATGCATGCTAACCTTGACCGTCTAAATAATGACCTTGATAATCTTATATATGAATGCCTGTTATTCGGCACTAAAGATATATTCTGCAGTTCCGAGCTTACTAATGAGGAAGAAGTTATCTATGCACGCAATACTTTGCTGAATACTGCCAAAAAGCTGAACCCGCTTGGTTTTAGAATAGGGCATCATAATCATGATTACGAATTCAGAGGTTCCATAAACGGTGAAATGATCATGGATTATATTGTAAAACCTGAAGGAAATCTGTTTTTATATCCTGAAATAGATACTTACTGGGCTAAAGTCGGTGGTGCCGATCCTTTTGAATATATGAAAAAGTTTTCCGGAAGAATTCCCATGATCCACTTTAAGGATATGAAAAGCGATTTATCACTTTCTTATCCGGAATCTCTTGCAGAAATAGGTACAGGATGTATAGATTTTCTGCCGTTTCTAAAATGGGGAGAAAAAAACGGAATCGAATCTTACATAGTTGAGCAGGATGTTTCAGCCTTGTCAGGCGGGATGCTTGAAAGTATGGCTGTAAGTCTGGAAAATCTTATAAAACTTTCTGAACAGCTTTAAAAATTATTTTTGAATAATTCATATTTACCAAAAAATGCCGCATTTTTCCATTGCGGCATTTTTGTCATCAGTATTCATATGTAATTGATTATGAAAGAAATGCTGTACTGACATTACTGCATTAAAGCCTCTTCCGATCCTGGCTTCACATCATTTTCCAGCAGCTCTTTTATTGTCTTTTCAATATCTTTTTTTATTTTTTCCAGATTTTTCTGCTTTTCTCCCCTGTATGAAACACTTACAGAAAACAGATTTATAAATTTTTCAAGACAGTTCAGATATATCTCTTTATTTTCCTCACGATTTCTTAGAATATCGTAAGTAAACCTCAAGCCGTCATATGGTCCCGGATTATGCCATACCTCTGTTTTTTTTATAAGCGGTATAATCCAGAGAATATTATCATCGCCAAAATCAATATTTTCATTCGGTATCGTAAAGAAATCATCAGACTGTTCTATTCCCAGATCACACAGCTTCAAAAAATTTTCATTTTTTATGGGAAATTTAGAATCCTCTATGCCTGTCATAGCCAGAAGATCGCCAAATACAGGCTTTTCTCCTATAAAACTAATATCTGCTATTATCAGACATCTGTCAATAATACTTTCATCAAGCTCTTTCATAATGTTACCTCCCGTTATAGTTATATTTTATGTCTGAATGCAAGATTCCAGCCTAAGAAAAGATTTATATCACATATTGCATCCTCTATTCTCCACTTAAAATTTTCCATTCTCCTCAACTCTTTTAAAATTACAGGCTTTACGAGATGTTTTGATAATTTCCCTTTTGTTCTTGCTATATACGCTAATCCTAAAATAGCATTTGCTCTTATTCTCTCATCTTCATGCTCAGCCAACTGTAGACATACATCCTGTGCAAACTTCCAGTCATAGTGGTTCATTCCTATTTCAAGGGGCAGTTTCAATATCTCCTCATAGCTTCCCATTTTGAGAATCCTTTTTATCTCATCATCTGAATGTACTGTCAAGGGACTGTATATAAGCCCTTTCTCCATATTTACTCACTCCATTACAGAAAATTCCTTATCACGTTTTGCAATAAGGAATTCCATTTTTATTTTAATATATAATCTGACTTATATGGTCCTTCCATCAGATTAAAAGTTACTTCTTTGGGATTATCTAAAAGAGATTTATAACTAAAAAATATACTTCCCTTTACATTTGAAAAATCTCTGTTAAAATAAACCTGATTTATGAGCTCATTTGAATTTTTCCACTCTTTTACTTTATAAGCAGCCTGACCTATATATAAATCAGTTTTTGATCCTGCCACGGCATCACTCCACCATCTTACCAGAGTATTGTATTCTGCCAGATTAAAGCCCTGATTCCAGTATATCTGAGGTGCTACGTAATCTATCCAGCCTTTGTCTATCCATAACAAAATATCTGCATATAAGTCATCATAATTCTGAACTCCGGCTTTCGTATCAGAGCCTCTTACAGGATCAGTACTTTTATTTCTCCAAACACCAAAAGGGCTTATTCCAAATTGTACATTAGGCTTCGTCTTTTTTATTTCAGCCGACAGCTTCTCTACAAGTCTGTTTACGTTATCTCTTCTCCATGCACTTTTACTGTTATATTCACTGCCGTATTGTCTGTAAGTATATTCATCCGGATACTCCTGATTTTTAACCTTGTAAGGATAAAAATAATCATCCATATGCACAGCATCTATGTCATAATTTTTTACTACCTCCATAATACTGTCCACTACATAATCATCTACCGCCGGAATCCCAGGATCCAGATATAGCTTTCCACCGTATTCTACTATCCATTCCGGTTTTTTGAAAACAATATTATCCCTTGACAGTCTGCTTCTGTCAGTGTTCATTGATAATCTGTAAGGATTAAACCATGCATGGAATTCTATTCCACGTTTATGTGCTTCCTCTACCATAAATTTCAGCGGGTCATATCCGGGATTTACTCCCTGTTTTCCTGTAAGATATTCTGACCACGGACCGTATTTTGACGGATAAAAAGCATCTCCTGTAGGTTTTACCTGGACTACAACTGCATTCATGTTCCATCTTTTCACATTATCTAATATATTCAGATATTCTCTTTTCTGCTGTTCTTCGCTAAGTCCTTTTTTTGAGGGCCAGTCTATATTTGCCACACTTGCTACCCACACTGCCCTGAATTCTTTTCTTTGTTTTGCAGCAGTTCCTGCTTTTTTAGTATTCCCTGCGGGTTTTACAGAAGCTGAAAAACCTGTGCAAAATATAAACAAACTGATTAACAGTATTATTTTTGATTTCATTATTCCTCCATTTTGTTATATTATTAAAAATGTAAAAAGTTATAAAACAGATCTTTCTGTATTATAACTTTTTAATTTTACCTTATCAGTCTTAGAAACAGCTTAGCCTACACGTCTAAAAAAGTCTAGAACCTTATAATCAGTCCAGTAATAGTCCTTATTAAATTTTGCAAAACCAACATGTCCCCCATATTTTGGATAAAGCACATTCAAATTTTCATTTATTTTTTTCAAATGTTTCGGATAACATTTACTTGATAATATAGGATCATCTTTGGCATTTATTATTAATGCCGGCACCTTTATATCCGGTAAAAAATTTATTGCACTTTCTTTTTTGTAATAATCCTCAGCATCCTTAAAGCCGCCTAATTTAGCGGTGTATCTGTTATCCATTTCGTTGAAGTCAGTCATTTTATCTATACCGTCAATATTGATTTTATCCGGCATCATCTTATGTTTTTCTTTTATTTTTTTTCTAAAGCTCAAAATAAATTTCATTCTGTATACATAATTTCTTCTTTTATTCAAAGTAAAAGAAGAATCATACAGATCCATAGGACAGGAAATAGCTACACCGGCCTTTAGCTTTTTATCTTTCCCGGCATCTACTCCCATATATTTTAGTACCAGATTAGCACCCAGACTGTAGCCTACGAGATATATCTCATCATACTCAGGCTCTATATGGTTTATTATTTCTTTCAGATCATCTGTTGCCCCTGCATGGTAAAATCTGGGAAGCCTGTTTAATTCCCCGCTGCATGATCTGTAATTTACAGCCGTGATATCAAAACCGTTCTTGCTTAAAAAGCTTGCAGCAGCCCTTATATAATTACTGTTAGAAGAACCTTCAAGTCCATGACATAAAACAGCTGCTTTCCTATTACCGTTCTTTATTCTGTCTATATCCAGAAAATCTCCGTCTTTCAGCTCTAATCTTTCTCTCTCATAGTTTACTTTTACGTTTCTGAAAAAAGTCGGGTATACTGTATTTACATCACCCAATTTAAATAAAAATCCAGGTTTATATGTTTTCATTTTATCCCTCCTGATATTATGCTTATCAATGTTGCTGTAAAATATTAAATTGTTTCAAAATCCACATATAACGGCAGATGATCCGAAAGCCTCACATCTGTCAGAACTTTAAAATCATTAATTTTTATTCCTTCGGAATATATAATAAAATCCAATACTTTTTTTGGTTTCCAGCTTGGATATGTGGGAATATTTTTTATATTAGCATTTTTCAGGTTCAATGCTCTCAGAAATAATTCTATTTCCTCCTCGCCCCAGAATAAATTAAAATCACCGGCTATAATAAACGGCTTTGTACATGAATCTATTACCTCATACAGCTCTACAATTTGTTTCAGCCGTGTTTTTGCACCCAGTGCAAGGTGTATCAGAAATATCGAAAAATCCTTCGTTTCAAGCTCTATCACCAGTTTTTTCATTCCGTTATTAAAATAATGGAATTTCTGCCCCTCTACCTGAAGACCTGATAAAAAAGCATTTCCCTGTCTTCTTAAAACAGGAACTTTCATAAGACTGGAATTCTGTGAATACTTATGCTCATAAATTCCATAATGCCCAAGCTGCTTTCCCAAAAAAGTAGCCTGATTTTTCCTTCTTGTTCTGTATGAGCCAAGATCTACTTCTACAAGCCCTACCACATCAGGTTTATATTTTTTCAAAAAATCCCCTATTTTATCAGTTTGCTCCACTGATTTTCCCAAATACCCCCTTATATGCTTCAAAGGCTGGTGTAAGTATTTTCCTGTTCCATATCGGATATTATATAAAATAAACTTCATATTCTCATCACCATTCTGCGTTTATATTATTATATTACTCCTTTTAAAAAAAATTTACAAGAATCAAATTCAAAATTATCCGGTTTTAGAGATTTCTAAGTATTTCTGTTTCCAGTAAATACCTAAATTTTCTTATGCTTTTATAAATAAAAAAATGAGGCAGATATAATTATATTTTCCAGAGTTTTTTGATATTTTTCCGAATATCTTTCACTGCTTTTTATAAATTATACCACCTCATTAAAAATTATATCTCACCGGAATTTTCCCGGCATTACTTTTCTGTCTGTTTACCAGTCTCTTTCTCCTATTGCTGTTTCTGTATCAATATCTATATTAAAATATTTCAATATATAATCTACAGTTACCCCTATGGAGTCTCTTGCGGCAGTTTCTATCTCACTGTCGTTCTCATAAAATTCCTCCTGCAGATCGTTAATTGCAATGGTCATAATATCGAATTTCTTCTGTATATCCTCTGTTGTATGCCCCTCTTCCTCAAGATACTCCACTACTTTTACTATCTCCTGCTTTACCTTGTCTACTAAAAATTTTGGAAAATAACTGTCATTATACATATCTTTTAGATAAATATAATTTTCATCAAATTTTTTCATTTTTTCTCCTGTGGTTATAAAAATATTTTTTTATTCTATAATAAATTTTGATAAATCAAGATCTTCTTCTTCGGGAGTAAGAACAAGATCTTTGTAAGTATAGTGCTCTACTATATTTACTGCATGATCTCCTATTCTTTCTATGTCCGAAATGATATCTACATATATTACAGCCGCGCTTCCCACGCATTTGCCTTCTCTTGTTCTGTTCATATGATTCTTTATAGCTTTTCTTTCTAATTTATCTATATATTCTTCCTTTTCATTAACTGAAGCACCAAATTTCAAATCTCTCTGTAAAAACATATTTATGGTATCCTTTACTGCAAGATAGCATACTTCCAGCATTTTTGCCATTTCTCCTACAGCCTCATTTGTTATTTTTTCTTTTGTAGCATATATATTCTGCATTTTTATAACTGTATTTTGTGCAAGATCTGCTATTCTCTCATAATCCCTGAGCGAATACATGATTACATTTAGTTTTTTTGTATCTTCACTTGATAAAACCGCACCTGATAATTTTATACAGAAGTTATGCAGCTTTTTATCTATTGAATTTACTGCTGTTTCCAAGCTAAATACTGCTTTGGCACTTTCCTGATTTTTAGTTTTTATATAAGTATTTGTTTCTTCCAGCATTTCTACCACAAGATTGGCAAGGGCAAGCAGTGTTTTTGAAGCCTGCTCTGTTGCCAGTACAGGTGACTGCACTATTAATTCCTCATTCAGCAGTTTTTCGTTAAATTTAGTTTCTCTGTCGCCTTTTTTAGACGGTATTATTTTCTTAACCGTTTTTTCCAGTAAAGATACAAACGGCAGTAGCATTAATGTCACAGAGAAGTTAAACAACCCGTGTGTAAAGGCCAGCTGCATCTCAGGATTCAGATGAAGCAGGGTTGTCACGAGATATTCATACGGTATGATAGCCTGAAAAAGAAATAATACAACACCAAATACTATGGCACCAAAAATATTAAATATTACATGTGCAGTTGCTGCTCTTTTTGCTGCTGTAGCTCCGCCCAGTGCAGATAAAACCGCTGTTATCGTAGTTCCTATATTATCTCCGAGAAGCACCGGTATGGCACCGACAAATGAAATCGTATGCTGTGCATAGAGAGTCTGTAATATTCCTATTGTTGCAGATGAAGACTGCACTACCATTGTAAGTGCTGTTCCTGTTAATATCCCTAATATTGGATTGTGTGATAATTTTACCATGTATTCTGCGAATACCGGTAAGTGCGCCAGAGGCTCCAGAGCTTTACTCATTATATCAAGTCCAAAAAACAAAGCACCAAATCCGAAAAAAATCTGTCCCAGGGAATTTATTTTGTTTCCCTGCGCAAACATATATATTATCGCACCAACAAACATTATGGGCAGTGCATAATCCTTAATTTTCAGTCCTATTAAAAATGCTGTTATTGTTGTTCCTATATTGGCTCCCATTATTACTCCGATTGCCTGCCGCAGATCCATCAGACCGGCTCTTACCAGCGATATCGTAAGCGCAGTAGTTCCTGAGCTGCTTTGTATCAGCATTGTTGAAAACGTTCCTACCAAAACTCCTTTTACAGGCGTATCAGTGTACTTATTTATAAGATCTCTCATTTTATCCCCGGCATAGTTCTTTAATGCTTCCCCCATAAACTTAATACCAAATAAAAAAATACCCAATCCTCCTAATAACATCATCAGAGTCTGCGGGCTTATTGCCCCTTCATTTCCATCCAGCATATTTTTCTCCCTTCATCTTTCAAAAAGCTTTTACTTTGTCACCAGTCCTACTCCGTCACCAAACGGAAGCAGTACAAAATTGTGATTATCATTCAGATAACTGATGAATTCATTTAATTTTCTTACTATCGTCTTATATCTTTTCGGTATTTCTGCTTCAGCTACCAGTCCTTTGAACATTATATTATCGATAAATATTATACAGTTATCCGATAGTTTAGGGTATGCGAGATCAAAAAACTTTTTGTACTGTCCTTTTGCCGCATCTATAAAAATAAAATCAAATTTTTCATCTATTTCACTTATTTTTTCCAGTGCATCACCTAAAATCAAAGTCACATTTTCAAAACTAAATTTTTCAAAATTCTCCTTTGCCCTGCTGTATCTTTCCTCATCTATTTCTATTGTGTAAAACTTTCCCCCGTTTCCCTCAGATATTTCTGCTAAGAATACTCCCGAGTAACCAATTGCAGTTCCTATTTCCAGAATATTTGCAGCTTTAGCTGTCTTAGCCGAAAAAATCATAAAATTTAAAACTTCCTCGGTTATTATAGGAATTTTATTTTCTTCCCCATACTTTTTTATTTCAAGTATTTTTTCATTATTTATTTTCAGCAGTTTTCTGGTATATTCAGCAGCCTTGTCAAAATCGACTATCATGCCCATCTCCCTGTATTATAATATTTTTTTTCTGATTTTCCTACTATTTTATTTTTTGCTTTCTTTATTATTAAATAAAATTTTTTTTAAATTTTCCATGTCACCCTGAATTTCGGAATATTCGAATAAAAAGCACTTATACCTTTGAATATAGAACAAAAAACCATATTTTATTTCTTTTATTTTAAAAAATTCTTCGTATTTTATTACAGAAATTTCTGCTTTTGTTTTATTTATTAATTCAAGCCTGTCCTGATAAAAAAGTACTCTTCCCCTTAACAATCCATTCTTCATTGATTTTAGAGTTTTTTTAGGGATTATAAAATAAGAATATAAATATTGAATAGAAATTCCTAAGGCTATTACCATACATAATACTTTAGAAAAACTGCTGGTGTATAAAAGTTCACTCCATATTAAAAGTATATATGCTGTTATTACAAGCAACAGCCTGTAATTGAAAACCTTTTTGAACATTATCTTTCTTATTTTATTTTCTGTATATTCAAAATTCTCTATCACTGCTGCAGGTTTTTCAAGCTTTATTTCATAATAAGGACGCAAAATTTCATCAAGAGCTTCCAGACTCTTCGGATCAAATTCATTAAATCCATAAAAGAGCAGGCTGTTATTTGTAATATGAAACAGATATCCGTCCTCTGTTTTCTCTACAGCAAATAATTCATCATATAAAAAAGTTGTTTTTTCATTTTTCAGAATATTTTCTGAAATTACCCTGTCATCAAAAAATATATCCTTGTACTCTCTTTCACTCTCAGATCTTGATTCATAAATTTCCTGTGAAAATTTTTCATAATTTACCTTGTATCTGGCATAATACAGGCGCTTCAGTCTGTCTGCATCTACTGTGTATTGTATTTCTGCTATTTCTTTCACAAAGTATCTCCTCTCTTATATCCAAACACCTTATATATATTGGGACAAAGTGCTGCTAAGTCTTTCAAGCTCATCTTTTTTGAATTCATCATAAAAAAAGAAATAAAAACTATATTTTTGAGTTAAAAACAGATATCCTTTTTTTGTCTTTTTTATTTTGTAGAATTCATTGTAATAAATCTCAGACAGCCCCATTTTTCTTTTAGATATTACCTCTATTTTATCCTTATAAAATAATATTCTTGCATATAAAAAATTCTTATTGGTAGATTTTATTATTCTTTTTCCCATGCTTTTATAATAAAATTTCAGAAAAAACAATATAAAAACTGTATATAACACAATTGTGAGAACGTTTACCAACATACTGCGGTACATTATCTGATGAAGTATTGTCAGAATAATGCCCAATAACAAAAATACAATATTCAGATTTTTATATATAATTTTACTTGCAGCAATAACTCTTTCTTCGTTAAGCTCATAATTTTCCACTGCTGCAAGAATTTCTCCCTGTGTCTTTTCATAAAATTCTTTCAGAATTATATCAATTTTAGCAAGATCTTCTGAAGAGAAGTCACTGAATTTGAAATAAAAAAACTGAATTTTACTTATAAAAAATAAATAGCTGTCTTTCTCTTTTTTTATTTTAAAAATTTCGTTATAAAAATAAGTATTTTTCTCATTTTTATCAATGATTTTAATAACTACTTTTTCATTGTCAAATTCTGCTTCGATATTTCTCGTACTGTCTGCTATTGATCCGTCAAATTCCCTCAGATATTCATCGCTGGCCGCACCGTAAGCTGACATATATGTGTCTTTCAGCCGGTTAAAATCCAGTCTGTACTTTATTTTTATAATATCTTCCATTCATAACTCCTTTCCCGGAAATTATTTATATATTCGGGCTGCTATACCAGAGTTATCTGCTGAATAATAGCAAATCTCTCATAAATAATTATTTCCAGTCTTAAAGTTCCTTTGCCGTTATCCATTCGTGCGTACTGCCTGCCGAATAATCTGAGATAAAATTATTCTTATACTCTTGAAAACGATTTTCAAGAATTGCGGTTCTTGCTCCTTTCATAAGCTTTATAAGGAAATAAAGATTATGGTATGTAGTAAGTCTCTGTCCCAGCATTTCCTCTGCCTTAAACAGATGTCTTATATAGGCTCTTGTATAATTTCTGCAGACATAACAGTCGCAGCCGTCATCAAGAGGTCTTGGATCTCTGAAATACTTGGCATTTTTTATTACAAGTCTTCCGTACTTGGTAAAAACCGTACCATGCCTTCCTATCCTTGTAGGCTGTACGCAATCCATCATATCTACTCCGTCTTCCACTGCTTCAAGCATATCCACAGGCTCACCTACGCCCATCAGATATCTGGGTTTGTTTTCAGGAAGCTTCGGCGTCATATATTCAAGTATTCTGTACATATCTTCCCTTGGCTCGCCGACAGCCAGTCCTCCTATCGCATATCCTGAAAAGTATTCATCCATCTTATAAAGCTCTTCAAAACTCTTCTCACGGAGATCCTCATATATCCCGCCCTGAAAAATCCCAAAAAGTCCCTGTCTGTCTTTATTTCTGTTAGCCTCTATACATCTCTGGGCCCATCTTGTTGTTCTCTCTATAGAAGGAATCAGATATTCCCTTGCAGAAAGCCCGGGAGGACACTCATCAAGCGCCATCATTATATCGCTTCCAAGATTATTCTGTATATCTATCGACTTTTCCGGCGAAAGAAAATGCTTTGATCCGTCTATATGCGATCTGAAATGCACACCTTCTTCTGTTATTTTTCTCAGATCCCCGAGACTAAAAACCTGAAATCCACCGCTGTCTGTAAGAATGGGTTTATCCCAGTTCATGAATTTATGCAGTCCTCCGAAGTCATCTATCAGTTTATCTCCCGGTCTTAAATATAAATGATATGTATTCCCGAGAATTATTTCTGTTTCTATAGTCTCCAGTTCTTCTCTTGTCATTGTTTTTACTGTAGCCTGAGTACCTACCGGCATAAAAACGGGTGTTTCTATCTTGCCGTGAGGTGTTTCTATTACTCCTGCTCTTGCATTTCCGTCTTTTTTTTCTAAAGTATACTTTACAGGTAATTCCATTTGTTTCTCCTTTTATCTTATTATATCAACGATGTCTTTCATTGACTTCAGATTATTTGCCAGTCTGTCAAAGTCATCACGTTTTTTTATCATAATATCAAATTTCATAAGTGAATATTCTATTCCGTTTTCCTTTGTTACAGTGGTATTTACATTTATCAGATCCATCTTAAAGTCATTAAGTACCTTTATTATATCCATTAGAATATTAGGTCTGTTAAGTGCTTTCGCAGTAAATACAAATTCATATTTTGAAGTAGACTTCCCGATTTCCTCTACATCCCACTCCACGTCAATCGCTCTGTCAGGATCATTTTTCAAAAGATTATGGAGATTTTTACAGTCTTTTCTGTGAATTACTATTCCTCTTACCTTTGTCACAAAGCCCTGTATATCATCTCCCGGAAGCGGGGTACAGCATTTGGCAAATTTATACATAGTATTGTCAGTTCCGCTTATTCTGATACCGCCTGTACTTTTTTCCTTCCTTTTATTTCCTTTCAGAGTTTCTTCTTCCAGAACCTGCTTCTCATCCAGCTCTTTCTTTACCTCAAATCTGTTTGTAAAGCCTTCCAGTGACAATTCACCTGTAGCAAATTTATAAAATAAAGATTTTGTATCATTTATATTATATTTTTTCATATATAGAAAAAGCTTCTCATCTTCTTCTATATCCTTAAATTTCAGATTTATTTTTTCCAGCTCGCGTTCAAGGAGCAGCTCTCCGTCTTTTGTTCTTTCTTCAAATTCCTTATCCTTAAACCATTTTCTGATTTTTACTTTTGAGCTGTTTGCCTTTACCATATTTATCCAGTCTTTACCAGGCCCCTTACTGTTTTTTGAAGTAAGTATTTCTATTTTATCACCGTTTTTCAGCTCGTAATCCAAAGGAACTATTTTATCGTTGACTTTAGCCCCTACGGTTTTATATCCAATCTGTGTATGTATATGAAATGCAAAATCCAAAGGCGTAGCTGCATTCTGAAGCTCTATGACATCACCTTTCGGCGTGAAAACAAATATAGTTTCATTTAATACATTATCAGTAACTTCTTTCACAAAACTATCAACATTCTCATTACCGGCAATCATTTTCTTTACTGCGGCATAATAATTCTCATCTTTGCTCTTGCTCTTTTTCTCTTTATATTTCCAGTGTGCGGCAACCCCTTCTTCTGCTATCATGTGCATGGCATAAGTTCTTATCTGCACCTCTATATTCTGTTTATCAGGTCCTTCTATAGTAGTATGTATTGACTGATAGCCGTTAGACTTAGGAACAGCTATGTAGTCCTTAAATCTTCCAGCCACAGGTATATACAGACTGTGTATTATTCCAAGAACATTGTAACATTCCACTTCTTTATTAACAAGAATCCTGATAGCAATAAGGTCATGAAGATCATTAAAATTTTTCTGCTTCTCCACCATCTTTTTATATATACTGTAAAGATGCTTCGGTCTTCCGGTTACTTCCCCCTGAATATTAAATTTCTTCAGTTCGCCGGATATCTTCTCTATTACCTCATTGGTATACTTTTCACGTTCTTTTCTCTTTGTTTTTACAAGAGTGCTTATTTCCTTATATTTTTCCGGATAAAGATACCTAAAGCTTATATCCTCCAATTCCCATTTTATTTTCGCCATTCCTATTCTATGTGCTATGGGTGCATATATTTCCAATGATTCCTTGGCCTTTTCTATCTGCTTTTCCGGTTTCATATATTTAAGTGTTCTCATATTATGGAGCCTGTCAGCGAGCTTTATTAATACTACTCTTATATCTTCAGACATAGCCACGACCATTTTTCGTATATTTTCTATTCTTTTGCTGCTGTCTGTTCTGGGAAGATTACGTAATTTTGTTACTCCGTCTACCAGCCTTGCCACTTCTTTTCCAAAATTATATTCTATATCCGGAATTGTAATAAGCGTATCTTCCACTACATCATGCAAAATACCTGCCACTATAGTGTCAGTATCAAGCCTCAAGTCTACCAGAATTTCCGCTACTTCAATAGGATGCAGGATATAATCTTCCCCGCTTTTTCTCTTCTGTCCCACATGTGATTCATATGCCAGCACAAAGGCATTCTCAATTTTGTCTACATCAACATCCAGATTATTTTCTTTAATCTTTTTTTCCAGTTCAGCAAATCTCTCTTTTATTATTCTCATTTTATCTCCCCAGATTTTAAAAAAACGACATATTACATGTCGTTATTAGTATTTTAAGATAGAATAAACACTATGACCATCTAATAAATCTCTACCATTTAAATCTTCTAATTCTATTAAGAAAGCCAGCTCATATACATCCGCCCCTAGCATTTCCACCAGCTTTACCATAGCTGCCGCAGTACCTCCCGTAGCCAGCAGATCATCTACTATAAGTACATTAGCACCTTTTTCAAAGGCATCATTATGAACTTCTATTGTATTTGTTCCGTATTCAAGATCATACTCCACCCGTGCAGTCTCTCCGGGCAATTTTCCTATTTTTCTTGCAGGAACAAATCCTGCTCCTATATTATATGCAATGGCTGCCCCGAAGATAAATCCTCTTGCGTCTGCACCAAGTACATAGTCTATTCCCTTATCTGTGTATCTGTTTGTGAAATCATCAATTATTGCATGAAGGCCTTGTTTATCCTTAAGAGCCGTAGTTATATCTCGAAACATTACTCCTTTTTCGGGAAAGTCCGGTATAGATCTAATTAATTCTTTTAATCTTTCCATTTCTAATTTTTCCATTTGTCCTCCTATTTATCCCAAATCATACCCAAAAAATTTTCATATGACTCTTTTTTCATAATTTTTTTTAAAATCCCGTTTACATTAGGATATATTTTTATTTTATCCATCTCTTCAAGCGTAAAAAATTTCAGATCGCTCAGCACACTGTCGTCACCCAGTGCAAGCTCCCCTGATTCTCTTTTTACCTTAAAGTATAAATTGATTACATGCTTAGTCTTATCCGGAGCAAGTGTTTCAGATATAAATAAAAACTCTTCAATTTTTACCGTAAGATTAGTTTCTTCCAGAAATTCTCTTTTTACTGCTTCTTCCAATGATTCTCCCCAGTCGACTCCGCCGCCCGGCAGCAGCCAATAGCTTCTTTCATTTTTTGTATGTTCTATCAGCAGTAATTTTCCGTCTTCTTCCAGTACCCCTGCTACTCTGACCCTTGGCCTATTATTATCCATTGTCACCTCAGTTATCTTCCTCATTTATTTCTGTAACCAGTTTTATTATTCTTACTTTATCTATTCTGTGACTGTCCAGATGCAGAACCCTTATGACATAATCCTCGCCGTTTACCTTATCGTTGACTTCTGCAACCTTTCCCAGTTCATAGTGGACATATCCAGCTATAGTATCGTATTCGTCAGAAATAGGAATATTTATATCCAGTTCTTTATTGACTGTTTCTATTTCTGTATCTCCCTTTATATCAAATACTTCATCTTTTATCTGATTGATATTTTCCTCTTCAAAATCATACTCATCTCTTATTTCGCCGACAATCTCCTCAAGAAGGTCTTCTATGGTAACAAGACCCAGAGTTCCTCCGTATTCATCTATTACAATTGCCATGTGATTTTGTTTTTCCCTGAATTCCTCCAGAAGCTCTATAAGAGTCTTTGTCCCCGGAATAAAATAAGCATCTCTTTTCAGTTCGCTTACCTTTACATCTTTATCCCTTGTTCTGTCGAATTTTAACAGATCCTTGGAATAAAGGATTCCTACCACATTATCTATCTGCTCTTCATAAATAGGAATTCTCGAAAATCCCTGATCTATTATGCTGTCCCATACCTCATCAAGACATTTGTTTCCTTCCAGTGCGAAAATAGATGTTCTTGGTGTCAGTATCTCCTTTGCACTTGTATCAGTAAAGTCTATAATGCTGTGTATCATTTCCTGTTCTTCTTCCTCTATTGCCCCGTCTTCTTTTCCCTGAACTACATATGTTTTTATGGAATCTTCCGTAATCAGAAACATATCATCATTTATAGGAACATTAAAAAGCCTGCTGAAAAATTTCGAAATACTTATAAAAACTACTACTATAAATTTTGATAATTTTTTTAATGTATTTATCGGGACAATAACAGCTTTGGAAATCTGTATCGAATAATTTTTGGCAATTACCTTCGGAGTAATTTCTCCGAATATTAAAAGCAGCGCAGTCATAACTACAGTTACCAGCAGACCTGCTATCCCTCTGTTTAATCCTAATTTTTGAACAACACCGAATGTAATAATCGTAGCTATGGTTGTAGCTCCTACATTCACTATATTATTACCCAGCAGTATTGTAGTAAGATATTCGTTCGGCTTAGCCAGCCATTCTTTCAGCAGCTTTACCTTTTTCTTATCTTTTATTTCTCCTATATACACTCTTCTAAATGAAGTTAAGGCTGTTTCCGATGCGGAAAAAAATGCTGAAAGCCCTATTAAGACAATCAATAAAGCTATCTCCATCCAAAACCTGAATTCTTCCAAATTTAAGCACCTTCCTTTAAAATATACCATTTATAAGATCCGTTTTAGTAAGTACCCCTACTAAACTTCCCTTATCAAATACGAAAAAGAAATCTTTTTCGTTGTCTACTATACTTGTAACTGCTTCCTGAAGATCAGCATTTACATCTATTGTATTGAACTCTTTTGTCATAATTTCTTTTGCAGTTACGCCTGTTATTTTATCATATTTTTCTCTGAACTCTTTGTTATTCGGTAATGTAATGAGAAGATCCCAGATCGCCAGTACAGGCGGCAGAGGAGCCTTTTCAGTCTTTACCAGAATATCATTTCTTGTTATTACACCTATTAATTTACCATTTTCCAATACCGGAACTCTTCCGATACCTTTTTCCTTCATTAATTTTAAAGCTTCTTCAAAACTGTCATCGGCATCTACCGTTGCCAGATTTTTATTCATAATATCCGCTATTTTTTTCATAATTCCCTCCTTAGTTTGGCACCTAGTCTTATTCATATTTTGTTATTTAAATAAGATAATGAGGCATCGGAACTCCGGCTGAATTTTTTTATATTTCACAGCCTGAGTACTTATACTCAAGGGTACAAGTGTTTTAATATTACCAGATATCAGTTACTTTGAATATACATTGTACAAAACTCCAGAAGAACACATTTCATATTAATTACCTGCTAATTTTATCATATTTTTATTTGATTAACAAGACTTATAAAAAAACTATTTTTTAGCGGCCGGTACAGCGGCACATTCGCTTTTGCTTAAATACACTGATATCGGCATTTCAGTTTTATAGTGATTTTATTCTGTTATTTTGGATAAACCCATTTTGCAGTAATGAGCTCATAATTTATTATTTCTTCCTCTCTGAAAAACAGAGAAATTTCCCTTTCAGCGCTCTCTTTTGAATCTGAGGCATGTATCAGATTATACTCTACATCCAGCGAATAATCACCTCTTACAGTTCCCGGAAGTGCTGCTTCAGGCGATGTGGCTCCTGCCAGCTTTCTCACTATATTTATTACATCCTCCCCTTCAAAAACCATTGCCAGAACAGGCGATGAAGTAATAAATCTTATCAGATCATCATAAAAAACCTTTCCTTTATGTGCCGTATAATGCTTTTCAGCAAGCTCCCTGCTGATCATCATAAATTTCATTGCAGCTATTTTTATTCCCTTTTTTTCAAATCTTTGCAGAATCTCTCCCACAAGTCCTCTTTGAATACCGTCAGGTTTAATCATTGAGAAAGTCTTTTCCATATGCTACCTCCTGAATATTTATATTATATCACATTTAACTTAGTATATAATAATGATCTTTGAGTATTTTTTAAAATTCATATGTTGTTTTTGGTCTTTTTTTCGGTTTTAACAGAAAAAACGGAAGAAATACCAGAATAACAGTTAAAAAAGCACTGATAAGCCAAGTGACTGCATACCCTGCTTTGTAGGGCAGACCATAGAATAAAAAACAATTCATTCCAATTTTCAGATAATCAGCCATACTAACAAAATATGCTTTAATGATTGAAACCGGAAGAGACTCTCCTCTGTCAGTCAGGCTTATGAATTTATCTTTTACGGAAACAGGATAACTGACACCTGTTAAAAATCCGTTTTTTATTCCTGAAATAAAACCTGCGTTTCTTTTCAGTACGGCTTTATTATTATAAACATCACTGATAAGCTTGTCATTAAGCATTTTATTTCTTACTGCCTCTTCGGACAAAGCCTGCTGTACAGTCATCCCTACTGTTTTGTTATACATTTCTGAAAGAAATTCCGGTTCATTTCCGGCTTCCGATCCTGCATATTTATTTATTCTGCTTATTTTCTCTCCGAGTTCTTTTCTCATTTTTACAGCTTTACTTTTTTTGGTGAAAAAGCTGTCTGTAGAATTCTTTTGTTCCAGATAAATCACAGTATCAGCATATTTATTCATAAAAATTTTTAAAAATCTGAAACTTTCCACCTCATATTTTATATACTGCGAAAAAAATCCCGATATCAGAACAAATATTGCCGCTGTTATATAATAGCTTTTTTTCTTCGCCATAGCCTCTCCCCGTTTCTAAAAAATAAACAGCTTGATTATATCTGTGAAAAAGCTTCTGAAAAGCTCTCAAGAGTTATAATCAAGCTGATTTTTTATGCCTACTCTCGCATTATATACAAAAATTTACTCTATTATCATTAAAACATCGCCTTTTTTTATTGTCATTCCATCTTTTGCATATATTTTTTTTATTGTTCCGCTTGCAGAAGCCTTTATTTCATTCATTAATTTCATTGCCTCCACTATACAGAGCGTATCTCCTTCCGATACTTTATCCCCTTCTTTTACATAAGGAGGCGAAGATGGTGAAGGTGCCTCATAGAAAGTCCCTACCATAGGCGATTCTATTTTAGTCCCTGAAATCTCTTCCTCTGCCGGCTTTGCTTCGATACTTTCTATATTTGAGACAGTAACAGGCTGGGCATTCTGAATAGCCTGAGATTCATTTACTGCTGCATAAACCACTTTTTCCTCAAGATTTTTTTTGATTTTTACTTTAAAATCTTCATTTTCATATTCTACACTGTCTACTTCATAAGTATTTATACTTTTAGCAAGCTCTTTTATTAGTTTTACCTTGTCTTTCATTACTTAACCTCTCTTCTTTTATTTTTAAATGATTTTAGTGTATTCCCGAGAAGGCTTGTGATAGTCATCGGACCTACCCCTCCCGGTACAGGTGTTATATACGATGCTTTTTTGGATACTCCTGTAAACTCCACATCACCGCATACCTTTCCCTCTACTCTGGAAATTCCTACATCTATAACTACTGCTCCTTCTTTTACCTTATCTTCCGTTACCAGATTAGGCACTCCTACTGCTGATATTATTATATCTGCATTTCTCATTTTTTCAAATAAATTTTTTGTTTTCGTGTGACATATCTGAACCGTGGCACTTTTCTGAAGCATCAGCATAGCCATCGGTTTTCCCACTATATTGCTTCTTCCTATTATTACGGTATCTTTACCCTGGGTTTCTATCTTATACTCATCCAGCAACTGTATTATACCATATGGCGTACAAGGTAAAAAACCACTTTCATCTCCTATTACATATTTCCCTATATTTACGGGATGAAATGCATCTACATCTTTTTCCGGCGATACACTGGTAATTACTTTCAGCTCATCTATATGCTTCGGCAGAGGCAGCTGCACTAAAATACCGTCTGTATTTTCATCATTATTCAGATCGGTTATAAGCTTCAAAAGTTCCTCTTCGCTTACATCCCCGCTCAGATAATGTATTGCTGAGTTAAATCCTGCTTTTTCACAGGCTTTTGCCTTATTATTTACATATATTTTTGAAGCAGGGTCCTCTCCGGCAAGAATAACTGCCAGTCCTGCTTTTCTCCCTATTTCTTTCGAAAGTATTTCATGCTCTCTTCTTATCTGTTCTCTTATTTTTTCGGAAACTGCTTTTCCGTCTATTAATATCAAAGCTATTCCCCCTTATTCTTAAGCATATCTTTCCAAAAGTTTAGTTCCTGCAGATTAGCACTTATATTAACATCCACTACTGCCACATCATCAGGCGTTTCCAGTTTATACGTGGTAAAATTCAGTATTCCTTTAATATGATTTTTCACCAGTATATCAGTAACTATCTGTGCCTGTTCTTTTATTACAGATAAAATAGCAGTATCTACGTTTATTTTGCCAAGATCACTGTCTATATCCTTAATATCCTTAATTTTTATATTCAGATCCTTTATTTCTTTTCCGACCTTACTCGGACTTTTATCGAATACTTCTACTATATTAAAGCTTTTCCCCAAAACCTCCGTATTGGAAGTCAGCATTTCGCCGACCTTCCCGTGTCCTACAAGAATCACTTTATTTATTCTGTCTATTCCAAGTATTCTTTCTATTATAGATATGAGATTTTCAATATCATATCCTTTTCCTCTTATGCCAAATTCCCCAAAAGTGGATAAATCCCTTCTTATCTGAGCTGAAGTAGTATTCATTATCTTTGAAAGTTCAGATGAATTTATATACTCCTCATATTTCTTCATGTCATGCAAAATTGATAAATACTTGGTTAACCTTTGTATAACTCTGTCCGAAATATCGTCTCTCTTTAATTTCATTTTTCCCTCCTAAAATTTAAATAAATTTATCCCCTGTTTGAAATACCCTTCCATTAAGCAAATCTATCCCACTTTGGTTCTTTTTTCCCTGTAATTTAACATTTTTTAATATCAGATTCCCGTCTCTTAATTTTACCACAGGCCCGTGTTTTTTCTTTAAGGCTACTATCTCACCGAAGTCTCCCTCATATTCTTCATAATCTTTCTCAGTTTCATATATTTTTACTACTGTATCCTTAAAAGTAGTATAAGCACCGGGAAAAGGATTCAAACCTCTGACTTTGTTGTATACCTCCTCTGCCGGTCTGCTCCAGTCTATCTTCTCTTCCTCTTTTGTGATAGGCTTTACAAATGTTGCCTTTGTATGATCCTGAGGTGACGAAGTAACTTCTTCTTTTTCAATAAGAGTGATTGCTTTTCCGAGAAGCTCCGCTCCTATTACTTTTAGTTTGTCATGCAGTGTCCCCAGTGTGTCGGTTTCTGTTATTTCACACGATTCCATAAGAATTACATCTCCTGAATCCAATCCTTCTTCAATATACATAATACTTACACCTGTTTCTTTTTCACCATTTAATATCGCTGAATGTATCGGTGAAGCACCTCTGTATTTTGGCAGAAGTGATGAATGAACATTTATTATCCCGTATTTTGGAATCTCTATTATTTCTCTGGGCAATATTTTACCATATGCCACCACTACAATCAAATCAGGATCCAAATCCTTTATTTTCTTTATCAGTTCACTGTCTTTCATCTTACGAGGCTGTATAATTTCTATATTATGCTCTATTCCAAACTGCTTTACAGGATTTATTATAATTTTATTCCCTCTTGCATTCGGTTTATCCTCTTTAGTAAATATAGCAGTAAGCTCAGTGGTCTCAAAGACTTTTTCCAGACTCGGTACTGCAAATTCAGGGGTTCCCATAAATATTGTTTTCATGTTTACTCCTTTTCCTATGTTTATTTTTTACTCTTTATTTCATTATCTAAAACATTTCTCAGATTTTCCAAAGGTCGGTAAGCCCGGTTTTTCTTAGCGGCAAATTCTATATTTTTTATATATCTTGCAGTATCATATTCTCCTATAATTCCGTCAAGAAAAATATATGTAATATACAAATTATCATCTGTAACCAAAGGATAATAAACAGTCAGTTCCAGTCTGCCGTCATCACTTTTTTTATAGGTAAATTCCACAGTTTTCGAATCCAGAATAGTGCCTTTATAGTCTATTATTATCGGTAATTCCACTCTTTGTTTGAGCGCCTCTATTTTCCATAATCTGTCTTTCGGAGCTGCTTTGGCAATTTTTATTACCACGGGAAATAATTCAGGTATACCATTGGCTGTAATTGTAAGAACTCTGTCTTTATCAGTATTCGGCTTTATTTCTACCGAAAGACTCGGATCTATTTCTCTTATTTTATCATCTAGATCTGCTATGTATTTATTCTGATATTTATCTCCCTCGTTAAAACTGTCCATTATCTGCTTTTCAGTTTTTGAATATAAATCCCAAAAATCTTTTATATCCTCCTGCTTTATCTCCTGCACCGACCCGATACTGTCTATGCTGTCAAGACCTGATCTTATATTTATTTCCTTATTCTCTTTTCCGCATGAAAATAAAAGCAGAAGAAAAAATAAACAGATTATTTTTTTCATATTTTAGTTACCTTCTTTTTTTATTTGTGCCAGTCTTTTCGATATTAGTCTTTTATTTAAAGGTGAGATTTTATCTATGAATAAAATACCGTCCAAGTGATCCAGCTCATGCTGGAATACTCTTGCCCATACTTCATTAAGCTCTTCTTCCACAGTTTCGCCTTTTTCATTTTGGTATCTTACCTTTATTTTCTCAGGTCTTTTTACTCTTTTATAGATACCTGGAATACTCAGACAACCTTCTTCCAGCTCTATTTCTTCCTTACCGAACTCAATAATTTCGGGATTAATAATTTTCTTCACATTTCCGTCTACTTCACCTACAAAAAATCTTTGTGTTAGTCCGACCTGATTAGCTGCGAGGCCTACTCCGCTTTCTTCTCTCATTGTTTCGACCATTTCATCAAGTATTTGTCTTATCTCATCTGTTATTTCGGTAACTTCCTTAGATACTTCACGCAGCACCGGATTACCATAATATATTATTTTCATTATTTTCTCCTTTATCTTTATAATAAATTCACGGGATCCACGTCTACACTTATTCTGACATCCTTTTCCCGGTAATTTACCAGTGAGCTTCTAATTCTGTGCTTAATATTGTTTATAGATATTCTATCAGATTTTATAAAAATTTGATACCTGTATCTGTTATTAATACGATATATGGGTGCTTTAAACGGTTTTGGAATAAAACTATTCTTCTCCTTTATCATATTATAAAACTTTTCCGCCTTTTCCTTCAAACCTGTTTCTGTTTCCGAGGATATTACTATATTAATGATTCTCCCGTACGGAGGATATTTCAGTATTTTTCTTATTTCCATTTCATTTTCATAGTAGCCCTCATAGTTATCACTTATCGTTTTCTTTATTGCATCATTGTCCGGATCATAAGTCTGAATCAGAACCTCTCCTTCTTTCTTTTCACGCCCGGATCTTCCGGAAGCCTGCGTAAGCAGCTGATAAGTTTTTTCCCCGGCCCTGAAATCAGGAAAATTAAGTATTATATCTGCATTTATTATACTTACCAAGGTTACATTGGGAAAATGAAATCCTTTGGCAATAATCTGCGTTCCCAGTAGTATATCATATTTATGATTTTTAAAGTCATTGTACATTTTTTCAAACTGCTCCTGAGTTTTTGTATTCTCGGAATCAATTCTCAAAATCCTTGCATCTTTAAATATCTCACCAAGCTCCAGCTCTATTTTTTCTGTTCCCGTTCCGAGATGGATAAGATTTTTACTGCCGCAGTTACCGCATACAGGCTTAAAATACTTTTCATAGCCGCAGTAATGACATTTCAGCTTATTTTCTTTTCTGTAATAATTAAGGCTTATACTGCAGTTAGGGCACGTTTCCACTGTTCCGCAGTCTCTGCACTTTATAAATGTAGAAAACGCTTTTCTGTTTAGTATCAATATTATCTGTTCATTTTTTAACAGCTTTTCTGATATTTTTTCCAGAAGCTCGTGTGAAAAATTTCCGTTCACATTCTGCAGATTAACAAGGTCGTATACAGGCTTTTTGGCGTCATTATATCTGTTTTTCAGTTCCAGAAGCTCTATTACGCCCTCCTTAGCCTGATAATATGTATCAAATGAAGGAGTCGCCGAACCAAGTATCACTTTTACATTTTCTAACAGATTAGCTCTCTTTATTGCCACATTTTTAGTATGATATCTGGGATTGCTCTCCTGCTTGTAAGTAGTTTCATGCTCTTCATCCAGAATTATATATTTCAGATTCTGAACAGGTGCAAAAACAGCTGATCTTGCTCCTATTACTACTTTTTTGTTTCCGCTTTTTATGGCATTCCACTCTTCTTTTCTTTCCTTTGTAGTAAGTCTGCTGTGAAGAAGAGCTACATTATTGGAAAACTCTCTTTTCAGCCTGTCCATCATCTGAGGTGTGAGTGATATTTCAGGAACCAGAAAGATAGAACCTCCGCCGGATTTCAGCGCATTTTTTATCAGTCTTATATATACCTCTGTTTTTCCTGAACCTGTTATCCCTTTTATGAGATAATAGTCATTATTTCCATTTTCTATTGCTTCTACTGTATTTTTTTGTTCTTCGTTAAGTTCTATATCAGTTTCATTTATTATTCCGTCAGTTTCTATTTCTTTGATCTTATTTTCTTTTGTGACCAAATGTTTCTCTATTTTTACCGCGTCCTTTGACTGTGCATAAGAAACAAGGTCTTTGCCAAACTTTTTTATAAGTGTGGCAGATGTAACAACCTTTTTCTTTTTCATATAATCATTAAAATCTTTTATTGTTTCTGAATTATACTTTTCTGCATTTTCAAGCTCTTTATAAAAAACTGCTTTCTGTGAATAATTAAGCTTTAATATTCCCGGAAAGACTGTTTTTATTACGTTATAATAGTCACTTATATAATAAACAGCCATCCAGTCCATAAGCTTTATAATATCTTCAGGAATTGAGAGAATATCTGCCCTGCTGTCTATTTCCTTTATTTTTTTTATATCAAAATCTATTTTATCTTCTTCTGTTTCTCTTAATATAACAGCCGATCTCTTGCGGCCCGAAAAGTCTACTATACACCATTCCCCAGGCTTGTATTCCTCTTCTGATTTATATGTAAAAAAACTTTTTGTATTTTCCACATAAAGCACATAATATTTCATTTATTCTCCCGGTCATTCCAAATTAATAACTATTTTTGTTTTACCGTCTATTTTGCTTCCCTTTGCAGGTGACTGCGACTTTACCCTTCCGCTGCCGCTGACCTTATAATTAGGATACATATCGGCAGGAAGTATCATAAGTACTTCTCTCAGACTCAAACCTGTAAAATCAGGCATAACTCCGCTTAATAGAGAATTTTCCAAATCCTGATGATTTTGCGGTTTTGTTTTATTGTCATTACCTACATTAAGATTTACTATTATATTTTCTTCGCCGTTTGGCTTAATACCTTTATATTTTATAATTTTCTCTATCATTGCCTTAACTGTAGGAAGCGCAACCTGTGCACCGTAATACTGTCCTTTAGGTTCATCTATTGTTACAAGAATAGTATATTTGGGATTATCCACAGGAAAAAAAGCGAAAAACGAAGATACATAACCTCCGCCGGCATAGCCTCTGCTTCCGGCTTTTTGTGCTGTTCCTGTTTTTCCTCCTATTTTATATCCTTCTATTCTTGTTCCTCTCCCTGTTCCTTTATCTACAACACTTTCCATGATTCTTCTTACTTCTCTTGCCACATCAGGGGAAAAAACTACTTCTTCCACTACAGGCTTTGTCAGCTCAAGTACTTTTCCGTTTTCATCTATAATTTTATCCACTACATATGGTCTTACTCTTTTCCCGTCATTTACTATAGTATTAAGTGCAGTTATTATCTGAATCTGTGTCATTGATATTCCCTGTCCGAAAGACATATTTGCCTTTTTTACGCCGTCCCATTTGCTCGGCGGCTGAACTCTTATAGCTGTTTCCGAGTAAAGGTCTATTCCTGTTTTGCTGTCCAGTCCGAATTTTTTCAGATATTCGTAAAATGTTTCATCCTTTATTCTTTCGGCAATTTTTACCATCGCCACATTTCCTGAAAGCGAGATTATCTTTTCAAGAGTCAGGTCCCCTATTGTAGAGGCATCATGATCTTTTATTATTCTGTCCTTTACCTGAATCTGTCCTGATGAATTTATTATGGAATTTTTATTTATTACACCCTCCTGAAGACCTTCAGCCACTATAAGCGGCTTAAAAATAGAACCCGGCTCGAACAAATCCGATATATTGTTATTCTTTATTTCGGAATTATCCTTTGCTTTCGGATAAGAAGACATTGCTATAATCTTACCGGTATCGCTTTCCATTATTATACCTGTTGCAGTCTTGGCATCAAATTCCAGATAGGCCTTTTTTAATTCCTCATCTAATGTATACTGTAATACAGAATCAATTGTAAGCACAAGGTTCTTTCCGTCTTCGGCGTATTTCTTTTCTGCCCTTCTCTTGGCAGTAGGAAGCTCAAAATCTCTGTATGTTGCTCTGTAAGTAGCTATTACTCCGTTTGTCCCTTCAAGAGTATCCTCATAGTACTTTTCAAGACCATATACACCCTTTCCTTCAGAATTCAAAAAACCAATTACAGGACCATACAGTTCTTTTCCGGGATCTTTTCTTTTATATATTGTTTCAAAGAAAACTCCGAATTTCAGCCCTGATTCTTTGGCAAGCTCGCTGTTCATCCTGTTTTTCATATTATAATCAATAGGCTCTCCTACTTTCAGATACTTTCTGCTCAGTCTTTTTTTGTCATTAATTTCTTTTTTCAAAGTTTCAAACTTTATTGCTTTTACTTCTGATGAAATTATACTTGATACTTTATCTATGTTTTCTGCCTTTATTAAAGTAGGATCTAGAATAATCTGATATGCTTCCACATCATATGCTATATCCTGACCGTCTGTTGTTATAATGCTTCCCCTTTTGGCTTTTGTAATTACCTCACTGTAGTATTGTCTGTATCCTACCTCAGACCATCGGCGCCCTTCCATTACCTGAATTTTAAATAATATCAGCAGCAGAAACAAAAAACTAAAGAAAAAGAACATGCATACTATTATGAATCTGCCTTTAAAGCTATATTTTCTTTTCATATATTCACCTTAATCAGAGATTTTTGACAAAATAATATCTGTTACTATTTTTGGATTAGCCTTCCCTTTTGATAATTTCATTGCCTGTCCTACCAGAAATCCCATTGCTTTATCCTTTCCGGCTTTATAATCTTCTATGGACTGTGCATTTTCACCTAAAACTGTATCTACTATTTTTTCTATCTCATTATTGTCTGTTATCTGAACAAGACCTTTTTCTTTTACTATTTCTCCCGGATCTCTGTCTTCTGTGAGAAGAACTTCGAATATTTCCTTTGCTATTTTAGAACTGATTGTGTTATTTTTTATCAAAACTATTAATTTTCCCAGATTTTCCGGTGAAACCGAGAATTCTTCTATTGATATATTTTTTTCTTTAAGTATTCTCAATACTTCTGTCAAAACCCAATTTGAAGAAAGCTTGGCATCTCCCGAGGTCTTTGTTACCTTTTCATAATAATCGGCCAGCTCGATTTCTCCCGAAAGAATTCCTGCATCATATTCGGGAATTTTGTATTCAGCTATGAATCTTACCACTTTATCCTCAGAAAACTCAGGCATCTCTTTTTCCACTGCCGCAAGTCTGTTTTCTGAAATATGAACTCTTGGAAGATCAGGTTCCGGAAAATATCTGTAATCCATAGATTCTTCCTTGCTTCTCATTGGTCTTGTTATTCCGTTTTCTTCATCCCACAGCCTTGTTTCCTGTACGATTCTTCCTCCGTTTTCGATTATTTCTATCTGTCTCGCTGTTTCATACTCTATTGCTCTTACCACTGCTTTGAAAGAGTTCAGGTTTTTAGTTTCTGTTCTTGTTCCCAGCTCAGTGTCTCCTTTTACCCTTACAGATACATTGGCATCACATCTTAGTGACCCCAGCTCCATACTTACATCACTGATTTTTGTATATTTCAGTCTTTCTCTCAGTGTAGTCAGATATGCATATGCCTCTTCCTGATTTTTTATTTCAGGCTTTGAAATAATTTCAATCAGTGGAATAGATGCTCTGTTAAAATTCAAAAGGGATTCGCTGTCTGTATGTATATTTTTTGCTGTATCTTCTTCTATTTGTATTCTTTCGATTCCTACCCTTGCTTCTTTACCGCTGTTTGTTTTTATGTTCAGATACCCGTTTTCCGCATATGGTTTAAAATATTGTGTAATTTGATAATTTTTCGGAGAATCGGGATAAAAATAATTCTTTCTGTCAAACTGACTGTTTGGATTTATTTCGCAGTTTAGTGCCAGTGCAGCTTTTATTGCATAATCCAGTACCTTATCATTTAGTTTCGGAAGTGCTCCGGGCTGTCCTGTACACACCGGACAAGTTGATGTATTCGGATCTTTATGATCATAGTCTGCATCGCACCCGCACCATACTTTTGTTTTCGTTTTCAGCTGGCAGTGTACTTCCAGACCTATTACCGTTTCGTATTCTTTGCTCATTTTTCCTCCTATAGCTCAGGATATGTTATTTTTCCTCTTATTTTTTCAAATTTATCAGATACTCTGAATAGTGTAGCTTCATCAAAAAACTTTCCTATTATTTGCAGTCCCACGGGAAGTCCGTCTACAAAACCTGCAGGAACCGATATTCCCGGAAGTCCGGCAAGATTTATAGATACTGTATATATATCTGCAAGATACATCTGTACAGGATCCTCCATTTTTTCGCCTTTTTTAAACGGAAGTACAGGCGATGTAGGTGTAAGTATTACATCTACTTCTTCCAGTGCCTTATCAAAATCATTTTTTATAAGTCTTCTTACCTGTGAAGCTTTCTTATAATAAGCATCGTAAAACCCGCTGCTTAATACATAATTTCCAAGCATTATTCTTCTTTTTACCTCTTTACCAAGGCCCTGTGTTCTTGATTTCACATACATATCTTCTATGCTGCTGTTATCTCCTCTGTAGCCGTATCTTACCCCGTCATATCTTGCAAGATTCGAGGCCGCTTCTGCACAGGCTATTATATAATATGTCGGAACAGCATATTTTGTATGAGGCAGTGATATTTCCCTGATCTCTGCACCCTGCTCCTTAAGCATGTTTATCGAATTATCTATAACTTTTTTTATTTCACTGTCAAGACTTTCTGCAAAATACTCCTTTGGTATTCCTATTTTCAGACCTTTTATATCTCCGTTAAGATATTCAGTATAATTATCTACCGGTACATCTGCAGAAGTAGAGTCCATTTCATCATAACCTGCTATTATTTTCAATGTTTCAGCTGCATCTCTTACAGTTTTGGAAAAAACCCCGATCTGATCAAGAGAAGAGCCGAAAGCCATTAATCCATATCTTGATACTCTTCCGTAAGTAGGCTTTATTCCTACTACTCCTGATAATGCCGCAGGCTGTCTTACGCTTCCTCCTGTATCTGTTCCCAGCGCCACAGGTGCTTCTCCTGCTGCCACTGCTGTTGCAGACCCTCCGCTGCTTCCTCCGGGAACTCTGTCAGTATCCCATACATTGGAAACCGGTTTTATTCCGGAATTTTCATTTGACGACCCCATTGCGAACTCATCCATATTAGTCTTTCCCAATATCGGCATGCAGCTTTCCTTTATTTTTTTAACAACAGTAGAATCATAAATTCCAATGTAGTTATCTAAAATTTTTGATGCTGATGTTGTCAAATCACCTATAGATAAAATATTATCCTTTATTGCTATAGGAACACCATGCAAAGGACTGCTGTTTTCTTTTTCCCCGTATTCTCTTGCTTCTTTAAGTGCTTTTTCGCTGTTTACGCTGACAAAAGCCCCTGTTTTTTCATCTATTGAATTAATTCTGTCTAAGAATATCTTAGTCACTTCCTCAGAAGTAATATCAGAATTTTTTATTTTTTCCGACAGCTCTACTGCTGATAATTCATGTAGTTTCATATAATCTCACCTAACCTATAATTTTTGGTACTATTATAAAATTTTCATCTTTATCAGGAGCATTTTTCAATACTTCTTCCTGTTTTAAGCTATCTCTTACCTCGTCTTTTCTTGTCACATCATCCAAATCCAAGACGTTAAACAAAGGACTTATTCCTTCAGTGTCCAGTTCATTCAGTTCGTTCATATAATTTAATATCTCGCTTAAATCGCTTCTGAAGTTTTCTATCTCGTCATCATTAAACTCAAGCTTTGATAATATTGCTATTTTTATTACATCTTCTTTACTTAATTCCACAATGTTCCTCCTTATACTGCCTTATTAAATCTTCGAAATCCGTAAATTCTCTAAATTCTATATTATTTTCATTACAGTGCTCTACCAGTCTTGATGAAGTTCTGGCAAAAACACAGTCTGCTACTTTTACCGCTTCGTAATCCGACGGTCCGTCGCCTACGAAAATTACCTTTTTCCCGTTGTTTTTATAATCCAAAACAAGAGATCTTTTGTCCAGTCCAAAATATCTCTCTTCATCTACATAAGGAAATTCCATTTTTATTTTTCCGTCCTTGAATTTTAACTCATTTGATATAATCAGATCTTCATCCACGAATATATCTTCCTTTAGAAGTGACCCGGTTACATTGGTTCTTGTCCCTGCACTTACTATTCTAAAATCAAGACCGCTTTCCAGAAATTTTTTGAATGTTCTGTCTATTCTCACATCCTCAAGGGATTTTACATATTCTTCCTCGGATAATTCCAGAGATTCCAGACAGGATTTCATGAATCCCATTATTCCCACCTGTTTATTTCTGTATCTTTCCCTTACTTTTTTCAAAAACTCGGGATTATGCTTTCGCATTATTACATCTGTACTGTCATTAAAGGATATCGTTTTATCGAAGTCCACTAAAAAAATACTTGTCATTTTCTTTATCACCTGATATTATAAATTTTTTATGTATTCTATCTCATCCTCAGTGAGCTTTCTATATTCCCCGGGTTTAAGATTCCCGATTTTAAATTCCCCTATTGTTACTCTTTTCAGTTCTTTTACATTATAGTGAAGATTTTCGAACATCTTTCTTATTTGTCTGTTTCTTCCTTCAAATATAGAAACCTTTACTTCTGCATCATCTGTTTTCTTTATCTTTGCAGGAGCTGTTTTCTGACCGTCTATAAGTATTCCCTTTTCAAGTCTGGCAAGGTCTTTATCTTCAATAGGCTTGTCCAGTTTCGCTATATAAGTCTTGAAAAGCTTTTTTCTGGGATGCATAACCTTGTTATAAGTATCTCCGTCATTGCTTACCAGGATAATTCCCTCTGTCATATAATCCAGTCTTCCATATGTAAAAAGTCTTTTTTTGGATCTGATAAAATCTACTGCAAGTCTTCTGGCAAAATTGTCAGAATTAGTGCATATTACTTTTTTAGGCTTATACAGAAGATAATATTCGTAGTCTGTATCCACCTTTATTTTCTCTCCGTCTATCCTTACTATATCGCCGTCACGTACTTCCATTCCCAGCTTAGCTGTATCTTTATTTATTGTTACCCTGTTTTGAGATATCAGCTCATCTGCCTTTCTTCTTGAACAAAAACCGCTTTCGGCTATATATTTATTTAATCTCATTATTTTCCTCGTTTTCTTTTAATATATTATTCTGATTACTGTTTGTTATTACCTCAGGAACCTCAGGCTCGTCTTCGCTTACCGCACTTTTTTGAGTTAACAGGTTTATTTTCCTGAACTCTTCGTAACCGGGAAGATTTTCTTCCTTATCTATATTCAGATAACTGTAAAAATCCTCAGTTACATTATATATATTTGGGGTTCCTATAGACTTTTTCTTTCCCGAAATATATATAAGATTTTTTTCCAAAAGATTACTGATAGCTTTCTCGGCGCTCACTCCCCTGATGACCTCTATCTCTCCTTTGGTAATAGGTCCCTTATATGCTATTATTGCCAATGTTTCCATAGTTGATTTTGATAATTTTTTTATTTTCATCTCAGGATGAAAAAAATTCTTTATCTCTTCACCGCAGGAAGGATTAGTAACAAAACTCAGTATTTCCTTATCTGTTTTCAGGTTTATCCCTGTATTTTTTTTATCTTCCTTAAGCTCATCAACCGCTTCCTCTATTTGCTGTTTCTCAAGTTTAAAATATTTGGTTAGTTCATCTATTGACAAAGGTTCTTTTGAAAGAAAAATCAGTGCTTCTATTTTATTTTTTAAATCAAGCATATCTCTTTCCTCCTGAAAAATTTTATGCTCTAATACCGGATCCTATGTTCAAAATATGCCGCAGAAAATAAATTTCCTGACAATTTCAGCTGTTTAAAATGTACTTTCAGTTCCGGCAAAGTATTAGTGCCTTATCTTATTCATATCCCGGCCAAATAAGCCTGCAGGGCACAAATGCTTTGACATTATCAGCTGTCTGCCGTTTTAAAAGCATTAATATTTTAATAATAAGAATGTTTAAAACAGAATTTGAAAACATAAAATCCGAATCTGCAATATTCAAGTAATTCGGCATTAAAAATTTTTTTTTATGCTGAATGCAGGCTATTAATATTCTGAATGTGATGAAATAATAACATTCTTATACATAGCAAAGTTTTCAAGTATTATTGCAATTCCTTTTATTACTGCGTAAATAGGCTCATCTGCTATTGTTACAGTCAGATTGAATTCTTTCTCCAGCTTTCTTGTGAGCTCCTTTATAGCTGCACCGCCGCCTGAAAGAAATATTCCTGTTTCATAGATATCTGCCGATACTTCCGGCTCTATTCCTTCAAGGGCAAGCTTTACAGTTTCTATAATAGTATCTATATCTCTGGTAATAGCTTCATCTATATCATGACCATGTACTTTCATACTCTTTGGAAGCCCTGTTACCAGCTCTCTTCCTCTTATTTCAAAAAGCTCCTTTTCGCTTGAAGAATTGCTCGCATCTATCTTTAGTTTTTCAGCTGTTGTTTCTCCTATAAGAAGGTTATATTTCTGTCTTATAAAATCTATGATATCTTCATTAAATCTGTCTCCTGCCACCTTTATGGAAGTAGAGTAAGCTACTCCTCCCGATACTATAAATGCAAGCTCTGTAGTTCCGCCGCCTATGTCGATTATCATATGACCCTTCGGCTCAAAAATATCTATACCTGCTCCTATTGCTGCTGCCACCGGCTCTTCCACCAGATACACCTCTTTAGCTCCGGAATCCTTTACCACGTCCATTACAGCTCTTCTTTCCACCTGTGTAACTCCGCTTGGAACGCAGATAATTACCCTTGCACTCTGGAATTTATCTTTTTTTATTTTATTCAAAAATCTTTCAAGCATTTTTTCTGTAATTTCATAATTTGATATTACTCCGTTTTTCAGAGGTCTTATGATTTTTGTGTGGGAAGCTGTTCTCCCTATTACTTCCTTTGCCTTTATCCCTATGTTCTCTATACTTTCTGTTTTCAAATTTATTGCTATGTATGTTGGTTCATCTATTAATATTCCTTCATTTCTTACGTATACTACTGTATTTGCCGTTCCAAGGTCGATCCCTACATCTTTAGATGCGGATTTTACAAAACTTCTCATTACTTTTTTAATTTTAAACATTTTTCCCTCCATGAATTTTAATGTAATATTCTATTCTTCATCCATCATTACCTGTTTATCTTCATTAATTACCCCACAGTCCATCAGCTGTTCATAAATTCTGGATGCCCTGTTAAACCCTATTTTCAGTTTTCTCTGTATCAGAGAAATTGATGCTTTCCCCTCCTGTCTTATTACATCTACTGCCTCATTAAATAATTCGTCTTTTTCTATATCATTCTCCATTTCAAACAATATTCCCTCATTATAGTCAGTTCTATAATTTGCTTTTAACTCTGTAGTAAGTTTATGCACTTCCTCGTCTGAAATAAATGCTCCCTGTATCCTTTCCAGCTTTGACGAACCATTTTCCAAAAGAAGCATGTCACCTTTTCCGAGAAGTTTTTCCGCTCCTGGACTGTCTAAAATTGTCCTTGAATCTATCTGCGACCTTAGCGCAAATGATATTCTGCTCGGCAGATTTGCCTTTATCATCCCTGTTATTACATCTGTAGACGGTCTCTGTGTTGCTACCACTAGATGTATTCCTACTGCTCTTGCCTTCTGTGCAATTCTTGCAATTGACTCTTCCACACTTCCGGCAGCCACCATCATCAGATCTGCAAGCTCATCTATTATTATAATTATGAATGGCATTTTTTCCATGCCGCCCAGCTCATTATAACTCTGTATATTCCTTACTCCCACTTCCATTAATGTTCTGTATCTGTTCTCCATTTCGCTTACTGCCCACTTCAGCGCAATAGAAGCCTGTTTAGGATCTATTATTACCGGAAGAAGCAGATGAGGTATTCCGTTAAAAGGCATTAATTCTACCATTTTAGGATCTACCATTATGAATTTTACATCTTTTGCCGATTTATTGGCAATCAGGGAAGCTACCATTGTGTTTACCGCCACACTTTTCCCCGAACCGGTCTGACCGGCTATAAGCAGATGCGGCATTTTTGCTATATCTATTATTCTGTCTCTGCCTACTATATCTTTTCCCAAAATTACTTTTAGGGTTTTTGGATCCTTAAGCTCCTTGTTTCTTATCAGATTTGAGAAATAAACCGGCTCCTTTACCTTATTGGGTGTTTCTATTCCTATTGTATTTTTCCCCGGTATCGGTGCCTCTATTCTTATACTTTCCGCAGACATATTCATTGCTATATCGTCTGCCAGTGCTGTAACTTTATTTACTCTTATACCTTTCGGTATTACCAGTTCATACCTTGTTATTGTCGGTCCTCTCTGATAGTCCACCACCTGTGCGTCTATTCCGAACTCTTTTAATACTGATTCCAGATGAGCCACATTTTCCTGAATAATTTTTTCCATTTCTCTTCTTTTATTTTCATCAGGCTCTCTTTGCACAAATATATCATCAATGGAGACTTTATGAAATTCTTCCTGTTCGTATTGTCCGCCCGTCTGTTCATTATTCTTTGTCTCTTTCTGAATAAGTGTCTCAGGAGAAAAAGTCTTCTGTACAGGAGGCATCTCTTTTTCCAGAGAATGAATACGCATTTTTTCATATTTATTTGCACTGTCTTGTCTGGTTTCCTGTGCTTGCACCGTATGATCCGGTGCAGGTGTATTATGTATATCATTGTCCGATATTTCCGTAATATCCAATTCATTCATGAGTATGCTTTCATTCAGCTCTTCTTCAATAAGTTCATTTTCCATAAACTGATCCTGTATACTCTGACTCTCATTATAAAAGTCATTATTTTGGATAATTTCTTCCGAAGAACCCGGCATTTCCTGAATTTTATCCTGCTCCTTCTGTATTTCAAATTCTTCATGAAAGCTATGTACTGTTTTTATCGGAGAAACATTCTCTTTTTCTTCTTCAATATTTGCTTTGCTGCTTTCTTCATGAGGCTGTGCTGTTTTCCTTGTCAGTCCGAAAGCTTCTGCTTTTTTCTTGCGTTCTTTGTCTCTTCTTATTTCTTCGAGATAATCAAGCCATTCCTTCTGCTTTCTTTCCAGCTCGGAGTTGCTGTAGTGCTCTTCTCCGTCTTCTGTTTCTGCTTTAGGTTTTCTTGACAGCTCAAAACTCAGCTTTTCTTTTCTTGCATTTATAATTTTATTTTTTAATTCTTCTCTTTTATCCAGACGCATATTCTGCTGTTCTTTTTTTTCTATAATTTTTTTTGCCTTTAATATCTTTGACTTTTTCCTGTATTCATCACTTCTGTAATATTTTATTAATGCTATGATCAGCATAACTCCAAAAGCAATAAAATCTTTCAAAAGAAATAATACCGACAAAACAATCATTATAAGCAGAATAACAGAAATACTTCCGAAATGAATTATTTTATAAAACGGAAAAGCCAGAAAACTCCCGATCAGACCGCCGCTGTTCGGATATCTGTTAACGTTAAAACCTATTTCAAGCAATTTTCTCCCCGATTCAAAAAAGTTATCCGGAAGCTTTGCAGCAATATATTTTTGCGTAAAATACAGCGACATGCTTAAGAATAAAATTATATAAGAATATAATTTTCCTTTATCTACTTTTACTTTTGATTTACTTGTGTATATATTAACCAATCCGAAAAAAATCAATGAAAACACTGCAAACAGCAGCATTTTACCAAAAGTTATCTCAAATAAATTTAAAATTGACAGAAGTGCATTCTCTTCAATTTTGTCATTTTTATATATTAATATTTTTTTATATAAAAGCAATAGTAGGACTATCAGTCCGATAGTAGTAAAAATAGTTCCCCGAAGCATCTTTCTTCTACTATTATTCATTATTTTTCTCCTAAATAAATTTTCAAATTATTTTATCATAAAAATAGTATTTTTACAATTATTGAATTACGTTCCCCGTCAATAAAAATTACCAATTTTCAAAAATAAAACACCTGTATTTTTTTATATTTTCTTTTGTACAGTGTAAATGCATAATTTTTGATTATTTTCAAATAAAGCATATATCAAAAAGATATAACTTAATTAAAAAAGTATTTCACCCTGCTTTATTTTATGTAAATTTGCCTGCCCGCTTCTGCCAAATCCTATAAATATCAGCTAAACCGCAGTATTCAGTTAATCATATACAAAATGCAATATCGGCACAATACAATCATTATATCATGTTTGAACATTATTTTTAACTATTTTAATAGCTTTTACCATATAAATAATATATTTCACATGATACAAAAATCCAGACTGTATTTACATAAAAAATTCAAGGTACTCTTCTTACTCTAATAAAAAAAATTAAAAAAAATCAATATATAAATATTTAAATTTCAATATATAAAAAATATATTTTTAATTCATTTCCTTAAAGATTCATATAATATTTTTTTATAAAAACAAATTATAACATATTTTTCTTTATTTTTTCAGTTATTATTAAAATGCTGCTCTTTTGGCAGGAGTCCAAACACAGGCCATAAGAAAGACTGTAAAATATAAATACCTTGGCGAACTTAGACTTTAAATATCTAATATTGCCAAGGTACCTATTTATATATTATCCCTAAAATATTATATTATTTTACCAGGTCTACTAATTTTGCAAATTCTCCTGCATTATTTACAGCCAGATCAGCCAGAACTTTTCTGTCTAATTCGATTCCTGATTTTTTTAGACCATTCATAAATTTAGAATAAGATAATCCGTTTAATCTTGCAGCTGCATTTATTCTGATTATCCATAATTCTCTCATTTTTCTTTTCTTTAGTTTTCTATGCTCTGTAGCGTAAGCCATTGCTTTCTTTACAGCTTCATTTGCTTTTTTATAATTAGTTCTGCTAGACCCTCTAAAACCTTTAGCTTCCGCTAAAACCTTTTTATGTCTTTTTTTTCTGACTATTCCTGTTTTTACTCTTGGCATTTTATTCCCTCCTTATCGATTTATCTTCCTTCTTGTCCTGCTAATAACTTAGCTATTTTTCTGCTTCCTCCAACAGGTGCTTCTATATCTTTACCCAGTCTGTTTTTTCTTTTTTTGCTTTTCTTAGTCAGTATATGACTTTTTCCAGAATGTCTTAACATAAATTTTCCTGTTCCCGTAACTTTTACTCTCTTTTTTGTACCTTTATGAGTTTTCATTTTAGGCATTGCTTCATTCCTCCTTATTTGTTATTTTTTGGGTGAAAGCAAAACAAATTTCTGTATTTGATCTTTCCCGTATTTTTTTTCTATGATCGCTTTATCTTTAAAATGATCAGCCAGTTCGTCCAGTACTTTTATTCCCTGATCTGCATATAGCTTTTGTCTTCCTGCTAATCTCAGACTGATTTTTATTTTATACTCTTTTTCAAGGAATTTTTCGATTTGTGCAATTTTTGTATCTCTATCATGAGTATCAATATGAGGTTTTACTCTCATTTCTTTTGTAACAACCTGTTTTTGCTTCTTTTTGTTTTCCTTATCTTTTTTTGTTTTCTCATATTTAAATTTCCCATAATCCATTATTTTACATACTGGCGGATTGGCATTCGGAGATATCTCTACTAGATCCATTCCTGCCTCCTGTGCTTTTTCCAAAGCCTCTTTAAGCGTCAAAACTCCGTATTGTTCACCATCATCAGATACCACCCTTACTTCTCTTGCTCTTATTCCCTCGTTCATTCTTGTAGTATCTTTATTAGTTCCTTTAAATATATAGAACACCTCCTAAAAAATAATAAAAACAGGGTAATAGAAAACCCTGTTATCTCTCATATAAAAATAAGATAAACATAATCATTTACCCCGATATCTCAGAATAATACATATTCCAGCATGTATAATTAACTATACACGGACATCAAGGTGAGAAACAAAGTTTCTACTTCTACCGTAACCTGTTATTCAATTGACCTGAATATAATACACTAATATTTCGACTTTGTCAAGAACTATTAATATTCTTTATTAAAGTCCTTTTATTTTCTGCTGTAATCCTATGTTTATTTATTCTGTTTTTCAAAAAATAAGGTGCAGATATTCCAGAAGAAAAAAATAATTTTGAATCCGGAATACAGCACCTACACTGTATATAATTAATACCTGCTAAGAGGCAGAATTAACTTTTCACTTTTATTTATAGCTTAAAACCATATTTTTCAAATATTTCTTTTGAGGCATCATTCTGAAGATATTTCAAGAATTTTTCCGCTTCCTCTTTATTTTTTGTTTCCTTTATAATAGCTGCCGGATATACAACAGCATCATGTGTATCTGCAGCAAACTCTTCTATTATAAATCCATTTTTCAAAGTAAGGGCATCTGAAGAATATACCACTCCTGTTTCAATTTCTCCTGAATCTACTATAGTCAGTACTGCTGTTACATCTTTTTGATAAATGGCTTCTTTCTCTATCTCATTCCACATATCTAATTTTTCAAAAGCCTGTTTTGCATATTTCCCGGCAGGTACTGTATTTAATTCTCCTAAAGCTATTTTCACTCCCCCGGCTTTCAGATCCTCTATACCTTTTATCTTATCTTTTACATCACTGCTTCCTATTAATACAAGACTGTTTTTCAGAAGATCCTGCCTTGTCCCTTCCAGAAGAAAACCTTTTTCTTCCAGATTATCCATATTTTTCTTACTTGCCGATAAAAATATATCTACTGGAGCCCCGCCGGTAATCTGCTGTTCCAATGTACCGGAACCACCTGAATTAATCTTTATTTTTACACCGGGATTCTCACTCTCATAATTTTTCACTATTTCATCAATTGCATTTTTAGTACTCGCAGCAATACTTACAGTTAGTTCTTTTTCTTCCGCTGCCGGCTTTTCTGCTGTTTCTGCCGCATCTTTTCCGCCTCCGCACCCGGCTGTCAGAATTACAATACCCAGCATCAGCAATATCCCCAATAATTTTTTCATTATACCTACTCTCCTTTATATTATTAATTTATTACCAGATTTATTCCGAACTTTTCTTCGGTGTTTCATCTCTTTTCAGAAGTCTGTTAGTTATCAAAACAAGTGACATACTTATTATCATAATAAGTATTACAAGCATATTAGCTGTCTTGTTATCTCCGCTTCCGATAGAGAAATATATTAGGAGCGGTATTGTCTGTGTCTGACCCGGAATATTCCCTGCCACAATCAGTGTAGCACCGAATTCACCCAATGCCCTCACAAATGCAAGTATAATCCCGCCGATTATCCCGTTTAATGCTATCGGTATTATTATAAACCAAAAAAGCTTCAGCTCACAGGCACCATCCACTCTTGCCGCATCTTTTACATCCTCGTCCACATATTTGAAAGCATTTTTTGCATTTTGATATATCAGGGGAAAGCTCACTACTATTGCTGCTATACATGCTGCCTGCCAGGTAAATAATATATTTATACCAAAATTTTTATATAAAAACTGTCCAAATACACTTTTTCTGCCGATTCCGAGCATTATCAAATAACCCACCACTGTGGGCGGAAGTGCTATCGGCATAAGAAATAATGTTTCCAGTATGCTTTTTCCTCTAAAATCATGTTTATTAAAAATATACGCTGTAATAATACCCAGAAAACTGGTTATTAACGTTGAAATCCCCGTAATCTTCAATGATAATAATATTGCCTCATACATTAAATAAGCCTCCGCCTTTTATTAAATCTATCTTCTCATAATCTTACATCACTTTTCGTCATGTTTCGTTACGTTTAATACATTATAGTTAGGAAAGAATAATTTGTCAAGAGCGCAATACTCAAATAATTGCAATTAACCCCCAAAAAAGCTATAATAAATAAAAAACTTATTCACGGGGAAAGGTTGGATTATATGGATAATACTAAGGCTCTTACTGTGCAGGATGTGGCAGATATACTGAAAATTGCCAAAAATACAGTTTATGAACTGGTAAAACGAGGCGAGCTTAATTCTTACAAGGTCGGAAGAAAAGTTCGCTTTACCCTGAAAGATGTGGAATCCTATATTGAAAATTCAAAAAAAATACAAAATCCCGGAAGAAAAGAAAATACTGCTCTTTCGGATTTATATACCGATACTTTCGGCGGTCTTGCAAAGGTTCCCGCAAGCAACGAATTTATAGTCTGCGGGCAGGATCTTATGCTGGATATTCTGACAAGCTATATGGGAAAATACTGTAAGAATATATCTGCACTACGTGCTTACATAGG